>NZ_RPOH01000135.1 GCF_003818135.1 Buttiauxella warmboldiae | reverse complement strand
TTCTTTGTCAGCAATCCCGGTGTTTTAGCGCCCCATAGGAGTTCAGTAATGAAACTGTATTATAAAGCTGGTGCCTGTTCCCTCTCCCCACATATCATCCTGCGCGAAAGCGGTATTGATTTCTCACTGGTCAATGTCGATCTGGCCACGAAGAAGACCGAAGCGGGAGATGATTATCTTGAGATTAACGCGAAAGGCCAGGTTCCGGCGCTGCTGCTCGATGACGGCTCTATGCTGACCGAGGGCGTCGCCATCGTGCAGTATCTTGCAGACAAAGTACCGGATCGCCAGCTACTCGCCCCGGCAGGCAGCATGACGCGCTATCACACCCTCGAATGGCTGAACTACATCGCCACCGAACTGCATAAAGGTTTCTCTCCGCTGTTTAATCCAGCCACTCCTGACGCGTTCAAAACCACGACTCGTGCGGCACTTGAGAAGAAATTCAAATACGTAAATGAAGAACTTAATGACAAGCAGTGGCTGATGGGGCTGCGCTTTAGCGTGGCGGATGCCTATCTGTTCACCGTTCTGCGTTGGGCCCAGGCGCTGAACCTCAATCTGCAAGGATTAAGCAATATTGATGCATTTATGGAGCGTATGAAAGCGCGTCCGGCCGTCGCCGCGGCTTTAACTGCGGAAGGGATTTAAATCGCAAGGCGGAGGCGCGAAAGCGTCATCCGCCTGTTTTATTACAGTTTCACCGCGGTGAAATAGTGCTCAGGCTTCGCTATTCCTTCCTGGGCCGCCACCAGCTGCAGTTCGTACTCCGCCATTCGCTTCGTCACGACCATGACGTCATACACCGCGGCGGTCACATGCTCCAGCGCTTCGCGAAGAGTGGCTCCCTGCAATAATTTCACCAGCAGCAGGCCGCTGGTCACATCCCCCACGCCAACCGGTTGACGCTCGCCAAAATCGACCAGAGGGCGGTGAATATGCCAGGCTTCGTCTGCCGTTACCAGCAGCATTTCAAAGCGATCCTGCTGATAAGCCGCACGCGCCAGGTGTTTCACCAGCACGATTTGCGGACCTTGCGCGATAAGTTCACGCGCCGTGACAACCGCCTCTTCAACCGTATTCACCGCATGGCCGCTCAGGATTTCAAGCTCAATCAGGTTTGGGGCAATAATGTCGCTGGCAGGCATTGCGTAACGCGTATGGAATTCGGCAACGCCCGGCGCGACGATACAGCCCTTTTCAGGATGGCCCATAACCGGGTCACAGAAATATTTCGCCTGCGGATTTTGTTCTTTCACTTTGCGCACGATGGAAAGAATATGCTCGCCCTGTTCCGCAGAGCCAAGATAGCCGCTCAGCACCGCGTCACAGCGTTTAAGCTGGCCGATATCGGCAATGCCCTGCACAATTTCACTGAGATGGCTGGCAGGCATCACGCTGCCGGTCCATTTTCCATATTGGGTATGGTTAGAGAACTGAACCGTGTTCAGTGACCATACGTTGGCGCCCAGACGGCGCATCGGAAATTCGGCGGCACTGTTGCCCGCGTGGCCGAAAACCACGTGGGACTGAATGGCAAGAATATTTTTCATTTCTCTACTCGGGATACTCTGGGGATATATCGCAAAA
>NZ_RPOH01000134.1 GCF_003818135.1 Buttiauxella warmboldiae | reverse complement strand
GCTTTCTGCCAGCGATCCCATCTCATTGTGCATAGCGCACGCCGCATCCACTAAATGCATCGCCAGCGCCGCGCCGCTGCCCTCCCCCAGACGCATCCCCATCTGCAGATAAGGCTCCAGCCCCAGTTTGTTCATCGCAATCACCGCGCCTTTCTCCGCGGACAAATGCGACGGAATTAAATAATCGCGCACGCCTGGCGCAATCTGGCAGGCCGCCAGCGCTGAAGCATAAGAAAGGAAACCATCCAGAACCACCGGCAGCCCCGCAGCTGCGGCACCCAGCATCACGCCCGTCATCCCCACCAGGTCAAAACCACCCACTTTCGCCAGCACATCAATACCGTCTGCGGCATCCGGCTGGTTGATTTCAATCGCTTTACGCACCACCGCAATTTTGTGGTGCATCTTCTCGACCGGGAAATTGGCGCCGATGCCAACCACATCCTCCGGCGAGCTGTCGGTCAGGACGCTGACCATCGCCGCCGCAGGCGTGGTATTCGCCATTCCCAGCTCGCCCACGCCAAACAGCTGCACCCCTTCCGCCGCTTTTGCCATCGTCAGCTGCATGGTTGCCAGCAGTAACGCTTCGGCTTGCTGGCGGCTCATCGCCGGGCCTTGCGCAATATTGCCGCTGCCGCGCGCCACTTTCATATCCAGCACGCCCGGCAGCGCGTCGCTGTCGATACCCACGTCCACCACATGAATCTCGGCCCCGACGGTCGCGCC
>NZ_RPOH01000133.1 GCF_003818135.1 Buttiauxella warmboldiae | reverse complement strand
CTTTGTCAGCAACCTCAAGGCACCTTAGGGTGCCTTTTTTGTTATTCAGGTTTTGCTTAATTGTCAGCCTGCGGGGATTTAATTATCCTGCTATATAAATTTATTCCAGCCACAGGGAAGAGAAAAGCGCCATGCATTATGACCTTATCATCGTCGGCAGCGGTTCTGTCGGTGCCGCCGCCGGGTGCTATGCCACTCACTCCGGCCTGAACGTGCTGATGATTGACAGCAACCATCCTCCCCACCAGCAGGGCAGCCACCATGGCGATACCCGCCTGATACGCCATGCCTATGGCGAAGGGGAGAAATATCTCCCGCTGGTGCTACGCGCCCAGGCGCTGTGGGAGGCATTGCAGGAAATCAGCGGCGAAAAAATCTTTCATCGTACCGGCGTGATTAACCTCGGCCCGGCCGATTCAGCCTTTATCTCAACGGTACAAAGCAGCGCGCAAAACTGGTCACTGCCGCTTGAAACGCTCAGCGCCGCAGAAGTGATGGCCCGCTGGCCGCAAATCACCGTCCCTGAAAACTACCTCGGCCTGTTTGAAGCTGATTCTGGGGTGTTAAGCAGTGAACTGGCGGTGGAAACCTATATTCGGCTGGCAAATCAGGGCGGTTGCGCGCAGCTGTTTAACTGCCCGGTGACGGACATTCACCATACCGCTGAAGGTGTAGAAGTCGCAACGCCGGAAGGCGCATTCACCGCGGATAAACTGCTGCTCAGTGCCGGAACCTGGGTGACAAAATTATGCCCAACGCTGCCCGTTACGCCGGTACGCAAAATTTTTAGCTGGCACCAGGCCGACGGGCGCTATAGCGCAAAAAATCATTTCCCGGCGTTCACCGCGCAACTGCCTGACGGCAGCCAGTATTACGGCTTCCCGGCGGGGGAAGATAACGAACTGAAGCTGGGCAAACATAACGGCGGGCAGATCATTCACGAGCCGCAGCAGCGCAAACCGTTTGGCGCAGTTGCCACTGACGGTAGCGAAGTGTTCAGCTTCCTGCGCCAGATACTGCCGGGCGTCGGTGTCTGTATGCATGGCGCGGCCTGCACCTACGATATGTCGCCGGATGAGGATTTTATTATTGATACTCTGCCAGGCCACGACAATACGCTGGTCATCACCGGCTTGAGCGGGCACGGCTTTAAATTCGCTTCGGTGCTGGGGGAAATTGCCTGCCAGTTTGCGCTGGGCAAAGCCTCGAGTTTTGATCTGACGCCGTTTTCGCTTTCACGATTTAACGCCTTGAAAATCGAGTAGGAGGCAGG
>NZ_RPOH01000132.1 GCF_003818135.1 Buttiauxella warmboldiae | reverse complement strand
ATTGATGGTCCATGTTCGTTTTGCGAAAGTCATGGGCTTTGTCATCAGTCTGAGGAATATTGTTTAACTGTGTGGCTGGCCCGCAAAATTAAACCCTGATTCCAGAATTGACCGCTGTCACCGCTACCTGCGCCGCAAGGCATCTGGTATGATGAGTCTCTTTAGCAAAACCTGTGTAATGGAAAGCATACTATGGTTATTAAGGCGCAGAGCCCAGCGGGTTTCGCGGAAGAATACATCATCGAAAGTATCTGGAATAACCGCTTCGCGCCGGGAACGATTCTTCCGGCAGAACGCGAGCTATCTGAACTGATCGGTGTGACTCGTACCACCCTGCGGGAGGTGCTTCAGCGTCTGGCGCGTGATGGCTGGTTAACGATTCAGCACGGCAAGCCAACCAAAGTGAATAACTTCTGGGAAACCTCCGGCTTAAACATTCTGGAAACTTTGGCGCGTCTCGATCACGACAGCGTACCGCAGCTGATCGATAACCTGTTATCGGTGCGAACCAATATCGCCACTATCTTTATTCGCACTGCTGTTCGCCAGCATCCGGATAAAGCGCAGGAAGTCCTGGCTACGGCCAATAGCGTTGAAGACCATGCGGATGCTTTTGCTAAGCTTGATTATGATATTTTCCGTGGCCTGGCTTTTGCCTCCGGGAATCCGATTTACGGGCTCATCCTCAACGGCATGAAAGGGCTCTACACCCGTATCGGGCGTCATTATTTCTCCAGTCCGGAAGCACGCAGCCTGGCGTTAGGTTTCTACCACCGTCTGGCTGAGATTTGCCAACAAGGCTTGCAGGATCAGGTGTTTGATACCGTGCGTACCTACGGGCGCGAGAGTGGTGAAATCTGGCATCGGATGCAGAAAAACCTACCGGGTGATTTGGCGATGCACAGCCGTTAATGGATGCGGGATAGCGTTTGTAATATGAACACGCTATCCCGCTAAAAGCGTTCGGCCTGACGACAAGCCTTATGTAACGAATAGAGGCCACTAATAAAAAACGGCAGACTGATGGCAAGCTCCATGACTTTCGCAAAACGAACATGG
>NZ_RPOH01000131.1 GCF_003818135.1 Buttiauxella warmboldiae | reverse complement strand
CCCCCTTGTCCTGACACTGGTGATTATTCAATCTGCTGGCAATCTATTTTTAATGCAGGGACGGTGGTTTCAGGCTGAGCTAAACAGGTGGCCCAAAACAGGATATTTGATGAATGATTAGCTGCACTGATTTACAACGGTTACTGGTGGTGGCTGATGCCAGCGAATATCAGCGGCGAACGTTGCGACATCAGCTTAACAGCCTGGGTTATCAGTACGTGTTTGAAGCTGATTCCGGTGCTGAAGCCCTGGCGCTTTGCCAGCAAAAAAACATTGATGTGGTGTTCTGCGAGCTGCAGATGCCCGGTATGGACGGGATGGCTTTACTGCGGCAGCTCTCTCTGGCCGGATTCCGGGGGGCCGTGATTATCGCCAGCGTGCTGGATAACGACCTGATTAACAGCGTGTTGTTAATGGGGCAGCACTACGGCCTGAATATGCTTGGCTCCCTGCGTAAACCGACCACCGTCAGGCAGATAAAGGCGCTGATAGCCAGCCGGCACCCGCAGGCGCAGCCGGAGAGCAGCAGCGGCGCATCCATCATTCCCCCGGATGAATTACGCCGGGCCCTTGATAACGGCGATATCCGCCCCTGGTATCAGCCGAAAGTCGCCTTTAAAAGCGGAGAGTGGCTGGGCACCGAAGCGCTGGCCCGCTGGAAGCACCCGGAGAGAGGGTTTATTCCACCGTCTGAATTTATCCCGCTTGCCGAACAGCACGGGCTGATTGATGAGCTGACCGACATGATGTTCCGTCAGGCGATGAAGGATGCCCATTTGTGGGGGCAGAGCGAACTGTCCGTCAATCTTTCCCTGAACTTATCCACCCGCTCGCTGCTCAGTACCGGGCTGTTTGACACGATACTCGGGTACTGCCGGCAGTGGAGCGTCAGCCCGCAGATGATCACCCTGGAGGTGACGGAAAATGCGCTGATGGAGGATGTGGGGCAGTCGCTGGAAACCCTGGCCCGCATGCGTATGCACGGGTTTGGTTTGTCTATTGATGACTTCGGCACCGGCTATTCTTCCGTTCAGCAGCTGACCATGCTGCCGTTTACGGAGCTGAAACTCGATCGCTATTTTATTTCCCGCTGCTTCCAGGACGCGTCCTGTATGGCGGTGATTGAATACAGCCTGAATCTGGCACAGCAGCTGGGGCTGAAATCGGTGG
>NZ_RPOH01000130.1 GCF_003818135.1 Buttiauxella warmboldiae | reverse complement strand
GGGTATCCGGGAACCAGTAGTTCATCACCAGCTGTGATGCAACAAGGTCAACGGCGATAGTGACCGCCCAGTTGTACCAGTAGTTCCAGCCCAGCGCGAAGCCGAAGCCCTCTTCCACGTATTGTTGCCCGTAGGTGGCAAAAGAGCCAGAAACCGGCATATAGGCCGCAAGCTCGCCCAGGCTTGTCATCAGGAAATAGACCATCAGACCAATCAGCATATAGGAGAGCAGCGCGCCGCCTGGGCCCGCTTGAGAAATGGTTGCGCCAGAGGCAACAAATAGCCCGGTCCCGATAGAGCCGCCGATGGCGATCATCGTTAGGTGGCGCGCTTTTAGCTCACGACGTAAGCCAGGCGCTTGTGTTGTTTTATCTTGAGAAACCATAGAAAATTGCGGTCCGTCGAAAAAATGAGGCGAGATTGTAGCAAACCCGTCCCAGACATATAGTACAAATACGCTGTTATAAGAGAGCTTCATGATCGGCAGCGAATTATAAGTAATTTACTTATGGCGGGAGTCTAACGAGGAGTATCAACGGACGTAGCGGCTTGCCTCAGGTTTCCCGGGGCGCGGAAATTT
>NZ_RPOH01000129.1 GCF_003818135.1 Buttiauxella warmboldiae | reverse complement strand
AGGAATCCTCGCCCTTTAGGACGGGGAGGATGTCAAGCAACGGTGATTTCATGCTGCTGCGCTTTCAGCCAGGCAATCTCTTCCGCCCAGATATCCGGATTTGTGGTTTCCAGAATTAACGGAATACCGTCGAAACGGCTATCACGCATGATCCAGGCAAACGGCGTGTGGCCGATATTCCCTTCACCGAGGCTGTTGTGACGGTCGACGCGGCTGGCAAATGCGCTTTTTGCGTCATTAAGATGCATTCCGCGTAAATACTGGAAGCCCACAATGCGGTCAAATTCAGCGAAAGTCTTTTCGCAATCCGCTTCGGTGCGCAGATCGTAACCCGCCGCAAAGGCATGGCAGGTATCAATACAAACGCCAACGCGTGATTTATCTTCCACGCCGTCAATGATGGCGGCCAGATGCTCAAAACGGAATCCGAGGTTGCTGCCCTGACCGGCGGTGTTTTCGATGACCGCCGTCACGCCTTGAGTTTTATCCAGCGCGATGTTGATCGACTGCGCGATACGGGCAAGGCACTCTTCTTCAGGAATTTGCTTCAGATGGCTGCCCGGGTGGAAGTTCAGCAGCGTTAAGCCCAGCTGCATGCAGCGTTCCATCTCATCAATAAAAGCTTCGCGAGATTTTTCCAGCGCGTCTTCAACGGGATGGCCGAGGTTAATCAGATAGCTGTCGTGGGGCAGGATTTGGCCTGGCCCATAATGATACTGTTCACAGGCGCGTTTGAAATTGGTGATGACTTCTGCGGTCAGCGGTGCCGCGCGCCACTGGCGTTGGTTTTTGGTAAACAGGGCAAAAGCAGTGGCTTCCAGCTCGTGTGCGCGAATTGCGGCATTTTCCAGACCACCCGAGGCACTAACGTGTGCGCCAATAAACTTCATTTTTCTTTCTCCTGGCAAAACCCGCTAGCGGGAAAGCGCCCATGATAGCGGGTTAGACAGGAATTTTCCGTGCCAAATTATGCCATCAGATGATGGATACCGAGGTTAATCGCGCCGCCGCCGACAATCAGCCAGATAAACAGCACCAGAGCCATCAGCAGCGGGCGTACGCCAGCTTTTTTCAGCGCGCTAAAGTGCGTGGTCAAACCGAGCGCCGCCATCGCCATGGCTAACAGGAAAGTATCCAGCGTTATCAAGGTATTGACTGCCCATTCTGGTAACACATGCAATGAGTTAAACATCGCCACCACAATAAACAGCACCGCAAACCAGGGAATAGTGATTTT
>NZ_RPOH01000128.1 GCF_003818135.1 Buttiauxella warmboldiae | reverse complement strand
TTTATAATCAATCTGAATAAGTGTTAAGGCGTTTTCATCATGCATATCACCCTGCGGCAACTCGAAGTGTTCGCCGAAGTCCTTAAAAGCGGCTCGACTACCCAGGCCTCGCAAATGCTGGCTTTGTCGCAGTCGGCGGTTAGCGCGGCGCTGTCGGATCTTGAAGGGCAACTGGGCGTACAGCTGTTTGACCGGGTCGGCAAGCGCCTGGTGGTTAACGAACATGGCCGCCTGCTGTATCCACGCGTGGTGGGCTTGCTGGAGCAGACAACCGAAATTGAGCAGTTGTTTAAAGAAGATAACGGCGCCATCCGCGTTTACGCCAGCAGCACCATTGGCAACTATATTCTGCCGGAGATGATCGCTCATTATCGGCGCGATTTTCCGCATCTCCCGCTGGAAATGAGCGTGGGCAATAGCCAGGACGTGATTAATGCGGTGGCAGATTTTCGTGTGGATATCGGCCTGATTGAAGGGCCAAGCCATATGACTGAACTGGTGACGGAACCCTGGCTTGAGGACGAACTGGTGGTATTTGCCGCGCCGAACGCATCTTTATTGCAGCAGCCCATCACGCTTGAGACGCTGGCCGAGCAGTCGTGGATCCTGCGTGAAAAAGGTTCCGGCACGCGTGAAATCGTCGATT
>NZ_RPOH01000127.1 GCF_003818135.1 Buttiauxella warmboldiae | reverse complement strand
GGGTCGTTCGCGACCCGTTGATTCGGCACATCCCTGTGCCGAACCACGTCGTGACCAACGCAGGCGTTGTTCAAAAATGTTCCTGACATTTTTGTCCGACGATCGCTCACTCACGTGGTTCCCGACCACGTGACCCCGACTGAAGGGCGAAAAACGGTGCGATTGAAGCCGGGAATAAGGCATCGCGGTAAGCCTGAGATACACGTTGCTGTCAGCGTTGCTGAGAAATTTCCCAACTCACAAAGATGTGACTAATAGACAGAATACGGGAGGGCGTTATGGCTCTGGCTGCCAGCGATAAAGTCCAGCTTAAACACGGCGGTTCAGGAATGATGATGTCCGGGCATTTTTATTTCCTGCGCCGCATCCATTTTACGGGTAATATACTTCCCTTAAATATATTTACCCTTAGTAATAATCCAGCCTGGTCGTGTATTCTCTCGCGATAAAAATCAGGTCAGGCCTGGTAAAAATGATTGGTATGGCACAAATGATGGGCTTTAAATGATTGCGGTTTCAGGGAGAGTATCAGTGTTTGGCAAGGCAATACAACGCGTGATAAGCCGCTTAAAAAGCCCGAAAAAAGTCGTTAACCTCTGTTTTATATTCGTATTTTTTTGCTCAACGCTGCTTACTTGGCGTGAGGCTGTGGTGCTTGAAGGGGCCTATGTCGCAGGCCAGCGTAACAGTCTGGATAACGTTGCCACCTTGCTCGATCGCCAGCTGCAGCACAATATCGATAACCTGCTGTTTTATCGCAATGCGATGCTCTACGCTCTGCAATCGCCGATTTCAACCGACAGAACCCGTAAATCGCTGGCCGATTTCGATATTTTTCGCAGTCAGCCTTTCTGGCAGTTACGCCTTGATCTAAATCGCAGTTTGCCATTGAGCGGCGTGTCGGATGAGTTTGTCGCCAGCGGCCCGTTGCTCGATCGCGACGAAAAAACCATTCATACCGAATTAGGCTCGGCGCTGGAATTAAGCTATATCATGCGCCTGTCCGACCGATCGCGAACGTTGCCACAACGCGTGTTCTATGCCTCGCGCAGCGGGTTTTTCCTTACCAGTACGCCACCGCCTAATGATTCGAAGATCGTCTCGCTTTACCAGCGGCTGGTGGTGCAGCCCTATTTTTCCTCACAGGCTCCGCAAAATAACCCCAATCGCTCGCTGAAATGGACGCACACTTTTGAAGCAGGCCGGAGTGCCGGGCAACTGGTTACCGCCGCAGTGCCGCTTGATTACAATGGCCGCTGGTACGGCGTGCTGGCGCTTGATTACCCCGTTGAGTCTCTGCATGGCTTCTTACAGCATGCTAAATATGACGACCATGCAGGTACGGTGCTGCTCTACGATAACGAGTTAAATCCTATCGCCTCCTCAGTCGAAATTTTGCCGAAGCAGCCGCTATTTACTGCACCGGAGCTGGCGCAGATTGCCAGCGTGGTGACGGCAGCAAAGCAGGGCGATCGGGGCGAGTTGCGTATGGATAGCCGTTTTATCACCTGGGCGAAGCTGAATAACTATGATGGCCTGCTGGTTAAAGTCCATACCCTGGAAGAGGGGGTTCAGGGCGAGTTTGGCCGCATCAGTATCGTTCTTAGCGTGTTGTGGATGCTGTTTACGCTGATGCTGTTCGTCTCCTGGGTGGTGATCCGCCGCCTGGTGAATAATATGTTTAGCCTGCAACAAACGCTGACCTGGCGGGCAAACTATGACACCCTGACCCGTCTGTATAATCGTGGTGCTTTCTTCGAGCTGGCGCGCAAGCTGTCACAGCGCTGTCAGCAACAGTCTCAGCCTTTTTCCGTTATACAGATGGATCTCGATCTTTTTAAAAGCATCAATGACAGATTTGGACACAGCAGCGGTGATAAGGTGCTGACTCATGCGTCAATGCTGCTCAGCGGCGCGTTGCGTAAGAGTGATATTGCCGGACGCGTGGGGGGAGAGGAGTTCTGCATCGTGCTGCCGGATACCACACTGGAAGAGGCGACGAAAGTAGCCGAGCGCATCAGGGTGTGCATCAACAGCCAGGAGCTACTGCTAAAACCGGGTAAAATGGTGCAGATCAGCGCCTCATTTGGCGTCAGCAGCGCGTTTGAATTTAACGATTATGATTTTGAGCGGCTGCAAATCTATGCCGACCATCGCCTGTACAACGCGAAGCTCAACGGACGTAATCAGGTCTGCAATCACGATTAAGTGGCTTATTTAACGGTGATGAAGTGCTCCAGGCCTTCTTTCCACCCTTCAGGGCCATAGTGCTGGCTACGATAGACACGCTGTGGGTTATCTTTTTGCAGCGTGATGGCCTGGCGGCTGTAGCCTTTGACGATCACCGCGTAATCCACGCTATCGAGTAATAACGCGTCGCTCGGGCTGTCACCCAGTCCTATCGTGATCCGGCGTTTTCCCTCGCGTTGCCGGTATTGCTCTACAAGCCAGCGGAGCGCCTTATCTTTACCGGCCTGAATATCTGACACATGCCAGAATCTTCCCCCCTGTAGCAGCGTTAAACCGAGCGTGGCGAGCTGGTCGTTGAATGCGCCGAGCATCGCGTCGCTATCGCGCCAGATTAAGGTTTCCGATGCTTCGTTGAGTTTGGCAAGGCTTGCCTGTTTACGCGTAAGACCGGTTAATTCACAAAGGGTATTTTCGTCGACGTCGGCAAAACAGGTAAATTTGAAGCCAAATTTCTGGCGCAGCTTAGTCAGAAGTGAAAAGAGCGCTTCATGACGGATCCCCGTCAGCAGGCGTGGGTAATCGCTACTGTCACTCCAGCGCGCATCAAGCGCGATCACGGCGCCGTTTTCCGCAATAAACGGCAGGCCGGTTAACGAAAACTCATTTTGCCAGTCGACGATCTCTGCGGCGCTTTTTGCACTACATAACACCAGCGGGATCTCATGTTGACGCAACATGCTGATCCAGGGGCTGGCCGCTTCCCAACGGTAGGAATGATGCTCCAGCAGCGTGCCATCAAGATCTGAAATGATTAACAGTGGATCTTGCAGAGCGGGCATGATGTTTCTCCTTAACTGTTGCCATTGCGGGCTATTCGGGATAAGAATTTTCCTAATTACAGGAAGCGAGTAACCATTAATGAGTATGCGTATCTATGCTGGAAAGCCGCTTCGGATAAGGATTTGCATCTGGCTTTTCGGCAATCTTTCTGAATAATCAACTATTGAGAGGCGGAATATTTCATTGTGTTGAAATAAATCTGCGGTAAGGTGTGGGCACATCAGATTTCCTCTGACGTAACGAATTGTTCAAGTGCTTCTTGCTTACGCAAGTTTTATCCCGGCCATCGCGCCGGGATTCTTTTATCTAGCGGTTCACTTCGTTCACGCTAAAGTCATGGATATCGAGTTCAAAGGCTTCTGCCAGTTCGGAATAGGTGTGCCAGGTGCGGCCATCAATGCTGACCCGCTGGGGATCGTCATCTGCGCGCGTCACTTCACTTTCGCTTATCTCATTGATTGCCGCCAGTAGCGCATCGACATCGATACGTGTGGTTTCATTGAGCTCTTTTGCGGTTTTCATACCATAGTCCTCCAGGGCTTACCCGGATCTAAGTATAGACGGATAACAAAAAGCTCAAAGCGATGCGAATGAGTCGTTTTTGATCTACACTGGCACAAAGAAAGCGGAGGATTTTTGTTATGCATATCAACGATCGCGTCACGGTAAAAACCGATGGTGGCCCACGTCGGTCAGGCGTGGTGTTAGCCGTCGAGCAGTTTAGTGAAGGGACGATGTACCTGGTGTCGCTTGAGGAGTATCCGTTGGGCATCTGGTTCTTTAATGAAACGGGCCATCCGGACGGTATTTTTGTTGAAAGGTCTGAGTAACCAGACTAATGACAAACCCTATGTGTTTCGCCAAATGAACAGAGATCATCAATAAAAAATAAGGAAAATCAA
>NZ_RPOH01000126.1 GCF_003818135.1 Buttiauxella warmboldiae | reverse complement strand
AGTAGGGAACTGCCAGGCTCCAAATAAGTGGAAAGCCCTGTACTGACGTACAGGGCTTTTTGCTGTCTGCGATTTATGCAATTCCCGCCCATGCCTCATCATAATGTTCTGCAAATCAAATATCATCCAGTGTATTCAACTGACTCGAAATCGCATACTTAAATGAAACATTTTCAACTATGTTATCAATACTCGACATTTGACAAGCAGCACGTTATCTTCAGCTATCTGGATGTCTAAACGTTTAAACGTATGCTGTGAGGATATAAGGTTATGCCGATTCGGGTACTGGATGAGTTACCAGCCGTCAATTTCCTGCGTGATGAGAACGTGTTTGTTATGACAACGTCGCGCGCGAGCAATCAGGAGATCCGTCCGCTAAAGGTGCTCATACTTAATCTGATGCCGAAAAAGATTGAGACGGAGAACCAGTTTTTACGTCTGCTTTCTAACTCACCTCTGCAGGTTGACGTTCAGCTACTGCGCATTGATTGCCGCGAGTCCCGGAATACTCCTACTGAGCACCTCAATAACTTCTACTGTAATTTTGCCGATATTCAGGATGAAAACTTTGACGGACTGATTGTGACGGGCGCCCCTCTGGGCCTGGTGGAATTTAATGACGTCGCGTACTGGCCGCAGATAGAACAAGTGATTCACTGGGCAAAAGATCACGTCACCTCAACGCTTTTCGTATGTTGGGCTGTCCAGGCAGCTCTGAATATTCTTTACGGGATCCCGAAGCAAACGCGTAAAGAAAAATTATCTGGCGTATATGAGCATAAGCTTACTTACCCGCATGCGCTGTTAACGCGCGGATTTGACGACACTTTCCTTGCTCCACATTCCCGTTACGCCGATTTCCCGGCATCGCTGATCCGCGATTACACCGATCTGGAAATTCTGGCTGAGTCTGAAGAGGGGGATGCCTATCTTTTTGGCAGCAAAGATAAACGCATTGCGTTTGTTACCGGGCACCCGGAATATGATGCGCATACGCTTTCTGGCGAATATTTCCGCGACGTAGAAGCCGGCCTGAACCCGGATGTACCCTATAACTACTTCCCCAATAACGATCCGCAGAAGAAGCCGCATGCGACATGGCGCAGCCATGGAAATTTGCTGTTCACTAACTGGCTGAACTATTACGTTTACCAGATCACGCCATTCGATCTGCGCCATATGAACCCAACGCTCGATTAAGCATTTCAGCTCCGCGCTTACACTGATATTAAAGGCACCTTAGGGTTAATGCCAGTCACTTAA
>NZ_RPOH01000125.1 GCF_003818135.1 Buttiauxella warmboldiae | reverse complement strand
CCTTACAACACCGAAGGTGTTTTGTCAGAGACAATTTTAATTTTCAGCCTGAACCGAGATTTTAAGTCGATGGTTACAGATAACACTGTGACGGTTGATGAAACAGAATATGCCTGGCGGCACTAGCGCGGTGGTCCCACCTGACCCCATGCCGAACTCAGAAGTGAAACGCCGTAGCGCCGATGGTAGTGTGGGGTCTCCCCATGCGAGAGTAGGGAACTGCCAGGCTCCAAATAAGTGGAAAGCCCTGTACTGACGTACAGGGCTTTTTGCTGTCTGTTGTTTATGAACCTCCTGTCCATATTTCAACAAGTAATTTATGGAAATTAGCTCCTTTCCCTCAGAGGAGCCTCATATTCAATGGCATAGCTGCTATTTTTTTAGCCAGGCAGCCACGAAATCAGCAATCTGTTCCGGTTGATTAATATCCAGAATAGGTAGGGTTGAACTGAGTTTTACGTCACTGGCGATGGCAATAACATGGCTATCGATCGCCAGTTCATCAGCGTCTTGCGCGCTCCCCTGCCTGTAGAGCAAAATCTTAGGCACCGATTCGTGCTTAAAACCCTCCACCAGAATGACGTCCAGCGATGTCTCATCCATTCGGTTGGCAAGGTAGTAGAGATTTAACTCATTTTCATCAGGTGTTTCTGTCATAAGGGCCCAGCGTTTCTGGCTGGCAACGAGAGTTTGTGCCGCTCCTGCCTTACGTAGCTCATAGCTGTCTTTACCTGGCTTATCCACCTCCATATCGTGATGGGTATGCTTAATCAATCCAGGACGAATACCCCGCTCATTCAATAAAGGAATGAGCTTCTTTAGTAGCGTCGTCTTTCCTGTCCCGCTACGGGCCGCAAATGCTAATAGTGGCAACATCTATTCTTTCTCCCATTGAGCGAGATCTTCAGGGGTGTTGATGTTGGCAAAACGGCCGGTTTGGTTTTCAAATACAATCGCTTTGCCGCCAGCCTGGCGCAGGAAAACCATGACCCGACGTTCTCCAGTATCCAGATATTGCTCGAGTTCTTTAATTAATCGCCGGTGCACAAGCGCAATGGTTGGATGATCGCGCTCGCCGTCATTGACCCATACGGCTGAGGAATCGCCTTTCTGCATCCACAGTTTATATGCCAGATCGCCTGGAATATTGGGCGTATCACAGGGGCAGAACAGAAACCATTCACCCTTCAGCTGCTGCATTGCTGACAGCATTCCGGCCAACGGCCCTGGAAAATCCGCTAACGTATCTCTTAATACAGTGAAACCAACAGACTGATATTTTTCGATATTTCTATTGGCGGCGATCGCGATATCCCCGACCTGCGGTATGAGCTTACTGACGATATGTTCAAACAGAGGCTGGCCATTTAGCGGAATTAACCCTTTATCCCGCCCACCCATTCTGGTTGCTCTGCCTCCAGCCAGCACCACACCCGTAACATCCATTAAACGTCTCACCTATATCGCCTCTTTTCATGTGGGTTTGAGCCTGCTAACGTGTCACATCTCTCATGTGAATGGAGCACAATTATGAAATGTAAACGCCTTAACGAACTGCTGGAGCTACTTCAGCCCGCATGGCAGAAAGAGCCGGATCTCAACTTGATTCAATTTTTGCAGAAACTCAGTAAAGAGTCAGGTTATACCGGTGAATTAACCGATCTGACCGATGACGTGCTTATCTATCAGCTGAAAATGCGCGATTCTGCGAAAGACGCTGTTATTCCTGGCATTCAGAAAGATTACGAAGAAGATTTTAAAACCGCATTACTGCGCGCCCGTGGCGTAATTAAAGAGTAAAAGCTTGTAAGCCGTCCCACTTAGCAGCGATGAAATGTTATCCTCAACTATTCGCATTTACCGTTGGTTGGCTGGATGACAGACAGCGCTTTCAATTTTCAGACACTCCATCCGGATACCATCATGGATGCCCTTTTCGAACAGGGCATACGGGTGGATTCCGGCTTGACCCCGTTAAACAGTTTCGAGAACCGCGTCTATCAGTTTCAGGACGAGGATCGTAAACGTTACGTGGTGAAGTTTTATCGCCCTCATCGCTGGTCCTTTGAGCAAATAGAAGAGGAACACCGGTTTGCGCTTGAGCTGCAGGCTGATGAGGTTCCACTCGCTGCACCGCTGTATTTCAACGGCCAGACATTGTTGCGCCATCAAGGTTTTATGTATGCAGTGTTTCCCAGTTTAGGCGGGAGACAATACGAAACCGATAATCTAGATCAAATGGAGTGGGTCGGTCGCTATCTTGGTCGTATCCATCAAGCAGGGCGCCGCAGTCAATTCTCTGCCCGCCCGGATATAGGCTTAAATGAGTATTTATTCGAGCCGCGCGAGCTGTTTGAGCATATGCACCTTATTCCATCAGCCCTGAAGCAGAGCTTCCTTAAAGCTACAGATGCGTTAATTGAGGAAGTAAAACTGCACTGGCATGCGGGCTTTCAGGCGTTGCGCTTACATGGCGACTGCCACCCGGGGAATATTCTCTGGCGCGACGGCCCGCTGTTTGTCGATCTCGACGATGCGCGCAACGGCCCGGCAATTCAGGATATCTGGATGCTGCTTAACGGCGACAAGGCCGAGCAGAGAATGCAGCTGGAGATGATTGTCGAGGCATATGAAGAGTTTACCCCCTTTGACTCAGACGAGATTGCGCTCATAGAACCTTTACGAGCCATGCGTATGGTCTATTATCTCGCGTGGATTATTCGACGCTGGGACGATCCTGCTTTCCCCAGAAATTTTCCGTGGCTTACCGACGAAGATTACTGGCGAAGACAAACTGCGACTTTTACAGAGCAGGTCCGGGTTCTGCGTGAACCACCATTAACATTAACGCCACTGTATTAATCACTATTTATTCAGGAGATATTTGATGATGAAAAAGATTTGGCTGGCGCTGACGGGGATGATGCTGGCATTCAGCGTGTCTGCGGCGCAGTACACCGACGGTAAAGAGTTCATCACTTTACAAAAACCAGTTGCTGGTGAGCCACAGGTTTTAGAGTTCTTCTCATTCTACTGTCCGCACTGCTATCAGTTTGAAGAAGTGCTTCATGTTTCTGATACCGTGAAGAAAAAGCTGCCGGAAGGCACTAAAATGACCAAATATCATGTTGAGTTCCTCGGCCCATTGGGCAAGGATTTAACTCAGGCATGGGCTGTGGCGTTGGCGCTGGGCGTGGAAGACAAAATCACCGCACCAATGTTTGAAGCGGTTCAGAAAACGCAGTCCGTTCAAAACGTTGCCGATATTCGTAATGTCTTTATTAATGCAGGCGTGAAAGCGGAAGAGTACGATGCGGCATGGAACAGCTTTGTGGTGAAATCCCTGGTTGCTCAACAAGAGAAAGCGGCGGCGGATCTGCAACTGCAGGGCGTTCCGGCTATTTTCGTGAACGGGAAATACCAGTTGAATCCACAAGGAATGGACACCAGCAACATGGACGCATTCGTTCAGCAGTATGCTGCTGTGGCCAAATTCCTGGTCGAGAAAAAGTAATCATAATAAAGCCGGGCAATCGACTAATGCTGATCGTTTAAGGATCGGTTGACCGATCCGGTGACTGGTGTAAAAAGGGTTCATGTTCATCATGGACCCTTTTTACATGGAACTTTCACAAGCCCTCGGCATTATCAATCTTACCGCTCCTGACGAGGTACAGAGCCTCGATGACCTGCTTTCCCCTGACC
>NZ_RPOH01000124.1 GCF_003818135.1 Buttiauxella warmboldiae | reverse complement strand
TGTGTGCGCCGGGCATGGCGCGTAGCGCCGTGACTGGCGCTGTTCTTTGGCTGTGGTAGCAAAAGAACGACTAAGAGGTGTAAGTCCTCCACGCACCCGGTGAGGGGAAGTGTTAGCTGAACGGCAAGGGTGCCCACCGCGAGGGGGATCTGAAGGAAGCCGAAGGCAAAATGCTGGCCTGACGAACAGGAAGCGGTTAAGGCGGCGCAGCGGGGTAAGGTGGCACAAAGCACCAAAGCCCAATACTCACACGGAACGCTGTGACGTAAAGCCGACAGGTATAAGCAGGAAAGTCGCGCGAATTACCCCGGGAGATCTGCCACCCTGCCATTGTGCTACCGATACCGTGAGGCGTCGGGATGGGGCGGCAGAAGTCAGCCGACGCCGTAGTAGTGCTGCAAAACCGGCAGCATGAAGGGTCGAACATGATTAACCGTGATTAGGACACTGACCCACGATGCAGGTTGATGAAGCACAAGCGCAGGCAACTGCGACCGCGTACAGAGGCGACGGACGGTATCCGTCGGGGCTGCACGATAGCGCTGAAACCGGCACGGCGGCCAGTGAGCAAACGAAAGCGGAAGTGCCGTTGACAATGGAAACGGTGATAACGAGGGAAAACCTGATGCTGGCGTATCAGCGCGTGGTGGAAAACAAAGGCGCGGCAGGGGTTGATAACCTGAAGGTGTCGGAGTTGAAACCGTGGCTGAAGAAACACTGGCCGGTTATCAGGCAGGCATTGATCGAAGGCAGCTACCAGCCGCAGGCGATACGCAGAATGGATATCCCGAAGCCGGATGGCGGCGTGAGAACCCTGGGAATCCCGACGGTGGTGGACAGACTCATTCAGCAGGCGATAGCGCAGCAGTTAAGCGTCATCGTGGACAAAGAGTTCTCAGACTCCAGTTACGGCTTCAGGCCGGGCCGCAACGCATGGCAGGCGGTGCAACAGGCACAGCGTTACATGCAGGGCGGCAAACGGTGGGTGGTGGACATGGATCTGGAGAAGTTCTTTGACCGTGTGGATCACAGGCTTCTGATGTCGCGGCTTGCCGGAAGGATAAAGGACAGGCGGGTGTTGAGGTTGATACGTCGCTACCTGAAGTCGGAGATGGCGAAGGGCGGAGAAACGGAGAAACGGCGGGAGGGGCTGCCGCAGGGCGGCCCGCTGTCGCCGCTGTTATCAAACATCCTGCTGGATGAACTGGACAAAGAGCTGGAGCGCCGTGGGCACAGCTTCTGCCGCTACGCGGATGACTGCAATATCTACGTGAGCAGCCGGAAAGCGGGCGAGCATATACTGAAAGAAATCAGGGAGTTCCTGGAGGACAAACTGAAGCTGAAGGTAAATGAGAAGAAGAGCGCGGTAGCGCGACCATGGGAACGAAAGTTCCTGGGTTACAGCGTGACATGGCACAAACAGACGAAGCTGAAAATAGCGCCGGTGAGTGTGGACAGGCTGAAGGATAAAATCCGCAGTCTGACGACGGGGAACCGTAGTCAATCAGTGAAAGCGACGATCGATGAACTGACGCCGGTGCTGCGTGGCTGGATAAGCTACTTCAGACTGACGGAAGTCAGGGGAATACTGGAGGAGCTGGACGGCTGGATCAAACGGAAACTGCGTTGCCTGCTGTGGAGGCAATGGAAGAAGCCGTCGACACGTTCAAAGATGCTGCAAAGAGCGGGTCTGAACAAGGATCGCGCGATGATGTCAGCATACAACAGCCACGGAGCATGGTGGAACTCGGGAGCGAGTCATATGAATCAGGCGATAAAGACAGCATGGTTCAGAGGGATGGGCTTGATATCACTGCTGGAACAGCAACGGCAGTTCCAGCGTTAACATGAACCGCCGTATGCGGAACCGCACGTACGGTGGTGTGAGAGGACGGCGGGAGTAATCCCGCCTCCTACTCGATTTTACCGCTTACGCAGAGGAATGAAAAATGGGACAGCTTATTGATGGCGTCTGGCACGATGTCTGGTATGACACCAAATCCACAGGCGGCAGCTTCAAACGCTCAGAGTCGGCGTTTCGCAACTGGCTGACGGCAGATGGCGAACCCGG
>NZ_RPOH01000123.1 GCF_003818135.1 Buttiauxella warmboldiae | reverse complement strand
CCTTAAACGATCAGCATTAGGCCATGCCCGCTGTTTTTTGAGGTATAACAGCCTCGAGAATATTAATCAGGGTATAACCGGGGTTAATTTCATCGACAGGCGGAAATAACTACACTTTTTCGCCCGGCCTGCTACCTGATATTTGACAGACTTATTTTCTCCTTACTGAGAATAGCGAGGTTTAAAGAATATAGAGGATTGTTTTCCTGCCTCCAGGCTGTTGTTCTGTCCGCTAAAATCACCTGCCGCCATGCATTACTCTGGTATCAGCGGGCGGATCTCCCTATAATTGCCGCGTTTGACGTCTTTTCACGTCGCCCTTCCTCAACATTTAAGTCAACAAGGCTCGTTACAACATGACTGACAAGTCCCATCAATGCGTCATCATCGGGATAGCCGGTGCGTCGGCTTCAGGAAAAAGTCTTATTGCCAGCACGCTGTATCGCGAACTGCGCGATCAGGTTGGTGATGAACACATTGGTGTCATTCCAGAAGACAGTTACTACAAAGACCAAAGCCATCTTTCGATGGAAGAACGAGTTAAGACCAACTACGACCATCCCAACGCGATGGATCACAACCTGCTGTTCCAGCATTTACAAATGCTAAAAGCCGGTAATCCTATTGAGCTGCCGGTCTACAGTTATGTGGAGCATACCCGTACCGGTAATACCGTTCATTTAATGCCGAAGAAAGTCATCATTCTGGAAGGGATTTTGCTGCTGACGGATGTGCGTCTGCGCGAAGAGATGAACTTCTCTATTTTTGTGGATACGCCGCTGGATATTTGCCTGATGCGCCGCATGAAGCGTGATGTCAATGAACGCGGGCGTTCAATGGACTCGGTGATGGCTCAGTATCAGAAAACCGTGCGCCCGATGTTCCTGCAGTTCATTGAGCCCTCTAAGCAGTATGCCGATATCATCGTGCCGCGCGGGGGTAAAAACCGTATCGCCATCGATATTCTTAAGGCGAAAATCAGTCAATTCTTTGAGTAATCTCCGGGCGTAAAAGCCACCGCACCTGCAACTTCAAAGACGACGGGTATAACGAAATGCTGGTATTTACCCGTCGTTGCGTGGCTATCTCAGCCCCGCTGTGGCAGGGTAAACAAAACTGAGCTTGAGATAAGGAGCATCACTGATGCGTTTGTGTGACCGCGATATAGAAGCCTGGCTTGACGACGGGCGCCTGACGATTACCCCTCGTCCGCCAGTTGAACGCATCAGCGGCGCGACCGTGGATGTGCGTTTGGGGAACAAATTCCGTACTTTCAGCGGCCATACAGCAGCGTTTATCGATTTAAGCGGGCCTAAAGATGAAGTCAGCGCAGCATTAGATCGCGTGATGAGCGATGAAATTGTCCTCAGCGAAGGCGAGGCGTTCTTTCTGCATCCGGGCGAGCTGGCTTTAGCGGTAACGCTTGAGTCCGTGACGCTCCCGGCTGATTTAGTGGGGTGGTTAGACGGCCGTTCCTCTTTAGCACGTTTAGGTTTGATGGTGCACGTCACGGCTCACCGCATCGACCCGGGCTGGCACGGCTGTATCGTGCTGGAGTTCTACAATTCCGGTAAGCTGCCTTTGGCTTTACGTCCTGGTATGATGATCGGCGCGCTGAGTTTCGAACCCCTTTCTGGCCCGGCGGCCCGTCCTTATAACAGCCGCCAGGATGCGAAGTATCGCGATCAGCAAGGGGCTGTAGCGAGCCGTATTGATAAAGACTGAGTGACCATGGGTATGGGGAATATATGAGACGATTACTGACCACGCTGGTTTTCCTGCTGGTGGTTCTGGTCGCCGGCCTTTCTGCGCTGGTGTTATTGGTTAATCCCAATGATTTTCGTGCATATATGGTGCGCCAGGTTGAAATCCGCAGCGGCTATCAGCTTCATTTAGCGGGACCGCTGCGCTGGCATGTCTGGCCACAGCTCAGTATTTTATCCGGGCGGATGTCGCTGACGGCACCCGGGGCTGACCAGCCGCTGGTACGCGCGGACAATATGCGCCTGGATGTCGCCTTGCTCCCGCTGTTATCCCACCAGCTAAAAGTGCAGCAGGTGATGCTCAAAGGCGCCGTGATTGAGCTCACGCCGCAGACCGAGGAGCGCCGTCCAAAAGATGCGCCGATAGGGCCTGCAACGGGGAGCCCTGTTGGTGAGGAGCGTGGCTGGTCGTTTGATATTGCGCAGTTAAAAGTTGCCGATAGCGTGCTGGTCTTCCAGCACGACGGCGACGAACAGATAACCGTGCGCGATATCAATCTGCAGATGGAACAAAATGACAGCAAACAGGCGCGCATTGAGCTGAGCAGCCGGGTTAATCGCGACCAGCGCGATCTGAATTTGTCGCTGGCGGCTACTCTCGACGCCAGCCAATATCCCCGGCAGCTGACGGCAACTATTTCAAAACTCGATTATCAGCTCAAAGGGGCCGATCTGCCGCCGCAGGGCATTATGGGCAGCGGCACCTTTATTGCTCGCTGGCTTGAAGCACAGCGCCGTCTGGAACTTAATCAGCTACGGCTTACGGCCAATGACAGCGATCTGCAAGGCAACGCCAGCGTGGTGCTGGAAGAAAAACCGCAGTGGGCCATTGATTTACGCGCCACTAAATTAGATCTGGACGGCCTGGTTGCCGCCAACCCGGTCGCCGCTAACGGTAAAGCGCTGCAGCACGCGCAAAGCACCCTGCCGCGCCCGGTGATTGCCGCCGGAATCGACGATACCAGTTATCAGAATCTGCGCGCTTTTAACGCCCGGGTTAACATTGCCGCGGCAAATGTGCGCTGGCGCGGGCTGGAGTTCACCGACGTTCAATCGAGAATCACCAATGAATACGGTCTGCTAACGGTTGCTGAACTGGCCGGGAAATTCGGCAGCGGCAGTATGTCGCTCCCTGGCGTTCTGGATGCGCGTAACCAGAAACCGCAGCTAAACTTCAGCCCGAAAATCGAAGATGTTGAGATTGGGCCGATACTCAGCGCCTTCAATTATCCGATTGCACTGTCGGGTTTGCTGTCAATGAAGGGTGATTTTAGCGGCGACAGGCTCAACGCTGAGGCATTCCGCCGTAGCTGGCAGGGGGCGGCGAGCATCACCATGGCGAACACCAGGATGCAGGGGATGAACTTCCAACAGCTGATTCAGCAGGCGGTGACCCGCAGCAACGGCGATGTGCAGGCGCAGGAAACTTACGATAACGTCACCACGCTTGATAGCTTCTCAGCCCAGGCCGCGCTCAATAACGGCGATCTGACGCTGAACAACATGGCGGGCAAATCCTCTATGCTGGATCTGACCGGGCAGGGAACCCTTAATCTGGTTGATCGGCAGTGCGATACCCGCTTTAACGTCACGGTGCTGGGAGGGTGGCAAGGCGACGGCAGGCTGATTGAGGTGCTGAAAAGCACGCCAATCCCGCTGCGGGTTTACGGCCCGTGGCAGAAGCTGAACTACTCTTTGCAAGTTGATCAGGCGCTGCGCAAACAGCTGCAGGGCGAAGCGAAACGCCGCCTGAATGACTGGCTGGAAAAGCACAAAGACAGCGGTAAATCGAAAGAGGTGAAGGAGCTGCTCAACCAGCTTTAAGCCAGGCTGCTGATATACAGATAAAAGGAGAGGGCCCCCGGGCTCTCTGAGGTTGCTGACAAAGAAGGAAAAAGCGTGGTTTTTCCTTCTTTGTAGTTATCAGCCGAAAATCAATAAATTGATTTTCCTTGTTTTTTATTGATGGCCCATGTTCGTTTTGCGACAGTCATGGGGTTTGTCATCAGTCTGAGAGAGCCCCCGGGTC
>NZ_RPOH01000122.1 GCF_003818135.1 Buttiauxella warmboldiae | reverse complement strand
AAAGTGCAAAGAACGGCGAAAAAATCGCGCGTTCAGACGCGTGAGGCCAGAGAGGCGGTGGAAGCCAATAAAAAGGCCCAGCTTGAACGGGACAAACTGTTAAGTGAGCAACAAAAGCAAGCCGCTTTATCTAAAGAATTTAAAGCGCAGATAAAGCAACTGATTGAAATGAATCGCATCGTCATTGCAAAGGGTGAGATTGGGTATAACTTCACAGATAATAATTTAATCAAAAAAGTCTATGTGGATAAGATGACGCAGACTCAATTGACCCATGGTCGCCTGGCGATTGCTCGCCTGGCTGCTGATAATGGCCCTGAGAGCGAATACGCTATTATTCCCGCCAGCGTTGCCGACAAAATTGCCCAGCGCGATGCGAGCTATATTGTATTAAATAGCGCGCTTAGCCAGGAAGCTCAGGATGAAGAAGATCCCTATGCCGATTTTATCGTGCCTGATGATTTGATGTGGTAGGGAAAATAGCCAGAGATTCAGGACAACGGGCCATGGCCATTGCCCCAATAAATTTTATTACCGCAGAATTTATTGCTGAAACCCCTCCTGAAACGCGCCCTCTAAGCTTCCCGTTCAATAAAAAAAGCCCGGCTTATCACCAGGCTCAGGCTATTAATCTACCAGCACACGCTTGTTTGTTGCTCCCCACAGAATCGACATTTCGGTAAACAGCGCGCCGCTGATATCTTCCACTTCGGTAGCGGTCACCTCGGCATGCCCCTGCTTACCAAACAGCACCACTTCATCGCCTGGCGTAACACCTTTCAGGTCGGTGACGTCAACCACCACGGTATTCATTGATGTTTTACCCAGGATCGGCACGCGCTGGCCGCGGATCAGAACATGGCCGGCATTGCTGAACACGCGACGATAGCCGTCGGCATAGCCCACCGGAATGTTAGCCAGCACAGAGTTACGCTTCAGCGTATAAGTGCGGTCATACCCTACCGTATTTCCTTTCGGATAATGATTCACCGAAGCAATGGATGATTTTAAGGTCATCACGCGCTTGTAGTCGTTGCTGGCAATGGTATCGCCATAAAACACGCCGCCGACCCGCACCATATCAAGCCAGGACTCCGGCACCGTCAATGTCGCAAAGCTGTTGGCAACATGCAGCGTGACCTGTTCACGCTTCAGGCCGGTGATCTCCAGAACCTGCTGTGACTGAATTTTAAAGCGCGCCAGATCTTTGCGAACCGCTGCCGCATCTTCTTCCGGGTAGTGAGACATGATCCCGACAATTTTCAGATGGCTCAGTTCAGAGATAGCTTTTGCCTCGTTTAAACCCTGCTGACTGCCGACTTCCAGCCCGTTACGGGACATGCCGCCTGAGTTCAACGCAAGGTGAATGCGCAGCGTTTTCCCCTGCTGCTGAGCAATGTCATCCAGGCGTTTTGCCATATCCAGATTGCCAATCAGCTCTTCGGTGTCATAGTCCGTCGCCTGGCGCATCTCTTCTTCGGTGGCATTTCTTACACGCAGCAGGCGGCCTTTGAAACCGAGGTCGCGCACGGTTTTTAGCTCTTCATTGCTGGCAACGCCGATACACTGCACATTGTTTGCCAGCATAACCGGCGTGACCAGCGACAGGTCATGCCCGTATGCATCCCCTTTGAGAATAGCGCACATCGTGGACTGGTTGCCGAGCAGCTTTTGCACCTTTTGTACGTTGTATTCCAGCGCGCTGCGGGAAATTTCAAGCGTTGAATTATCCACCACCAGTTGCTGGTGATGATAACCCGCCGCAGAAAGCGTGCTGGCTGGGGGAACGGTGGTGTTGACTGGGCTATTACAGGCGGTGAGAACAAACAGAGGGATCAAAGCTAAACGGCGTAAATGCAGGGGCATGCTAACTCCTTCGCAAAGTTAAAATCATTTCTGGTGAACCAACATCGTCAGGACAATCAGGGTATCTGCCTGATTAATTTCTTAATTTACTGGTCTTCATCTGGAGATGACAGAGTACGTTATAAAAAAAGAGCTTACGCACATTACGTGGGTAAGCTCCTGGTATGACCGGAATAAACCGTTAGTACTGATGCTCAGGTTTATGTAACAGATGATCAAACGATGAATGTTGCATACTGTCCATCCCACCTGGCTCAACGGCAACATGGGCTTTAGTATCAACCAGCGCCGGTTCAGTAGCCGGTTGCCCGGTATCTTTGATTAGGCTCGCAATATCCGTGCCGTGCTCAAGTTCATGCGTTAAATCACTCAGGTTAATCTGCTCAACCTGGCCCATAACAGCTGAGCCCTGATTATCTGGCTGCCAGCTTTGCACCACGTCGCTATGCTGGTCTGCAGTCAGGATAAATAACCCATCATGCGCATCACTCAGCAGGTGATTCCCCTGATGCGCCGCGTTATCTGCAGCAGCAGACGGTGCCGGGTGGAAGATATCATCACCACTTTCCAGCAAATTAGACAGAGCATGGCCGGAAGAGTCGTCCACTGCGGAGGCGGAAAGGGCATCCATCAACGAGACGTGGGTCACTGCCGGGGTATCGTGATGCTCGAAGGTAGTCCGTGTTTCATTTGCAGTAATGGCGGCTGTACCGTCACCGTAAATCACCCCCTCGATATGGTTTACGCCCTGTAAATGCAGCCCCTGGCCCGCATCATTATGCGTACCCGTCAGCGCAATATTTTCCAGCGTGTTTACGTTGGAAGCGGCATTGTTATTGGTGCCCGCGGTACAGGTATAGTCAGACGGAGCACCATCCTGCAGGAAGATGTAGTCTTTGTGTCCGCCTTCTACCTGCTGCGTCGTGCCATTAATGGCGTCTAAGCCGCGATGGTTGCCATCCTGGAGATAACCACTGCCCTGATGCACCACAAAGACATCAGCATGCGTACCGTCACCCTGCGGATTGCCATTATTGTTATCTTTTCCGTAATGTTTAATCTGGTTGGCGCTATCAGCGCACAACGGTTCTTTATCCCCGTCGCTTAACCAGATACGCACATTTGAGCCGATAGCGACAATTTTGCCACCCTGAACATCGAACCCGTCTGCCGTTCCACTGCCGCCATTAATCAGCGTAATCGCAGCGTGTGGCTTATCAACGTGAGCCGGTTTATCAATTGCAGCAGCTTCACTTGCACTATGATTAGCATCAACGTTGGCAACAGAGCCCGCACTGGCAGGCTGTTGGGCGACGATATTCTCAGTGCTAACAAGATTATTGTCACTGATAGAGGATTCAGCACTGACCGTAACGGTATTGCCGACATCATCAGTAGCCGTAATGGTGGCATGAATAAGCTGGCCCTTTGCCAAATCCGCACTATTCACCGAAATACTGTAGCCCAGCGGACCATTGCCCATCAGCTGAACGGTGCCGGTATATTCATGGCCGTTAATAGTGAGCGTAACCACATCATTTACCTGTGCGTCACCGCTAACGGTACCGTTGATAAAGGAATATTGCTCTGTCGCCGCAGGGGTATTGCTATGGGTAATGACTGTACGGTCACCGTTTGCGGTATAGGACGAGCCGTCGCCATAAATGATCCCTTCAATACGGTTTACGCCCTGTAAATTCAGAGTCTGGCCTGCATCGTTGGTGCCCGTAATGTTAATGCTTTCTAACGTATTAACGTTATGTTCTGAATTGTTATTAGTGCCGGATGAGTGCTGGTAATCAGAGGTCGTTCCATCCTGCAAGAAGATGTAATCTTTATGCCCACTCTGGTCATTCTGCGTCGTACCGTTAATGGAATTTAAATTATCGCGGAAGCCATCGCCACTACGCTCATATTGACTTCCCGGATGCACAACAAACACATCAGTGTAAGGCCCGTCCCCTCTTACATTACCGTCCTGGTAATATTTGATCTGTGTGTCAGGATCCGCACACTCAGGCCTGGTATCACCTTCACTTAACCAGATATGTACGTTTGAACCGATTTTGACAATTTTCCCATCCAGAACATCAAAACCATCGGCTGAAGCACTGCCACCGTTGACATGGATAACCGTACCCTGTGGGCCGTCAGTCTGAGGAACATCTTCGGTGACAACGCTATCAATCGTGATGGTGGCCTCTGCGCTGACATCCACGCCGACCGCATGGTCAGCGCTGGCTGTGGCGGTGTTGCCCGCTGCATCAGTGGTGATGATGGTGGCCTGCACCGTC
>NZ_RPOH01000121.1 GCF_003818135.1 Buttiauxella warmboldiae | reverse complement strand
CGAGCGCACCCTTCGTCAGCAGTTCCGCCAGCAAACCGGCATGACCGTAAACCACTATTTGCGCCAGCTGCGCATCTGCCATGCGCAATATCTTCTGCGTCATACCGATTATCTGATTAGCGAAGTGGCCACTCGCTGCGGTTTTGAGGACAGTAACTACTTCTCAGTGGTCTTCACGCGTGAAATGGGTATGACGCCAAGCCAGTGCAGACAGCGCAATGTTGCTGCCTGAATAAATCCGACACCCGGAAAGCAGGTGCCGTTGAGATGGCTGACAACGCAGGAAAAAGCGTGGTTTTTCCTTCTTTTTATTAATGGTCTATGTCCGTTTTGCGAAAGTCATGGGGTTTCTGCGTTTCCTGTTTACATCACGCCCAGTATTCGTGGCAGGAACAGCGTGATCTCGGGGATATAAGTGATGATAAGCAACACGGCGATAATGGCGACATAGAACGGAATCAGCGGTTTTATTACCTCTTCCACTTTCACCTTACCGACGCTCGCCCCTACGTACAGGCCACTTCCCACCGGCGGCGTAATGGTGCCGATAGCCAGGTTGTAGATCATCAGGATCCCAAAGTGCACCGGATCGACCCCCAGCTTCACCATAATCGGCAGCAGGATTGGGGTGAAGATCAGAATCGCCGGGCCAATATCCATGAAGGCACCGATCACCAGCAAGAAGAGCGTCACGACCAGCAGGATGACCAGCTTGTTATCGGAGATACCGAGAATCAAATCGCTCAGCGCCGCTGGAATGTTGGTAATCGACATTGAGAACGACATCGCGGAGGAGGTGGCTAACAGGAACATAATCACCCCCGTCATGACCACAGTTTGCGTCAGGATGTCAGGCAAATCTTTGATTTTTATGGTTCGGTATAGGCCCATCGTTAACAGCAAGGTGTAAACCACCGCGATGGCCGATGCTTCAATTGCGGTGAAGATGCCCTGCACGATACCGCCGACGATAATCACAATCAGCAGCAGGCTAGGTACGGCCTCCAGCGTCACTTTCAGCGCCACGCCTTTTTGCAGGGCAAAGAAGACGCGATAGTTATTGCGTCTGGCAACCACCAGCGTCACTAACATACAGCCCACGCCCCATAAAACTCCGGCGACCAGGCCGCCCGCAAACAGCGCCGCAATAGAAGTACCGCCGCTTGCCAGCGCGTAGAGAATAAATGCCGTGGTCGGTGGAATCAGCATGCCGGTTGGCGCGGAAGCGATATTGACGGCTGCGGCGAAGCTGCGTTTATAGCCCTCTTTAGCACTCATCGGCACCATTACGCCGCCAATCGAGGTGGAAGCCGCAATCGCCGAACCGGAAATCGCGCCAAACATCATATTACCGATGATATTGGTGTAAGAGAGCGATCCTGGCAGCCTGCCGGTGAATAATTTAGCGAAGTTCACCAACCGCGTGGCGACACCGCCGCTGTTCATAATCACCCCGGAAAGGACGAAGAACGGCACGGCCAGCAGAGCAAAACTGTCAAGGCTGGAGAACATTTTCTGCGCGGTGGCAAACATCGAGATATCAAAGGGTAAAGCCAGCATCATGGTGCTGCATGAGGCAATAACAATACAGATACCGATAGGTGCGCCCATGGCAAGTAACACCACAAACACGCCCACTAAGGTGAAGGAAGCAAGGATCGGATCAATCATGTTGTTTCTCCATGGCGGCGCCAGATTCATTCTGCGTATTCATTGCCTTAACCAAATCAACGATGTTCATCAGGCTATATATAATGATTAGCCCGCCCGCCACAGGCAGCGCGTAGTAGATTTTGCCCATTGGAATGCCCAGCGCCGGGGAGATTTGCAGCATTGAGATCGAGGAAATCTTCAGGCCGCCGATAATCAGCACCCAAACGGAGAAAGCAGCAAAGGTGATTTGCAGAATAATCATCCACCAGCGCTGCACCGCAGGCGACACTTTATCCATCAAAAGCGTCAGGCTGATGTGCTGATTCTTTCCGGCAACCAACGCCATGCCGAGCATAGAAAGCCATACCAGAGAGAAGCGCAGCAGCTCTTCTGAAGTCGTGCTTGGCACACCAACAACATAACGGCTGATGACCTGCCAGCAGGCAACACAAACCATCACCGCCAGTAGCAGGCAACACAGGCTACTAAGGATTTGATCGAGCTTTTTTCTTAACATATCCATTTTACGATCCCGTAATAATTAGCCTTTGGCCGACTGAATATTTTGATAAAGCGAATAGAGTGCGGGTTTATCTTTTAGCCCGTCATAAATGGGCTGCACTGCGTCCTGGAAGGGCTTTTTATCGATATCAAAAAACTCCACGTTGAAGTCTTTCATCGCCTGCTGGCGGGTCTTTTCGATCTCCTCATCCCAGGCCGCCTTTTCAAACTCAATCGACGCTTTTACCGCATCTTTAACGATTTGCTGTTGCTCAGGCGTGAGCTTTTCGAGCGTTAAATTACTCATCAGCAGGATGTCGGGAATGCGCGTGTGCATATCGTAGGTGTAGAAGCGGGCAACTTCGCCATGGCGGGCGATGGTCAGGGCAAACTCGTTGTTTTCAGCGCCATCCAGAATGCCCTGCTGCAACGAGGTATAAACCTCAGCCTGGCTCATAGCGATAGGCGAGGCGCCGAGCAGTTTGAGCGTGCGAATGGCGGTCTCACTTTGCATCACGCGGATTTTTTTACCGCGTAAGTCTTCTATTTTGCGTACCGGCGCTTTGCTCATATAAAAGTTACGCGCCCCGGAGTCATACCAGCCGATACCGATAAAGCCCTGTGCCGCAGTGGACTGGTATACAGGCTCCATCACGTCGGGGTTATCCATCACCTGATAGTATTCTTTAACGTCAGCAAACAGATACGGCAGAGAAAAGACGCCGTACATCGGCGAAAAACTTTCCATCAGCCCGGATGACACCTTGGTAATGTCCACTACGCCAACCTGTGCAAGCTCCACCAGTTCGCGTTCACCGCCCAGCTGGCCATCAGGAAAGTAAATAACCTTCACTTCCCCTGCGGTTTTTTCTTCAACTTGTTTACCCAGGAAATGAAGCGCGTCTTTAACCGGCTGGCTGTTTTCGGCGTAAGCCAGTCGCAAAACGGTTTGCGCATGAGAGACAAAAGCTATGGATGATAAACAGCATAAAAGCAGCGTTCCTACTGTTCTTGATAATTTCATAACTTCCTCATTGTGAACATAGTTTTACCTGTAACGAAATTACGGGTTCAGCCAACGCTTCACCTTGTGAATTTTGCCATTGTGAACGAAAGCGTGGCGCTGTGAGAAAGATTTTGAAAATGCGTTTCACATTTCTGCAATTAGGCACGTTGCCTTTTGAAACGGGAGAAATTAGGGGGCAAACTGCGTTTTTTTCAATCAGATAACTAAAAGTGATAACCTTATAAAAAATACGGCATTGATAATCATTTTCAATATCATTTAATTAACTATAATGAACCAACTGCTTACGCGGCGTTAACAGCTTGTTCGCCGCTGGATAATAATGGAGATGATGAATATGAGTTATACCCTGCCATCCCTGCCTTACGCTTACGACGCCCTGGAACCCCATTTCGACAAGCAAACGATGGAAATCCACCACAGCAAACACCACCAGGCGTATGTTAATAACGCGAATGCAGCGCTGGAATCTCTGCCAGAGTTTGCAAGCCTGCCGGTTGAAGAGCTGATCGCTAAACTGGATCAACTGCCGGCTGACAAAAAAACCGTTCTGCGTAACAACGCGGGCGGTCACGCTAACCACAGCTTCTTCTGGAAAGGCCTGAAAACTGGCACCACGCTGCAAGGCGATCTGAAGGCGGCCATCGAGCGTGATTTCGGTAGCGTTGATAACTTCAAAGCTGAATTTGAGAAAGCAGCAGCAACACGTTTCGGCTCCGGCTGGGCGTGGCTGGTTCTGAAAGGTGACAAACTGGCTGTCGTTTCTACTGCAAACCAGGACAGCCCGCTGATGGGCGAAGCCGTTGCTGGCGTTTCCGGCTTCCCAATCGTGGGCCTGGACGTTTGGGAACACGCTTACTACCTGAAATTCCAGAACCGTCGCCCTGACTACATCAAAGCATTCTGGGATGTGGTGAACTGGGACGAAGCAGCAGCACGTTTTGCCGCTAAAAAATAAGTTGCATTGCCGCTGACGAGAGGCGAGCCTGATGGCTCGCTTTTTTTATGTCTGCGGCAGGAAGGTTCAGATGCGCTATCCGGTAAACGTTTATGTGGGCAAAGTTCGTGAATATGCGGGCAGCAAGCCCAGCGCCATCGCCAAATATCAGGTAGACGGTGAACTTAAACTCACCGAACTGGGGCTGGAAGGCGATCAGCAGGCTGAAAAAGTTGTTCACGGTGGGCCGGATCGCGCGTTATGCCACTATCCACGTGAGCATTACACCTACTGGGCGCGTGAATTTCCCGAGCAGGCAGAGCTGTTTTCCGCGCCGGCGTATGGCGAGAATTTATCGACCGAAGGGCTGAGCGAAAAAGAGGTTTATATCGGCGATATTTTCCGCTGGGGCGAGGCGCTGATTCAGGTCACGCAGCCGCGTTCACCGTGCTACAAGCTGAATGACCATTTTGGCATTAGCGATATGTCGTCTTTGATGCAGGAAACCGGTTATTGCGGCTGGCTGTATCGCGTGATTCTGGCAGGAAATGTGTCAACGGATTCCCCGCTGGAGCTGGTTGCTCGCCTCAGTGATGTGACGGTGGCAGAAGCGATTGCTACGGCGTGGCATATGCCGTTTGATGATGAGCAGTATCACCGGTTGCTGTCGGCGGCGGGATTGTCGGTTAGCTGGACGCGCACCATGCAGAAACGGCGCATTTCAGGAAAGATTGAAGATAATTCCCGGCGGTTATTTGGTAAGTAAGTTGGGTAAATAAACCCCAGATACGAAAAAACCTGCCGCGGCAGGTTTTTAAATTCTTAGCTTTGCTAACGCTAACCTTACAGGTTAGTAACGTTACCAGCAGCTGGGCCTTTAGCACCACTTTC
>NZ_RPOH01000120.1 GCF_003818135.1 Buttiauxella warmboldiae | reverse complement strand
GTTCACCGTCAGCGTCACCGCATCACCGGCTTTCGCATCGCCGCTGACCGTGCCCGTGACTGGTGTCAGGCTTTCTGTGCTTTCCGAGGCATTAATCACCCCATCCGCGGTTACCGGATGCACGGTGATCCCCGCCTCTGCTTCCCTATCCACGCCGACCGCATGGTCAGCGCTGGCGCTGGCAGTGTTGCCTGCCGCATCGGTGGTGGTGATGGTGGCGTGCACCTTCTGACCGCTTACCAGATCGGTGGTAGTGACCGGAATACTGTAACCAAGCTGACCGTTACCCAGATCCTGCACCGGACCGGTAAAGGTCTGGCCGTTCACCGTCAGCGTCACCGTGTCACCGGCTTTCGCATCACCGCTGACCGTGCCCGTGACCGGGGTGGTGGCTGCCGCACTTTCTGCGGCGTTAATCACATCATCTCCGGCAACCGGATGCACAGTGATCCCCACCTCAGCCCCCATATCCACGCCGACCGCATGGTCAGCACTGGCTGTGGCAGTGTTGCCCGCCGCATCAGTGGTGGTGATGGTGGCCTGCACCGTCTGGCCGCTTACCAGATCGGTGGTAGTGACCGGAATACGGTAGCCCAGCGAGCCGTCGTGTTGAACTTCCACCGTCCCCGTGAAGGCATGGCCGTTCACCGTCAGCGTCACCGTGTCACCGGCTTTCGCATCACCGCTGACCGTGCCCGTGACCGGGGTGGTGGCTGCCGCACTTTCTGCGGCGTTAATCACATCATCCCCGGCAACCGGATGCACGGTGATCCCCACCTCTGCCCCCATATCCACGCCGACCGCATGCTCGGCGCTGGCTGTGGCGGTGTTACCCGCCACATCGGTGGTGGTGATGGTGGCCTGCACCGTCTGGCCGCTTACCAGATCGGTGGTAGTGACCGGAATACGGTAGCCCAGCGAGCCGTCGTGTTGAACTTCCACCGTTCCCGTGAAG
>NZ_RPOH01000119.1 GCF_003818135.1 Buttiauxella warmboldiae | reverse complement strand
CCGCTGACCGTGCCCGTGACTGGTGTCAGGCTTTCTGTGCTTTCCGAGGCGTTAATCACCCCATCCGCGGTTACCGGATGCACGGTGATCCCCGCCTCTGCTCCCATATCCACGCCGACCGCATGGTCAGCGCTGGCTGTGGCGGTGTTGCCTGCCGCATCGGTGGTGGTGATAGTGGCGTGCACCTTCTGGCCGCTCATCAGGTCTGCGGTAGTGACCGGAATACGGTAGCCCAGCGAGCCGTCGTGTTGAACTTCCACCGTTCCCGTAAAGGCGTGGCCGTTCACCGTCAGCGTCACCGTGTCACCGGCTTTCGCATCTCCGCTGACCGTGCCCGTGACCGGGGTGGTGGCTGCCGCACTTTCCGCGGCGTTAATCACATCATCTCCGGCAACCGGATGAATGCTGATCTCCACCGCTGCCTCCGTATCCACGCCGACCGCATGGTCAGCGCTGGCTGTGGCGGTGTTGCCCGCCGCATCGGTGGTGGTGATGGTGGCATGCACCGTCTGGCCGCTTACCAGATCGGTGGTAGTGACCGGAATACGGTAGCCCAGCGAGCCGTCGTGTTGAACTTCCACCGTCCCCGTGAAGGTATTACCGTTCACCGTCAGCGTCACCGTGTCACCGGCTTTCGCATCTCCGCTGACCGTGCCCGTGACGGCGGTGGTGG
>NZ_RPOH01000118.1 GCF_003818135.1 Buttiauxella warmboldiae | reverse complement strand
GCCCAGCGAGCCGTCTGTCGTTCGACTTCCACCGTCCCCGTGAAGGTATTACCGTTTACCGTCAGCGTCACCGTGTGGCCCCCATCACCGGCTTTCGCATCGCCGCTGACCGTGCCCGTGACCGGGGTGGTGGCTGCCGCACTTTCCGCGGCGTTAATCACATCATCCCCGGCAACCGGATGAATGCTGATCTCCACCGCTGCCTCCGTATCCACGCCGACCGCATGGTCAGCGCTGGCTGTGGCGGTGTTGCCCGCCGCATCGGTGGTGGTGATGGTGGCGTGCACCGTCTGGCCGCTCACCAGATCGGTGGTAGTGACCGGAATACGGTAGCCCAGCGAGCCGTCGTGTTGAACTTCCACCGTCCCCGTGAAGGTATTACCGTTCACCGTCAGCGTCACCGTGTCACCGGCTTTCGCATCACCGCTGACCGTGCCCGTGACCGGGGTGGTGGCTGCCGCACTTTCCGCGGCGTTAATCACATCATCTCCGGCAACCGGATGAATGCTGATCTCCGCCGCTGCCGCCGTATCCACGCCGACCGCATGGTCGGCGCTGGCTGTGGCGGTGTTGCCCGCCGCATCGGTGGTGGTGATGGTGGCCTGCACCTTCTGGCCGCTCACCAGATCG
>NZ_RPOH01000117.1 GCF_003818135.1 Buttiauxella warmboldiae | reverse complement strand
AGGAAAATCAATTTATTGATTTTCAGCCCTGCGCCACAAAGAAGGAAAACTCACGCTTTCTCCTTCTTTGTCAGCAACCTTAATCGGTAATGCCCTCTTTTGCGCTGGCTGCGGCCATGGCTCCCTTACCACTCCTGACGCCAGTCACAACCTCATATCTTAGCGCCCGGCTATTATTCCATTTTACTGAATAGATAATCAGCTTTTACCACAATTATCAAAACCTCAGGCGGAGCGTAGAGTCAGGGCATCGTTCACGTTCCCGGAGTCGAAGATATGAAATCACGCCATCTGTTTGAAACGACCCACGTTGGGTCAGTCCCCCTCCAAAATCGCATTGTTATGGCACCGATGACGCGCTCACGCTCCGCGCAGCCGGGTAATATCCCGACCGCATTGATGGCAAAGTATTATCAGCAGCGTGCCAGCACCGGGCTTATTATCACCGAAGCCACGCAAATCTCGCCGCAGGGTCAGGGCTATTCATGGACCCCCGGCATCCACTCGCCGGAGCAGGTGGCAGGCTGGCGTCAGGTAACAGATGCCGTTCATCAGGCAGGTGGAAAAATCTTCTCGCAGCTATGGCACGTTGGACGCATGTCCCACGAGAGTTTTCACCCGGATGGCAAGCCGGTGGCCCCTTCAGCGCTTTCGCCAAACGCGCAGGTCTGGGTGGTGGGTGAAGATGGCGTGGGCCGTATGGTTGACTGCCCGGTACCTCGCGAACTCTCCCCGGACGATATTCGCCAGGTGATTGCAGACTATCGACAGGCTGCGCTAAACGCCGTAGCAGCCGGTTTCGACGGCGTGGAGGTACACGGTGGTAACGGTTATTTGATTGACCAGTTCCTGCGCCGCTCATCCAACAAACGCAGTGACCAGTACGGCGGCAGCCTGACAAACCGGGTGCGTTTCGCGCAGGAAGTGCTGGAAGCCATCAGCGATGCCATTGGTGCGGACAGAACCGGTATCCGTCTGGCCCCGTTTATTACCCAGCGCGGCATGGACGATCCGCAGGCTATTGAAGCTATTCTGGCGCTTGCGGCCTGGTGCGAACAAAAAGGCATTGCTTTTATCCACCTGGCGGAAGCCGACTGGGATGATGCTCCTCAGGTGCCGTACGAGTTCCGTGAAACGCTGCGCGCCACCTTTAGCGGGGCGATTATCGTGGCCGGAAATTACACCAAAGAAAAAGCAGAAAAGCTGCTTGCCGCAGGCGTTGTTGACCTGATTGCTTTTGGTCGCCCGTTTATTGCCAACCCAGATTTCCCACGCCGCCTGGCGGAAAACCTGCCGCTGGCACCTGTCGGCAACCCGAATACCCTGTTTGGCGGTAACGAAGCAGGATATACCGATTATCCAACCTGGAGTGCAAGCGAGGTATAAATCATGACCCAACGTTCCTTAATTATTGGCGGAGCCACAGGCATTGGCTTCGCCGTAGCGCAACTGCTGGCAAAGCGAGGTGATAGCCTCATTCTGGCAGGCCGTAGCCACGATAAACTCAGCCAGGCAAGCACCCGGCTTCAGGCGCAGGGTGTTGCGGTTGAACCCCAGGTGCTCGATATTGCCAGCGAAGAGCAAATTAAGCGCTTCAGTCACACCCTCGGGGCGGTAGATAATATTGTGGTAACGGCTGGCTCCCAGGCGCCCGGAGGCGCATTAAGCACCCTCGATCTCACGGCAGCCAGACAGGCATTTGACACCAAATTCTGGGGCAGTCTGGGGGTGGCTCGCCACCTCAGCGGCAATATTAATCCTGGCGGCACCTTAACGCTAACCACGGGTTTTCTTGCTCGCCGCACGGTTGTTGGCACAATGGTTAAAACGACAATGAATGCGGGTCTGGAAGCCGCGGTGAAAATACTGGCGAAGGAGCTCTCACCGCTGCGTGTTAACGCAATTAGCCCGGGATTAACCGATACCGAAGCTTACAGCGGAATGGATGCAGAAGCCCGCCGGCAAATGCTGGCTAAGGCGGCAGAAAACCTGCCAGCAAAAACGGTTGGGCGGGCGCAGGACCTGGCGCAAGGTTATCTTTTAGTGATTGAAAACCCATTTATCACCGGTTCCATTATCGATATTGATGGCGGCGCGCTCGTTAACTGATAAGTTAATTCAGCCCCTGAATACCGGGCTTTAGTCCGGTATTCAAAAATCACCCAGTTTGATTTATCAAAGGAACGCTATGAGCCAAAACAATAAACCCCATGCCCAGCCACTGAACTGGGGCCATGGTCCCCGCACGTTTGAAGTTTTTCTTGAGCCAACCTGCCCCTATTCCGTACGCGCTTTCAATAAGCTCAACGCGCTGCTGGAAGCCGTAGGCGAAGATAAAGTAACGGTGAAAATTCGCTTACAGTCCCAGCCGTGGCACCTGTTTTCAGGCGTGATTGTGCGCTGTATCCTGGCGGCTTCCACACTGCCAGCAGGCCGCGAAGCGGCACATAAAGTGATGCAGGCCGTGGCCGACCGTCGTGAAGAATTCGAGTTTGCCGATCACTGCAGCGGCCCCAATATGGACACCACGCCACAGCAAATTATTGAGCGAATTGAACGTTACAGCGGCGTGCAGCTGGCGCAGGCTTTTGCCCAACCGGCATTACAGAATGATATTAAATGGCACGCTAAATATGCACGCCAGAACGGTATCCACGTTTCGCCAACCTTTATGGTGAATGGGCTGGTGCAGGCCGATCTTGGCAGCGGTGATGATATTAGCGTCTGGGCTGAACGCATTCTGGCTTAATCCCCACAATCGAGTAGGAGGCGGGATTACTCCCGCCGTCCTCTCACACCACCGTACGT
>NZ_RPOH01000116.1 GCF_003818135.1 Buttiauxella warmboldiae | reverse complement strand
AAATCAATAAATTGATTTTCCTTGTTTTTTATTGATGGTCTCTGTTCGTTTTGCGAAACCCATGGGGTTTGTCATCAGCCTGAGGCGCGCTGTGTAGCGCGTCTTCGGGAAAAATGAAATAAAAAATAACGATACGTGCACCAGGTCGAGTATTCGCACAAAGGTCAGGGCGCTAAGTTGCCGCCAGGCCAGGTTGTTGACTAAGTTCTGGACTGATGTGGCTGTTTTTTCACCTCTCCTGGGTTCTGAACAAACGAGGAAACAATGAAAAAGCTGACGTTAAGTCTTATTACCTTAGCGCTCGCGGGCGTTTCTAACGCCGCGCTTGCCGACACTCTGCGTATGGAATGCCCAATCTCCCCTGGCGGTAAGGAATACTGCAACTACGTCAAAGATCGTTTTGAAAAACAGACCAGCAATAAGCTGGAGTTTATCGAATTCCCGGCAGCGTCAGATGAAAAACTTGCGCTGCTGCAACAACTGTTTGCCGCTAAAGATGAAAAAGCGGTGGATTTATTCCAGTCGGATACCATCTGGGTCGGGCTGCTGGATAAGCAAACGCTTGATTTGACCGATGCGGTGAGCGATATGAAAGGGGATTTCTTCCCCGGCCCGTGGGCGAACAACACGGTCAACGGCAAGGTGAAAGCGGTTCCGGCGTATCTTGATACCGGCGTGCTTTATTACCGCAAAGATTTGCTGGAGAAATACCAGGAGCAGCCGCCGAAAACCTGGGAAGATCTGACGCGCATCGCCACCAAAATTCAGGACGAAGAGCGCAAGGCGGGGCATAAAAACTTCTGGGGGATGATCTTCCAGGGCAAATCGTATGAAGGGCTGACGTGCAACGCGCTGGAGTGGATTGATTCCTACGGTGGCGGCACCATTATCGACGAAAAAGGGAAGGTGACGGTTAACAATCCGCAGGCGGCGGCAGCGCTGGATATGGTTGCGGGCTGGATTGGCAACATTACGCCGAAAGGGGCGCTAGGCTATAAGGAGGAAGAGTCGCGGGCGGTGTTCCAGAATGGTGACGCGCTGTTTATGCGCAACTGGCCTTATGCGTACTTACTCTCACAAGGGGCGGATAGCCCGCTGAAAGGTAAAGTTGGCGTAGCGCCGTTGCCAGCCGGGCCGGATGGTAAATCGGCGAATGCACTCGGTGGTTGGCAGTGGTCGGTTAATGCCAATACCAAAAACAAAGAGGCGGCCATTGCGCTGCTGAAAATTCTCACCGATGCCGACTCGCAGAAGATGCAGCTTAAATTTTTAGGCTTCGCACCGACGCGTTCAGCACTCTATGAAGACAAAGCCGTGCTGGAAGCTGCACCGCATTTAACGATGTTTAAAGATATCTTTGCTAACGCCGTTCCTCGTCCGGCAACGGCGACCAAGAGTCAGTATCCACGCGTCTCTAACGCCATCTTCAACGTAACCTTCAAAGTGCTCAACGGGGGCAGCGACGGCAAGACCGCCGTGGCGGAGCTGCAAAAACGCCTTGAGCGCGTCAAAGGTAAGGACTGGCATTAATTGCTGCATTCAGGCTATCAGCAGCGGCGCCGCCGTACCGCATGGATACTGGTGGCGCCAGCGCTAATACTGCTTGCACTGGCGGCAGGTTGGCCGCTTGCGCGCACCTTCTTTTTCAGCTTCACCAACGCCATGCTCGACAACCCCTCCGGGTACGAAATGGTGGGGCTGGCAAACTATTACGCTATCCATGAAGGCGAGAGTCGCGGGGTATTGGCCGATCCGCTCTGGTGGCAAGCCGTGGGTAACACGTTATGGTTTACCGTAGTTTCTGTTGGCTTCGAGCTGATACTGGGGATGTTGCTGGCGCTGCTGATGAACCAGAAATTTCGCGGCCAGGGTTTAGTGCGCACCGCAATTCTGGTGCCGTGGGCGATCCCCACCATTGTGAGCGCTAAAATGTGGGGCTGGATGTTCCACGATCGGTACGGCGTGGTAAACGATTTGCTGGCGAAAATATTCGGCTATGAGGCGTATCTGGCATGGATTGCCGAACCGTCGTTATCCATGTGGGCGGTGGTCATTACAGACGTCTGGAAAACCACGCCGTTTATGGCGCTAATGCTGCTGGCGGCGCTCCAGCTTATTCCCAACGATCTTTACGAGGCGGCTCGCGTGGATGGGGCCAGCGCCTGGCAACGCTTTAAGCGCATTACGCTACCGTTGATTATGCCCGCCATGATTGTTGCGCTGATCTTCCGCGTGATGGATGCGATGCGCATCTTCGATTTGATCTTCGTACTGACTTCCAACAGTGAGGCGACGATGTCCGTTTCCGGCTACGCCCGTGAGCAAATCATCTCGTATCAGGAGATGGGTATGGGGTCGGCGGCATCGGTATTGGTATTTATGATGGTGGCGGGCATCGCCGCCTGCTTTATCCGCGTCTCACGCTTAAATGAGAAGGAGACGCGGTGATGAAAACGACCCGTCGGCAGCGCAAAATTGGGCTCAATTTGGTGATTTATTCTGGTGCCGCAATCGCTGTGCTGTTCTGCTTATTCCCGTTTTATTACGCCATTATCACGTCGTTACGCACCGGGCAGGAGCTGTTTTTACCGGCTTATTTTCCGAGCGGCTATCACTGGGGAAACTACGTTACCGCGCTGGTGCAAAACGGCATCGCCCGCAGTCTGCTGAACTCGGTTCTGGTGGCGACCATCACCGTCGGCATCTGCCTTCTGGTGTCAATTACCGCCTCTTTCGCGCTGGCTCGCGTGCAGTTTCGTGGCCGCAAATTCCTGCTGTTCACTATTCTTTGCGTGTCGATGTTCCCGCAGGTGGCGGTGCTGAGCGGCATGTTCGAACTGGTACGTTTTCTTGGATTGTATGATTCCCTCGGCGCTTTAGTGCTCTCTTACACTACGTTTTCTCTGCCGTTTACCGTTTGGGTGTTAACGACCTTTATGAAGTCGATTCCAGTGGAACTGGAGGAGGCGGCGATTGTCGATGGCGCCAAAAGCTGGACCATAATCCGCCGCGTGTTTGCACCGATTCTGGCACCTGCGCTGGTGACAACGGGGCTGCTGGCGTTTATCGGCGCCTGGAATGAATTCATGTTTGCGCTGACGTTTATCATTTCTGGTGACAAACGTACGGTGCCGGTCGCCATCAGCATGTTCAGCGGCGCCTCTACGTTTGAGCTGCCGTGGGGCAGCATTATGGCGGCGTCGGTGGTGGTAACGCTGCCGATTATCGTGCTGGTGCTCATCTTCCAGAAACGCATTGTCAGCGGGCTGACCAGTGGAGCGATTAAGGGATAACCATGGCGCAACTCGTACTCGATAAAATTCAAAAACGCTACGGCACCTCATCCGAGGTAATTAAGCCGCTGGATCTGAAGATCAACAGCGGAGAGTTTGTGGTGGTGGTCGGCCCTTCCGGCTGTGGGAAATCCACGCTGTTACGCATGGTTGCCGGGCTTGAGGAAATCAGCGGCGGCGAGATGCGCATCAACGGGGTTTGCGTGAACGACGATTCCCCATCGGAGCGTGGCATTGGCATGGTGTTCCAGTCTTACGCGCTCTACCCGCATATGACCGTGTATCAAAATATGGCGTTTGCGCTGGAGATGGCAAAACTGCCGGCAAAAGTCATTGACGAAAAAGTACGTGCAAGCGCGCGCATTCTGCAACTGGAGCAACTGCTCGACCGACGGCCTAAAGATCTTTCCGGTGGTCAGCGCCAGCGCGTGGCGATAGGGCGGGCGATTGTGCGCGAGCCGAGTCTGTTTTTGTTCGACGAACCGCTTTCTAACCTCGACGCTTCGCTGCGTGTACAAATGCGGATGGAAATCGCCGCGCTGCATAAACGCATCAACGCCACCATTTTATATGTCACTCACGATCAGGTAGAGGCGATGACGCTGGCTGACCGCATCGTGGTGTTAAACCAGGGGCAAATCGAGCAGGTGGGAACACCGCTTGAGTTATATGACTGCCCGGCGAATGTGTTTGTCGCGCAGTTTATCGGCTCGCCAAAGATGAACCTGATCCCTGGCGTGTTAGTGCATGGCAGCGCCCGGCGCACCGATGTGATGCTTGAAAATCGCCAGCATATTACCTTACCGGTTAATAGTGCGGGCGTGCCAGAAGGCCAGGCGGTGCGTCTGGGCATTCGCCCGGAACATATCCAGATAACAGAGCTGGTGAATGCTGATGTTGAAGGTGAAGTGCTGTTTGTTGAGCAGATGGGTAACGAGACGCTGCTGTATGTTAATAGCGGTTACGGTAGCGAACCCCTGGTGATGCGCCATACTTTAAGACTTGAAATTAAGCCTGACCGGCGTATCGGCCTGCGGCTACAGCCGGAGAGTTGCTATTTGTTCAATAGCGACGGGCGGGCGTTTATGCGATTTTCACCCTTAATCCCGGCCTCTCCCTGAGGGAGAAGGAGAAGACCGATGCGATCCTGTCCCCTCGCTCCTTTGGGAGGAGGATAAGGGGGAGTGGTAAATTCTTTAAGGAGAAATCAGTGGAAAAAAAATGGTGGCACAATGCGGTGGTGTACCAAATCTATCCGCGCAGTTTTATGGACAGCAACGGTGATGGTATCGGCGACATCCCCGGTATTATCAGCAAACTCGACTACCTGCAACAGCTTGGCATCAACCTGATTTGGCTCTCGCCAGTTTACCGCTCGCCGATGGATGACAACGGATACGATATCTCCGACTATGAAGATATCGCCGCTGAATTTGGCACCCTGGCGGATATGGACGCTCTGATTGCGCAGGCAAAACGGCGTAACATTCATATCCTGATGGATTTAGTGGTTAACCACACTTCTGACGAACACCCCTGGTTTATTGAAGCGCTGAAATCAAAAGATAACCCTTATCGTGATTTTTATATCTGGCGTAAACCGTCCGCAGACGGCGGCCCGCCGAACGATTTCCGCTCGTATTTTGGCGGCAGCGGCTGGGCTTTTGATGACGCCAGCGGTGAATACTATCTGCATCAGTTTTCGAAGCGCCAGCCGGATCTCAACTGGGAAAATCCACGCGTCCAGCAGGAGGTCCACGCCATGATGAACCGCTGGCTGGGCAAAGGTATCGGCGGCTTTCGTATGGACGTAATCGATCTTATCGGCAAACAGGTGGATGCGCAGATCATGGCGAACGGCAAACATCTGCATGCCTTGATACGCCAGATGAACCGCGCCACTTTTGGACACGGGGATTATGTCACCGTAGGCGAAACCTGGAGCGCGACGCCGGAAGATGCGCTGCTCTACAGCGCGGCCGAACGTGAAGAGCTGTCGATGGTTTTCCAGTTCGACCATATCAAGCAGTTCTGGGATGAACAGGCAGGGAAATGGCGCAGCCAGCCTTTTAAGCTGGCGAGCTTTAAGGCGGTTATCGAGAAATGGCAAACCGCGCTGGCGCATCAGGGCTGGAATTCGCTGTTCTGGAGCAATCACGATCTGCCTCGTGCGGTATCGAAATTTGGCGATGAAGGAGAGTTTCGCGAACCGTCGGCCAAAATGCTTGCCACCGCGCTGCACTGCCTGAAAGGCACGCCGTATATCTATCAGGGTGAAGAGATCGGCATGACGAATGTTCGCTTCGCGCAGATCGGCGAATACCGGGATATCGAAAGTCTGAATCTTTATCAGGAACGGCTCGCCGGAGGAATGAGCCATGAAGAGATGATGCTGGGGATCCATGCTAACGGGCGAGACAACGCCCGCACGCCGATGCAGTGGGACAACAGCCCATCCGCCGGTTTTACCAAAGGAACGCCGTGGATTGCGGTAAACCCAAACTACCATGAAATTAACGTTGCGGCGGCGCTCGAGCAGCCGGATTCGATTCTCTGGCATTACCAAAAGCTCATCGCCTTGCGCAAACAGTATCCGGTGCTGGTGTATGGCGATTTTGAACCGGTGCTGGCTGAGCATCCGCAGGTATTCGCCTGGCTACGCACGCTGGGTGATGAGCGCCTGGTGGTGATAAACAACTTCACGCGCGAACATCTCACGCTTGATATTCCGCAAACGATGCAGAACTGGCACGGCGAATGTCTGATTAGCAACTATGCCCCACGTGACCAATTGGCGGTCAGTCTTGAGCTACAACCTTATGAATCCTTTGCATTATTAATCGGGAGGTAAATGATGGCAAACTGGTGGAAAGAGGCGGTAGCCTACCAGATTTATCCGCGTAGTTTTAAGGACAGCAACGGTGACGGTATAGGCGATCTCAACGGCATCAGCGAAAAACTCGATTACCTCAAAGATCTCGGCATCGATTTAATTTGGATCTGCCCGATGTACAAATCGCCGAATGACGATAACGGCTACGATATCAGCGATTATCAGGAAATCATGGCTGAATTTGGCTCGATGGCGGATTTTGATCGCCTTCTTGAACAAGTTCATGCCCGTGGAATGCGGCTGATTATTGACCTGGTGGTGAACCATACCTCTGATGAACACCCGTGGTTTCTGGAATCCCGTTCGTCGCGCAATAACCCGAAACGTGGCTGGTACATCTGGCGTGATAGCAAAAATGGGGCAGAACCGAACAACTGGGAAGGCATTTTTAAAGGCTCGGCATGGGAATTTGACCCGCAAACACAGCAATATTATCTGCACTTATTTACCCGCCGCCAGCCGGACCTCAACTGGGAAAACCACGATGTGCGCCGCGCGGTGTACGACATGATGCGCTGGTGGCTCGACAAAGGTATTGATGGTTTCCGCATCGATGCCATCGCGCACCTGAAAAAAGAGCCGCTGCTGGATGATGTTCCTAACCCTGATAAATTACGCTACGCCCCTGCGATGAAAAGCCACCTTAACTATGACGGGCTGCTGGATTACGTCGACGATATGAGCCGCAACGTTTTACAGCATTACGATATTGTCACCGTTGGTGAAATGAATGGCCTGTATGCAGAAAACGCTGAGGAGTGGGTGGGGGAGCATCGTGGACGGCTGAATATGGTGTTTCAGTTTGAACACGTTCGTTTATGGGAACCGGAAGCGGGTTTACGCCCGGAACCTGCGGCACTGAAGAGAATATTTACCGCCTGGCAGGAAGCGCTGGAAGGCAAAGGCTGGAACGCGTTGTATGTAGAAAACCACGATCTCACGCGCATTACTTCACGCTGGGGTGATACCGAACACTACTGGCGTGAGAGCGCCACCTGCATCGCAGCCCTCTATTTCCTGATGCAGGGCACGCCGTTTATCTATCAGGGCCAGGAAATTGGTATGACCAATACCCGTTTCGAGGGGCTTGAAGATTTTGATGATGTGTCAGCGAAAAATATGTGGCGCGAAATGGCGGAACAGGGCAAAAGCGAAGAGGAAATTATCGCCTTTCTCACTAACACCGGGCGCGATAACTCCCGCACTCCGATGCAGTGGAACGCCTGGCCGAATGCCGGTTTTAGCGATGCCAAACCCTGGTTTAAGGTTAACGCCAACTACGAGATGATCAACGTGGCCAGCCAGCAGCAGGACCCGGATTCGGTGCTGAATTTTTATCGTGCATTGATTCAGCTACGCCGCCAGGAACGGACGTTGATTTATGGTCGTTACGTGCTGGAACTGGAAGGACACTCGCAAATTTATGCCTACAGCCGGATGCTGGAAGGAGTGGAATTTGTCGTACTGTGCAATATGTCGTCAAAATCTGCTCGCTGGTCCGAGGCTGAACTTTCGCTCGACGGGGCACGGTTTGTGCTGGGGAATTACGCACCGGTGGAGGAAACTTACCGCCTCCATGCGTGGGAGGCACGAGTTTATAAGCTCTAAGAGCAACCTTATGTAGTCACGGGGCTGCCTGGGTTATGATATGCGCTGGTTTTTAACAAGGAGGGGTTATGTTGACGACAGCATTTCCAGCTTTGCAGGCCACCACGATTAATGCCATCAACACGCTTGGCGAGTGGCTCTCATATCATGAGTTTGCCGCGCCGCCAGCGGCGTCTGACGCAGACATGATTATTCTCGCAGGCAACGCCGTTATCCCCACCATTGACGCGGCATGCCAGCTTGCTGCTAATACCGAACGGCCGCTGTTGATTACCGGCGGTATCGGCCACTCCACCACGTTTTTATACGCCGCCATTGCTAAACATCCGCGCTATAACGCCATTCCCACCACGGGGCGCGCGGAAGCGGCCATCATCAAAGATATAGCGACGCAGTTCTGGAAGATCCCGCACGAGAAGGTGTTGACGGAAGAGAAGTCGACGAACTGCGGAGAAAATGCACGCTTTACCCACGGGTTAATACAAGCGCTGGGTATCACGCCGGAACGAGCCATTATTATTCAGGATCCAACCATGCAGCGCCGCACCGTTGCCACTTTTGAGCGGGTTTGGCAGGGTGAGACTCACTCTGTGCAATGGCGTAGCTGGCCGGGATTTGTGCCCGTGCTGGCAAGCGATGAGGCCCGGACGACATTCACTCCCCATGAAAAGGGGCTGTGGCCGGTGGCGCGTTATATTTCGTTGCTGCTGGGGGAAATTCCACGTCTGCGCGATGATGCTCAAGGCTACGGGCCGCAAGGGCGCGATTTTATTGCTCACGTCGATATTCCGCCTGCGGCGATCGGCGCCTGGGAAATTCTCGTTAATGACGCCGCGCTGGCGCAGTTGATGCGCGAGCGCGGCTTGTAAATACCGTTAGCGATGCAGGTAGCAGCTCACGCCTAAATATTTGCTGAATGCTTCCTGCAACACCGCACCCGTCGCCGAATGGTTCATGGCGACGTGGTGCTCAAAGCCATTGTTACAAATCCACGCCAGTAAATTCTCCAGATGCGGCACTTCTATGACCGCACGGCAGCCGACGGTATCTAACGCATCATCAACGGATTGCCCCTCGCCGACATAGGCTTTCACCTCACCGGTAAAATCATCAGACGACAGGCGGAAGTAGGTCAGCGGGCCGCTTTTCAGACGACCATGTACTGCGCCGCAGGTGTTCTCTTTGCCGACCGTCGTGCCGATAATATCGGCGGTGCCCATCGACGGGGATTCCAGGCTACTGCTGGCAAAGTTCCCGCAGTGGAACAGCACGCATTTATTACGATCGTCGCCGAAGTTATTGTTCCAGTCGGCAATTGAGGCCGGGTTAAGCGACGCGCTGGCGAGGGCATACATCGATAATGCGCCCATCACGTCGACTTCACAGGCGCTCGGCATCAGCTGCCCGGACATTACGCTCATAATCGAGCAAACGTTAATGCCGAGGTTTTCCTGAAGCGAGGTCCAGCACTGAATAGCGGTGGTGTCGATGTCGTTTGCCACTACCCATTCGCTGATCACCACAAACAGTTTTGCCATCTGAGTTAACTTATCGGCGGGAATGCCGCTGGCATCGGCGTTTTCAATTAAGATGCCGCGTTTTTCCTGCACCCGCAGGTCGCCGTCGCTGATGTGTTTAATACGGGTGAAGATCTCCGAAAGGTCGAGGGTTTCCACCGCCACGCCCATTTTTTCGAGCAGTTTTTCGCTGTAACGCACGGTGTTAAAGCTGGCCGGGCGTGCACCAATTGCCCCGATACGCACGCCCTGCATCGATTTCACCACCCGGCAGATTTGCGCGAAGCGCTGTAAATCTTGTTCGAACACTTCACCGCTTAACGCGCAAACATGCTGCGTGGTGAGCGTGAAGGGGATGTTGTACTGGCGCAGGTTGTTGCACAGGGAAATTTTGCCACAGAAGCTGTCGCGGCGCGTCGCCAGGCCCATTTTGTCGAGGTTATCTTCTTCGGCCTGGATTAGTACCGGCACATTCAGGCCAGACAGGCGAATCGCCTCGGCCACCGCTTTTTCGTCGCCAAAATTGGGAAGCAATACCACAATGCCATGAATTTCATCACGATATTGACGGAATAGCCCGGCGCACACTTTGGCGTCCTGACGGGTTTCCACGCCGCCAAGATGGGTTTCCCCATCGTTGAGCATCACGGTATTAATACCCAATTTGTTAAACAGGGCTTCGGCTTGTTCGTGCGCCTGCGCCACTAAGTAACTTGGGAAAAAACCGCGATTGCCGATGATCACCCCGAAGGTGAGTTGTTTTGGGATTCTGGACATAGCTTCACTCCGCTCAAAATAGATTTAATTTGGCTGAAAGCGGCAACGTGCTACCGCTTCAAGCCATTGTTTATAATTGTGCTGCATGAGTTTTTGTTGTTCTGTTTGAGGCATTAAGCGCTCGCCGCAGTTGGACAGCGCCGCAAGAGGTGTGCCGTCCTGCCACCAGCCGAGAGTTTTTCCGGCTAACAGCGTTGCGCCGAGTGCGGAGATTTCCGCCGCCGGTTGGATAATTAACGGGCGTTGTAATACGTCAGCCTGTAGCTGCATTAACCAGCGGTTTCGGGTGGCCGTGCCGTCAACACACAGTGATTCGAGGCGCTCGCCGGTTGCCTGCTCCATCGCGAAAAAGACATCGGCAATCTGGTAGACCTGCGATTCCAGCGCGGCTCGCGCCAGCACGGCTGGAGTCGCGGCATCCGTCAGGCCGCAAATCATGCCGCGGGCATGTAAATCCCACCACGGCGCACCGAGGCCAGAAAGTGCGGGCACGTAATAGACCCCCTGGTTGGTGGCGGTAGATTGCGCAAGCTCGGTGAGTTTTACCGGATCGCTGATGCCCAGCATGTTCCCAAGCCAGGCACTACCGGAACCGGTATGGGTAATGTTACCCTCCAGCGCGTAGTTCAGCTCGCCGTCATGCCAGGCAAGCGTAGTGCTCAGACGAGTGCTGCGGTTAACCGGTTCTGGGATCGAAAGCATCAATGACGATCCGGTACCATAAGTGGCTTTCACCACGTGGCCACAGACGCTGCGCTGCGCGTAGAGTGCCGCGTGTGAGTCACCGATAAGTGCCAGCACTGGCGTGCCAATGGGCAAACCGGCAATGGTGTTGATTTGTACTTCGCCGTGATGACAGGCGGAAGGGCGCACTTCCGCCAGAGCCGCCCGTGGAATGCCGAATAATTTGAGTAATTCGTCGTCCCATTCGCCCCGGTAAATATTAAACAGCTGGGTGCGGGCGGCGTTGGAATAATCCGTGGTAAAGGAATGCCCGGCGGTTAGCTGCCAGTTCAGCCAGCTATCGATGGTCCCGATGCACAGTTCACCCGCTTCGGCACGTTTCATGCCGTCCGGAATAGCATCGAGCAGGGCGCGGATTTTCGCCGCCGGGAATAAGGGATCGACGGGCAGGCCAGTCAGGCGAGTGATGAGTTCGCCATGGCCCCGCATTAACAGTTGCTCGCAAGTTTGTTCTGAACGGCGATCTTGCCAGCTCACAACGGGTGTTAGCGGTTGACCGTTATTGCGCTGCCACACCAACACTGACTCACGCTGGTTGCTTATCGTAACGCCCGCGACGGTGACGGAGCCGAGTTGTTGCAGGCAGCCGCTCAATGCTTCACACACGGCATGCCACAGCGCAACGGGGTCTTGTTCTGCAAGCCCTGGTGCCGGGTGCGTCATTGCCACGCCGAGACTGTAACGGGTGCAGATTTCCCCGTTACTATTCACCGCCACCACTTTGGCGTTAGTGGTGCCCTCATCAATAGCCAGAATTACCGGGCTGGACATGGCTATGCTCCTTTGCAAAGCGCCGTGGCGGAACGTGTGACTCCTGCGGCGTCAATTCCATGATGAGCACGCATCTCCTTGCGATCCGCCGCAATAGCATAGCTACCGTCTGCAATTCCGAGCCGCAACAGCGGAATACCGCATCCGGCTTCCGCTAACACTTCAGCGACCAGGCTGCCGACACCACCATTCACGTTGTGCTCTTCAACGGTTATCACGCTGCGTGATTTTTTAAGCATGCTGAGAAGCTGTGCCGTATCGCAAGGGCGGATAGACGGAACGTTGATCACCGCCGCATTAATACCCAAGTCCGCGAGTTGAGCCGCCGCCGTGACAGCTTCATGCACCGTTGAACCCATTGCCACCAGCGCCACATCTTCCCCTTCGCGCAGCTGATTAATGGCACCTGGTTTGAACTGATAATCTGCGTCGTGCAGTTCTGGCAGTGCTTTGCCGTCAAGACGAATGTAAACCGGACCAACGTGTTCCAGCGCGTAGTCAATAATCTGGCGGCATTCAATCGGGCACGATGGCGCATAGATTTCAATGTTGCCAAAACCGCGCAGCACGGCGATGTCGTCAATGCTGTGGTGGGTGCTGGCGAGCGGGCCATAACTGGCTCCGGCATTCAGGCCAAACAATTTTACGTTGCTGTTGTTGTAGCAAACGTCGACTTTGATCTGTTCGTTGGCGCGCGAAATCAAAAACGGTGCCGCGTTGCAGGTGACGGCGATTTTCCCGCCCATTGACAGGCCCACTGCCGTACCGACCAGAGTTTGTTCGGCAATACCGACGTTCACCAACCTGTCCGGAAATTGCTTTATGAACGGGGCGATTTTTGCCGTAGAGGTTGAGTCTGCCACCACCGGCACCAGGTCTATGCCGCGGTCGACGGCGTCAATAAAGGCATTCACCATTACGGTGGCCAGATGTTCGCTATTACTCATCTTTCAGTTCCTCCAGCGCCAGTTCGATTTCGTCACCTTTTGGGATCCGGTGGTGCCATTCGGCGCGTCCCTGAATAAAGGAGATGCCCGCGCCTTTAGTGGTATTGGCAATCACCACATGCGGTTTGCCCTGTGGCTGTAGTCCTTCAATTGTGGCGACCACATCAGCCATGTCGTTGCCACGGCACTCGGTCACTTCCATGCCGAACGCGCGCCATTTCTCATCCAGCGGGTCGGTATTGAGGATCTCTTTGGTCGAGCCCGCGAGCTGTAGATTGTTTTTGTCGTTAATGATGATCAGGTTATCGAGCTGGTAATGCGCCGCGACCAGCGCCGCTTCCCAGTTGCTACCCTCAGCCAGTTCGCCATCGCCGGTCACCACAAAGACGCGGCGCTGGCTGTTGTTGCGTTTGGCCGCCAGCGCGATGCCAACGGCGACCGGCAGGCCGTGACCGAGCGCACCTGTATTCAGTTCAACACCCGGCGTTTTGTGTTTCACCGGGTGGCCGGGCAGGTGAGAGTCGGCATGCTGATAAGTCGGCAGCCACTCCACGGGAATAAACCCGGCTTCAGCCAGCACACAGTAATAACCGCCTACCGCATGGCCTTTAGACTGAATGTAGATGTCACGTTCATCGCTGTTAATCAGCTGCGGCGAACAATTCAGTATCCGGAAGTACAGGGCGGTCAAGATTTCTACCTGCGATAGATCAGCCCCGGTATGGCCGCCAGCCGGGCTGTGGGCATTGAGCAGGACGATGCGGCGACGGACGGCGCGCGCTCTCTTTTCCAGATCCGTAACTGACAGGGCGAACGGATTCATAGCGTTACCTCATGCATTAAAAATCATAGATGAATAATTATTCCATGCGGGTAAAAAAATACCCGCCGTTCAGAATTTGTGACGGGCTACACTTTCCCGCTGCTTTCCATCAGCGCTTTTTGTGCCACGACCGCGGCTTTCTGCTGCATGCGGTTCTGCATCTGATCGATGATAACCGCCACGATAATCACGATTCCCTTGATGACCATTTGCCAGAATTCGCTCACGCCCATCATCACTAAGCCATCGGCCAGGAAACCAATCACAAAAGCGCCGACCAGGGTGCCGAGAATGGTGCCGCGCCCACCGGCAAGCGAAGTACCGCCAAGCACTACCGCTGCGATAGCGTTCATCTCAAATGCCGTACCGTTTGCTGGATGGCTGGCAACCAACTGCGCGGAAACCACAATCCCAGCGATGGCGGCGCAGAGCCCCGAAAGGGTATAGACCCAAATTTTGACCTGACGGACTTTTACCCCGGAAAGTTCAGCCGCGCGTTCGTTATCGCCAATCGCATAGACATGGCGGCCAAAAGGCAGGCGGCGGGCGACATAGGCAATCGCCAGCGCCAGCACGATCATCATCCAGATTGCCCAGGGAATGCCGAACAGCGTGCCGGAGCCAATCAAATCAAAACCGGTGTTGCCAAGCTGCGGGTTGCCGGACAGACCCGGGAAAGTTTCGCCACCTGAGGTCAACATCGCCGCGCCGCGCAGTACGTACATAGTGCCCAGCGTGCAGATAAACGGTGCGACGTTATAGCGGGTAATAATCCAGCCGTTGGTTGCGCCAATCAGCCCGCCAATCAACAAAACCAGCGGCACAATCACCCAGACGCTCGGAAAAATAGCGATGCCGAACATCGGCAGCACAATGCCTTTGGTGATCAGCCAGCCGGCAATCATGCCGCACAATCCAAGCGTTGCGCCGATCGAGAGATCGATACCGGCGGTGATGATGACAAAGGTAATGCCGAGCGCCAGGAAGGCGTTGATAGCGATGTGTTTAATCATGATCACCATACTGCCCATGGCGAGGAAGTTCGGCACCATGATGGCGAAGAAACCGACAATCAAAAACAGCGCAATAAAGGTGCGCAGCTTGAGCAGTAACAGCAGCAGATTTTCCCGCGAGCTGAACGGCGAGCCTGGTCTGGCGTTGAGCGCGACAGTATCATTCATTTTCATATCAGAACCCTTGTGCACTAGCGGAAACCAATGCCGATTCTTCGGCCTGTTCGCGGGGAATATCGGCGGTGATTTTTCCGCCGGACATCACCAGAATGCGGTCGGAAACCGCCATGATCTCTTTCAGATCGGAAGTGGAAAACACCACGGCAATACCCTGTTCGGAGAGCTGAACCATCATGCGAAACACGTCAGCTTTGGCGCCCACATCAATGCCGCGCGTTGGTTCATCCAGCAGCAGGAGTTTCGGGTTGGTGAGCAGCGAGCGGCCAATCACCACTTTTTGCTGGTTCCCGCCACTCAGCGCCTGAATTTCAACATCCGGTGAAGACACTTTTATCGACAGATTGCCAATGGTGCTGGCCACAACCGCCGTTTCATCGACCTGTGAAATGGCAAAGCCACGCTGCAAACGCCGCCATAAACTGGCAATCGTTAAGTTGCTGGCAACCGACGATATCGGAAATATTCCGGTGCGTTTGCGATCTTCCGGCACCAGACTCATGCCCATGCGGATGCGTTCAGCCGTCGCCAGCCGTGGCGGCACCGGCTTACTGTCGAGCCATAACTTGCCCAGATAGCTGCGCTGGGTGCCCAGCAGGCACTCAAACAGTTCGGTGCGTCCGGCCCCCATCAACCCGTAAATACCGACAATTTCCCCGGCGCGCACCTGGAAACTTACGTCATCGACCACGGTATTTCCCGCCGCGTTGACACAGGTGATGTGCTCGGCTTCAAGAATCGCGGCTCCAAATTTACGCCCCGGTTTCAGGAAGCTGGATACCGGTTCGCTGCCGAGCATTTCACGCACGATCCACGGTACGTCGATATCACACACCTGAGCTTCGGCCTGAAATTTGCCATCGCGCAAAATGGTTATCACGTCGCCAATCGCCATTAACTCTTCGAGGCGGTGGGAAATATAAATAATGGTGACGCCCTGGCGGGTGAGTTCACGAATCACCCGGAACAGGATTTCCACTTCGGTTTTACTGAGCGCCGAAGTGGGTTCATCAAGAATTAAAATATCGGCGTTTTCAGCCAGCGCTTTGGCAATTTCCACCAGCTGTTGCTGACCAACTTTGAGATTGGCGACCAGCTCTTTTGGCGAAATAGGCTGGTCCAGGCGTTTGAGCAATTCAGCACTACGCGCCTGCTGTGTGGCTTCATCAATAGGGGATAAACCGTGTTGCAATTCGCGCCCGAGAAAAATGTTTTCAGCCACCGTCAGGTTTTCAAACAGGTTCAGTTCCTGGTGAACCATGCCGATCCCATGAGCTGCCGCCTGGCGCGTGCTGTTGAACGCAACGACTTCACCGTTCAGTTCGATTTCACCCAGGCTCGGCTGCTGCACGCCCGCCAGGATTTTCATTAACGTTGATTTTCCCGCGCCGTTCTCGCCAATAATCACGTTCACTTTGCCGCGCCAGACGTTGTAATCAATGTTGTCCAGCGCCACGGTGCCGGGAAACAGCATCGAAATGCTGCGGGTGCGCAGAATAATAGGATCTTGCGACATTATGGTTGCCCCCGTTCCAGTGAAATGGCTGCTGCATCACTCAGTGTGCCGTTGCGCATGGTGACGGCCATCACCACGGTGACCGGTTGCTGCTGCCAGCTTTCATCCACTTTCGGCAGGTGTTTTGCTGCTTCGCGGTTATAAGCTTTTGACAGCTGCGCAAACTGCACCTGATTAGTGAAATCCGCAAATTTGTAACCCGTTGCATCACGAATCGCATTGCCGCGGATCATCGGCCCGATCTGCACCTGCAGCGGTTGGTCATTGACGGTCACGGTCAACGTGCGTTCGCGTTCGTTATCCAGGGAAACGCTATCGACTTTGCCTTGTACTTTGACGAATACGCTTTCGTTGTTGGCGTTGGCGGCGCGGGTTTTCAGGGTCGTACTATCCAGTGCATGGCTCTGCGCGGGAGTCAGTACTTTGCTGTTCCAGGTTTGTTGCGCTATCTGCGCGGGTGTCTGGTTTGCGAAACTTGCTTTCGCATTCGGGTCTGGCGGAATAATCGGTTGCCCGTTTTCATCCAGATCCACCACCCGGCAGGCAGTGAGCAACAGGGCACTGCAACATAACCAGCCAATACCCCATTGTTTGAGCGACATACAGCCTCCTGGACTACTTAGCCAGCTTGAAGGTTTTCAGCTGACTGGCATTGCTATCGTCAATTAATACGCAGTCCATCAACTGTTTTTCCTGTAGCTGCGGTTTGCCGTTTTTCAGGAAAAAATCTGCTTGTACCACCGCCATTTGCGCTTGTTCCCAACCGGGTTGCAGCACCGTGGCTTTGATATTGCTTTTGGCGATGATCGAATCACGCACGTAATCGCTACCGTCAAACCCGACCACGATGACATTGGTTTTTCCTGCGGCTTTTAAAGCAGCTTCTGCGCCGAGCGCCATGGTGTCGTTGCCGGAAATCACCCCGACGATGTCAGGCTGAGTTTGCAGAATGGATTCCATGCGCGTGAAGGCTTCGGTCTGGCTCCAGTTGGCCGTTTGCTGCGCCACCATTTTCATCTCCGGGTAGTCGTCGAGAATGTCGTGATAGCCCTGCGAACGCACGTGGGCGTTGGTGTCTGACTGGCGGCCCAGCAATTCAACGTATTTGCCTTTGCCGTTGAGCAATTTGGCAAATTTCTCGGCACCGAGCTGCGCGCCCTGGTAGTTATTGGACACGATTTGCGCTACGGCAACGCCGGTTTTGTTAATTTCGCGGTCAATCAGAAAGGTCGGAACGCCAGCAGCTTTCGCTTTTTCTAATGGGCCTACGGTGGCGTCTGCTCCGGCGTTATCCAGAATGATGGCTTTCGCTTTGCGGGCAATCGCCGTCTCGATTAACTGGTTTTGTTTATTCACGTCATCGTCATGGGACGCAACCAGCGTGGTGTAGCCCAGCTCTTTAGCTTTTGCCAGCGCGCCATCGGCTTCCGCTTTAAAAAATGGGTTGTCATGCGATGGGGTAATAATGGCAATCAGCCCATTATCAGCGGCATAGAGATTGGCAGATGAAGCAAGCAGTGCAGCAACGAGTGAGGTCTTGACCAGGGTAAATTTCATTTTTATCTCCACATTGAATATATATTCAAACATGATTTATTATTCAATGTAACGATATGCCCCACCGATGGTTCTGTCCATGTGGAGGACAGAAAAATCATAAAAAGGCGGATGCGATCACAAATTGTACAGTTAAGCGGCAAAAGGAAAGCTGCCTTGTTATTTATGCAGGCTTGCATAAAAATACAGAAAGGAAATCAGGAGGCGCTTATGTCAAAGCAGGATGAACAACGTTTGTTGGTCAAGATTGCGACACTCTATTTTGTTGAAGGGATGAAGCAGTCAGAAATCGCCGGGCTATTGCAGCTGTCACAGTCATTTGTATCGCGTGCCATTACCCGCTGCCAGAAAGAGGGGGTGGTAAAAATCAGCGTGATTCAGCCCGCCAATATTTTTCTCTCTCTTGAGCAGGCGCTGGAGAAAAAGTACGGCATTCGCCAGGCGATTGTGGTGGATGTTGACGAATCCGCAGCGGCTATGCAAATCAAACATGCGATTGGTAGTGCAGCGGCGCATTACGTTGAAACGCGGTTACGACCAAACGATCTTGTGGGTATCTCCTCCTGGAGTACAACCATTCGCGCCATGGTTGATGAACTGCATCCCCAAAGCATAAAAGCGCGTGGCGTGATTCAACTGCTGGGCGGCGTGGGGCCCAATGGCAACGTGCAGGCGACGATTCTGACGCAAAACCTGGCCGCACAGCTTGGTTGCCCGGCCTGGTTGTTACCTTCTCAAAGTATTGAACATTCCGTTGAAGAACGGGCAAGACTGGTGGCCAGCGATGATGTTGCCGAAGTGGTGAACAAATTTGCCGAAGTGGATATGGCAATTCTCGGTATCGGCGATCTTGAACCTTCTCAACTGCTGAAAAATTCGGGTAACTATTACGGCGAAGCGATGCTTAAAACGCTGGCCGAACGCGGTGCGGTTGGGGATATCTGCCTGCATTATTTTAATGCCCGGGGGGAGCCGGTTCTGAGCACAGAAGAAGATCCGGTTATCGGCATGGAGCTAAGCCAGGTTCGTGCTTGCCCGCATGTGGTGGCGCTGGCGGGGGGCAACGACAAAGCCAATGCCATTCGCGGGGCGCTGCTGGGGGGATACATTGACGTCCTGATCACGGATTTTCCAACGGCCAGCCAGCTGCTGTAACGCTCTGCGGATGACCGTTTTCATCCGTCCACGTTGAAAACGGTCACTTTTATGTTTCACATATGTAGCTAAATTGCTTCTTTTGTGTTGTTTTTATTGAGTGCTATCACATTTCATGACCGTTTTGCCCGAATGGCCGTTTTTGCTATCTAAAGTGTTCACAACTGCTTTACATAAACAAAACAGCGAACGCAAAGGAGCCGGTCATGACAGCACCTGTACAACACCCGATGTATATAGATGGTCAATTTGTTCCATGGCAGGGCGAGAAGTGGATTGATGTGATTAATCCTGCCACTGAAGCGCTGATTTCGCGCATTCCTGACGGTAGCGCGCAGCAGGCGCGTGATGCGATTGATGCCGCGGCAAAAGCCCAGGCCGGTTGGGAAGCGTTACCCGCCATTGAGCGTGCGGGCTGGCTGCGTAAAATTTCTGCGGGTATTCGGGAACGTGCGCAGGCAATAAGCGCCCTGATTGTTGCCGAAGGCGGCAAAACCCAACAGCTGGCGGAAGTTGAAGTGGCTTTCACCGCCGATTATCTCGATTACATGGCTGAATGGGCGCGCCGTTACGAAGGCGAAATCCTGCAAAGCGACCGTCCGGGTGAAAATATTCTGGTATTCAAACGTGCATTAGGCGTGACAACCGGGATTTTGCCGTGGAACTTCCCGTTCTTCCTGATTGCCCGCAAACTCGCGCCAGCGCTAATCACCGGCAATACTATCGTCATCAAACCAAGCGAATTTACCCCGAATAACGCCATCGCTTTTGCAGAAATTGTTCATGATATCGGGTTACCAAAAGGGGTGTTTAACCTGGTGCTGGGGCGCGGCGAAACGGTTGGCCAGGAGCTGGCGGGCAACCCGAAAGTGGCGATGGTCAGCATGACGGGCAGCGTTGGCGCGGGCGAGAAAATCATGGCCGCTGCGGCTAAAAACATCACCAAAGTTTGCCTCGAACTGGGTGGTAAAGCGCCCGCTATCGTGATGGAAGACGCCGACCTGGATATCGCGGTAAAAGCGATTGTCGACTCGCGCATGATTAACACCGGGCAGGTGTGCAACTGCGCGGAACGTGTGTATGTGCAAAAAGGCATTTACGACGAATTTATTACTCGCCTGAGCGAAGCCTTTAAACAGGTGAGCTTTGGCGATACGGGCGAGCGTAACGATGTGTCGATGGGACCGTTGATTAACGCCGCCGCACTTGAGCGCGTGGAGCAGAAAGTCGCTCATGCGGTAAGCGAAGGCGCACGTGTGGTATTGGGCGGCAAAGCGCCGGAAGGAAAAGGGTATTTCTACCCGCCGACGCTGCTGGTGGATGTGCGTCAGGAAATGGCGATTATGCACGACGAAACCTTTGGTCCCGTGCTGCCTGTCACGACGTTTGAAACGCTGGAGCAAGCGCTGGAAATGGCGAACGACAGCGACTATGGCCTGACATCGTCGGTCTATACCCGTGATTTAAACACCGCCATGAAAGCCATCAAAGGGCTGAAATTTGGTGAAACCTACATCAACCGGGAAAACTTTGAGGCGATGCAGGGCTTCCATGCGGGCTGGCGCAAATCAGGAATTGGCGGCGCCGACGGGCGTCATGGTCTGAACGAGTATCTGCAGACGCAGATGGTCTATTTGCAGGTGTAATGATTTACTTTCTCATTTATAAATGATAATAATTATCAACATTGCTCCGGTCTTTAGCTAACGTTCTGTTAGCTAAAGATATCCACCTGCTGTTGATAAGGATATTTATGTCTGCTTTACCACAAACCCGTTTATCTGTGTTGCCCGCGCTAATGCTTTCCAGCCTGCTGTTTTCCACTTCTCTGTTTGCTGATGCCTCATTCACGGTGGAAAGAAAACCCGTTGGCAAAGGTGTGTATGAAATGGCATACAGTGCGGATCAATCTGCGCTGTATGTTGCTACGTCCCAGAGCCGTAAAATGGACAAAGGCGGGGTGGTTTATCGGCTTGATCCGGCAACGCTCGAAGTGACTCAGGCGATCCATAACAACCTGAAACCGTTCGGTGTGGCGCTCAACAAAACCACTGGCACTTTGTTTCTCGGCAACACCACCAGCAGCGCGGTGACGGCGCTTAACAGCAAAACGGGTGAGGTGATTAAGACGCTGGTGGTGGATGAAACTAAACGCACTGAAACCACGCGTCCGCTAATGCCGCGCCAGCTAGTGGTGAATGAAGCAACCAATACGCTGTATATGAGCGGATTGGGTGAATCCAGCGTGCTGTGGGTCATTAACGGTGACTCGTTAACGCTGCGCGATACCATTAAAGATCTCGGTAAAATGGCGACGGGACTGGCGATTGATGCGCAAGCATCACGCATTTACATGACCAACGCTGACAACGAATTTATCGTTATCGACAGCAAAACGGACAAAGTTGTCTCGCGTACTAAGCTGGAAACCGAAGGCGAGCATTTTTATCTGAATATTGCACTGGATAGTGCAAATAACCGCGCGTTCGTCAGCGATTCTAAGACACCGCAGCTGCTGGTTGTGGATACCAAAACCAGCAAAGTGCTGAGCAAAGTGGATGTGCCGCTGGGTCTGGATGTGCTGTTTAACCCGGTGCGTAATGAGATTTATGTGACGCACCGTAAAGCCGGTAAAGTCAGCGTGATTGATGCGAAAAGCTACAAGGTGCTGGAAACCATCGACACGCCGGCATTGCCAAACAGCCTCGCACTGTCGCCTGACGGGCAGCAGCTGTTTGTCAGCGTGAAACAGCCGGGCAGCCGTGAAAAAGAGCCAGCCAGCCCGGATGATATCGTGCGTATTAGCTTTAAGTAAGATTCAAAAATTGTCGGGCGGCGCGGAGCTTACCCGACAGACAAAAAAACTCGGGGTGGTGTTATCCACCCTTTACCCCGGAAGTGGGCAAAGCTTCAACCCAGTTCATCAGCAATTCTGGCCAGCTGGCGGCAGGTAACCCAGCTGCGCCACGAATGCCAAAACCATGTTTACCGTGCTCAAAAAGATGCATTTCCACTGGCACATGGTGGGCACGCAGCGCGTTAAACATCACGAGACTGTTATCAACCGGCACCGAAGGATCATCCACCGCGTGAACGATAAAGGTCGGCGGAGTTTGTTCTGTTACATTCATCTCCGGGGAATATTTCTTAATTTGCCCGGCCGGTGGCTGCTCGCCAATTAATGCCTTGCGCGAACCTGGATGGGCGATGTTTTCCTGCATGGTAATGACCGGATACATCAACGCCAGGAAATCCGGGCGCGCGCTGATTTGGTCTACCGCGTCGCGAGCCGGATAAACGGTTTCGTTATAGCGCGTGGCAAGGCTTGCCGCCACATGACCGCCCGCTGAAAATCCCAGTACCCCGATGCGCTGTGGGTCGATTTTCCACTTATTCGCGTCGGCTTTCAGCGTTCGTATTGCCCGCTGTGCATCCGCCAGTGAGGCGTCGGCGCCTTCTGCATGTCCGTCCGCGGGCATCCGGTATGTCATTACAAACAGAGTGTAGCCTTGAGCGTTGAAAATGGGCGCCAGGTCGCTGCCTTCTTTATCCAGCACCACGCGCTGATAGGAGCCGCCAGGCGTGACCAGCAGCGCAATGCCATTGGGTTTCTTCGGTAAATATGCGGTGATGGTGGGCGTGCGGATCCCCGTGACGGCTCGGTCAGCAAGGCCGCCGTCTTTACGCCGGTCAACGGTTTCTTCCCGCACTGGGCTGTTTTTAGCGCCAGGCGCTTCACCTTGCGGCCAGACAGGAAATTCAGGCAGCGCGAATGCGGCACCGCTCATGGACAGTAAAATGGATGTAGCGAGCAGGGAACGACCTGACATAACCTTTCCTTTTTTAGCGTAATTAACGCAGATATAACATACCGTTAATCTCAGAAAAGGGATGGAGTGCTCATTTATGAATCAGTGGCGCAATATTATTGAAATATTGTTTTGAAGTTTATCTGACAGAAGCTTCACGCTCACCAGATGACTGATGAGCGTGAAGTTTAGCGGTTAATCGCTATCAGCTTTTTCCGCTTTCCCGGCCATTTGTGCCAGGAAATCGTAGCGTTTTTGCAAATCGACGGCGGCCTCTTTCCACAGTTGCTCGGCGACTTCCGGCTGCTGCGCATTCAGGCGGCGGAAACGCTGCTCTTTCATCAGCGTATCGGCCAGCGCATCAGACGGCGGGCGCGAGTCCAGAGCCAGCGGCAGTTTCCCTTCATCGGCACGACGCGGGTCGAAGCGGTACAGCGGCCAGAAACCGGTGGCGGTGAGCTGGCGCATCTGATCATGGCTTAACGCCAGGTCATAGCCGTGCTCTTCGCAAGGGCTGTAGGCGATAATCAACGACGGCCCGGGATAGGCTTCCGCTTCCTGAATCGCTTTCACCGTCTGGTTTAGCTGCGCGCCAAGCGAAATCTGCGCCACATAAACATGCCCGTACATCATCATGCTGACGCCGAGATCTTTGCGTGCTTTACGCTTGCCGTGCTCGCCGAATTTGGTCACCGCGCCCAACGGCGTTGCTTTCGAGGCCTGGCCGCCCGTATTGGAATAGCATTGCGTATCCAGCACCAGGATATTGACGTTTTCGGTCAGGCTTAATACGTGATCCAGCCCGCCAAAACCGATGTCATACGCCCAGCCGTCGCCGCCAATCAGCCAGATTGATTTATCCACCATTGCATCGGCGTCGGTCATTAGCTGGCGCGCATCCGGGTCGTCGATATCAGCCAGATGCTGGCGTAGTGCCGCAACTTGTTCTCGGCGTACTTCTGGTGTGGCTTGCGCGTGAAGCTGCTCATTAAGTTCGGCGGGCAGTTGGTCAGCAAATTTATCCACCAGACGCATCACGCGGGCGCGGTGCTGATCGACGGTTAAGCGGAATCCCAGGCCAAACTCGGCGTTGTCTTCAAATAGCGAGTTGGCCCACGCCGGGCCGCGACCAAAGGCGTCGGTGGTGTAGGGCGTTGAGGGCAGGTTACCGCCGTAAATTGATGAACAGCCGGTGGCGTTGGCAATCAGCATGCGGTCGCCATACAGCTGCGTCAGTAATTTAATGTACGGCGTTTCACCACAGCCGGAACATGCGCCGGAATATTCAAACAGCGGCTGGAGCAGCTGCGAAGTTCGGATGTCGATGCGCTCGAGGCTGGTGCGATCCATTTCCGGCAGCTGGAGGAAGAAATCGTAGTTCTGTTTCTCTTCTTCAACGTGTTCAAGGCGCGACATCATATTGATGGCCTTGATTTCTGGGTTCTGGCGGTCTTTCGCCGGACACACTTCCACGCACAAATTACAGCCGGTGCAATCTTCCGGTGCCACTTGCAACACGTATTTCTGCCCACGCATATCGCGGGATTTCACATCCAGCGATTGCAGCGCGGCAGGAGCGTTTGCCATCGCGTCCGGCACCACCACTTTGGCGCGGATCGCCGAATGCGGGCAGGCGGCCACGCAGTGGTTACACTGGGTACAGATGTCCGGTTTCCAGATGGGGATCTGTTCAGCGATATTGCGTTTTTCCCACTGCGTGGTGCCCATCGGCCAGCTGCCGTCCGGCGGCAATGCTGAAACAGGCAGCGCATCCCCAAGCCCTGCGAGCATGGCGGCGGTTACCGTTTTGACGAAATCCGGTGCGGCATCGGAAACTACCGGCGGGCGCATCGGACTGGTTTCGTTGACTTCTTGCAGCGTGACTTCCGCGAGCGATTCACGCGCTAACGCCAGCGCCTGCCAGTTGCGCTCAACCAGTTCCTGGCCTTTGCTGCTGTAGCTTTTGGCAATCGCACCTTGCAACTCAGTCAGCGCGCTGTCGCCCGGCAGAATGTGGGTGAGATGGAAGAACGCCATCTGCATGACGGTGTTGATACGCGCTCCAAGCTGGCATTCGCGGGCGATCTTCGCCGCGTTGACCACGAAGAAACGCGCTTTTTTCTGGTTCAGCACCGCCTGAACTTCTTGCGGCAATCGGTGCCACACTTCTTCTGCACCATAGGGCGTGTTAAGCAGAAAAATGCCGCCGGGTTTCAGGCGTTCGGCCATCTGATATTTGTCGATAAACTGCAACTGGTGGCAGCCAACGAAATCAGCTTTATCAATCAGGTAGGTGGAATTAATCGGTTGTTCGCTGACGCGCAGATGCGAAACCGTCAGGCCGCCGGCTTTTTTCGAGTCGTAGACGAAATAACCCTGGGTATAAAACGGCGTTGAATTACCGATAATCTTGATGTTGTTTTTGGTTGCGGACACGCTGCCATCGCTGCCCAGGCCATAAAACAGCGCTTCGAGTCTGGCGCGGTTGGGCAGGGTGTTTTCCGGTCGCGGCAGGGATAAATTAGTGACGTCGTCGTAAATCCCCACCGTAAAGCGCGGGCGCGGTTTCGCCTGGGTTAGTTCGTTGAACACCGCCAGCACGCAATCCGGGCCAAACTCTTTCGATGACAGACCGTAACGCCCGCCAATTACGCGCGGCAGCGTTTCGCGCTCGCCACGGCTAAAGGCTTCGGCAACCGACGTCATCACATCGAGATAGAGCGGTTCTGCAAGCGAGCCTGGCTCTTTGGTGCGGTCGAGCACCGCGATCTGACGCGCGCTTTCTGGCAGCGCTTCCAGTAAACGATTGGCGCAGAAGGGGCGGAACAGACGCACTTTCAGCACGCCGACCTGTTCGCCGCGCGTCAGTAATTCATCCACTACCTCTTCACAGGTGCCGATGGCGGAACCCATCAGAATAATCACGCGCTCGGCTTGCGGGTGGCCATAGTATTCAAACGGGCGATACTTGCGGCCGGTGGCGGCGGCAAAGCCGTCCATCGCCTGTTCAACGTGCTCATTCACCGCGTCATACCACAGGTTGCTGGCTTCGCGGGACTGGAAATAGGTATCGGGGTTGGCGGAGGTCCCGCGGATCACCGGATGATCAGGATCCAGCGCGCGGGCGCGGTGTTCATCAATCTCTTTTTGCGGCAGCAATTGCAGAAGGGTGCTGTCCGCCAGCGGCACAATTTTGTTGATCTCATGCGAGGTGCGAAAGCCATCAAAGAAATGAATAAACGGCACCCGGCTTTTCAGGGTGGCGATGTGAGAAATCAGCGCGAAGTCCTGGGCTTCCTGTACGCTGCTGGCACACAGCATGGCGCAGCCGGTCTGGCGCACTGCCATAACGTCCGAATGATCGCCAAAGATGGAAAGCGCATGGGTAGCGACGGTGCGTGCGGCTACATGCAGGACAAACGGCGTTAGCTGCCCGGCCAGCTTGTAGAGCGTTGGGATCATCAGCAGTAAACCCTGCGATGAGGTAAAGGAGGTCGCGAGCGCCCCGGTTTGTAACGCGCCGTGCACCGCGGCAATAGCCCCCGCTTCAGACTGCATTTCTACCACGCGCGGCGTATCGCCCCACACGTTTTTGCGGTGGTCCCCGGACCAGGCATCAGCCAGCTCGGCCATGGTGGAGCTGGGCGTTATCGGGTAGATGGCCATGACTTCACTGGCGCGAAATGCCACGGAAGCGACCGCGCTATTGCCGTCGGTTGTGATCATGAAGACACCCTTACATTGCGCAAAATAATCAAGCGAAAAGACCCGCCTGGCTGCGCGAGTCGAAGAATAGTCTGTTAATACTAGCAAAGGCTGCAAAAGGCGATTTTCGCTTTTGTGTGCTGGATAGCGCTTTGATTGAGGTCCTGAAAAGAGGCGGGTGGTGATGTTTTGCGCAATAAAGCGATCGCCGTTGCAAAATCATACATATTTTATCTCTTTGCACCCTCGACGTAACAGGACGCCAGCGCTTATGATTCCTGGGTTTTGCAACGTTCAGGGGGAGAAGAGTCATGCGCGCTGTGTTTTTAGCCGGTTGTGCGGCAATATTATTGTCGGCATGTAGTAATGAACCACCGCAACAGGCCACTGCGGCTCACGTTCCGCCGGGTATGCGTGCGGCGATGTCAAATCAAGGGCAGGCGAGTTGTGCCATGGTAGGAGGGACGCTGAGCGTGGCTCGGCAGCTGGATGGCTCGGCTATTGGCATGTGCGCCATGCCGAACGGCAAACGCTGTAGTGAAAACGCGCTTGCCGCCGGAACATGTGGCGCCTATTAGTTGACCAGTTCAGCCAGCTTATAAACTAAGGTATGCTGGCTGGTTTTGAGCGTCAGCTGCTGTGGCGCTAAATCCACTTTCGCCCCTGCGCTCAGCATGTCGTTAATCATGCTATCCAGGCCGTTAAGCTGCGGCTCTGCACACATCATCATGGTCATTCCCAGCCCTTTTGCTTTCAGCGTGTTGCCTTCAAGCGTAGCCTGCCCCATAAAACGGTTACACATCGCGCCTGATAGATGCATGTTTTCACCAAAACTCAGCTCCGGCATACGCTCAATGCCGGTCAGCAGTTTGCCGTCGACGCTTTGCAGCACATAGCGGTGGTGTTGCAGATCCCCGGCGGTGAGGGTCGATTTATCACCAGGTTGCGCACAGCCCGCGAGCACCATGACAGCCAGAGCAATTGACGCTAATTTTTTCATCTCTTTTCCCTAAGTTATTCGTTTCTTCAATGAGTTGGCGACACTATATCAAAATTAGAGCTCATTTTTATAAGGATATTCTTAAAGCCCCCCCTCATCCCTGCTTTTCCCTGAGGGAGAGAGAGTTAAGGTGAGGGCGTTAATACGCAGTCAGCTAACCTGGTTAACGCAGGACTCGCCGTTTTCTAACTGACGCAGGTTTTCCAGCGTCGTCTGGGAAATGCTGATTAACGCTTCCGCGGTCAGGAATGCCTGGTGGCCGGTAAACAGCACGTTGTGGCAGGCGGAGAGGCGGCGGAAGACATCATCCTGGATAACGTCATTAGATTTATCTTCAAAGAACAGATCGCGCTCGTTCTCGTAGACGTCCATCCCTAACGCGCCAATTTTTTGATTTTTCAGGGCCTCGATGGCGGCCTGTGAGTCAATCAGCCCGCCACGGCTGGTGTTGATAATCATCACGCCATCTTTCATCTGCTCAAACGCCGCGCGGTTAAGCAAATGGTAGTTTTCAGGCGTTAGCGGGCAGTGCAGGGAGATGACATCTGAGTGTGCAAACAGCGTGGGTAAATCGACATACTCCACGCCAAGCTCCAGCGCCGCCGCGCTTGGGTAAGGATCAAACGCCAGCAGGCGCATCCCGAAACCTTTTAATATTTTCAGCGCGGCAATACCAATTTTCCCGGTGCCAATCACGCCCGCGGTTTTGCCAAACATTGTAAAACCGGTCAGCCCTTCCAGTGAAAAATTCGCGTCGCGGGTGCGTTGATAGGCGCGGTGAATACGGCGGTTCAGGCACATCATCATGCCCACGGCATGCTCTGCCACCGCTTCGGGCGAGTAGGCCGGAACGCGGACGACAGGCAAACCCAGCTCTTTAGCCGCGTCGAGATCAACGTTGTTAAAACCCGCGCAGCGCAGCGCGATAAATTTTACGCCTTGTTTTTTCAGCTCTTCGAGTACCGGACGGCTGGCGTCGTCATTAACGAAGATGCAGACCCCTTCACAGCCGTGAGCCGTTTTCGCTGTTTTCTCGCTTAGCAGGAAGTCATAAAATTCAAGATCAAAGCCATATTCATTGTTAACCTGCTGCAGATACTTTTTATCGTACTGTTTTGTGCTATACACTGCCAGTTTCATGAGACTTATCTCCAGAATGATATTAAAGTAAAACTACCACGCCTCAAAATTTCTTACAAATCTTAAAAATTATTTTCAGCATTCAAACGCAGCGGCCGACGCGAAGTTAGCTACGCTTAAACCAGACATGACCTTCACGCCCGGTCCAAATCATGTAAGAATCATCGCCTACGTCGGCTTAAATTGTCGCTGAATCAGGATATTAACCACCCATGAAGGGTAGATATAAAGCCATTATTGCGCTGGTACTGATACTCATTCTGCTGCCGTTAACGCTATTGATGACTATAGCCCATTGGCTGCCGACCCTCGCAGGAATTTGGCTGCCGCAGGGGACAAGCGTCGCCATGGAAGCCAGCCCACGACTGACGCGTGGCGCGGTGATGATCCCCGATCTGCGCTATTTTGCCGGGGAGTGTGAACTGGCGGTGATTAAAGACGCGACGCTCAGCCACCCTAAGCGCTGGCGTCTTCATCTGGATTCGCTCAATTTTAACGTTGATTGCCTGAGTCACATCCCGCCGAATAAATCCGCGCCTGCCGCGCCGCGCACCCTGGCAGAATGGCAATCGCTACTGCCTGAAAGCCTGTTAACTATAGATAAGGTTAATATCACGCCCTGGCAACTGTTCTCCGGTGGCTTACGCCTGACGCTCTCCCCGCAGCAGCAAGCGTTGCATTATAAAGGCCCGTTGCTCAGCGTTGATGCGCGGCTAAACGGGCAGGTACTGGAACTTAAAAAATTAAAAGTTCAGGCGCTTGCAGGGATAGACCCCGTTGAGCTGGTGGGCACCATTACCTTGCCGCCGCTCACGGACAAACTGCCCCAGCAGGGCCATCTCGCCACCAAATTGCGTATTCCACAAGAAGCGGCAGCGGTGGATGTCGAGCTGAACTGGAATGAAGAACAGGGTACTTTCGCGGTGACGCGGCCTGATGAGCCGGAAGCACTGGTCTCTTTACCCTGGACCATTAGCGATAAGATTTTTGAAATCAACGGCGGGCAGTGGTTCTGGCCATACGCAGGTTTTCCACTGCGCGGCGGTATAGCTTTGCGGGTGGATGACTGGCGATTGGGTCTGGAAAATGCCCTGATAAGCGGGCGCTTGAACGCTATTACCCAGGGCCGCGCAGGCAAAGCCAACGCGGTGTTAAATATCGGCCCGGGAAAACTCAGCATGACCCATAGCGTCCTACCGGTGCAATTAACCGGCGAGGCGAAACAAGATGGCATGGTGTTTTATGCGGTACTGCCGGGTGAAATTAGCGGGGCAATTGTCGATCCGCAGCTGTTATTCCGCCCCGGGGCGCTGCTGCGCTCGCGCGGGCGCGTCATCGATTCTCTGGATGTTGATGAAGTTCGCTGGCCGCTGGCGGGCGTCAGCGTTACCCAACGCGGCGTTGACGGGCGCTTACGGGCGATAGTGCGCGCGCATGAAAACCAGATGGGCAATTTTGTGCTGCATCTCGATGGCAAAGCGGACGACTTTTTACCCGATGCGGGCCTGTGGCGCTGGAAATATTGGGGCAACGGCGAGTTCACGCCGCTGCAGGCCAAATGGGACGTAGGCGGGCAGGGTGAGTGGCGCGACAGCATCGTTGAGCTCCATTCGCTTTCCACCGGCTTTGATAAGCTGGCTTACGGTTCAATGCTGGTCAGCGAGCCGCGCTTAAAGCTTGAAAAGCCGCTGCACTGGCAGCGCTCGCAAACGGCACCTTCTTTTGACGGCTCTTTTATCCTCAACGCCGGGGAAACCACTTTTAGCGGCGGCAGCACCTTACCGCCTTCTGTATTAACCTTCAGCGTAACGGGGGAAGATCCGGCTTCGTTCCAGTATAAAGGGGAGCTGCACGCGGGAGCGATTGGTCCGGTACGCGTGAATGGTCGCTGGGATGGTGCGCGTCTGCGTGGGAATGCGTGGTGGCCACAACAAGAGCTGGCGGTATTCCAGCCGCTGATCCCCGGTGCCTGGAAAATGCTGTTAAAAGAGGGATCGCTCTATTCGCAGGTCGCATTTTCCGCCGCTGCCGGGCAAGGTTTTGCAGCCGGCGGGCATGGTGTGGTGAAGAGCGGCAGCGTGTGGCTGCCGGATAACCAGATTAACGGTGTCGATTTTGTGCTGCCGTTCCGTTTCGGCCACAGCACCTGGCACCTCGGAACAGACGGCCCAGTCACGCTGCGCATCGCCGAAATTAAAAACCAGTTCACCTCGACCAATCTCACCGCCGATCTCGAAGGCTGGTACCCGTGGAGCGAAGCGCAGCCGCTGATGCTCAGTAATGTGAATGCCGATATTCTGGGCGGAAAACTTCATCTGCAACAGCTGCGCATGCCGCAACGGGATGCCGCCTTACTGCGCTTAGAAAATATTTCATCGAGCGAGCTGATTACGGCGGTGAATCCGAAACAGTTTACGCTCTCCGGCCGGGTGAACGGCGCGCTGCCGCTGTGGCTTAACCACCCCCAGTGGGTCGTTAAAGATGGCTGGCTTACCAACCCGGGGCCATTGACGTTAAGACTGGATAAGGACATGGCGGATGCCATTGTTAAGAACAATATTGCCGCAGGCGTTGCGGTTAACTGGTTACGCTATATGGAAATCTCCCATAGCTGGACCCATATCGATTTAGATAATCTTGGGGAATTAACTTTGCGGGCAAATGTGCAGGGCACAAGCCAGGTGGCAGGGAAAAGGAATGCGGTGCGGCTGAATTATCGCCATCAGGAGAACCTCTTTACGTTATGGCGTAGCCTGCGTTTCGGGGATAATTTGCAAACCTGGCTTGAGCAACATACCGAACTGCCGGATGAACGTTGTCAGACGCGCGATAAAACTTGTGAGGAAACACAATGAAACTCGGCATTGTTATGCTGCTGTTAACCGGCATTGGCACATTAAGCGGCTGTACGCCGCGCATTGAAGTGGCCGCGCCGAAAGAACCTATCACCATTAATATGAATGTCAAAATTGAGCATGAAATTCATATTAAAGTGGATAAAGACGTTGAAACGTTGCTGAAAAGCCGCAGTGATTTATTCGGCCAGGAGTAAGCGTGATGAAAAATATCGTGAACAGCATTCTGCTGGCAGCGCTGTTGCTAAGCCAACAGGCTGCGGCGCTAACGCTGACCGAAGCCCGCCTGCAGGGGCGGGCAGGGGAGACGTTAAGCGGCTATATCGCCCCCATAAAACAAGACGCACAGACGCAGGCGCTAGTGAAGAGGATTAATGAGGCGCGGGCGCAGCATTACCAGCAGCTTGCCGATAGCAATAATATCCCGGTCAATCAGGTGGCCGAACTGGCAGGGCAGAAGCTGGTGCAGCGTGCCCAGCCTGGAGAATATGTGCGCGGAATTAATGGGCAATGGATGAAAAAATAGTTTCCCCGACGCGTTTCAGGGAAATCGATCGGCACAGTTGGCAGCGGTGGTGGTTCAGGTGGCTATATGCGTTCTAACATGATTGAAAATATTAGCATTTTTATACAGGTCGTTGAACAGGGCAGCTTCACCAAAGCCGCTGATATTCTGCAGCTGCACCGCCCGGCAGTGAGTAAAGCAATACAGCAAATTGAGAACGACCTCGGAGTAAAGCTCATCCATCGTACCACCCGCAAGCTGAGCATTACGGCTAAAGGCGACGAGTTTTACCAGCGCGCCAGACAGGTTCTGGCTGAAGTTGATGGCATGATGGCCAATTTTTCATCGACCCTGCCACCGCGTGGACGGCTCAGGCTTGATGTCCCGCTGGCACTGGCTCATACCCTTATCATTCCCCATCTGACGCAGTTCCAGTCCCTGTATCCCGATATTGAAATAGTGTTGGTTTCATCGGATAAAAAAACCGATTTGATCGCCGAAGGCGTGGACTGCGTGGTGCGTTTGGGTGAGTTACAGGATTCAAGCTTTATTTCCCGGCGTCTCGGGGAGATCAGAATGGTCACCTGTGCTGCTCCTTCCTATCTGCAACGACACGGACGGCCGGAAACACTGGCAGAACTGGAGCAGCATCGGGCGGTTAACTTCTTCAGCGATCGCAGCCGTGAGGCGATGGAGTGGAAGTTTATCGAGGATGGTGTGATTGTTTCGCGGCGCCCGCCCAGCAGCATGCTGGTTGATAACTCTGATATTCTGCTGTCCTGTGGCCTGGCCGGGCTGGGTATTATCCAGGCGTCCTATGGCACCCTTGCCCGGCATATTGCTTCCGGCGAGCTTGAAGAAATCCTGACGCACTACCCTTCCGTTTCCAAACCGGTGTCGGTGATGTATGCGGACAGGCGCTATCTTTCCCCCCAGGTACGCGTTTTTATCGACTGGTTCAGCGAAATTTTTGCCCGCAGAACGGCTTAAACTGATCGATTGTTATCGAATGAATAACACTGAAATTCCTCAGCGGCTATTTTTACCCGGGTTATAACCACGTAGATTGTTGGCAGATGAATCGAGTATATCGTCCACGGTATATACCGCTAACTGATGAGATCCAAATATGTCTAAAGTTGTCACGTTTAACCGCACCGGCGGCCCGGAAGTTCTGGAAGTTATTGATGTAGAAGTGCAGGCGCCTGCGGCCAGAGAAGTCCAGATCCGCGTACATGCCATTGGTCTTAATCGCGCTGAAATAATGTACCGCAATGGTCAGTACGTGATTGACCCCGAATTCCCGGCACGCCTGGGGTATGAAGCTGCGGGCGTGGTTGAGGCTGTTGGTGAGAATGTCGAAGGTTTTGCCCGGGGGGATTTGGTCAGCGTGATCCCTTCATTCATGTTTAACGAATACGGCATGTACGGTGAACTTGTTAATGCGCCGGTGCACGCTGTGGTGAAACATCCTGACAATTTATCTTTTGCAGAAGCTGCTGCCAGCTGGATGATGTACGTAACAGCTTACGGCGCGCTGATTGAATACGGTAACCTGCAGGCCGGGCAGAATATTATTATCCGCGCAGCATCAAGCAGCGTTGGCCTGGCAGCCATTCAGATAGCGAATATGTTGGGCGCAAAACCTGTTGCCCTGACCCGAACCAGCGAAAAACGCGAGATGCTTCTGAAAGCAGGCGCAGCTGCTGTTATCGCTACTGCGGAGCAGGATATGGTGGCTGAAATCAACCGGGCGACAAATAACGAAGGTGTTCACATGGTATTTGATCCGGTTGGCGGCCCGGATGTGGCAAAGCTGACTAAAATTATGGCCCCACAGGGCATGTACTTCCAGTACGGCGCGCTCGACAGCCGTGACATGCTGGTGCCTGTATTCGATATTCTCGGTAAACATCTCACGCTACGCGGCTATGAGCTGTTCGAAATCACCACCGACGCGGAAAAAATGGCGCGGGCGAAATCCTTCGTCTCAGAAGGTCTGCGTTCAGGCAAGCTGAAACCGGTAATCGATAAAACCTTCAGGCTCGAAGATATTGCAGATGCGCATCGCTATATGGAAGCAAATGGTCAGGTAGGCAAAATCATTGTAACCATTGAATAATATATTTCCCCTCGCTTCATTTGATGGGGCAGGGGATAGGTTTACCGACTTAATAACAAATCATGGCCTGAGCGGAATTTGGCGACCAAATTAATGCCGCTACGCAGGCCAGATGGAAAGTAAATCATAGCAGCGCGAAGGATGAATAATTCTTTAGCAACAAGCATCAATAGCCCGTTCACTGAGCCCCGGGGATTGAGCCGTTATCGCCCTGAACGACCCGGAATGGCGCTTTTTTCCTCTTTTCTCATTCAATGCCTCTCTTGCGTTGCGGTTGTTCTTGCTGCGACTCAGGTTTTATCATTTAAAAACGACACCTTTCAGATTTAACAGCTAAAAAACATAGTTATTCAGCACAAGAAACTGCTGAACGCTTAATGTACTGATTTTCATAAAATAAGCACAAGATAAAAACATCAGCACAACATACGGACATTAACAAAATAAAATATTGAGTAGCGAAGAAAAAGAACCTATATTGGCGGCGTTTTTTCTATGGTGGTTAGATTTTCTACATTCATTAATTCAACGGCTGGTTAACGAACCGGGCGTTGTGGGAGAGATATGATGACGGATAAAGTCCGTATTGATAGTTTAGGTGCTAATTCATTCAATGGTAACAATGAAACCTATTTAGCGAGACAAGCTGAATTTGAATCGAATGTCAGAAGTTATCCCCGTAAATTGCCTTTAGCAATTGCGCAGGCCAACGGCGTGTGGATCACTGATGTTGATAATAATCAATATCTTGATTGCCTGGCCGGTGCAGGTACCCTTGCACTTGGACATAACCATCCTGACGTGCTGCAAAGCATCCAAAACGTCATTACCAGCGGCTTGCCGTTACATACACTGGATCTTACAACGCCGTTGAAAGATCGGTTCTCAGAATATTTGCTCTCTTTATTACCTGCGCAGGGTAAAGAGTACTGCCTGCAATTCACCGGCCCATCCGGTGCGGATGCGGTTGAAGCCGCACTGAAACTGGCTAAGAAAGTGACCGGCCGTTCAGGCATCATCAGCTTCTCCGGCGGCTACCATGGCATGACTCATGGCGCGCTTTCGGTAACGGGTAATCTGTCGCCGAAAGAAGCGGTTGACGGCATGATGCCAGAAGTGCAGTTCATGCCTTACCCGCACCAGTACCGCTGCCCGCTGGGCATTGGTGGTGACGCCGGCGTGAAAGCATTAACTTACTACTTCGAAAACCTGATCAACGACGTTGAGAGTGGCGTGCGCAAACCTGCGGCGGTCATTCTGGAAGCGGTTCAGGGTGAAGGCGGCGTTAACCCGGCACCGGTCGAGTGGTTACAGCGCATCCGTAAAGTCACCAAAGAACACGGCATCCTGCTGATCGTCGATGAAGTCCAGGCTGGCTTCTGCCGTACCGGTAAACTGTTCGCCTTCGAACACGCGGGTATCGAGCCGGACATCATTGTGATGTCTAAAGCGGTTGGTGGTGGTTTACCTCTGGCTGTTCTGGGTATTAAGAAAGAGTTTGATGCATGGTCACCTGGTCACCACACCGGCACTTTCCGTGGTAACCAGCTGGCGATGGCAACCGGTCTGACTACGCTTAAGCATCTGACCGAAAACAAGATTGCTGACAAAGTTGCCGCCCAGGGCGAATGGCTGAAAGGCCAACTGGCTGAGCTGCAAAAACGTTACCCGGTGATTGGTCAGGTTCGTGGTCTGGGCTTAATGATCGGTATTGAGATCGTGAAACCAAACGAAGCGAAAGATCACATGGGTTGCTACCCGGCGGATCCTGAGCTGTCCGCGCTGCTGCAGAAAAACTGCTTCAAAGCCGGGCTGATCCTGGAGCGTGGTGGTCGTAACGGCGTGGTACTGCGTCTGTTACCTTCGTTGCTTATCACTAATGATGAGCTGGCTATTTTCCTCGATAAGTTTGAGCAGGCGCTGTTAGCGGCCGGCATCAAGCCTGTCTGAGTGGAGTAAATGACCACGATGTCTGAACTAAACCCGATTCTGGCAGGCTCTGCGGAGAGTACCGCAGCCTATCAGCAGGCGATCGCACAGACCAGCGCTGCGGTGGTGCAGTGGCTACAGCAGCCTGAAATGTACCAGGGCAAATCCGTTGCTGAGCTGCGTGAACGCATTCAGCTCGATTTTAACGCCGAGGGCCTGGGCAACCAGGCAGCGATTGAACGTGCGATTGAGTACTTCTTAAAAGACAGCCTGTCAGTGCACCACCCGCAATGTGTGGCGCACCTGCACTGCCCAAGCCTGGTGATAAGCCAGGCGGCAGAAGTGCTGATCAACGCCACTAACCAGAGCATGGACTCCTGGGACCAAAGCCCGTCTGCGACCATCATCGAGATGAAGCTGATCGAATGGCTGCGTGCTCAGGTCGGTTACCAGGCAGGCGACGCAGGCGTATTCACCAGCGGCGGTACCCAAAGTAACCTGATGGGGCTGATGCTGGCGCGTGATGCCTTCTTTGCCCGTCAGGGGCACTCCATTCAGCAGGATGGTCTGATTGGTAACCTGCGCAAAATTAAAGTTCTGTGTTCAGAGAATGCGCACTTTTCCGTGCAGAAGAACATGGCTTTGATGGGCCTTGGTTATCAGTCCGTCACCCTGGTGAAAACTGACGAATTCGCGCGCATGGATATTAACGATCTGCGCGAGAAGCTGGCTCAGGCTCAGGCAAACGACGAGCAGATCCTGGCGATCGTGGCCACCGCCGGTACCACCGACGCGGGTGCTATCGATCCGCTGCGTGAAATCGCCAGCCTTGCAGCAGAGCGCCAGATTTGGGTGCACGTTGACGCAGCCTGGGGCGGCGCGTTACTGATGTCCGAGAAGTATCGCGACTATCTGGACGGCATTGAGTTAGTGGACTCCATCACTCTGGACTTCCACAAACAATACTTCCAGACCATCAGCTGCGGTGCTTTCTTGCTCAAAGAAGCACGCCACTACGAGTTGATGCGCTATCAGGCGGCTTATCTGAACTCTGAGTTCGATGAAGCCGCTGGCGTACCCAATCTGGTGTCTAAATCGTTGCAGACCACCCGTCGTTTCGACGCGCTGAAACTGTGGATGGGGCTGGAAGCGTTGGGACAGAAGCAATACGCGGCGATTATCGATCACGGCGTAACGCTTGCGCAGCAAGTGGCGCAGTTCGTGACGGAACAACCTTCACTGGAACTGGTGATGAAGCCACAGCTGGCGAGCGTGCTGTTCCGTTTCCGTCCTGAGCAACTGGCCACCAGCGACGATGCGGCTATCGCGCTGCTCAACCAGAAAATCGGTGATGCGCTGCTGGATTCTGGCCGTGCAAACGTCGGTGTGACCGAGCATAACGGCGTGACCTGCCTGAAGCTGACGCTGCTGAACCCAACCGTGACGCTTGAGGATATTAAAGTCCTGCTGGCGCTGGTGGAGAAAACCGCGCAGCCACTGCTGGTTAGCTAAAATAAATGCCCTCCGGCATGGCCGGAGGATATTTATTAGACCAATAGAGTGGGCGGGTTAACCGCCCATTGAGGTTGCTGACAAAGA
>NZ_RPOH01000115.1 GCF_003818135.1 Buttiauxella warmboldiae | reverse complement strand
CGAGGCGCACTATAAACATACCTAAACTTTATGTAAAGCAAGATTTTGCTCGTTCGGCTGATAAATCACCAAACCGGTGCTACCTGAGTGAAACGCCAACAATTTGATTAGTTTAACCACAGTTTTCATGACAAGAACCGCGGCTAGCCACCAACATATGGCTTCACTAACTGGACTAACACATAGTGATACACAGGGATCGCCGGTATGTCCTGCGCCAGTTTATCCTCTGCTTGCTGGTAGAACAGGCACCCAACATGATTAAAGCAATGGATTTCAGCCACATATAAGGGGATTTTATGAACTGAATCGAATCTGTGAATTGACATCCTCCCCGCCCTAAAGGGTGAGGATTCCTACAGCGTTCAGACCGAAGCCTGACTCGCCTCAGTGGGTTCCTGCTTCATCGAGCGGCCTAAAGCTGCCATCTCTCCACAGGCTAACGCGGCGTGCCCCGCCGCTAAAATATTACGGGCACCGTTGATATCGGCGTTCTCTGTATATCCACACTCAAGACACTCGAACTGACTTTGTGACTGGCGGTTTTCTTTCGCTGTATGACCACAGCAGGCGCATTTCTGACTGGTGTAGGCTGGATTAATTGCCAGCACCTGACCACCTCGCCAGCGCTGTTTGTACTCAAGCTGGCGGCGAAGTTCGTACCACCCCTGATCTAATATCGAACGGTTTAAGCCTGATTTTGCACGGACGTTGCGCCCATGTTG
>NZ_RPOH01000114.1 GCF_003818135.1 Buttiauxella warmboldiae | reverse complement strand
TTCAAATTTTTCTTTAGACATCGATTGTCCCTCTAAGACACGGATAAATCGGTGATATCACCACATCAACCAGGCGCAAGCCTGAATTTGTTGAATTTATTAACAGAAGAGAAACAGGAAGGATAAAGGAGGTGGTGCTGATAGGCAGATTCGAACTGCCGACCTCACCCTTACCAAGGGTGCGCTCTACCAACTGAGCTATATCAGCACATCTGGAGCGGGCAGTGGGAATCGAACCCACATCATCAGCTTGGAAGGCTGAGGTAATAGCCATTATACGATGCCCGCATCCTGGAACTCGGCTACCTGCTTAAATTCTGTATTCAACTGAGGAAAGGCTCCTCAGCTTTCGAGCCGACTAGTTGGTTCTTGTCGTCTCGGGCTACGCACTGCGCGGCCTGAAAATGGTGGTGGGGGAAGGATTCGAACCTTCGAAGTCGATGACGGCAGATTTACAGTCTGCTCCCTTTGGCCGCTCGGGAACCCCACCTGGCACTTGATGGTGCCGACTACCGGAATCGAACTGGTGACCTACTGATTACAAGTCAGTTGCTCTACCTACTGAGCTAAGTCGGCATCAAGTAGCGCGCATTCTAGGAAGACCGGCCCCGCGATGCAACAAAAAAATTAAAGAAAATGCACTACCGCCTATATTTTGCGCGATAGCTCGTAAAACTGGTGGATTAAGCAGCATTCCCGAGTGGTTTTTGTACGCCCAATGGCATCGTGAGCTGGAGAGACAGTGGCAACATCCTTTTCTTTACCTCCCGCGCCACGTAGCAGGGCACTCAGCTGGCGCACTTTTGAGGCGAGTTTCTATTTTTGCGCCTGAAAATACCTGTTATGCCCATTATCTATGCTTTGCATCGCTACGGTGAGATGCCCGTAAAGAAGGAAGCATGATAAAAACGGTTCCTCTTATGTAGTGCATCGCGAGTTAAGGGCTGGCATCAATGGGTTGCTTTGCTTTGAAAGCATCTCCCACTATGTTTTTTTCTTATTATTCTCCTTCATCTGGTGTTACCCTCCTGCCCATTGTGAAAAGTAATATACGTTGCACGCCTTTGATTACCTGAGATGAGTCCTCTTTTCTCAGTCTGCGTACTACGTTCATTTTTGTCCTGAATTACAGGCAGAAGCATGCTTATGAGTAATAAAGAGCAAATGTTGACGACTCCTTATATGCAGTTCAACCGCAGCCAATGGGCAGCCCTGCGTGAATCAGTACCGATGACGCTGAGCGAAGGTGAAATCACCCGGTTGAAAGGCATTAATGAGGATCTCTCTTTAGAGGAAGTGGCCGAAATTTATCTGCCGCTCTCGCGTCTACTGAATTTTTATATCAGTTCCAATCTGCGCCGCCAGGCGGTGTTAGAACAATTCCTGGGCACTAATGGGCAGCGTATTCCCTACGTCATTAGTATTGCGGGCAGTGTTGCGGTAGGGAAAAGCACTACGGCACGCGTACTGCAAGCCTTGCTTAGCCGCTGGCCTGAACACCGGCGCGTAGAGTTGATCACCACTGATGGTTTTCTGCATCCGAATAAGGTGTTGAAAGAACGCAATCTGATGAAGAAAAAAGGATTCCCACAATCCTATGATATGCATCGTCTGGTGAAGTTCGTTTCTGATATTAAATCAGGCGCGCCAAATGTAACGGCCCCGGTTTATTCTCACCTGATTTATGATGTGATCCCTGATGGGGATAAGACAGTTGCCCAGCCTGATATCTTAATTCTTGAAGGGTTAAATGTTTTACAAAGCGGCATGGATTATCCACACGATCCACATCATGTATTTGTATCGGATTTTGTCGATTTCTCGATATATGTCGATGCGCCAGAAGATCTGCTACAGGATTGGTATATTACGCGCTTCCTGAAGTTCCGTGAAGGTGCATTTACCGACCCGGATTCCTATTTCCACAGCTATGCAAAGCTTTCAGAAGAGGAAGCTGTGAATGTCGCATTACAACTCTGGAAAGAGATTAACTGGCTGAATCTTAAAGAAAACATTCTTCCAACGCGTGAGCGCGCTAGTCTGATTATGACCAAAAGCGCAAACCATGAGGTCGAGTGCGTACGTCTCAGAAAATAAAGAATGGGGGCGCAAAACCCCCTTTTCTTTTAATTTACGCCACGCAGGGATATTTCCCCGCCGACCCAGGGTTTAATTACCCCATCCTGTTCTAATAACAGCCCGCCTTGTTCGTTAATTCCTCTTGAAATACCATAGATTTCTTTATCACCAATAATTAATTTAACCTGGCGATGAATAAAGTTATCCAATGATTCCCAACGCGGTAAAAACGGCACCAGGCCTTCCTCTTCAAAGAGAGATAATGCCTGACGTAGCTCTTTTATTATTTTAATGGCTAAGGCGTTACGATCTATATGAATGCCTGCTTCCTGAAGATTAATCCAGCTCTGATTAATCATGTCATTCGCCATATTACTCATAGCAAGATTAATACCTGCGCCGATAACAATTTGTGCGGCGTCACCTGTTTTACCGGTTAACTCGACCAGAATACCGGCTAACTTACGGTCATTAAGGTACAGATCGTTAGGCCATTTAACCCGGACATTTTCTGCGCCCAGCTCACGCAGCACCTCCGCCATGACAATGCCGATAACCAGGCTCAGCCCCACGGCAGCCGCAGGGCCTTGTTCAAGTCGCCAGTACATTGAAAGATAGAGATTGGCGCCGAATGGCGAAAACCACTGGCGGCCACGGCGGCCGCGGCCAGCCTGCTGATATTCAGCAATGCAGGCATCTCCAGAGTGCAGTGTTTCCAGCCTGTCCATCAGATATTGATTGGTAGAATCAATGACCGGCAGTACCGCAACTGACCCCGTTTCAATTTGTGCTTTTATCAGCTCTTCATTAAGCAGCTGGATAGGATTCGGGAGGCTATAGCCTTTTCCCGGGACGGTAAAAACATCCACTCCCCAGTCTCTTAATGTTTGAATATGCTTATTTATCGCTGCGCGACTCATACCAAGCTGTTCGCCTAATTGCTCGCCAGAATGGAATTCGCCATCAGCAAGAATGCTAATCAGCGTGAGGGGAATTTTATTATCTTTCATGCAATGGTCTCCACTGCGCTAACTTCACCTTTTGCTCCGATAAAACGGACCTCCGGCTCCAGCCACACATTAAATTTTTTCCCAACACACTGACGAACGTGATGAGCCAGATCGACAATATCCTGGCTGGATGCATTATTTACATTGACCAACACCAGCGCTTGCTGTTGATGCACCCCAGCCCCGCCAACTTGATAACCTTTCAGCTGGCAGCGATCGATTAACCAACCTGCGGCCAGTTTTACTGAACCATCAGCCTGAGGATAGTGCGGAAGTGTCGCGAAGGTCGCAAGCAATGCTTCCGCCTGCTCGGCAGCAACCACCGGGTTCTTAAAGAAGCTACCTGCATTTCCGTTAATACGCGGGTCCGGAAGTTTTGTGCTGCGCATGTGGCAAACCGCGTTAAAAACTTCCAGTGGGGTAACTTTTTCTGCCTCCAGGCCAGTCAGATCGCCATAGGTTAATACTGGCTGCCACACTTTCGCTAAACGCAGCCCTACCGCTACGATTGCATAATGATCCTGATATGCATGCTTAAAAATACTGTCACGATAGCCAAACTGGCACTGCGAATTAGTCAGGCGATGCATCTCACCACTGAGTAAATCAACGCAATCCACATAGTGGCAGACGCTTTTAAGCTCAACGCCGTAAGCACCAATATTCTGAATGGGTGAAGAGCCTGCACACCCCGGAATCAAAGCCAGGTTTTCAAGCCCCGGCATACCTTGCTGCAAAGTATATTCAACCAGCCGATGCCAGTTTTCACCCGCTCCGACGTGAAGATACCAGGCATCATCTTGCTCGGTAACCTCAATACCTGAAATACGGTTGATGATGACCGTACCAGAATAGTCTTCAAGGAAGAGAATGTTACTTCCCTCTCCCAGGATCAAAGCCGGTATATTTTTAGCGACTGTCTCACTCCAGGCTTCTTTTAGCTGCTGTATAGTTTCAGCAATGACAATCTGTGAAGCTTTGGCCTGAATACCGAATGTATTAAAGGGTTTAAGAGAAGCGCTCATGTTGGGTATCTTTCCTGAGTTTAAACCCGGTTAGTTTACCTTATATGCCAGGGATTGGCTTGTGTGAAGGGAGACAGGAAGGAGCAGTTGCATAAATCGCAGACAGCAAAAAGCCCTGTACGTCAGTACAGGGCTTTCCACTTATTTGGAGCCTGGCAGTTCCCTACTCTCGCATGGGGAGACCCCACACTACCATCGGCGCTACGGCGTTTCACTTCTGAGTTCGGCATGGGGTCAGGTGGGACCACCGCGCTACTGCCGCCAGGCATATTCTGT
>NZ_RPOH01000113.1 GCF_003818135.1 Buttiauxella warmboldiae | reverse complement strand
ATTGATGGCCTCTGTTCGTTGTGTGAAAACATGGCGTTTGTCATCAGTCTGTGAAGGCCGCATTTTGCGGCCTTTTTTTACAGCTGTAGGTAAATAAGCAAATTCTCTTCTTGTGTTTATTTTTGTGGTAATGATAATCACAATCGTTTGGTTTTTACTTTTCTTTACGTCGTTTGACCTGAATTCACAGTCGGAGTGCCAGCAATGTTTGTTCCGTTTCTCATTATGTTACGCGAAGGGCTGGAAGCCGCGCTGATCGTCAGCTTGATTGCAGGCTATCTGAAGCGTACCCAGCGCGGCCAGTGGATTGGCGTGATGTGGGTTGGCGTGGTAGCGGCTGCCGCGCTCTGCTTAGGCCTGGGTATTTTTATTAATGAAACTACCGGTGAGTTCCCGCAAAAAGAGCAGGAGCTGTTTGAAGGCATCGTAGCGGTTATCGCGGTCTTTGTTCTGACCTGGATGGTGTTCTGGATGCGCAAAGTATCGCGCAACGTAAAGGGCCAGCTGGAGCAGAAGGTAGACCAGGCATTGAATAACAAAAGTAACCACGGCTGGGCGCTGATTCTGATGGTGTTCTTCGCCGTCGCACGTGAAGGCCTGGAGTCGGTCTTCTTTCTGCTGGCGGCCTTCCAGCAGGATGTCGGTATGATGCCGCCGCTTGGGGCAATACTTGGCCTGGGCACCGCCATCATCCTTGGTTTCTTGCTTTACTGGGGCGGTATTCGCCTGAACCTGGCGCTGTTCTTTAAATGGACCAGCCTGTTTATTTTGTTCGTGGCGGCCGGCCTTGCTGCGGGGGCGGTACGTGCATTCCATGAAGCGGGGCTGTGGAACCATTTCCAGGAGATCGCATTCGATCTCAGCAATGTGCTTTCCACCCACTCCCTGAGCGGTACGCTGCTCGAAGGGATTTTTGGTTACCAGGAAACGCCGACGGTAAGCGAAGTCGCGATGTACTTTATTTATCTGATCCCCGCACTGGTGCTGTTTTTCATGCCTCCGGGTTTGACGGCCCGGGCGACAAATAACATTCGTTAATCATCTTGCGGCGAGTTAATTGCCGCTTAGTTACAACATACTAATATTTAATAGGGATGGGCCATGACTACACCGTTTCGTCGTAAAGCTTTGCACACCGCGCTTTTCGCCTTTGCTTGTTCTGCTTTTGCCGTTCAGGCCGCTGATGTTCCACAGGTCAAAGTCACTGTGACCGATAAACAGTGTGAACCGATGAGCATTACGGTTAATGCCGGTAAAACGCAGTTCATCATTCAGAACCACAGCCAGAAAGCGCTGGAGTGGGAAATCCTGAAAGGGGTCATGGTGGTTGAAGAACGCGAAAATATCGCGCCGGGTTTTACGCAGAAGATGACCGCTAACCTGCAGGCGGGGGAATACGATATGACCTGTGGCCTGCTGAGTAACCCGAAAGGCAAGCTTATCGTTAAAGCGGCGGGCGACCAGGGCGTAGCGCAAAACGATGTGATGGCGTTAACTGGCCCAATTACCGAATACAAAACGTATGTCACCGCGCAGGTTGTGGAACTGGTTAAAGGCACCAAAGCGTTTACTGACGCGGTAAAAGCGGGCGACGTCGAAAAAGCGAAATCTCTGTATGCCCCAACTCGTCAGTACTACGAGCGCATCGAACCGATTGCTGAACTGTTCTCTGACCTCGATGGCAGCATTGACGCCCGTGAAGATGATTACGAGCAGAAGGCGAACGATCCGAAATTCACCGGCTTCCACCGCCTGGAAAAAGCGCTGTTTGGTGATAACACTACCAAAGGCATGGAAAAATACGCTGAGCAGTTGAATGGTGATGTGCTGGATCTGCAGGCGCGTATTGCCGAACTCGCATTCCCTCCTGGCAAAGTCGTGGGCGGCGCGGCAGCTCTGATTGAAGAAGTGGCTGCGAGCAAAATCAGCGGTGAAGAAGAGCGTTACAGCCACACCGATCTGTGGGACTTCCAGGCAAACGTGGATGGCGCACAGAAAATCCTTAATCTTTTGCGTCCGCTACTGACCAAGGACAATGCGCCGCTGCTGGCAAAAGTGGATGCCAACTTCAGCAAAGTGAACACCATTCTTGCCAAATACCGCAGCAAAGAGGGTTTTGAGACTTACGACAAACTGACGGATGCTGACCGTAATGCGCTGAAAGGGCCGGTAACAGCGCTGGCAGAAGATTTGTCACAGCTGCGTGGCGTTCTGGGTCTGGACTAATACTGATGGCAGAAGAAAAAAATAAACACGGCGGCCATCTTCCGGCACGCCGCCGGTTGCTAAAGGGGTTGGGGGTGCTCGGTGGCGCTCTCGCAGTTAGCGGCGGCTGCCCGGTAGCACATGCAGCCGGGCAGGAGACATCGCCCAGAACATTACCGCCCGATGCCCGTATGGAAAAGCAGCCGTTTTACGGTGAGCATCAGGCGGGCGTGCTGACCCCTCAGCAGGCGGCAATGATGTTAGTCGCGTTCGATGTTCTGGCCAGTGATAAAGCGGATCTCGAGCGTTTATTCAAATTACTGACGGCGCGTTTTGACTTCCTGACTACCGGCGGCGCAGTACCGGATACGCCTAATCCGCGCATGCCGCCAATGGACTCCGGAATTTTGGGGGCGCAAATTTACCCTGATAACCTGACTATCACGCTGGCTGCCGGAACGTCGCTGTTTGATGAGCGTTTTGGCCTGAAAGAGCAGCAGCCGAAGAAGCTGCAAAAAATGGAACGCTTCGCCAATGATTCACTGGATGCCAGCCTGTGTCACGGTGATTTACTGCTGCAGATTTGTGCGAATACGGCGGATACCGTGATTCACGCCCTGCGCGATATCATTAAATACACGCCGGATTTGCTCAGCGTACGCTGGAAGCGGGAAGGATTTATCTCTAACCACGCGGCGCGCTCGCGCGGCAAAGAGACGCCGATCAACCTGTTAGGCTTTAAAGACGGCACCGCGAATCCGAATAGCGAAGATAAGCCGCTGATGGATGAAGTGATTTGGGTCACGACGGATCAGCAGGAGCCTGCATGGACGGTGGGCGGCAGCTATCAGGCCGTACGCATTATTCAGTTCCATGTGGAGTTCTGGGATCGAACGCCACTCAAAGAGCAGCAGACTATTTTTGGCCGTGATAAACATAGCGGCGCGCCGCTGGGTATGAAGAATGAGCACGACGAGCCTGATTATGCTGCCGATCCCGACGGTAACTTGATTGCGCTTGATGCCCATATTCGGCTGGCAAATCCGCGCACCAAAGAAACCCAATCCAATCTGATGATGCGCCGGGGGTATAGCTACTCACTCGGGGTCTCCAAATCCGGGCAGCTGGATATGGGACTGCTGTTTGTGTGTTTCCAGCACGATCTTGAGAAAGGTTTTCTGGCGGTGCAGCAGCGGCTTAATGGTGAAGCACTGGAGGAGTATGTGAAGCCGATCGGCGGCGGATATTTCTTCGTGATGCCGGGCGTTAAGGATAAGCAGCATTATTTAGGGCAGGGGCTGATTGAGGCGTAGTTTTTCGTTTTCTTCTGGCCCTCTCCCTCAGGGAGAGGGCCAGAGTGAGGACAATGCTTCCCCGGCTAATTTTTCATTTAATAACAATTTGCCTGCCTGGTATTCACCCCATTTCAATATGACTATACCGTTGATATAAAAATGTAATATTTTTATGTCATAAACGTGGCTGTCGCATGACGAAACGCCGGTGTTGAATTAAAGTAAAATAATTGTTGCAAATAAAATCTGATTTGCTGTACTTAAAGCACGAGCGGTAGTTCCCGGATGTGAAAATTTATCACCATGGAGATCGCGAATGGTAGTGTCCTGTACTGGACGATTGAGCAACACTCTTACCCGCACAACTCTGCGCGGAGGCCTCTCCTCCGGCTTCGCTATCTTCACCGCTAAAAAAAACCAATCCACCACTTATCCATTTATTAACGATACGCTAAGCGGCGTTATTCGTCCGGCTGGCGCATCCTCTCAACCGGCAGTTCATGGCTTAAAAGGAAGCCAAACCTCATCCGTTAGTGAACATCAGCGCGCACCATGTTGCGGCGCGGGAAATGAAACCAACTGTAAGGTGCCATCCATGGGAAGACAGAAAGCAGTGATCAAAGCTCGTCGTGAAGCAAAACGTGTGCTCAGACGAGACTCACGGAGCCACAAGCAACGTGAAGAGGAATCGGTCACCACGCTTGTGCAGATGAGCGGCGTTGAATCTATCGGTATGGCAAGAGATTGTCGCGATAACTCACCGATAGCGGCGCGCAATGAGGCTCAACAGCACTATCTTAACGCCATCGAGAAAAAACAGCTGATCTTCGCCACCGGCGAAGCCGGATGCGGCAAAACCTATATCAGCGCGGCGAAAGCCGCTGAGGCCCTGATACATAAGGATGTCGACAGGATAATTGTGACCCGTCCGGTCCTGCAGGCTGACGAAGACCTCGGCTTCTTGCCCGGGGATATTTCAGAAAAGTTCGCCCCTTATTTCCGCCCGGTGTATGACATCCTGGTGCGACGTTTAGGGTCGTCCTTTATGCAGTATTGCCTGCGTCCCGAAATCGGCAAAGTAGAGATCGCGCCGTTCGCCTACATGCGCGGACGCACCTTCGAAAATGCGGTGGTTATTCTTGATGAGGCGCAGAATGTCACCAGCGCGCAAATGAAAATGTTTTTAACGCGCCTTGGGGAAAACGTGACGGTGATCGTCAATGGCGATATCACACAATGCGATTTGCCACGGGGTGTTCAATCCGGACTAAGCGACGCGCTGGAGCGTTTTACCGAAGATGAAATGATTGGTGTGGTTCGCTTTGGCAAACAAGACTGCGTGCGCTCAGCCCTTTGCCAGCGCACCCTGAATGCCTACGACTGATTTCTGGCATAATGGAACCGTGGAGCCCAAACCGTGTTTGGGCTTTTTTCTTTGCGCGAATTATTTGCCCGAAATGTGAAGGGTATCAAAACGCATGGTCAAGGAGAGACAATTTTTAGTGATTCATAATTATTTCCCGCCATCCTGTTGCCGTATACTTCTCTTAACAAGAAACAATCAGAACATTTCCAATCAGTCCCTGTCGCAGGCGTGAGCTGTGCTGATTTCCGACATGCAGGCTGTTGCAACCTGAGGAATTAATTATGACGACGAAAAGACGTATTTACCTGTTTTGTTCTGCCGGAATGTCCACCTCATTACTGGTTTCTAAAATGAAGGCGCAGGCAGAAAAGTATCAAGTCCCGGTGATTATCGAAGCCTGGCCTGAAACGCTGGCGGCTGAAAAGGGCAAAGATGCCGATCTGGTGCTCCTCGGACCGCAAATCGCTTATATGCTGCCAGAAATTCAAAAAGTCTTGCCCGGCAAGCCGGTTGAAGTGATTGATTCGGCAATGTACGGCAAAATTGATGGATTAGGGGTGCTGAAAGCCGCCGTCGCATCGATTAAAAAGGCCGCTGCAAACGGTTAATTTTTTTCTTTTGTTTTATTTTTCCGTCAAAGAACGACCTTACACAACCTGGCCGCCAGACCCTGGCGGCAATAAAGGAAATTACAAATGAGTAAAGTCATTGATTCACTTGAAAAGATATTGCTTCCTTTCGCAGTAAAAATTGGGAAGCAACCGCACGTCAACGCAATTAAAAATGGTTTCATCAAATTAATGCCATTAACCCTTGCCGGGGCGATGTTCGTATTAATCAATAACGTCTTTCTGAGTTTTGGCGCCGGCTCCTTTTTCTACTCCTTAGGTATTCGCTTAGATCCCTCAACCATTGAAACCCTGAATGGGTTAAAAGCCATCGGCGGCAACGTGTACAACGGTACGTTGGGCATTATGTCGCTGATGGCGCCTTTTTTCATTGGTATGGCGCTGGCTGAGGAACGTAAAGTTGACCCGCTTGCCGCGGGCCTGTTATCCGTTGCGGCATTTATGACCGTCACGCCATATAGCGTTGGCGAAGCTTATGCTGTTGGCGCTAACTGGTTAGGGGGGCAGAATATTATTTCCGGTATTGTTATTGGTCTGGTTGTCGCGGAGCTATTTACTTTTGTTATCCGCCGCAATTGGGTAATTACTTTGCCAGATAGCGTGCCGACCTCGGTATCACGTTCTTTCTCCGCTTTAATTCCAGGCTTTATTATCCTGTCTATCTTCGGGATTATCTCCTGGCTGCTGGCCAACCACGGTAGCAACTTCCACCAGATTATTATGGATTCCATTGCTACGCCGCTGGCGTCGATGGGGGCTGTAGTGGGCTGGGCGTATGTTATCTTTAACGCCCTGCTGTGGTTCTTTGGCGTGCATGGCTCACTGGCGCTGACCGCGCTGGACAACGGCATCATGACGCCGTGGGCGCTGGAAAACATCGCCCTTTACAACCAGTACGGTTCTGTTCAGGCGGCAATTGACGCGGGCAAACAGTTCCACTTCTGGGCGAAACCAATGCTCGACTCCTACATCCTGCTGGGGGGTTCTGGTGCGACGCTGGGCTTGATTATCGCCATCTTTATGGTCTCTCGTCGTGCCGATCACCGTCAGGTGGCGAAACTGGCGCTGCCATCAGGCATTTTCCAGATTAACGAACCTATCCTGTTCGGTCTGCCAATCATTATGAACCCGGTGATGTTTATCCCGTTTGTGCTGGTGCAGCCGATTCTGGCAGCCATCACGCTTGCGGCGTACTCAATGGGAATTATCCCGCCGGTGACCAACCTGGCACCATGGACCATGCCTACCGGTTTGGGAGCCTTCTTTAACAGTAACGGCAGTATCGCTGCCCTGTTAGTGGCCCTGTTTAACCTCGGGGTGGCGACATGCGTGTATATACCATTCGTTATCCTGTCTAACAAAGCACAGGCCGTCATCGAAGAAGAAGAAAGCGAAGAAGATATCGCGAACGCACTGAAATTCTAAAGAGCGTGGGTTGGGGATAGCCCTTATCCCCAACCGCTTTAAAAATACCGGGAGAGAGTATGTTTGATTTAGACAGCGTAGTAGAAAGCGAAGTCGCTACTGACGATCTTGAAGAAGTGGTCATGGGGCTAATCATCAACTCCGGCCAGGCCCGTAGCCTTGCTTATGGGGCTTTAAAAATCGCCAAAGCCGGTGATTTCGCCAGGGCCCGTGAACTGATGGTGCAGTCCCGTGAAGCGCTGAACGAAGCGCATCTGGTACAGACCAAACTGATTGAAGCTGACCAGGGCGAAGGTAAAACCAAAGTAAGCCTGGTGCTGGTGCATGCGCAGGATCACCTGATGACCTCAATGCTGGCGCGCGAACTGATCGCAGAATTGATTGAGCTTCACGAAAAAATACAATAAGTTGAGGTCGTTATGCAGCCACCGGTACTCAGTATGGAAATCAGCACGGCACGCGAGAGCCAGCTTTTTGATGGACAACATTTTCACATGTTTATCCATAACAAAGTCGAAAGCGTTTCCGGGCTGCACCAGCATGATTATTATGAGTTCACGGTGGTATTGACCGGGCGCTATTATCAGGAAATAAACGGTAAACGCGTCCTGCTGGAAAGAGGCAGTTTTGTTTTTATTCCGCTGGGTTCTTATCATCAAAGTTTTTACGATTTTGGTGCCACAAGGATCCTCAATGTGGGGATCAGCAAGGCTTTTTTTGAACAGCATTATTTACCGTTGTTTCCTGCCTGCTTTATTGCTTCGCAGGTCTATCAAATTAAGAATGAGTTTTTGACCTATATTGAATCGGTCACCGCCTCATTACATTTCCGTCAGGGCGAGTTTAATGAATTTCTTGAGATGGTGACGTTTTATATTGTGAATCGTCTGCGCCATCATAAAGAGTCAGAGTCCGGCGGTGATATTCCTGGCTGGCTGAAAAATACCGTTGAGCAGATGCATGGCAAGTCGATGTTTGGTGACCGGGCATTAGTCAATATGGTGGAGCTATCTGGCAAGTCGCAAGAGTATTTAACCCGCGCGACGCAGCGCCATTACGGCAAGACACCGATGCAAATTATCAACGAGATAAGAATTAACTTTGCTAAAAAACAGCTGGAAATCACCAACTATTCTGTCACCGATATTGCTTTCGAGTCTGGTTACAGTAGCGCCAGTATGTTTATTAAAAATTTTAAAAAGCTCACCTCATTTACACCGCAGCATTATCGCAAGCAGTTATACAGTATTAAGTAATTTTTTATATAACCTGTAAATGTATTAATGAGGGTTAAGAGCAATCCTCAATCATACATCTATATCGCTGTCTTAATTACAGTGCAATAAACTTGTACCGGAGTCCCTATGAGTAAAAAATTGAAAGTGGTTACCATTGGCGGTGGCAGTAGCTATACCCCTGAATTACTCGAAGGTTTTATTAAACGTTACCAGGAATTGCCGATTAGTGAACTATGGCTGGTTGACGTTGAGGCGGGGAAAGAGAAGCAAGATATTATCTTTGATCTTTGCCTGCGCATGATTGAACGCGCGGGTGTGCCGATTGCACTGTATAAAACTCTCGATCGCCGCGAAGCGCTGGTTGATGCTGATTTCGTTACCACGCAGCTGCGCGTTGGGCAGCTTAAAGCCCGTGAGCTTGATGAACGCATTCCGCTAAGCTATGGCTATCTGGGCCAGGAAACCAACGGGGCCGGTGGTTTGTTCAAAGGTTTGCGCACCATTCCGGTGATTTTCGACATTATTAATGATGTGAAAGAAATCTGCCCTGACGCCTGGGTTATCAACTTCACTAACCCGGCCGGTATGGTCACCGAAGCGGTTTATCGCCACACGGATTTCAAGAAGTTCATCGGGGTGTGTAACATTCCCGTGGGCATGAAAATGTTCATTAAAGACGTGCTGAAACTGGCGCCAACGGATGAGTTGAACATCGATCTGTTCGGCCTCAACCATATGGTGTTTATCAAAGATGTGCTGGTTAACGGCACTTCCCGTTTTGACGAGCTGCTTGATGGCGTGGCATCCGGCACGCTGACCGCAGGTTCGGTAAAAAACATCTTTGATTTGCCGTTTAGCGAAGGTCTGATTCGCTCTCTGCGTCTGCTGCCGTGCTCTTATCTGCTGTACTACTTCAAGCAAAAAGAGATGCTGGCTATCGAAATGGGCGAGTTCTATAAAGGCGGCGCGCGCGCAACAGTGGTGCAGAAAGTTGAGAAGCAGCTGTTCGAGCTGTACAAAGACCCTGCGTTGAATGTGAAACCAAAAGAGCTGGAGCTGCGTGGCGGGGCTTACTACTCTGATGCGGCTTGTGAAGTTATCAGCGATATTTACAACGACAAGCAAAGCGAGCATTACGTTAACGTGCCGCACCACGGCCATGTTGATAATATTCCAGCGGACTGGGCCGTTGAAATGACCTGTACTATTGGCCGCGATGGCGCAACGCCGACGCCGCGCATCACCCATTTTGATGAGAAAGTGCTGGGCCTGATTTACACCATCAAAGGGTTTGAAGTGGCGGCGAGTGAAGCGGCGCTGAGCGGTAACTTTAACGATGTTTTGCTGGCGCTGAATTTAAGCCCGCTGATTCATTCTGATAAAGACGCTGAGAAAATTGCCCGCGACATGCTGTTAGCTCATGAAGCTAATCTGCCAAACTTTGCGGAAACTATCGCTGCACTTAAATAACTGGAGGCCTTCCCTGCAAAGGGAAGGCAGCTTACCGAGGCGACAATGGATAAGTTATTAATTGTTAACGCGGACGATTTTGGGCTGTGTAAGGCGCAAAACTACGGAATTATAGACGCATTCACCAACGGTGTAGTGACGTCTACCACCGCGATGGTTAATGCCGCAGGAATTGAACATGCTGTTGCACTCAGTGCAAAACATCCAGGTCTGGCTATTGGGATGCATTTTGTCCTGACGCTGGGGCGGCCGCTGTCCGCCATGCCGGGGCTGGTGGATGATAAGGGCGAGCTGGGCAAATGGATTTGGCAGCGCGCTGAAGAAGACAGGCTGCCGCTGGCGGAAATTGAGCACGAGCTGGCTTGCCAGTATGCAAAATTCCTCGAATTATTTGGGCGAGCGCCCACGCATCTCGACAGCCATCACCATGTGCATATGATCCCGCAGATTTACCCGATCGTTGAGGCGTTTGCGAAAGAGAAGGGCGTGGCGATTCGTTTCGACTATGATGCGGCTTTACCCATTGGGCTTGAATGTACTGGTGTGAAAACGGCTGAAGGCTTTGAGAGCGGTTTTTATGGCGATGCGATATCGGAAAGGTTATTCCTTGACGCGCTGGATCGCGCCACGGCGCGCGGTGAGCAATCGTTAGAAATAATGTGTCACCCTTCCTTTATTGATAACACCATCCTTGCCAGTAAATACTGTTACCCGCGCCTTGCGGAACTGGATGTTCTGACATCCGCTTCGCTAAAATATGCCATCGCAGAGCGCGGGTATTCCCTGGGCACGTTTAAGGATTTGTAACCCATACGGAATTAACTTTATGCTGGCGTGTGGGGGCTATTGCATTTCTTAACCCGAACTCAGGTTCGGGTTTTTGTGCGCAGCTGATAACAGGCGCTAAATGACGGGCGAAAAAAAAAGTCTGAACGTGAATTCAGACTTTCTCCTGAAATATGGCGGTGAGAGAGGGGTTCGAACCCTCGATACGTTGCCGTATACACACTTTCCAGGCGTGCTCCTTCAGCCACTCGGACACCTCACCGTTTTGTATCTGTCGCCATGTTCAGGGGGCAACGGGGCGCTACTATAGGGAGTCGCGCGCATTCGGTCA
>NZ_RPOH01000112.1 GCF_003818135.1 Buttiauxella warmboldiae | reverse complement strand
AGGAAAATCAATTTATTGATTTTCGGCTGATGACCACAAAGAAGGAAAAACCACGCTTTTTCCTTCTTTGTCAGCAACCTTAATGGGTGAAAGCCCCTTTTTCACGCCTCCCCCTACAACGCTTACTTATCGTCATCACTAATCGTCATACTTTTCGGCCTGCATTGGACATTCCCCGCCAAAGCTCGCCATAATGGCAGACGTGACGGCATGTTAACGTCCACGAAAACGCAAGTGAGGGCTAATGGGTCAGGATAAGCTGTATATCGAAAAAGAACTGAGCTGGTTGTCTTTTAACGAACGCGTGCTCCAGGAAGCGGCAGATAAAATTAACCCGCTGATCGAAAGAATGCGTTTTCTCGGCATCTATTCGAATAACCTTGATGAGTTTTATAAGGTTCGTTTCGCCGAGCTCAAGCGGCGTATTCTGATCAGTGAAGAACAAGGCACAGCGCCTAATTCGCGCCATTTACTCAATAAAATTCAGGCGCGGGTGCTCAAAGCCGATCAAGAGTTTGATGGGTTATATAACGATCTGCTGCTGGAGATGGCGCGCAATCAGATCTTCTTGATCAACGAACGCCAGCTGTCGCCAAATCAGCAAAACTGGCTGCGCCACTACTTTAAACACTATTTGCGCCAGCACATCACGCCGATCCTGATTAACCACGACACCGATCTGGTGCAATTTCTGAAAGATGATTACACCTATCTGGCGGTTGAGATCATTCGTGGCGATGACATCCGCTACGCGCTGCTGGAAATTCCATCCGATAAAGTGCCGCGCTTTGTTAATCTGCCGCCGGAAGCGCCACGCCGCCGCAAGCCGATGATCCTTCTGGATAATATCCTGCGCTACTGCCTGGATGACATTTTCAAAGGCTTCTTCGATTATGACGCGCTGAACGCCTACTCAATGAAAATGACCCGCGACGCAGAATACGATCTGGTCACCGAGATGGAGTCCAGCCTGCTGGAGCTGATGTCATCAAGCCTGAAACAGCGCCTGACGGCAGAGCCGGTGCGTTTTGTTTATCAGCGCGATATGCCCGATACCATGGTGGAAATGCTGCGTAATAAGCTTACCATCACCAACTACGACTCGATTATTCCCGGCGGGCGCTACCACAACTTTAAAGACTTTATTAATTTCCCCAACGTCGGCAAAGCCAACCTGCTGAATAAGCCGCTGCCGCGCCTGCGCCATATCTGGTTCGATAAATTCCGCAACGGTTTTGATGCCATCCGCAATCGTGACGTGCTGCTCTACTATCCGTATCACACCTTTGAGCACGTTCTGGAGCTGCTGCGCCAGGCCTCGTTCGACCCAAGCGTACTGGCAATAAAAATCAATATTTACCGCGTGGCGAAAGACTCGCGCATTATCGAATCGATGATTCATGCCGCGCACAACGGCAAGAAAGTCACCGTGGTTGTGGAGCTACAGGCGCGCTTTGACGAAGAGGCCAACATTCATTGGGCGAAGCGTCTGACGGAAGCGGGAGTACACGTGATCTTTTCAGCGCCCGGCCTGAAAATTCACGCCAAGCTGTTCCTGATTTCCCGTAAAGAGGGGGACGAAGTGGTGCGCTATGCGCACATTGGCACCGGTAACTTTAACGAGAAAACGGCGCGGCTATATACCGACTACTCGCTGCTCACCTGCGATGCACGTATTACCAATGAAGTGCGTCGGGTGTTTAACTTTATTGAAAACCCCTATCGCCCGGTAACGTTTGAACATCTGATGGTTTCGCCGCAGAACTCGCGTCGCCTGCTGTACGATTTGGTCGATAAAGAGATTGCCAATGCCCAGAGGGGCGCGCCGTCGGGCATTACCCTGAAATTGAATAACCTGGTCGATAAGGGGCTGGTGGACAGGCTATATGCGGCCTCAAGCTCGGGGGTGAAGGTCAATCTTCTGGTGCGCGGGATGTGCTCGCTGATCCCTAATCTTGCTGGCATCAGCGATAATATTCGCGTTATCAGCATTGTTGATCGCTATCTTGAGCACGATCGCGTCTATATCTTCGAAAATGGCGGCGATAAGAAGGTGTATCTCTCTTCTGCCGACTGGATGACGCGCAACATTGATTACCGTATTGAGGTGGCTGTTGCTATTCTCGACCCGCGCCTGAAACAGCGGATACTGGATATCATTGAAATACTCTTCAGCGATACGGTGAAAGCGCGCTATCTCGATAAAGAACTGAGTAATCGCTATGTGCCGCGCGCAACCGCCGTAAAGTGCGCTCACAGCTGGCGATTTACGACTACATCAAATCTCTGGAACAACCTGAATAACGCCTTATGTCGACGATAAACTTATGCCGATAAAAAAACACGCTCCCCGGCCGCAAGAGTTCGCAGCAGTAGACCTTGGCTCAAACAGCTTCCATATGGTGATTGCGCGAGTGGTTGACGGCGCGATGCAAATCATCGGCCGCCTGAAGCAACGCGTCCATTTGGCCGATGGTTTGAATGCTGAAAACGAGCTAAGCGAAGAGGCGATGGAACGCGGGTTGTCATGCCTTGCGCTGTTTGCTGAACGCCTGCAGGGATTCTGCGCAGAGAATGTCTGTATCGTGGGGACGCACAGTTTACGCCAGGCGGTCAACGCCAGCGAATTCCTGAAACGAGCCGAACAGGTTATCCCCTACCCGATTGAAATCATCTCCGGTAACGAAGAGGCGCGTCTGATTTTCATGGGGGTGGAACATACCCAGCCAGAAAAAGGCCGCAAGCTGGTGATTGATATTGGCGGCGGGTCAACGGAGCTTGTCATCGGTGAAGATTTTGAACCCATGCTGGTCGAAAGCCGCCGCATGGGTTGTGTCAGTTTTGGGCAAAATTTTTTCCCGCAGGGGCATATTACGCCGGAAAACTTCAGGCGCGCGCGCCTTGCGGCAGTACAGAAACTGGAGAACCTTTCATGGCAGTTCCGCCTGCAGGGCTGGAATGTCGCCATGGGGGCATCAGGCACCATTAAAGCCGCCCATGAAGTGCTGGTGAATATGGGCGAAAAGGACGGCATCATTACGCCCGAACGCCTGCAAATGCTGCGCGATGAGGTGCTGAAATATAAGAGTTTCAACGCGATGAGCCTGCCGGGACTTTCCGATGAGCGTAAGGCGGTGTTCGTGCCCGGCCTTGCGATTCTCTGCGGGGTATTTGACTCGCTGGCAATTCGTGAGCTGCGTCTGTCTGACGGGGCGCTGCGTGAAGGGGTGCTGTATGAGATGGAAGGCCGTTTCCGCCACCAGGATATCCGTATCCGTACCGCGCAAAGCCTGGCAAACCAGTACCATATCGACAGCGATCAGGCGAGGCGCGTGCTCGCGACCACCGAGCATATTTATCAGCAGTGGGAAGCGCAAAATCCGCAACTGGCTAATCCACAAATGGCCGCATTGCTGAAATGGTCGGCCATGCTGCATGAAGTGGGGCTGAATATTAACCACAGCGGGTTACATCGCCACTCGGCTTATATTCTGCAACACAGCAACCTGCCGGGCTTTAATCAGGAACAGCAGATGCTGATTGCCTCGCTGGTACGCTATCACCGCAAAGCGATAAAAATTGATGACCTGCCACGCTTTGCGCTGTTTAAGAAGAAGCAGTTCTTGCCGTTGATGCAAATTCTGCGTTTAGGGGTGCTGCTGAATAATCAACGCCAGGCTACAACAACGCCACCAACCCTGGTGCTGGAAACGGACGAAAAGCAATGGACGCTGCGTTTCCCCCACGACTGGTTCAGCCAGAACACCCTGGTATTGCTGGATTTAGAACGTGAACAGCAATACTGGGATAATACGCCGGGCTGGAAGCTTAAAATTGAAGAAGAAGCCAGCCCGGAAGCGGCTGCCTGACGAGGTAAAACCAGATGCCCATCAGGGCGTCTGGTCATTCTAACTCACTCTAAGTATTAGTATTACGCTCCACGAGCTTTTCAAGCAGTAGCGGACGCCCAATTAAATATCCCTGAATGTAATCGATCCCCAGATTTTGCACGGCGGCTTTCACCGCTTCGCTTTCGACATACTCGGCAACCAGCTGCATCTTTTTCATCCGCGCCAGCTGGCAAATGGAGTCCACAATCTGGTAGTCCAGGCTGCTGGTCAGGATATTGCGGATAAAACTGCCGTCAATTTTCAGGATGTCTGCGCTAATATCTTTTAGCCGCGCATAGCTGGCATAGCCCACCCCGAAGTCATCAATCGCCACCCGGCACCCCATATTTTGCAAAGCGGTCAGGGTAGCGTTAGCCTGCTCAAAATTGGTTAGTGAGTTGCTCTCGGTGATTTCAAAAATAAGCTGCCAGGGCTCAATTCTGTAGCGTGACAGCAGGCGTTTTACCTCATTAGCAAACGGTAAACGCCCCACGGAAGCCGGCGTGAGATTAATGGAAAAACGGCTACCGGGAAGCTGCGCACGGTTTTCATCCATAAATTTCAGCGTGGCCTCCAGCACCCAGGCGTCTATTTTCGAAGACAGGCCAAACTCATGCGCCACAGGTAAAAACGCTTCGGGCATAAACATAATATCCCCGTCGTGATCCCCTTTCATACGCAGCAAAATTTCATAGTAATAATCGCCACGAATGCCATCAATGCGCTGCGCCATCAGGATGAAGTTACCGGAATCAATGGCAACCTGCAGACGGTTCATCATCGCCACTTTGCTGCGCACCGCATTTTGCATCGGGTTGCTGCCCTGCTGCTGCAAACTTTCAGGTTTGGATGTCGACAGCGACAGCTCGGCCATCGAGCTCAGTTCACCTAACAGCAAGTAAATATGGGTGACTGGCGGGCGAACATAGCAATAACTCATCCCCACCTGCGGCTGCATCGGCATACCATCCCACATAAAGCGGAACTGCTTCACACGCAGGTCCAGGGACTCTATCCGCTCAAGATAGGAATCATAATTTAAGCGCACCGCCAGTTCATGGCCGGAGAGGTGATACACCGGCTCATCTGCGGCTAATAGCGGACGCAGATATTCGTTAAACTGCTGCTTATACTGGATACGAAGTTGTACCCCATAGTTACGGCCAAGCAGCTCCAGCTCCGGCACCCGCAGAAACACCAGCACCGAGCATGGGGCACGGGATAAATCGCGGTTAAGCGCGCGCAGATTTGGCATCTGAACGACAGGGTCGATAAAGGCCACGCGGCTCGCTTTACTATGCAAAAAACGTTGGCGTGTAGTGATGACCGCCATCAGGTAAATAGTGACGGAAAATACCGCGTAGCACGATGAAGCGATCGCCAGGTGCAGCTGAAAACCCATGTACTCGGGTAAATAGTTATGAAACCCGCTGCACAGAATAGTTAAAATCACCGCCCAGCTGGTGATAATAAACAGAAAACCGAAGCGCATTGCTCCCCACAGCATCAGCGGCAGGATCAGCGTCAGGGTGTAATCGGTGGTAAAAATAGTGCTGAAATCATCAACCGGAGCAAGGAGCATTCCAGCAAGCAGCGCGACCAGTGCCGCCCACAACGCAATCTCAAGCCTCGTGACGCCAGGCTGTATCTGTGCCTTCATCCGCGACCAGAATGAAAACACAAAGCGCGGGTTACGAAACATTCGTATCAAAAAATATGAGAAAGGCATCGCCGTTAAGCTGCCAATCAGCACGGCCTGAAAATTAATTAACGTCCGCGTGTGGAGAGGATTTTCCGGGATAACCTTGCTGACATCGTCATACCAGCCAAAGAAAACCCCCACCTGGTAGATAACCAAAAAAGTCACGGCGTTAACTAACACCAGCCACAACATGCGGTGGCCAGTGAGTTTAATCGCCCCAAACATCACCGAGGCACGGCGAGGGACAAAAATACGGTAGCCTCCCCAGCTAATAGTAAGGGGAACCAGGAAGTGAATGGCCGCCAGTATTGCGGCGAACTCCCCCTTCAGCGGCACATAGCGGACGAGTAGCGCAATGATGATTCCCGGCAGGGCTGCCCAACCGAAAACCAGCATAAAAGCCGTCATCAACCCCAGCGGCATATAGACGAGGAACACCCGCCCTCCGTCCATGATGGTATCGGCGTTACACCATGAAGCTAAAGGAAGAAGTAAACTCGGCAGCACCAGAGGCAGTGCCCACCATTGTTGGTTATATTTTTTATACCAGCTTGCCAGATACATGCATTATCGCCAAAAACCCTGTCATCCAGCTCGGGTACGTTTCGCCCGGGTTTCCAACCCAACCGATAAAACCATATCGCTATGGAATAGAGTGCAGATTCTAATCAGGGCTGGCCGGGATAATTTGATCTCAATCAATTTCTTCAGCAAGAGTAAAATCCATTGAAGAATAATCTCATCAGCCATCGCCGATAGACTCAGCAGCTAACATTAAGAAATGTTTATATAACAAGGGGAAATAATTTAGGCTGGGATCTCCCGGCGCCCACAATTGACCCTGAAGCATCATTGTGTATAAATATCACCGTCGCCCGCGGTTGACGGGCAAACATCAAGGATCATTTGCGTGACACAGGTTACGAGTATGCGAAGACGACATAAGTTTAACAATCGTATGACCCGCATTATTCTGCTTATCAGTTTTCTCTTCCTGTTTGGCCGTTTTGTCTACTCAGCCATCGCTGCCTGGCACCATCATCAGGACAAAGCTGAAGCACAGCAAAGTAGCCTGTCCGTGAATAACATCAATCCAGCCTGATGACAAACCTCATGTTTTTCGCAAAATGAACAGAGGCCATCAATAAAAAACA
>NZ_RPOH01000111.1 GCF_003818135.1 Buttiauxella warmboldiae | reverse complement strand
AAAAGGTTCATCGCGCTTTACCGGGGAACGCTGCTTTTATCTTCATAAAAAAGTAGTCGTTATCCCGGTATCCATATGCCATCCTTTTTATCACTTTGATCCTGTTGTTCATTCCCTCCAGCACGCTGGTATTCAGACGATGTGTGGCACTGGCGATTATTCCGCTCATGTAGCCTTTCAGCTTCTCCGCGAACTGCTGTAGCGCCTTTATGCCACTTTCCTGTGACTGCCTGTACCACTCATTCCAGCGACGCTGTGCGACTTTCTTATCCGGGGCATACCACAGCTCTTTCAGGGCGCTTTTCATCACATACACCGTATTTAACGGCTGGTTTGCCTCCAGTAACTCGGCCAGTTTCACTTCATGACCCTCCGGCAGATTTTCCGGATTACGCAACAGCAGCCAGCGACTGCGTTTAATCACCTTCCGTGCTTTTTTGTTATCCCGTAACTGATTCGCCTGATCGACCCGTACTCTGTCGATAACTTCCCGGCCGAACTTCGCCACGACATGGAACAGGTCATAGACCACTTCCGCCTGTGGACACTGTTCTCTTACCTCAAGATCCAGCGCCGTATTCATATCCATCGCGACGGATTCGATAGCTGCACAGCCTTCCGACCCCAGCCAGGTAAAGAACGGGCGGAAGGCCACACGACTACGCCCTTCGCCAACCCACAGAACCTGCTGTGTATCGGCATCCACCACAACAGTGGCGTAGCGGTGGCCTTTAAACAACGCGAACTCATCCAGCATCAGGCGACGGACCGTATGTCGTTCAGGCTCTCTCAGTTCCCGCAGCATACGGCGGTAATCGATATTTTTAATCGTATGCCAGTGCAGGCCGGTCAACTGTGCCACATGTTTCACCGGCAATAACCGGGTGAGCGATTCCACCCAGGTGGCTAACGAGGAGGTGTAACGTTGTCGTTCAGGCAGCCATGAGATGCTTTCAGTGACAATCCCGCAGCGGAAGCAGCGCAGACGGCGAACAGGAAGCTGAAGAGTGACCCGCCAGTGTAGTAAATCACGCTCACGTACACGGCGCACAGAGACATCATGGACAGCACAGTCGCTGCAACCACATCGACGGCACGATGGTGCAAAACCGGGGTCAGGCCGGAGTGTAATAAGCAGAGCGTCAGGCGCAGAATGGGTGAAAGAATCAACAGTGAAACCTTCCCAGAACAGGGAAGAAAGATTAGCATTCATAGTGACGGCGGTTGAGTGGCTGGTTAGTGTTTTGGCGAATACAAAACTAACCACTTTTACCGCCGTTTTCTATTGGTTCACGCTTAACCGCGATGAACCAAA
>NZ_RPOH01000110.1 GCF_003818135.1 Buttiauxella warmboldiae | reverse complement strand
AAAAAATGATTGCCGCACTACAGCGCCTGAAAACCAGCTATGAGCCACAAGAAGCCAGCAGCATGATGGCGTTTTGCATCAACGGTAAGGCAAAGTCAATGAGCGAACTGTTTATGACTCACCCGCCGCTGGACAAACGTATTGAGGCGCTGCGTAACGGCGAATATCTTAAGTAGCAGAGCCTGTGATAAAAGGCGTGCCGTTGGCGGCACGCCTTTTTTGTCTGAAGAAAATCTCCCGTCGGCAGAGCGTTATTCTGCTTGTCCTGTGCGGAAAATCCCCCGTAAAATCAAATTAATTCTTACTGAGCGGATCTCATTATCCAGATGCAGACTTTTGTTGCGCGACAGCGCCGTCTCGAACACCGTTGGCTGCTGCTTCTGTGTGCCGCTATGCTGGGGATGACGGTATTGAGTTTAAGCGCAGGTGACCAGTGGTATGCCCCTCATCACTGGCTGCGTGAGGATGCGCGGCTGTTTATCTGGCAGATCCGCATGCCGCGAACCCTGGCCGTACTGTTGGTTGGGGCGGCACTGGCGATTTCTGGCACCATTATGCAGGCGCTTTTTGAGAATCCGCTGGCCGAGCCGGGCCTGCTGGGGGTCTCTAACGGCGCGGGTGTCGCATTGGTTGCGGCGGTTTTGCTCGGGCAGGGTATGCTGCCGGGCTGGATTTTGGGTATCTGCGCCATTGCCGGTGCGCTGGCGATCACCTTTATCCTGCTGCGTTTTTCGCGACGCCATCTGTCTAATAGCCGTTTGCTGCTGGCGGGAGTGGCGCTGGGGATCATCTGTAGCGCGTTGATGACGTGGGCCATTTATTTCAGCAGCAGCCTCGATTTACGCCAGCTAATGTACTGGATGATGGGCGGATTTGGCGGTGTGGACTGGCAGCAATGGTGGCTAATGGTGACGCTGTTGCCGGTGATGTTGTGGTTATGCCGCCATTACGGGCCGCTCAATTTAATGGCGCTCGGTGAAATATCAGCGCGTCAGTTAGGTTTACCCGTCTGGCTGTGGCGCAATATTCTGGTGATTGCCACAGGATGGCTGGTTGGGGTTAGCGTGGCGCTTGCCGGGGCGATTGGTTTTATCGGCCTGGTGATTCCCCACATGCTGCGCCTGAAAGGGCTAACCGATCACCGTATCTTACTGCCCGCCAGCGCGCTTGCTGGCGCCACCGTATTGCTTGGGGCTGATATTATTGCGCGTCTGGCTCTGGTTTCCGCAGAATTACCGATAGGCGTCGTCACTGCAACGTTAGGCGCACCCGTGTTTATCTGGCTATTATTAAAAGCCGGAAAATAACCCACCGCTGTTCAATTTTAAGAGGTCGTCATGCAAGAGATTCTGAATACTCAAGTCACCACTATTGACGGTGAAGCCACAACGCTTGAAAAGTGGCAAGGTAAAGTGCTGCTGGTGGTCAATGTTGCCTCTAAATGTGGCCTGACGGTGCAGTACGAGCAATTAGAAAACCTGCAAAAAGATCTCGCTCATCAAGGTTTTTCGGTGCTTGGTTTTCCATGCAACCAGTTTCTGGGGCAGGAGCCGGGTAGCCATGAAGAGATCAAAACCTTTTGCAGCACCACTTATGGTGTGACCTTCCCGCTGTTCAGCAAGCTGGAGGTCAATGGCGAGAACCGCCATCCGCTATACCAGAAACTGATTGCTGCCGCTCCAGACGCGGTCGCGCCAGAGGGTAGTGGTTTCCTGGAACGTATGAGCAGTAAAGGCCGCGCTCCCGTTCAGCCCGGTGATATTCTGTGGAACTTCGAAAAATTCCTTATCGGGCGCGATGGGCAGGTGATTGCGCGTTTTTCACCGGACATGACCCCGGAAGACCCGGTGGTTGTTAATGCTATCAAGTCGGCGCTGGCGAGATAATGTCGTTGCTGCAACTTAACGATGTGGCAGTGGCGGAGCGGCTTGGGCCGATTTCTGCCGCTGTGCAGGCGGGGGAACTGGTACACCTGGTTGGACCAAACGGCGCCGGGAAAAGTACCCTGCTGACGAGAGCGGCCGGGCTGAGTTCGGGAGACGGGCAAATCCTCTTTGCCGGCAGCAACCTGAACGACTGGCAGCCGACGCAGCTGGCTCGCCATCGCGCCTACCTTACTCAGCAGCAGCTAGCACCGTTTTCTATGCCGGTCTGGCACTATCTGCAGCTGCATCAGCAGATCAGCCCTGACGACAGCGTCATGGGTAAACTTGCCGACGGTCTTGGCCTGAGCGATAAACTCACGCGTAGTGTTAACCAGCTCTCTGGCGGCGAATGGCAACGTGTTCGCCTCGCCGCCGTTATTTTGCAAATCCATCCCGATATTAATCCGCATGGCCGTCTGCTATTGCTTGATGAGCCAATGAACAGCCTTGATGTGGCGCAGCAAACCGCGCTGGACCGAATCCTGATGGCTCTGTGCGAAGCCGGTATCGCGGTAGTGATGAGCAGCCATGATTTAAACCATAGTTTGCGTCATGCGCACACCGTCTGGCTATTGCGGGCCGGTAACATGATTGCGCAAGGAGGCCGGGATGAAGTGTTATCACCGCAGCATCTGGCGACAGCCTATGACATTCACTTCCGCAGATTGCAGATTGAAGGGCACAGCATGCTGATATCTCCGCTGTAGGCGACGGTAAAAACTTGCATCAAATCATGGGTAAGCGCTAAATTACTGAAAAATTTAAATGGATGAGGATTAGCCTGAAAATGCGTGCATGGACTATTTTAGTGGCGTGTCTGCTACTCGCAGGGTGTAGCCATCATTCACCCCCGCCAAATTCTCGTCTTTCAGATTCGATAACGGTTATTGCGCAGCTTAACGATCAGCTTAATGGCTGGCATGGCACCCCCTATCGCTATGGCGGCATGAGCCGTCGCGGTGTTGATTGTTCGGGCTTTGTCTCTATTACCTTCCGCGATCGTTTTGCACTACAGCTGCCGCGTGAAACCCGCCAGCAGGCCAAAATCGGTACGGAAATCGATAAAGACGATTTACTCCCAGGCGACCTGGTCTTCTTTAAAACAGGCTCCGGTGAAAGCGGTCTGCACGTGGGAATTTACGATACCGATAATCAGTTTATCCACGCCTCCACCAGCCGCGGCGTTATGCGCTCGTCGCTGGATAACGTCTACTGGAGGAAGAAATTCTGGCAGGCTCGCCGCATCTAGTTCCTTTGCCTGCACAGATACGCCTCGTCTGACACGCGAGCAGAGTTGAAAGCGCCATTATTGCATTGGGGCATTCCCCCCAATCATTTTTCGATAGCGGAAATGGCGCGCTTCACGATCCGTAAATGGCTGGAGAAGGGGGAACGAATCGTTTTCACCTGAGATAATCCACCGTGAGCCAGTGCCTGATATTCGCTAAAACTGGCGACCGCTGAGTAACCAGGATAATATATTTTGATTAGGTAAAAATTCTGACACAACTTCAGGAATAATATTGTTTTTAATTCCATTAAAATCAATCCAGTTAACGCTGGATGTTCATCGTGTTGCGATGCCATCCACCTCATTCGAAACATGGCTGACAACATGATCCTCGAACTTGATGCACAATATCGTCCGGAGTTTTATTTTCACCCCGTTTACTTACCGCATGGCGGGCTGTTAGGTGTTGAATTAATAGTTAATTTTGTTGGTGTTGATGCCCCGGTGCGTATTCCGACAGAATTAGTTGCCCCGGTGATTAAATCCGAGCAGCAATTAATATTATTCAATAAACAAATAGAATTACTGGAAAACTATCAAGCATTCTTTAAGGCCCGGCACCTGGTTGTCTGGGTGAATATTAGCGTGGTAATTGTTGACACAATTTTAGCCAGCGCTGAATGGCGACGCCGTCTGGCACATCTGCCGTTCATTGAGTTTGCCGTCAGTGAGAATTTCCCGGCGTTAAATCTGGGCGATAAAAATAGACAATTAGTTACCATGAGTCACCATTATCCCTTAGCGTTGGCAAATTTCGGTGCAGGAATCGCGACCGCCAAACCTATTTTTGATGGGCTATTTAAACGTGTATTTTTGGACAAGCTTTTTATTCAGAAGCAAATTAAACAGCGTTCTTTTGCGCCCTTTATGTTAGCGCTGCTGGCGCAGCTTTCTTCGTCTTGCCAGACATTAGTCATTACCGGTATTGACGATGATATCGCGCGCCAGAAAGTTCTGGCATTAACCACCTTCGCGGTGCAGGGTAATTTCTCACCGGCCATTGCACCCGAAAAGCTTATCGCCTGGTTTAATTCCAATGTTGTGGATTGAGTAATACCCCTGCCAACGTGCCGTGTTTAAAACCTCACGCAGGCACTACACTATTGGCAGGAGGTTCCATGACCAATCAACCTGTATTTGACAATAGCTGGCACCATGAGCTGCCCGGTTTTTATACGGCGCTTAAACCAACACCGCTGCATAATGCGCGCTTGTTTTACTCTAATCGCCCGCTGGCGGACGAACTGGGCCTTGATGCGTCACTGTTTGATAACGCCCACGTGGGGATCTGGAGCGGCGAAACGCTGCTGCCGGGTATGCAGCCTCTGGCCCAGGTCTATAGCGGCCATCAGTTTGGCGTCTGGGCCGGTCAACTTGGCGACGGGCGCGGTATTTTGCTTGGTGAACAGCATCTGGCAGACGGGGGTAAAGTTGACTGGCACCTGAAAGGGGCTGGCTTAACGCCTTATTCCCGCATGGGCGATGGCCGTGCCGTGCTGCGTTCCACGGTGCGCGAGTTTCTGGCCAGTGAAGCCATGCATGGGCTGGGTATTCCCACCACGCGCGCGCTGACTATTGTTACCAGCGATACGCCGGTACAGCGTGAAACCAGTGAACAGGGAGCCATGCTGCTGCGCGTGGCGCAAAGCCATGTCCGTTTTGGCCACTTTGAACATTTCTACTATCGCCGCGAGCCGCAAAAAGTCCAGCAGCTGGCAGATTACGTGATTGCCCATCACTGGCCGCAGCTTGTCGATGAAGCCGATAAATATCAGCTCTGGTTGCGTGATGTTGTGGAGCGCACCGCGCAAATGATTGCCCGCTGGCAAACTGTCGGCTTCGCGCATGGCGTAATGAATACCGATAATATGTCGATCCTGGGCCTGACGATGGATTACGGTCCCTTTGGCTTCCTTGATGATTACCAGCCTGATTTCATCTGCAACCACTCCGACCATCAGGGACGCTACGCGTTTGATAATCAGCCGGCCGTTGGCCTGTGGAACCTGCAACGCCTGGCGCAAACGCTGTCACCGTTAATTGCGGTGGAGAGGCTTAATGAATTACTCGACCATTACCAGTTCGCGTTAATGAAAGCCTTCGGGGAGTTAATGCGCGGCAAGCTGGGTCTGCTAACCGAACAGGCGTCGGATAACGAAATTCTGACGGAATTATTCGGGCTGATGGCAAAAGAGGGTAGTGACTACACGCGAACTTTCCGCATGTTAAGCCTGACCGAACAACATTCGGCCAGCTCACCGCTGCGCGATGAATTTATCGATCGCGCAGGTTTCGATAGCTGGTTTACTCGTTATCGTGCTCGTCTACAGACCGAGCAGATAAGCGATGAACAACGTCAGCAGGCGATGAAAGCCGCAAACCCTGCGGTGGTTTTACGCAACTGGCTGGCGCAACGGGCTATTGATGCTGCAGAGCAGGGCGATGCCAGCGTGCTGGCTCAGCTGCATAAAATCTTGCAACAGCCGTTTGCCGACCATCAGGGTGATGAGACACAGCGTCCGCCAGACTGGGGTAAACGCTTAGCGGTGAGTTGTTCCAGCTAACTATTGCTGCAACCAAACCTGCGGTACCGGGTGTTCAGGATGGCGGAACACCCGTAAATCAGCCTGATACCAGTGCCGTAATAGCGTCTCGTTCAGCACTTCTTGCGGCGAACCATTGGCGACCAGTCGCCCTTCATGCAACAACACAATCCGCTCGGCCCACAGTGCTGCGAGGTTCAAATCATGCAGTACCACGCACACCGATAGCGTTCCCATCAGCGATAAACGGCGCAGTAAACGCAGAATATGTTGTTGATGATAGAGATCGAGTGCGGAGGTGGGTTCATCTAAAAACAGCCAGCCGTGCGGCTGCCCGTTTTGCCACAGCTGCGCCAGCGCACGCGCAAGTTGAACCCGCTGCTGTTCGCCGCCGGAAAGCTGGCAGAAATCACGTCCGGCAAGGTTATCGCAGCCCGTCAGCGCCATCACTTCCTGAACAACGGCTTTGGTCTCTTGTGCTGGCCACGGCGCACGCCCCATGGCAATCACCTCTTCAACGGCCCAGCTAAACGCCATGCCGCTGCGCTGGCGCATAACCGCACGCTTACGCGATAATGCCTCGCCTGACCACTGATTCAAGGGGCGCCCGGCAAGCGTAATTTCACCGCACTCCGGCGGTTGAAAACCGGTGAGCACGCGTAGCAGCGTGGATTTTCCGGCTCCGTTAGGGCCGATTAACGCGGCCACTTCGCCCGTAGCCAGCGTCAGATTGATATCATCGAGCAGCTTTCGCTCGCCAATGCGCAGCGTGACGTTTTGCGCCTGTAATAGATTAACCATCCGCTTCTCTCTTTTGGCGAAATATCAGCGCTAAAAACCACGGGCCGCCGAGCAGGCTGGTCAGCAAACCTACCGGCATTTCCGCAGGTGCAGCCAGCGTGCGGGCGAGCGTATCAGCAACCAGCAATAATATCGCCCCAGCCAGTAGCGAACCGGGGATCAGCCAGCGGTGATCGGCACCGAGCCACATCCGCACCAAATGCGGCACCACTAAACCCACAAAGCCAATCACGCCGCTTACGGCAACCGCCGCGGCCACTAACAGCGCGCTTAAAATCAGTAATTGCCGCTGGGTTTTTTTGACATCGACCCCAAGGTAGTGCGCTTCTTCATCGCCCAGCTGCAACAGATTAAGGCGTCTGGACGCAAGCGCGATAGCCGCTGAAGCCGGAAGGATAAATGAAGCGGTAGCCAGCAATGTTGACCACTGAGCCTGTCCGAGGCTGCCCATGCCCCACAGCGACAGCTGGCGCAGCTGAGCGTCGTTACCGATCCACGAAAGTACGCCCGTTGCCGCACCGCACAGCGCGTTAACCGCTATGCCCACCAGCAGCAGGCGGGAGAGCGAGTTATTCCCCTGACGGCTGAGAAAGAAAATCACCAAAGTGACCGCGAGGCTGCCCAGAAAAGCGGCAAGCATCGGAACATACAGCGCCAATACCGCGGGTAACGCCAACGGCATAACGACCGAAAAACCGACCGCCAGTGCCGCGCCGCTGCTGATGCCAAGTAAACCAGGATCGGCCAGCGGGTTGCGAAACAATCCCTGCATCACGCAGCCGGAAAGCGCCAGCGCGCCGCCCACCAGCATCGCGAGCAGCACGCGCGGCAGGCGGATGTTAAGCCAGATATGGCGCAGCGCGTCATCCTGAGCCTGCCACAAAACGGCGACAGAGAGCCGCATGGCGCCTGCATTTGCCGCTACCAAAGCGAGGGCCAGTAATGCCAGAAGCATGGCTAACAGGGCGCGTTGAGGCAGGGGACGGCGTATCAAGGCAATTGCTCCGCTTTATGCCGTAATGCAAGGATCGCATCAGGCGTTTGCAGGCCGAAACCCAGCAGCGCCATATCGTCAACCACCAATAGCTGGCGATTTTTCCCGGCTGGCGTCTGCGCAAGCCCCGGCAACTTCCAGACGTTCTCTTCACCGCCCAGGGTTTTTACGCCATCGGCGGTGACCAGCACCAGCTGCGGCCGGCTGGCAATCACCCCCTCCTGGGACAGCGGCTGATAACGTTTAAAGCCTTGCATCGCATTTCGCAAACCAGCGGCCTGGATCGCCGCATCTGCCGCCGTTTCTTGCCCGGCAGCCATCGCCGTCATGCCGCCATGGCTCATGATAAACAGCACTTTTACCGACAGCGGCTTGTCAGGAATGGCGGCCAGTTTGGCGTGGAGCTGCTGGCGCAAAGTTTCACCCTCGGCCGTTTTTCCCATTGCCTGCGCTACCGCATCAATTTTGTCATCAATACCATCCAGCGAATTTGTCGCAGGGATTGTGATAACCCTGACGCGGCTACTCGCGACCTGCTCGAGAGCCAGTGACGGCTTCGCCTGAGCGCTAGCCAGCACCAGCGTCGGGCGCATTGCCAGCATCCCTTCGGCATTGAGCTGACGCATATAGCCCACATCCGGCAGCTTTGTCGCCGCTGCCGGATGCAAACTGGTGCTGTCACGCGCGACCAGTTGGTCGCTTGCGCCTAGCGCAAAGGCAATTTCCGTCACGTCACCGCCAATGGCCACCACGCGCTCGCTGGCAATAGCAATGGCAGGCAAAGCAAGCAGGGCAATTAGCCAGCGTTTCATGCGGCCATTCCTTTGCTTGCCAGCGCTGCAAGCTGTGTGCGCCACTGCTGTTGCTCAGGTTCGCCTTCGGTGCGCTGCCCGTAAAGCTGGGCGATTTGCGTGCCGTCCGCGGCAAACAGTTCCAGGCTGGTGACGAAGCCGTCGCCGCTTGGTTTGCGTGTGACCCAGCTTTCAGCGATGGTGTCAGCCAGCAGGTGCAGCGTGAACTGTGGATTAAAGATGTTAATCCAGTTGTCCATCGGGACGACTTTCTCAACGACGCCGGTGAAAATCTGCACGCAGCCCTGGTTGCCAACAAACACCATGATTTCGTTCCGATCTTGTTTAGCCATAGCCAGCAATTGTGCCAGCGCGCGGTTATCAACCTGGCAGGCCAGATCTTCTGCCACCAGACGGAACGCCTGTTGGCGCGTAAGCTGGTGGCGTTTCAGTAACCCGAAGAACTGGTGCACATCGCGCATGGCGCGCCATTCAGCTTCAACCAGGCGGCCATCGACGGCAGGCGTCATGACACTTTCTTCAGCCGTTTTTAGCTCAAGGTCCGGGTTATCGGCATAAATATACGTTGCGAGAACCTCGCCCCAGGCTGCGAAATCCGTGTTGTCGGTGGCGTAGATCTTCAGCAGCGCGTCACCCTGGTGGTCAAAGAATTGGATACTTTGACGTTCACCTCGTGAGGTTTCTTCACGAACGTGGAAGGCGAAAGCCCATTGATTAAGGAACAGGCGTAAGTCCAGCCCGCGCGGGTTAAGGACCAGTCCGGCGTGGCTGTGCAACTGCTGGTTTTCAAAGCGCCCGATCTGCTCATGCACTGCATATTCGTTGCGGCAGATAGATTTAATTTCGCCCACGCTTTCAAGAGAGGTGAGAATGTCGCGAATTTCACCTTTTAAGCGCCAGGCATCATGCCCGACGCGGGCATGAGTCAGCTCTGCTTCGCTGATGCTCATCAGCCTGGCGATATCGCGAGCATATTTTTTCGGGTGTTGCTGTTTAAGCTGCAACCAGCTTGCATAACGCTGAGTCATATTGCTTCCTTACCATTGATAACTAACAAAGATTTTTCCGTTACGGCCATCCTGAGGCAGCCCCTGTGGTGACCAGTATTCCTTATCAAAGGCGTTGCCCAGCACCAGAGAAGTCGTCAGGCCGCGTAGCTGCTGCTGGCCTTGATAGCTGATATAGAAATCGTTCACGCCGTAGCCGGCCTGGGCGCTGTAGCTTTTGCTGATGTGCGTTGAGCGATCCGCAAAGGTGCCAATCCAGCCAACAGAGAAGCCGCTTTGCGCCACGGGAACGTCCAGAGTGCTGGTGACGGTGTCCGGGTTAAGGCTTGAAATCCATTCGCCGGTGTTGGTGTCTTTACCGCGAGTACGGTTATACGCCAGGTTGAGGCTAAACCAGGCGCTGGTGTATTTTGCCGTCATATCCCAGCCCCAGATTTTTGCATCAGGGACGTTGTAAGACATGGTGGTCGCACGGCGGAAATCGACGGTCATATCAATATAATCCTCCGCTTTGGTATCGAAGTAGCTGGCTTTGAATTCGATGTTGTCGTCAGCCAGCGCTAAATTCTCAAAGCGCAGACCGAAACCGTATTCCTGAGTTTCGTTGGTTTCCGGACGCAGGTTCGGGTTCGGCACAAAATAGTTGGTATAGCGCGAGCCGATGGAGAAGTGCTTCGAATCGTTATACATTTCGCCCATCGTCGGGGCGCGGAATGCCTGAGCGTAAGAACCAAACAGCATCAGCCAGTCGGTAGGGGTAATGGACAGCGCGCCGCGCGATGACCATTCGTCGGCGTTCACATCCTGATAGCCGTCGCTGCTGCCGCTGTAATCGTCATAGCGCGTTCCCATAAGGATAGAGACCGGCAGATCGCGCAGGGTGATTTCATCCTGTAGCCAGCCAGAGCCGAAGTTAATTCTGGCCTGCGGGAAGCCGGTGGCGTTGCCGCCAGGCTTCTGCTGCTGGCGATAATACTCGCCGCCGTAAGTCAGCTGGTGCGCGGCGAAGCTGTCGGTAAACAGGCGGCTGCGGTTTTCCAGTTTGCCGCCCGCTGTGGTTTGTTTGCGGAATTCAGCGCCGCTGGTTTGCCCTTGCGCATTGATGCGTGCCTCGGACCAGTACGCGGTGGCGTCAGCATTCAGCCAGTCGCTTTGCTCAGGCCCGATATGGTATTTCAGCTGTGCGTCACGCTGAATGGTTGAGCGGTCAATCATCGGGTTGCCAGAAGTAGCCGTTGTAGTCTGAGGGTTTTTAGGCTCGCGCGCGGCGTTATTGTAGTAACGCAGAGAGCCGCCAAGAGATTGCGCCGGGTCGATATACCAGGTGCCTTTGGTCAGGAAATTGCTGATGCTTTCATCGTTGGGGGCGGTTTTGCCATCGCTTTGACGAATATCACCGCGATCGCGGCTGGACCAGGCTACAAGCCCATCCAGATTGTCGGTGCGGCCAAAGGCGCTGGCGCCCATACCAACGCTATGGTCTCCGGTAGCTCCGGTGCCAAATACGCGAAAGCCGCTATTTTGCCCTTCATACAGCAAATCACCGGCATCCACCGTTTGGTAAGAGATAACCCCACCCAGCGCGCCGCTCCCGTACAGCAGGGCAGAAGGGCCGCGTACCACTTCGATACGTTTGATTAACGCCGGGTCGATAAAGGTGCTGTTGAGGTGGCCGGTGTCCGTTCCCTGGCGCACGCCGTCAACCAGCATCAACACGCCACTGCGGTCATAGCCACGCATATTGATGTCCTGACCGTTGGTGCGACCAGAACCGGAAACGGTGATCCCCGGTACTTTACGCAGCATATCTGCGGCAGAAGAGGCGGTCTGGCCTGCGGGAGTGTCGCCGTCAATGACGGTCACCATCATCGGGGCTTCGAAGGTGCTGCGTTGGTTGCCGGTTGCGACGACGGTCATTTGATCGTCTTTTGCACTGGCGGGCAGAGTGGTAAAAATCGCGACGGTCAGTAATGACAGACGGAATCTGGCCGTGTGTAAAGCAGGCATATGCAAATCTCCATAAGAAAAATGAAAAGTGCTGGCTGCCTGGGGATGAAGAAAACCTGGGTGGCTGGCGGATAATTAAGGCTATTTTTTGTTTACTTGGTCAGGATTAACTTTCCTGCTTGGGTCTGACGCAGTTGATATTGTTGGCCTTCATGGACGATCACCACGCGCCCGTCAGGCCCGAGAAGCTGTTTACTGTCTATCTGGCGGGGAACGGCCGCAGATGGCGAAGGCGCAGGTGTTTTATCCATGTTTCGCTCTGTATACAAATAGCAATCAATGTAACAATGATTATCATTATCAGTAAACTATGTTTCGCCATCAAGCGTTATTTGTAAGAAATTTGTGAGTGGGTGATTTTTGAGCAGGAGGGGTGTGGGGAAGTGTTAATCCCCTCTCCCTAAGGGAGAAGGGGCTAAAAAATCAAAACCGACTATCCGTTGCATCCGCCAGCATATCGAGCAGCGTCTCGGTATCTTCCCAGTTCAGACATGGGTCGGTAATCGACTGGCCATAAACCAGCGCTTGCCCGGCAACAAGGGTTTGCGTGCCTTCACGAATAAAACTTTCGGCCATCACCCCGGCAATGGCACGTGAACCGTTGCGGATTTGGTTGCCGATGTTTTCACACACTTCCAGCTGGCGGCGGTGCTGCTTCTGACAGTTGCCGTGGCTGAAATCGATAACCAACCGTGCAGGCAAATCGAACTCATACAGGCTATCGCAGGCCGCAGCAATGTCGGCGGCGTGGTAGTTCGGCTGTTTGCCGCCGCGCATAATAATATGGCCGTATGGATTGCCGCTGGTCTGATAAATCGTCATCTGGCCGTGTTTATCCGGCGAGAGGAACATATGGCTGGCGCGAGCGGCGCGAATCGCGTCAACGGCAATACGCGTATTGCCATCGGTGCCATTTTTGAAGCCGACCGGGCAAGAAAGGGCCGAGGCCATTTCACGGTGGATCTGGCTTTCGGTGGTGCGTGCGCCAATTGCGCCCCAGCTGATTAAATCGGCAATATACTGCCCGGTCACCATATCGAGGAATTCAGTCGCCGTCGGCACTCCCAGCTCGTTCACCTGCAACAGCAGGCGGCGCGCCTGCTCAATGCCATGGTTCACGCGGTAGCTGCCGTTCAAATCAGGATCGGAGATCAGCCCCTTCCAGCCCACCACGGTGCGTGGCTTTTCGAAGTAGGTCCGCATGACAATTTCAAGACGCTGCTGATGTTTCTCGCGTGCCGTCTGCAAGCGGCGGGCGTAATCCATTGCCGCATCCAGGTCGTGAATCGAGCACGGGCCCACAATCACCAGCAGGCGGTTATCTTCACCATTGAGGATTTTTTCGATACGACGACGTGCGGCAGCCACATTGTGCGCCACCTCTGGTGAAACGGCCAGACGCTGTGCCAGCTCCGCAGGGGTGACCAGACTGTCGATGCGCGCGGTGCGCAATTCATCTGTTTTATTCATTGGGGGTCTCAGAAATTTTGTCTTCAGCTCGGCAGGAGTACCGGGAAGTGATGGCAGTCACGATAAACCAATTTATGTTGAATTCAACCGTCAATATCAATCATTACCACCAGGTTCCGTACACGTTACCATACAAAATTGCATCAATGAACTAGCTTGTTAGTACATGCGGCGATTCAGACCCATAATGTCCAGAATTTTGGTCGCCATCTCTTCAACGGAATAATTGGTGCTGTTGAGATAGCGAATTTGATTCTTGCGAAACAGCGCTTCTACTTCAGCGACTTCCAGGCGGCACTGGCGTATCGACGCATAGCGGCTGTTTTCGCGGCGCTCTTCACGAATTGCGGCAAGGCGCTCGGGGTTGATTGTCAGACCAAACAGCTTGTGCTGCAGCGGTTTTAGTAGCGCGGGCAGCTGAATATTATCCATATCATCGGCGATAAACGGGTAGTTTGCGGCACGAATGCCAAACTGCATCGCAAGGTACAAACTGGTCGGGGTTTTCCCGCAGCGCGAGACGCCCAGCAAAATGACCTGTGCCTGATCGAGGTTACGCATCGAAATGCCGTCGTCATGCGCCAGGGTGTAATCAATGGCGGCAATACGCGCGTCATATTTCATTAAATTCCCTGGATTCAGGCCGTGAGTACGGTGGGCAATTGGCGTTGGGTCGAGCTGTAACTCTTGCTGTAAAGGCGCAACCAGCGCCTGGACAATATCCTGACAAAAACCGTCACTTTGCAGAATAATGTTGCGAATTTCTGGCAACACTATGGAGTAGAACACCAGCGGGCGCACGCCGGACTGCTGGTAAATGGCATTGATTTGCTCCTTCACCGCATTCGCCCGGCTTTCGTTCTCAACAAACGGCAGCGTGATGCTGTTAATCGCGACCGGAAACTGCGACATCACCGCATGGCCGAGCACTTCGGCGGTAATCGCGGTGCCGTCGGAAATATAAAACACCTGCCTGTCTACCGCATTCTCCATTTTCCTCTCCTGTAAGTGACAACCCTGGCTGAAGCATAAATTAAAATGGCTCATCTGGATCGCTCTGTTTTGATTTTCTAAAAATGAAATGTGGTTTTTATTATTAATGAAATGGCTGGTTCATTTTCTGTTAATCGCTTAATCCTTTATTAATATAGGGTTTAAATTAAGAATCAATGAGTTACAGGGAGGGCGGATCAATCCGAAATGATAAAATTTTATTTTGCTTGAACGATTCACTGGTTTCACTCAGCCCGGCAAATATGCCACTCTAAAAAAGAAGTAATGTGTTTCTGGTACCCATTCATATATCACAAAAGGATTGTTTCGATGTCCAACTCGTCACCGCTGGTGCTTTGGTATAACCAACTCGGCATGAATGATGTAGACAGGGTCGGGGGCAAAAACGCCTCTTTGGGTGAAATGATTACTAACCTTTCTGGTATGGGTGTTTCCGTACCGAATGGGTTTGCCACCACGGCCGAAGCGTTTAATTTGTTTCTTGACCAGAGTGGTGTGAACCAGCGTATTTATGAACTGCTGGATAAAACGGATATTGATGACGTAAGCGAGCTTGCTAAAGCCGGTGCGCAAATCCGCCAGTGGATAATTGATACGCCATTCCAGCCTGAGCTGGAGCAGGCCATTCACGATGCTTATCAACAGCTCTCTGCTGACGATGCTGACGCCTCTTTTGCCGTGCGCTCCTCTGCCACCGCTGAAGATATGCCGGATGCATCGTTTGCCGGACAACAAGAAACTTTCCTCAACGTGCAGGGTTATGACGCGGTGTTAATTGCCGTGAAACACGTCTTTGCCTCGCTGTTTAACGACCGCGCCATCTCTTATCGAGTTCACCAGGGTTATGACCATCGCGGCGTGGCGCTTTCCGCTGGCGTGCAACGTATGGTGCGTTCAGATCTCGCCTCTTCCGGCGTGCTGTTCTCCATCGACACCGAGTCTGGTTTCGACCAGGTGGTGTTTATCACCTCAGCTTACGGCCTGGGTGAAATGGTGGTGCAGGGCGCAGTCAACCCGGACGAATTCTATGTTCACAAGCCGACGCTTGCGGCGGGTAAACCATCGATTGTGCGCCGTAATATGGGTTCGAAAAAAATCCGGATGGTGTACGCGCCAAGTCAGGAGCATGGCAAGCAGGTGCGTATCGAAGATGTGCCGCAGACCGATCGCGATAAGTTCTCTATCACACCGGAAGAAGTGCAGGAACTGGCGAAGCAGGCGGTGCAAATCGAGAAGCACTACGGACGCCCGATGGATATCGAGTGGGCTAAAGATGGGCATACGGGCAAACTGTACATCGTTCAGGCTCGTCCGGAAACCGTGCGTTCCCGGGGCCAGGTGATGGAGCGCTACCAGCTGCACTCGCAGGGCAAAATCATTGCCGAAGGACGTGCCATCGGCCACCGCATTGGTTCCGGCCCGGTTAAAGTGATTCACGACATCAGCGAGATGAACCGCATCCAGCCAGGCGATGTTTTAGTCACCGACATGACCGACCCGGACTGGGAGCCGATCATGAAAAAGGCGGCCGCGATTGTGACCAACCGGGGTGGACGTACATGCCATGCGGCGATTATTGCCCGTGAACTGGGGATTCCTGCGGTAGTGGGATGTGGCGACGCGACAGAACGCATGAGCGACGACCAGAATGTGACGGTTTCCTGCGCCGAAGGCGACACCGGCTATGTTTACCAGGAGCTGCTGGATTTCAGCATCAAAAGTTCCACCGTCGATACCATGCCGGATCTGCCGCTGAAAATTATGATGAACGTCGGCAACCCTGACCGGGCATTTGATTTTGCCTGTCTGCCGAACGAAGGGGTGGGGCTTGCGCGCCTGGAATTTATCATCAACCGCATGATTGGCGTGCACCCGCGCGCGCTGCTGGAGTTTGATGAGCAGGAGCCTAAGCTGCAAAACGAAATCCGCGAGATGATGAAAGGCTACGACGACCCGGTTGAATTTTACGTCGGTCGCCTGACCGAAGGCATCGCCACGCTGGGTGCGGCATTCTGGCCAAAGCGCGTGATCGTACGTCTTTCTGATTTCAAATCTAACGAATACGCCAACCTGGTCGGCGGCGAGCGTTATGAGCCGGAAGAAGAGAACCCCATGCTCGGCTTCCGTGGGGCCGGTCGCTATGTCGCCGACAGCTTCCGCGACTGCTTCGCACTGGAATGCGCCGCCATGAAACGCGTGCGTAACGACATGGGCCTGACTAACGTCGAAGTGATGGTGCCTTTTGTGCGCACCGTGGCGCAGGCCAAAGCCGTGGTTGAAGAGCTGGAACGTCAGGGGCTGAAACGTGGCGAAAACGGACTGAAAATCATCATGATGTGTGAGATCCCATCGAACGCCTTGTTGGCCGATGAGTTCCTGCAATATTTCGATGGTTTCTCAATCGGTTCAAACGACATGACTCAGTTGGCTCTCGGTCTGGATCGCGATTCCGGCGTGGTTTCCGAGCTGTTTGATGAGCGCAACGATGCGGTGAAAGCGCTGCTGTCGATGGCGATTAAAGCGGCGAAGAAACAGGGCAAATACGTTGGGATTTGTGGCCAGGGGCCATCCGACCATGAAGATTTTGCCGCGTGGCTGATGGCTGAGGGGATAGACAGTCTTTCGCTGAACCCGGATACCGTGGTGCAAACCTGGCTAAGCCTGGCGGAAACTAATAAGTAATAATTTCAATCTGAACAGGCTCCTCAGCGCTGAG
>NZ_RPOH01000109.1 GCF_003818135.1 Buttiauxella warmboldiae | reverse complement strand
CTTCTTTGTCAGCAACCTCATCCCTCATGCTTTAATACGATATGTACTGAATGTCATATCTCCGAACCGGACGTGCACCTTTCAGTGCACGCCTATCAAGTGATATGCGCCAACTCATTAACTATTGATGAAATGAATGAAAAATTTGTGATGCCAGAATCTACACCACTGCCGTCGTCAGCCGGGAGGTGCAGCAAAGCCGCCCTTGCTCGTCGCTGATTTCGATTTGCCAGACCTGGTGCCTGCGCCCGAGGTGCACCGCTCTGCACACGCCGCGCACGCTTCCTGCGCTTGCCGAACGCAGATGGTTGGCATTCACTTCCAGCCCGACAATTTTCTGCTCGCCTTCGGTACACAGATATCCGGCCACGGAGCCAAGCGTTTCTGCCAATACCACTGACGCACCACCGTGCAGCAGGCCAAACGGCTGGCGGGTGCGCATATCAACGGGCATGGTGGCTTCCAGTTCATTGTCATTAATCCGGGTGAACACAATGCCAACATGCTCAACCATATTGCCGACGCCCATTTTATTGAGCGCGTCCAGATTAACTTCGCGTCGCCAGATCATCCCAGAATCTCCAGTAGTGCCTGTAGCGGATGGCGCACGCCGTTGCCTTCCACGCGTTTTACCTGACTGCGGCAGGAGTAGCCGGTTGCCAGGCAACGCTGGCGCGGCAGGCGCTGCATTGCCTGGTGCCATGAAAGTTCGTAAATCCCCAGCGAGTTAACATGATTTTTCACTTCATGTCCGTAGGTTCCCGCCATGCCGCAACAGCCGACGCTGACGTTTTCGAGCTTCGCCCCTAAGCGGGCAAATATCGCCGCCCACTGGTTTGGCGCACTCGGCAACGCGGTGACTTCCGTACAGTGGCCAAACAGATACCAGGATTCGCCGCTCACCGGCGTCGTTTCACGTTGAGCCAGTACGCCCGGCAGCCATTCATGCACTAACTGCACATGGAAATCGCCGCGCTCTTCACCCAGCGTCTGCTTATATTCGTCGCGATAGCAAAGCACCAGAGCGGGATCGACCCCCACCATCGGCATTCCCAGTTGCGCAATGCGGTTGAGGAATTCAGAGGTCTTACGCGCGGTGCGGGCAAATTTCTGCAGGAAGCCTTTAATGTGCTGCGCTTTACCATTCGGTGAAAATGGCAGCACCACCGGCTCCAGCCCCAGCTTTTCAACCAGGCGCACAAAATCTGCCACCACTTGCGCATCGTAGTAGCTGGTGAACGGGTCCTGCACCACCAGCACGGTTTTAGCTTTCTGCGGTGCGGAATAGCTTTCAAGCTGCTCAAGCGTGGTGTTCGCCGAGGTATGGCCAACCAGCTGCTGCTGTAACGATGGCGTGGAGAGCATGGGTAAATCAATCATGCCGATATGTTTCGCCGAAAGGCTGCGCACCCACGGCTGGCTCATAAAGAAGTTGAAGGTCTTTGGCGCACGCGCCATTAACGGCGCATAGCTTTCCACTGTGGCGACCAGATGGTCACGCATCGGGCGCAGATAGCGGGTGTGATAAAGCTGCAAAAAGCGCGAGCGGAATTCCGGCACGTCGATTTTAATTGGGCACTGCGTTGAGCAGGCTTTACATGCCAGGCAGCCGGACATCGCCTCTTTCACTTCATGAGAGAAATCATATTCGCCTTTGCGAGCGTGCCAGGAGTTGCGCGTGCGCTCAATCAACGAGCGCAGGCTGGCGCGTTTTTCCGGTAGCTGTTTTTCCAGCGCGTCCGGGTCAACGCCGCGGTCCGCCAGTAAACGCAGCCATTCACGCGTTAAGGTCGCACGCCCTTTTGGCGAATGAATACGGTTACTGGTGATTTTCATCGACGGGCACATCGGGCTTTTGACATCGAAGTTAAAACACAGGCCGTTGCCGTTGCACTCCATCGCGCCGCGCCATGAGCTGCGCACCGCAATGGGAATTTGTCTGTCGAAGGTGCCGCGTTTCACCGCATCAACCTGCATCATAGGGGCATCCGTCCCAAGCGGCGGGCAGATTTTGCCGGGGTTTAAGCGGTTGTCCGGGTCGAATACCGCTTTGATGCGGCGTAGCTCTTCATACAGCGTTGCGCCAAAGAAAGCCGGGCTGTATTCAGCGCGGAAACCTTTGCCGTGCTCGCCCCACAGCAGACCGCCATATTTCGCAGTCAGCGCCACCACATCATCAGAAATACGCTTCATCAGCACTTCCTGGTGCGGGTCAGTCATATCCAGCGCCGGGCGCACATGCAAAACCCCCGCGTCAACGTGGCCGAACATGCCATAACTCAGATGGTGGCTATCCAGCAGCGCGCGGAATTCAGTGATGTAATCGGCCAGATGCTGCGGCGGCACGCAGGTGTCTTCGGCAAAGGGAATCGGCTTCGCCTGCCCTTTGGCGTTACCCAACAGGCCGACTGCTTTTTTGCGCATGTTATAAATGCGCTCAATACCCGCAAGCTCCGTACAAACCTGCCAGCCGATAACGCCGCCTTCACCTTGTGCAATCAGCGCATCAAGGCGCTCGCACAGCGCGGCAACCTGGCCTTCGATGAGTTCCAGATCGTCACCGGCAAATTCCACGATATTCAGGCCCAGCATCTCTTTACCTGGCACATCGGCGATCAATTCGCTCACCGAATGCCAGACGATATCTTCACGCGCCAGGTTCAGGACTTTTGAATCGACGGTTTCGACTGAGAGCGCCCGGGCTTCCACCATAAAGGGCGCGTTACGCAGCGCGGAGTCAAAAGAGTCATATTTAATATTCACCAGCCGGCGCGCTTTTGGCAGCGGCGTGATATCCAGCTTCGCTTCGGTGATAAACGCCAGCGTGCCTTCAGAGCCACAGAGAATGCGCGTCAGGTCGAACTGCGAGAGGTCATCATTAAACACGTGGCGCAGGTCGTAGCCGGTCAGGAAGCGGTTCAGCTTCGGGAATTTCTCGACGATCAGCGGGCGCTGTTCGCGGCAACGCTCAAGCACGGTGCGATAAATTTTGCCGGTCGGGCTGTCGTCACGCCCCATCTCTTCGGCGAGAGCCGTCGACATTTGATGCGTATCGAGAATATCGCCCCCCAGCAGCACCGCGCGGACGCCCAGAACATGATCGGAAGTCTTGCCGTAAACCAGCGATCCCTGCCCTGAGGCATCGGTATTAATCATCCCCCCCAGGGTAGCGCGATTGCTGGTGGAAAGCTCCGGGGCAAAGAAATAGCCGTAAGGTTTCAGATAGTGGTTAAGCTGGTCCTTAATCACCCCCGCTTCCACACGCACCCAGCCCTGCTCAGGGTTGATTTCAATGATGCGATTCATGTAACGCGACATGTCGACCACGATGCCTTTGTTCAGCGACTGGCCGTTAGTGCCGGTGCCGCCACCCCGTGGCGTGAAGACCAGGGATTTAAAGCGCTCTTCCGAGGCCAGCCGGGCAAGCAGCGCCACATCGGCGGTAGAACGCGGGAATAACACTGCATCCGGCAGCAGCTGATAAATACTGTTGTCGGTGGCCATCGTCAGCCGGTCAGCGTAGCTGGTGGCGGTATCGCCGGTAAAACCTTGTTGTTCCAGTGCCTGCAAAAAATTGAGCACCAGTTGAACAAGGCCCGGTGCCTGAGAAATTTGTGGGATCATCGATCGTCGACCCTGCCTGACGTTATAAGTTGTGAGTTATCGTTTGCGTTTGCTTCCATTCATTTTTTAACACATTTTTTTAGCGCATGCGCGTCCGTTTTGTTTCTGTCAAAAACCGAGGAAATACATCATCATTAACGCATCCGCTTTGCGGCTTTAACGCAGGCGCTTTGCCCGTTATCTGTTATTAAGGTGATTTTATCTATGGTTAAGGTTAGTCAGCCAAAGGATCTGCTACAAATCCTGCTGTCCGTGTTGTTTATCTCGGTGATGATCGTCGCCTGCCTGTGGATAGTTCGTCCGTTTGTGCTCGGTTTTGCCTGGGCCGGTACGATTGTGCTTTCCACCTGGCCGCTGATGCTCAGGGTACAG
>NZ_RPOH01000108.1 GCF_003818135.1 Buttiauxella warmboldiae | reverse complement strand
CTGGGGCTGAAATCGGTGGCTGAAGGGGTGGAGGATAAACAGACCTGGCAGTACCTTGCGTCACTCGGCTGTGACATGTGCCAGGGATATTTCTCTGCCGCCCCGATGCCGGAGCATGAGCTGAGCCACTGGCATAAGCAATGGAAAGCGCAGGTAAGCGGTCTGTATATGATGGCGAGCTGATAGCCCGGCTGGAGTGGACAAAATATTTTAATTATAGAGTGCTATAACTTCTGATTTATCAAGGGAAAATTGAGTTTGGTAGACTTCAGGAGACTTGAGTCTGGAGCGGGTGAAGGGAATCGAACCCTCGTATGCAGCTTGGGAAGCTGCCGTTCTACCATTGAACTACACCCGCCTTGTGGTGCGTAGGCATTATAGACGTTCAGCTCTTACTGGCAAGCGCCTTTTTCGGTTTATGTGGTGGATTATTAAGCGATTGTTTGCTCCACTACCTTTGTTGGGGGCCGTAGAGCTGCATGATGAGCCAGAATTTTTCTGGCTTTAAATCATTAGCAGGAGGGTTTACTGCCCATAGGTGGTAAATAACGCTGTGGATCAATGGCATTTGCACGATAGCGAATCTGGAAATGCAGGTTCACAGAATCTGAACCACTGCTGCCCATGGTGGCAATTTTCTGCCCCGCACTAATCTTTTGGCTGGTATTCACCAGCGTCTTTTCATTATGGGCGTAGGCGGTGATGTAGTCTTCATTATGCTTAATCATCACCAGGTTGCCGTAGCCACGCAGCTGGTTGCCGACATAAACCACCGTTCCCGCAGCGGATGCGTAAATCGGTTGTCCGCGTTTGCCTGCGATATCAATGCCTTTGTTTCCGCCATCGCTACTGGAGAACGGCACAATCACTTTGCCCATGGTTGGCCAGCGCCAGCATTTTGCCCCAACCGGAGGCGCGGCCACTTTCGCCACGCTGCTCGTCGTAGATGCGCGTGGTTTAGAGGTTTTCGCTACCGCTGTTTTTTTCGCGGAAGAGCCAGAGCTACCTTTAACGCGAAGTTTTTGGCCTACTTCGAGCGTATAAGGCGCAGAAATGCCATTGAGACGCGCCAGCTCGCTAACGCTTGAGCCGGTCATGCGTGAAATTCGATAGAGAGTGTCGCCACGTTTAACGGTATAAACCGGCCCGCTATAGTTTCCTCTGGAGGCTTTAGAGGTGTTCGCTTTGTTTGATGAGCAAGCAACGAGAAACAGGCCCAGGAGCAGGACGATGGCGTTGAGTGACCACTTTCTGACTGTGCTTTCCTTGCGCAAACTTATCCCCGGAATACATGATCAAAAGAAGATATTCCTCCCCGCAGGGAGGAATGAGAACGTCTTACTTCACCGGGCGCAGAGCCGGGAACAGGATAACGTCGCGGATGGTATGGCTGTTAGTGAACAGCATCACCATACGGTCAATACCAATGCCCAGACCCGCCGTTGGCGGCAAGCCGTGCTCCAGAGCGGTGACGTAGTCTTCGTCAAAGAACATCGCTTCATCGTCACCTGCGTCTTTCGCATTAACCTGGTCGGCAAAGCGCTGTGCCTGATCTTCTGCGTCGTTCAGCTCGGAGAAGCCGTTACCGATTTCACGACCGCCGATGAAGAATTCGAAGCGGTCAGTGATTTCTGGGTTTTCATCGTTACGACGCGCCAGCGGAGAAACTTCGGCCGGGTATTCAGTGATAAAGGTCGGCTGAATCAGATGGCTTTCAGCCACTTCTTCAAAGATTTCTGTCACTACGCGGCCCAGACCCCAGCTCTTCTCAACTTTGATGCCGATAGCCGCGGCGATTTCCAGCGCTTTAGCCATATCGTCCAGATCCGCAATATCGGTTTCCGGGCGGTATTTTTTGATAGCTTCGCGCATGGTCAGTTTGGCGAACGGCTGGTCGAAGTCAAAGATCTCTTCACCATACTGAACCTGCGCGGTACCCAGCACGTCATGGGCCAGAGTACGGAACAGAGATTCGGTCAGCTCGATCAGATCTTTGTAATCCGCATACGCCATATAGAGTTCCATCATGGTGAACTCTGGGTTGTGGCGCGGAGAAATGCCTTCATTACGGAAGTTACGGTTGATTTCGAATACGCGATCGAAGCCACCCACTACCAGGCGCTTCAGATACAGTTCCGGCGCAATACGCAGGTACATATCGATATCCAGCGCGTTGTGATGCGTGATGAATGGACGCGCTGATGCACCACCCGGGATCACCTGCATCATTGGCGTTTCAACTTCCATAAAGCCACGCGCCACCATGAACTGACGAACGCCAGCCATGATTTGCGAACGAATTTTAAAGGTGTTGCGGGATTCGTCGTTGGAGATGAGATCCAGGTAACGCTGGCGGTAACGCGCTTCCTGGTCCTGCAAACCGTGGAATTTGTCCGGCAGCGGGCGCAGCGCTTTGGTCAGCAGGCGCAGTTCAGTACAGTGAATCGAAAGCTCACCGGTTTTGGTTTTGAACAGCTTGCCGCGCGCGCCCAGGATATCCCCGAGGTCCCACTTTTTAAACTGCTCGTTGTAGATGCCTTCTGGCAGATCGTCACGCGCAACGTAGAGCTGAATGCGACCGCCAACATCCTGCAGGGTAACGAAAGAGGCTTTACCCATGATGCGGCGAGTCATCATACGGCCGGCAACGGCAACTTCGATGCCCAGCTCTTCCAGCTCTTCGTTCTCTTTAGCATCGAAGTCAGCGTGCAGTTGGTCAGAGGTACGATCGCGACGGAAGTCGTTCGGGAAAGCAATGCCCTGCTCGCGCAGGCCAGCCAGTTTCTCGCGGCGCGCTTTCAGTTCATTATTCAGATCGACCGCTTCGGTGCCCTGCTGTTGTTGTTCAGACATGTTGGTTCCTCATAACCCTGCTTTCAAACTTGCTTCGATAAATTTGTCCAGATCGCCATCCAGTACCGCCTGCGTGTTACGAGTTTCTACCCCGGTACGCAAGTCCTTAATACGGGAGTCGTCCAGTACGTAAGAACGAATCTGACTGCCCCAGCCGATATCCGATTTGTTGTCTTCAAGCGACTGCTTTTCAGCATTTTTCTTCTGCATTTCCAGCTCGTATAACTTCGCCTTCATCTGCTTCATCGCCTGATCTTTGTTCTTATGCTGCGAACGGTCGTTCTGGCACTGAGTCACGGTATTGGTCGGAAGGTGGGTAATACGCACCGCAGATTCGGTACGGTTAACGTGCTGGCCACCCGCGCCCGATGCGCGGTAAACGTCGATCCGCAGATCCGCCGGGTTGATTTCGATATCAATGTCGTCATCCACTTCTGGATAGACGAAGGCCGAGCTAAAGGAGGTGTGGCGACGGCCACCGGAATCGAACGGGCTCTTACGTACCAGGCGGTGGACGCCAGTTTCGGTACGCAGCCAGCCAAAGGCGTATTCACCCTGAATGCGAATCGTCACGGATTTAATGCCCGCGACTTCACCTTCAGACTCTTCAATAATTTCGGTTTTGAAGCCGCGCGCTTCTGCCCAACGCAGATACATGCGCATCAACATGCTGGCCCAGTCCTGCGCCTCGGTGCCGCCAGAACCGGCCTGAATGTCGATGTAGCAATCCGCGCTATCGTACTCACCCGAGAACATGCGGCGGAATTCCAGCTGTGCCAGTTTGGCTTCCAGCTGATCGATCTCGGCAATCGTTTCGTTGAAGGTCTCTTCGTCGTCGGCTTCGACGGCCAGTTCCAGCAGGCCGGTAACGTCTTCCAGGCCCTGGGTCATTTGGTCTAAGGTATCGACAATGGCTTCCAGTGCGGAACGTTCTTTGCCTAACGCCTGCGCGCGTTCAGGTTCATTCCACACATCAGGCTGTTCCAGCTCTGCGTTGACTTCTTCCAGGCGCTCTTTCTTGGCATCGTAGTCAAAGATACCCCCTAAGAACGTCGCTGCGCTCGGTCAGGTCCTGGATGCGGTTTTTTACCGGGTTAATTTCAAACATGGTCTGTATTATCTTATGTTGGGGACTAAGACGAAAATGCGCTCGTAAACCGGAAAGTTTACCGGAATCAGGCCGCATTTTATAGTTTTGCTTGGCTATATCGGCCAGATATGGTCGATTAAAAGTTGCACGGTGCGGTTACCGCGAAACTCATTTACATCAAGCTTGAACGCCAGTTCGGCATCACGCACGCTGTTATCCGGCCAGCATGCGGTGTCGACGTTAAAGGCAATGCCGTCGATAAGCGGGCCGCCACCGATAGGCTCCACCATCACTTTCAGATGACGCTCGCCCACCAGCCGCTGCTGCAATATGCGGAATTTGCCGTCAAACAGTGGCTCCGGGAACATCTGCCCCCACGGTCCGGCATCACGCAGCATTTCAGCCGTTTCCAGCGTCATTTCTTGCGCGCTAATCGCACCGTCAGACCACACCACGCCTTGCAGCAGCGCCGGATCAAGCCATTCCCCCACCAGATCGCCAAACCGCTTACGAAACTCATCAAATTTCGCTTCCTCAAGCGACAAACCTGCCGCCATTGCGTGGCCACCGAATTTCAGCATTAAACCTGGGTGCAAAGTATCAAGACGCTCCAGAGCATCACGCATATGCAACCCCTGCACAGAGCGGCCAGAGCCTTTCAGCGTGCCGTCCCCCGCAGGCGCAAACGCGATCACCGGACGGTTAAACCGCTCTTTAATACGTGACGCAAGAATACCCACCACGCCCTGGTGCCATTCGGGATGGTACATCGCCAGGCCATACGGTAACTCGTCGTGACTCAGCTCGAGCTGCTGGCATAGCGTCAGCGCTTCGACCTGCATCCCCTGCTCGATCTCTTTGCGCGTCTGGTTTAGCGCGTCGAGCTCATTGGCCAGCATGCGGGCTTCACCGATGTTTTCACTGAGCAGTAACGCAACGCCCACGGACATATCGTCCAGACGGCCCGCAGCGTTCAGGCGCGGCCCTAAAGCAAAGCCCAGATCGCTTGCGGCAAGTTTATGAGGTTCACGGTTTGCGACTTCGAGCAGCGCTTTGATTCCGGGGCGGCATTTCCCGGCGCGAATGCGGCTCAGCCCCTGCCAGGTCAAAATACGGTTGTTGTTATCCAGCGGAACCACGTCGGCAACCGTACCCAGCGCCACCAGATCGAGAAGTTCAGCCAGGTTTGGAATGGCCAGCCCTTGCTGTTCAAACCAGCCGCAATCGCGCAGGTGCGCGCGCAGCGCCAGCATCAGATAAAACGCAACGCCAACGCCCGCGAGGGATTTTGAGGGAAACTCGCAGTCCACCAGATTGGGGTTGATGATAGCTTCCGCCGCAGGCAGCTCCGGCCCCGGCAAGTGGTGGTCAGTGACCACTACCGGAATGCCCAGCGCATGAGCGCGTTCAACACCGCTGTGGGATGAGATGCCGTTATCGACGGTCAAAATCATTTGCGCGCCGCGCGCATGAGCCTGATCCACCACTTCCGGGCTTAAACCGTAGCCATCTTCAAAGCGGTTGGGCACCAGATAGCTCACGTTCTGGCAGCCGAGGCTACGCAGCCCCAACACGCTCAAAGCGGTACTGGTTGCGCCATCAGCATCAAAATCCCCCACCACGATGATGCGCAGACCTTGACGAAAAGCGTTGTGTAGCAACGCAACGGCTTTATCCATACCGTTAAGCTGCTGCCAGGGCAGCATGCCCTTCACGCCGCGTTCGAGATCCTGCTCGCCACGCACGCCACGGCTGGCATACAGTCGCTTTAAAAGCGGATGCAGCTGCTGGGGTAGTAAGACTGATTCATCGACGGTGCGGCGGCGAAGTTGTGTTTGCAGTTTCACCCGTTAACTACCCGCCGATGTTCGTAAGCTGTTGGTGCGCATCCAGCATTTGCTTCATCTCTTTTGGCCCCTGGTAACCAGGAATAACGGTGCCGTTGCTCAGCACAATTGCCGGCGTTCCCTGGATGCCAAACTGCACGCCAAGGTTGTAATGATTAGCGATATTCGCCTCACAGCTTGCGCCTGCAGCCGCTTCGCCTTTCATCGCGGCATCAAAGGCTTTTTTCGGGTCTTTCGCACACCAGATGGCTTTCATGTCGCTCTCAGTCTGGCTTTGCAGCCCCTGACGCGGGAAGGCCAGATAACGCACGGTGATCCCCAGCGCGTTGTAGTCTTTCATCTCTTCGTGCAGCTTATGGCAGTAGCCACAGGTGATGTCGGTAAACACGGTAATGACGTGTTTTTCCTGCGGCGCTTTATAGACGATCATCTCTTTTTCGAGCGCGTTCAGTTTACCCACCAGCAATTTGTTGGTGACGTTAACCGGCTGCGCGCCGCTGACGTCGTACAGCGGCCCCTGAATAAAATGTTTACCGTCTTCAGTGACATATAAAACGCCGCTGTCGGTTAACACCGTTTTCATGCCCGCCACAGGCGCTGGCTGAATCTCAGCCTTTTGCACGCCTAGCTTCGCAAGAGACTGCTTAATTGCTGCGTCGTCAGCATGAACAAAACCGGACACAGAGGCCGCTAATAATGGGAGCAGCCACAAACGCTTTTTCATGATGATTCCTTTATCTTCTGCCACTCACGCACGTGGGTGGTGCTGTTGATGTAGCTTGCGTAACCGCTCGGTCGCTACATGCGTATAAATTTGGGTGGTGGACAAATCGCTATGCCCAAGCAACATCTGTACGACTCGTAAATCCGCACCATGGTTCAGTAAATGCGTCGCAAAAGCGTGCCGCAGAACGTGGGGTGACAGCTTTTCACTGTCGATTCCCGCCTGCACCGCATAGTGTTTGATGCGATGCCAGAATGTCTGGCGCGTCATCTGTTGGGCGCGATTACTGGGGAAAACCGTATCAATAGACACGCCATTAAGCAGCCAGGGGCGGCCATGTTCAAGGTAATTTTCCAGCCAGTGAACGGCCTCTTCGCCCATCGGCACCAGGCGCTCTTTGTTGCCTTTACCAATGACCCGAACCACGCCCTGACGCAGGCTCACATCGCTCATGGTCAGGCCGACTAACTCAGAAACGCGCAGCCCGGTAGCATACAATAATTCGAGCATGGCTTTATCACGTAACTCGACAGGCCGATCGATACAGGGCGCTTGCAGCAGGCGTTCGACCTGCGCTTCGCTTAAATCCTTCGGCAAACGCTGCGGTAATTTTGGCGATGAAAGCATCACGCCCGGATCATCATCGCGCAGTTTTTCGCGATACAGATACTGGAACAGTCGGCGCATGGCGCTTAACATGCGGGCCGAACTGGTTGCCTTATAGCCGCCTTCAAGACGCTCAGCAAATAGCAGCTGCAAATCGCTTGTCTGGACATTCAGTAAGTCCAGATCGTGGCGCGTAAGCCACTGGGCCACCATGTTGAGATCCCGGCGGTAGGCGTCCAATGTGTTCTGTGCCAGGTTCCGCTCAAGCCAGAGCGCATCAAGAAATTGTTCGATTCGGGCCCGATCCTGCTCCACAACTGCCTCCTTACTTGCCCAGGGTTTGGCGAATGGTGCCCATTATGCATGATGCACCATGGGATCTGGTACAATTGCCAGCCTGCAGGTTTTTAAAAGAGTTATTAACGCGATGAACATTGGCCTTTTTTATGGCTCCAGCACCTGTTACACCGAAATGGCTGCCGAAAAAATTCGTGACATCATTGGCCCGGAACTGGTGACGCTGCACAATCTGAAAGATGACTCACCGGCCATGATGGAACAGTACGATGCGCTGATCCTCGGTATCCCGACCTGGGATTTCGGCGAATTACAGGAAGACTGGGAAGCCGCCTGGGATCGGCTGGACCGACTGGATCTTGCAGGCAAACCGGTTGCCCTGTATGGCATGGGCGATCAGCTTGGCTATGGCGAATGGTTCCTGGATGCGCTCGGGATGCTGCACGATAAACTGGCCCCGCGCGGCGCTCAGTTTATTGGCTACTGGCCAACCGAAGGCTACGAATTTACCAGCCCCAAACCGGTGATTGCCGATGGGCGACTGTTCGTTGGCCTGGCGCTTGATGAAACCAATCAGTACGATCTGAGCGATGAGCGCATCGAAAGCTGGTGCCAGCAGATCCTCACAGAAATGGCCGAAAAATTTGCCTGACAGCCGCTCAGGCTTCGCCGTTACCGCTCGCCTGCTGTTGCTGCATCAGGCGGCGTAAATCACGCCATTCAGCCATATCCATGCTATCAGCAGACAGCCATAAATGCTGGCAACGCTTGCGCCCGGCGCGGCGTAAGCGCAGCATCATACCGCTACGTAATACCCAGGGCGACCCCACGATTTCCCATTCCTGGTTTTGCCAGCGCAGGTGGTAGTTGGTCAGGATTTTCATTTCGCCCTGGCAGGCATGAATGCGCCGCTGACTGCGTACGCTATCGAACACCACCAGTGAAAGCAGCAGCATCCAGACCAGCGTGTAACTCATCGGCCACGGCATCAACAGCACTAACAGCGCAACCAGACCGTGGGCCAGCAGCGACAGCCATTGCGCACGCCAGGAGACGCGAAGATCAGATTGCCACAGGACCACGTTCTTTATTCCGTGTCTGAATCAGTGTCACCATCCGTTGCAGCTCGCTATCAGCCGGTTTGCCATGATTCATTAACCAGTTAAACAGGTCTGGATCATCGCTTTCCAGCAAACGGACAAATAGCTGCTTATCCTGCGTGCTTAACGAGTCATATTCATATTCAAAGAATGGCATAATCGAAATATCCAGCTCGCGCATTCCCCGGCGACACGCCCAATGGATTCGGGCTTTGTTATTGATATCCATCTGCTCTTTCCTGGTTATCTGATAAAAGATACAAATATTAGTCAGACTAAAGAAAATCAATTTATTGATTTTCGGCCGCTTGCCACAAAGAAGGAAAAAGCGTGGTTTTTCCTTCTTTGT
>NZ_RPOH01000107.1 GCF_003818135.1 Buttiauxella warmboldiae | reverse complement strand
GACTGGCCTAAGAAGTTACGAAATAGCGCACGCCCGGTAGACATTTCCATCGTAGAATTTTCATGCTCCAGTTATCTGTATTACTTCAAAGCCAGGCGAGGCGATGTAGTCTCCCCGCTCTTAACGTTGAAATCATTCGGATAGATATAAAAAGTTGCGTTCCATTGTGTCGCTTCAGGGTACTCGCGCATATGATATCAATCAAGGCGCAGGAATAGAGATTGCTGACAAAGAAGGAAAAAGCGTGGTTTTTCCTTCTTTGTGGTGATCAGCCGAAAATCAATAAATTGATTTTCCTTGTTTTTTATTGATAGACCATGTTCGTTTTGCGAAAGTCATGGGGGTTTGTCATCAGTCTGGAAACTGTTTTTATTGTGATTTATCACTTTACGCGCAGGGAGGTTCTGTCGTCAGTCTTTTTAAGGCGTGAGGCGAATTTTTGCATGCGCTGATGCTGTGGGCCTGTAGCAGGTGCAAAGCGCGTGCGGAGTTGGCTTATCAGTAGCATAAGCTGCTGCTGTCATCGGCGGGAAATAACCAGGCCTGCCAGAATATTCTGGCGGGCCTGCAAGGTCAGGTGTAAGTGTGGTTCGTCTGCTTCTGGAATAGCTCACGAAATACCGGATAGATATCATCCTGATCGCGAATATGCTGCATTGCAAAGTTATCAAACGTGGACTGTAAATCCTCATATTCGCGCCACAGGGTTTGGTGGGCGCGGCGGGTGATTTCGATGTAGCTGTAATAACGCACCATCGGCAGTATTTTTTTCGCCAGCAGCTCATGGCACAGCGGTGAATCATCCGCCCAGTTATCACCATCGGAGGCTTGTGCCGCGTAAATATTCCACAGCGCCGGGTCATAGCGCTCTTTTACCACTTCATCCATCAGTTTCAGGGCGCTGGAGACAATCGTGCCGCCCGTTTCCTGCGAGTAAAAGAACTCGTGCTCATCCACCTCTTTGGCCTGGGTGTGGTGGCGAATATAAACTACCTCCACGTTTTTATAGGTCCGGCTCAGGAACAGATAGAGCAGGATATAAAAGCGTTTAGCCATATCCTTGGTCGCCTGGTCCATCGAGCCGGAGACATCCATTAAACAGAACATCACCGCCTGGCTTGAAGGTTCAGGGCGTTTTTCATAATTTTTGTAGCGCAGATCGAAAGTGTCGATAAACGGCACCCGGGCAATCTTGTCGCGCAGTTCAGCAATCTCTTTGCGCAAGCGCTCTTCTTCCAGCAGCTGCGCAGGCTCGCTGTGGCTTACCGTCTGCAGGCTTTCTTCCAGTTCATGCAGCTGGCGGCGTTTTCCGGCGGTCATCGCCGTGCGCCGGGCCAGCGAGTTTTGCAGTGAACGCACCACGCTAATATTCGCCGGCACGCCATTCGAGGTATAACCCGCACGATGCGATTTAAACTCGGCGATCTGGCGGTGCTGATTCTTCTTCAGATTCGGCAAGGCCAGGTCTTCAAACAGCAGATCGAGATATTCATCTTTGGAAATCTGAAACACGAATTCATCCTGGCCTTCACCGTCCTGGCTTGCCTGGCCCTGGCCCCCACCGGAACCGCCGCCGCCCTGCGGGCGCTCAATGCGGTCATTCTGCACAAAGTGATCGTTTCCGGGGTGAACGCGATGACGCAGCCCGCCGCGTCCCTGATGAAACATCGGTTCGCTGATGTCTTCATTTGGGATAGAGACGGATTCGCCGCTGTCGACGTCGGTGACCGAACGCTTGTTGATGGCCCCGGAAATTGACTGTTTAATCTGTGCCTTATAACGGCGTAAAAAACGCTGGCGATTCACCGCGCTTTTATTTTTACCGTTCAGTCGCCTGTCAATAAAATAGGCCATATTTCCCCCAAACTTCTTTGCCAACTGCGCAGGGGGCCACAGCGCGTGGCCCCATCTTTGACTCAGGCGTTATGAAGATTTGCGCACCCGCAGATACCATTCGCACAGCAGGCGAACCTGTTTGCGGGTGTAGCCTTTCTCCATCATGCGATCGACAAAGTCATCGTGTTTTTTCTGCTCGTCGGTCGAGGTTTTGGCATTGAACGAGATAACGGGCAGCAGCTCTTCGGTATTGGAGAACATTTTCTTCTCGATAACCGTGCGCAGCTTCTCGTAGCTGGTCCAGTTAGGGTTGCGACCATTATTGTTGGCACGGGCGCGCAGCACGAAGTTAACTATCTCATTGCGGAAATCTTTCGGGTTGCTGATGCCGGCCGGTTTTTCAATTTTTTCCAGTTCCGCATTCAGGGACTCACGGTCAAACAGCTGGCCGGTATCCGGGTCGCGGTACTCCTGATCCTGAATCCAGAAGTCAGCGTAGGTAACATAACGGTCGAAAATATTTTGCCCGTACTCTGAGTAAGATTCGAGATACGCGGTCTGGATCTCTTTACCAATAAATTCAGCGTATTTCGGGATCAGGTAGCCTTTCAGGTGCTCCAGGTATTTCTCCGCCACATCCTGCGGGAACTGTTCGCGCTCGATCTGCTGTTCCAGCACATAGAACAGATGCACCGGGTTGGCGGCCACTTCTACGTGGTCAAAGTTGAACACGCGGGAGAGAATTTTGAACGCAAAGCGCGTTGAGAGCCCGTTCATGCCTTCGTCGACGCCGGCATAATCGCGATACTCCTGGTAGGATTTCGCTTTCGGGTCGGTATCTTTCAGACTTTCACCGTCGTACACGCGCATTTTCGAGTAAATACTGGAGTTTTCCGGCTCTTTCAGCCGCGACAGAATAGAGAAGCGCGATAGCGTTTCCAGCGTGCCGGGCGCACAGGGGGCGTGGAGCAACTCGCTGTGGGTGAGCAGTTTTTCGTAGATTTTGATCTCTTCGGAAATCCGCAGGCAATAAGGCACTTTGACGATATAAACACGGTCAAGGAACGCCTCGTTGTTTTTGTTATTGCGGAAGGTCACCCACTCGGATTCGTTGGAGTGCGCCAGAATAATGCCGTTAAACGGCAGGGCGGAGATGCCTTCCGTCCCGTTATAGTTCCCCTCCTGGGTTGCGGTCAGCAATGGGTGGAGCACTTTAATCGGCGCTTTGAACATCTCCACAAATTCCATGATGCCCTGGTTTGCGCGGCACAGCGCACCGGAATAGCCGTAGGCATCAGGATCGTTCTGCGCGTGGTTTTCCAGCTTACGAATATCCACTTTCCCGACCAGCGCCGAGATATCCTGGTTGTTCTCATCCCCCGGTTCCGTTTTGGCAATCGCAATTTGCGCCAGAATCGACGGCCAGACTTTCACCACGCGGAATTTGGTGATGTCGCCGCCAAACTCATGCAGACGTTTTGCCGCCCATGGCGACATAATTGTGCCGAGGTAGCGGGTTGGGACGCCGTACTCTTTTTCCAGAATCGAGGCGTCCTCCTGCGGATTAAACAAACACAGCGGGTGGTCATTCACCGGGCTGCGCTCGCCGTTAGCGCTCAGGGTATAAATGGGGACGCGCTGCATCAGCGCTTTCAGGCGTTCAGCGAGCGAGGATTTACCGCCCCCGACCGGGCCCAGCAAATAGAGGATCTGTTTCTTCTCTTCCAGACCCTGGGCAGCATGTTTGAGATAGGCAACAATTTGTTCAATGGCTTCTTCCATGCCATAGAACTCTTCAAATGCCGGGTAACGGGAAATCACCCGGTTCGAAAAGAGACGGGACAGCCGTGGCTCTGTGGCAGTATCCACCATTACGGGTTCACCAATGGCCATCAATAGCCTTTCTGCCGCATTAGCATAGGCACTGCGATCTTGCTTACAGATGGCAAGAAACTCCTGCAGTGTGAACTCTTCGTCCTTGGCAGCTTCATAACGCTGGCGATAGTGATCGAATATATTCATGGCATGCCGTCCTTTCGTTTTTAGCACAGGTTAGAGAGCCGAGGGTAATAGTAATGGGCTCCCGGAAGACGCCTCCTGAATCTCGAGCAACTTTTATGCCAACTTCGCTAGTGGCGTTTTCGTGCTGTGTTCAGCGTATTTCATCTTCCTAAAATAAAGCGTAGATGGCATTTGCAAAACTTGCATACGGCCACGGGCCAATTTCAATGACATATCAATAACTCATCCATTTATTTCTCCTTTAGGTCATCAAGCGCAGCGCCGGCTATGACCCGCTATTCATAAAAGTGAAACGAAGGTGAAACCCGGGTACGAGATGTTGAATGGTTGCACAGAAGTTTAAATTGAGTAAAAAATTTGGGGTGGAGAGCAAGGGAGGTTACACTCTCAGCGCTGATTATTTGATTAAAGGGCTTAATGGATTGTGAGCAAATTCAAATTTCTTATATTAGGGGCGTTGATTGCCTCATCTTTTACTGCCGTACATGCCGCTGACGGCCCATGGTCTTTAGGGGCTGCAGCCCTGGTTACCCCAAACATGTATAAAGGCGATCAGGACCGTGTCTACCCGGTGCCAATGGTGGGTTACGAAGGGGACAGTTTCTACCTGCGTGGCCTTAACGCGGGTTACTACCTGTGGAATGACAAGACCGACAAGCTGTCTGTCACCGCCTACTACTCGCCGCTCTTCTTCCGTGCGAAGGACAGTGACTCAAAAAGTATGCGTCAGTTAGAAAACCGTAAAGCGACGCTGATGGCGGGGCTTTCGTATGTGCACTACACCGATTATGGTTTCCTGCGCACGGTGCTTGCGGGCGACACCCTGGATAACAGTAACGGTATCACCTGGGACACCGCGTGGCTGTATCGCTACAGCGCCGACAGGCTGACATTGACGCCGGGTATCGGGATCGTGTGGAGCAGCGAAAATCAGAACGAATACTATTATGGCATCAGCAAAAACGAGTCGCAGCGCAGCGGGTTAAGCAGCTATAACCCTGACGATAGCTGGTCGCCGTATGTTGAGTTGTCGGTAAACTACAAGCTTACGCAGAGCTGGAACGTTTTCGGGATGGGGCGTTATATCCACCTGGCCGATGAAGTCACCAATAGCCCGATGATTGATAAAGAGTGGACGGGTATTTTGATGACGGGCGTCACCTACAGTTTCTGATGGTGTAGCTTATCTCCTTCCTCGGGGCGATTGCGCCCCGTTTGCACATTGGTGGTGCAGTCATTTCAGAAGCAAGCCAGGTGATGGAAAAGGCGTTTACGGCCCGGTACCGGAAACGCCTTTAGAGGGGGATTAAGCTTTTTTCGCCACGCGCAAGGTGGTGGCTAAACGAGCAGGTTTATCCGCTGTCGCCTGCTGCATGGCGCTGGCATAGGCGGTTTCCACGCAGACGAAAGTTTTGTAACCATCGTCTGGCATATCCGTCATCGAGGCCGAGAGCGCCGGGCCTGGGTTCCAGCCAACCACGTTAATATGGTGATGATGAACGACATCAATAGTGCGATTCAGACTGGCATCGTGGATGACGCTGCACTCTTCCGGCTGCAGATACACGCGATCTGTACGATCCGGGAAGGTTTGTACTCCATCGGTTAACTGGCCGAGAGAAGCGTTCAGCACTTTATCGATATACTTGTTGCCCAGCCCACTGACTTTCACCTCAGCGATATCGCCAACGTTGAAGTAAGTATGCAGCGCTGAGTTCACTGTAAACTCGCCGTGCGCTTCCAGTTCCATCTCACAGGTTTTACCCAGCTTGTAACGCGCGTACAGGGTAAAGTCATGCGGCCAGTACTGGCGGCTGGCATCGCTGCTTTGCAGTTCGAAAGTCAGCGCCACGCCGTTTTCATCTTCATGATGCGCGCTCAGAGTCCACGGCAGATTACGGGCGAAACCATGAGCTGGCAGACCGGCCTGCGCCGCCGGGCCAAACCACGGCCAGCAGATTGGCACGCCACCACGAATAGCCACGCCGTCTTTAAATGGCGTGTTGTCGCTCAACCACAGCACTTCATCTTCACCTGCGGGCTTCCATGACAGCAGATGCGCACCCTGCAAAGTGACAGAGCCGCGAGCCTGCGGGTGGTCAATCACGATGACTTCCAGCTCATCAATCTGACGGCGGGAGAGAGAAGGGGTGATTTGTTCAATAACCGGAAGGGCAAAAATTTTATTAATCATTGGTTTAACCTATCGATCAAAGGCGAAAAAAAAGGGCGACCGCAGTCGCCCTTCAGGATTAAACACTCATCTCAACTTATTTGGAGATGTGAGCGATCAGATCCAGTACTTTGTTTGAGTAGCCAGTTTCGTTGTCGTACCAGGAAACCAGTTTCACAAAGTTGTCGTTCAGTGCGATACCCGCTTTAGCATCGAACACGGAAGTGCAAACTTCGCCGTTGAAATCGGTAGAAACAACGTCGTCTTCGGTGTAACCCAGAACGCCTTTCATTGGGCCTTCAGCAGCCGCTTTGATTGCTTTCTTGATTTCTTCGTAAGACGCAGCTTTTTCCAGACGAACGGTCAGGTCAACTACAGACACGTTTGGAGTTGGAACGCGGAACGCCATACCAGTGATTTTACCGTTCAGCTCTGGCAGTACCACGCCGACAGCTTTAGCAGCACCGGTAGAAGAAGGGATGATGTTCTGAGCTGCGCCGCGGCCGCCGCGCCAGTCTTTGTGAGACGGGCCATCAACAGTTTTCTGCGTAGCGGTAGTGGCGTGAACAGTGGTCATCAGACCTTCGATAATACCGAAGTTGTCGTTGATAACTTTAGCCAGTGGAGCCAGGCAGTTAGTGGTGCAAGATGCGTTAGAAACGATATCCTGGCCAGCATACTTCTCAAAGTTAGCGCCTTTAACGAACATCGGCGTGCTGTCTTTAGAAGGACCAGTCAGAACCACTTTTTTAGCGCCAGCAGTGATGTGCTTACGAGCAGTTTCGTCAGTCAGGAACAGACCGGTTGCTTCAGCAACAACGTCTACGTTGACTTCGTTCCACTTCAGGTTAGCCGGATCGCGTTCTGCGGTAACACGGATAGTTTTGCCGTTAACAACCAGGTGGCCGTCTTTGACTTCTACAGTGCCGTTGAAACGACCGTGAGTTGAGTCGTACTTCAGCATGTAAGCCATGTATTCAGCGTCTAACAGGTCGTTGATTGCAACGATTTCAATGTCAGAACGTTCCTGAGCAGCACGGAAAACAATACGGCCGATACGGCCAAAACCGTTGATACCTACTTTGATAGTCATATATTCCACCAGCTATTTGTTAGTGAATAAAAGGTTGCCTGTAAAATTACAAAAACCTTACTCAGCGTCAAGCGGAATCGTGTCAATCATTGCGACAAATCAATCCAGTGGAGATCATTTGAACGACTGAACCGCCTCGCGCTTCCCTTTTGGCTGTTTATCCAAACGGGGACGATACGAGGAATTTTAAACATCGATTCCTACAAAAATGTGATGCCGGTCACAATTGACGCTGTGCCAGAAATTCAGGGCTAAGTTTAGAACAAAAAACCGCACGGTGTTGTTAATTTTTTGTTAGAATCATGCTGTTATCAGTTACGCTCCCCACTGCACGAGATGTACAGCTATGGCTAACCAATTACCTCCTGATTTATCTAAAAAAAACCTGTCTGAAATGCAGTTCTATGTCACCCAGAAGCACGGCACCGAGCCGCCGTTTTCCGGGCGCCTGCTGCATAACAAGCGGGAAGGTGTCTACCATTGCCTGGTCTGTGATGCCCCGCTGTTTATGTCCGACTCCAAGTATGACTCAGGCTGCGGCTGGCCTAGTTTCTATGAGCCGGTAAGCGACAGCGCTATCCGCTACATCAAGGACTTCTCCCACGGCATGGAACGTATTGAGATCCGCTGTAGCCACTGTGAAGCTCATTTAGGCCATGTTTTCCCGGATGGCCCGCAGCCGACCGGCGAGCGCTACTGCGTAAATTCAGCTTCGTTAAACTTCACCGACGACAAAAACGGTGAGCAAACTGAAGGTTGAAAAATCGATTCAGCTAATTATTCCACAGGAGCTTGCCGCATGATGAATCTGGATGAAATGTTAAACACTATGACGCCGGAAGTTTATCAACGCCTGGTGACCGCCGTTGAGCTGGGGAAATGGCCGGACGGTGTGGCACTGACGCCCGATCAAAAAGAGAACAGTCTGCAGCTGGTGATGATGTGGCAGGCGCGTTACAACACTGACGCGCAGCATATGACCATCGACACCCAGGGGCAGATGGTGATGAAAAGCAAACAGCAGCTCAAGGCTGAGTTTGGTATTGAACCCGCGCCGATTGTGACGGTGAAGCTGTAAATTGACAACCGGGTGGCGTGCTGCCACCCAGGATAAAGCTAGCAGATAAAATCAGCCTGCGTCATCAGCGTGGCGCCCGCCGCAGACATAGTCTGGAAAGCTTTCAGGCTATCCTGTGGTTGCAGGTTCACACCGCGGCAACCATCGGTTATTACGATAACCTCATAGCCCAGCGTTAAAGCATCAAGCACCGTAAATTTCACGCAATAATCGGTCGCCAGTCCGAGTACCACGAGCTGCTTGGTCTCATTGCGGTACAACCAGTCATCAAGCAGCGTTTTCTGGCGATGCCCGTTGTCGAAAAATGCACTGTAGCTATCAATCAGTGGATTTTCGCCTTTTTGAAAGACAGCATCGACGTCATGCGTATTAAGCAAAGGGTGGAGCTGTGCTCCTTCGCTATTCTGCACGCAGTGATCGGGCCACCAGGTTTGCCGCAGCCCGTCGAGCCTCCCTTGTGAAAAAGGCTCGGTTCTCTGAACGCTGGCGAAACTCCCGTGATTGGCCGGGTGCCAGTCCTGGGTGGCGACTATTGCATCGCCGTGCGCTTTGCAGAAGCTAATTAGCCTATTTGCCACGTCAACCGTGCTGTCTCCTTCGGGAACGGCAAGCGCGCCACCGGCACAAAAATCATTCTGTATATCAACCAGTAACAAAGCACGTTTCATGATTTCTCCTTATTCATCCGGGGTCAGTTCGCCACGTAAGTTGCACGACATCGCTTCGCGAATGGCCTGCACGTCCAGATTCTGACTGAGCAGATAGTGCAGCTTAGTCAGCGTTGCCTCAACCGTCATATCATAGCCGCTAATCACGCCCGCTTGCGCCAGGGCATTACCCGTCGCGTAGCCGCCCATATTCACTTTCCCCGACATACACTGCGTCAGGTTAACCACCACAATTCCGCGTGAACAGGCTTTTTGTAACTCTTGCAGGAATGCTCCGTGCTGGGGGGCGTTACCTACGCCGTAAGAGCGCAGGATCAATGCCTTAACAGGCTGGCGTAAAAAATTGCCCACCACGTCTGCTGAGATCCCAGGATAAATCGTTACCACCCCAATAGGCTGCGGAGTAATAGGGTGGACTACCAGTTCCCCTACGCTCTGCGGTGCGGCAGGTGTGTTCAGGCGGCGAATATGAATTCCTGCTTCAAGCAGGGGGGCAAGGTTTGGCGAAGCAAACGCATCGAAGCCGTCGGCATGGGCCTTGGTGGTGCGGTTGCCGCGATACAGACGATTATTGAAGAACAGCGTCACTTCGTTAATCGGGAAGTTTGCCGCGATATACAGCGAGTTGAGCAGGTTAATTTGCCCATCGGAGCGCAGCTCCTCCAGCGGGATTTGCGAGCCGGTAACAATCACCGGTTTGCTGAGGTTTTCCAGCATGAACGACAGCGCCGAAGCGGTGAATGCCATGGTGTCCGTACCGTGCAGGATCACAAAACCGTCGTACTCATCGTAGCGGGCTTTAATATCGTCGGCGATGTGCTGCCAGTCCTCAGGCGTCATGTCCGAGGAGTCCATCAGCGGCTGATATTCATGGATGGTGAAATCAGGCATTTCCGGGCGATGAAATTCAGGCATCAACGCCAGCTGCCGTTGCAGGTGGCCGGAAACAGGGATGTAACCGTGTGCTGAGCGTTGCATACCGATAGTACCGCCGGTGTAGGCAACGTAGATGGATTTTTTTTGCATGAGAGGGCTCGCTTGTCCTTAATGCGGCGCAGTATAAGACGGTGGGGCAAAAAAATCAGCCCGGTTAGTATGCTGACCAGGAAGGAAAAAGCGTGGTTTTTCCTTCCTGGTGGCGAT
>NZ_RPOH01000106.1 GCF_003818135.1 Buttiauxella warmboldiae | reverse complement strand
AATTGATTTTCCTTTTTTTTTTATTGATGGTCGCTGTTCGTTTGGCGAAAAACATAGGATTTCTCATCAGGCTATGGGAACTGGTTTTTCATCCAGTATCTTTTGCTGGCAAAATTTCCTGTGCCGGGTAAAATTATCCTCCGGCCCGCTCGTTTCTTCATCAGGTAGCCTCTTCATGAGTAAAGCGTTCAAACTACATTCAGCCTTCAAACCTTCTGGCGACCAGCCAGAGGCCATTCGCCGTCTTGAAGAGGGGCTGGAGGACGGGCTTGCCCACCAGACTTTACTGGGGGTGACCGGCTCCGGCAAAACGTTTACCGTGGCGAATGTGATTGCAGACTTGCAGCGCCCCACCATGGTGCTGGCACCGAATAAAACCCTGGCGGCCCAGCTGTATGGCGAGATGAAAGAGTTCTTTCCGGATAACGCGGTGGAGTTCTTCGTCTCTTACTACGACTACTATCAGCCAGAAGCCTATGTTCCAAGCTCGGATACTTTTATTGAAAAAGACTCCTCGGTAAACGAGCACATAGAGCAGATGCGCCTGTCGGCGACCAAAGCATTACTCGAAAGGCGCGATGTGATTGTGGTGGCGTCGGTGTCGGCAATTTATGGCCTGGGCGACCCGGATCTCTATCTGAAGATGATGCTGCATCTCACTAAAGGGATGATCATCGACCAGCGCTCTATTTTACGTCGCCTGACGGAGCTGCAATATGCCCGTAACGACCAGGCATTCCAGCGCGGCACCTTCCGCGTGCGTGGCGAAGTGATCGATATCTTCCCGGCAGAGTCCGATGATTTAGCGCTGCGCGTTGAGCTGTTTGATGAAGAAGTGGAGCGCCTGTCGCTGTTTGACCCGCTGACCGGGCAGATTGACCAGACGATCCAACGTTTCACGGTGTATCCGAAAACGCACTACGTCACGCCGCGTGAACGCATTCTGCAAGCGATGGAAGAGATCAAAGTTGAGCTGGCAGAGCGCCGTAAGGTTCTGCTGGCAAATAATAAGCTGCTGGAAGAGCAGCGTCTGAGCCAGCGCACGCAGTTCGATTTAGAGATGATGAACGAGCTCGGCTACTGCTCAGGGGTGGAAAACTACTCGCGCTTTCTCTCCGGGCGCGGCCCGGGCGAGCCGCCACCGACGTTGTTCGATTACCTGCCGGCCGACGGTTTGCTGATAGTCGACGAATCCCACGTCACTATTCCGCAAATCGGCGGCATGTATCGCGGCGACCGGGCGCGTAAAGAGACGCTGGTAGAGTATGGCTTCCGCCTACCTTCCGCCCTCGACAACCGTCCATTAAAGTTTGAAGAGTTTGAAGCGCTGGCACCGCAGACGATTTATGTTTCGGCAACGCCAAGCAATTATGAGCTGGAAAAATCCGGCGGCGATGTTATCGACCAGGTGGTCAGGCCAACCGGCCTGCTGGACCCGATTATCGAGGTGCGCCCGGTTGCCACTCAGGTTGACGATCTGCTTTCTGAAATCCGTAAGCGCGTGGAGATTAACGAACGCGTTCTGGTCACCACGCTGACCAAGCGTATGGCCGAAGATTTGACGGAGTATCTTGAAGAGCATGGCGAGCGGGTGCGTTATCTGCACTCGGATATCGATACCGTCGAGCGTATGGAGATCATTCGTGATTTGCGCCTTGGCGAGTTCGACGTGCTGGTGGGCATCAACCTGCTGCGTGAAGGGCTGGATATGCCTGAGGTGTCGCTGGTGGCGATTCTGGACGCCGATAAAGAGGGCTTCCTGCGCTCCGAACGCTCGCTGATCCAGACCATTGGCCGCGCGGCGCGTAATATTAACGGTAAAGCGATTCTTTACGGCGACAAAATCACGCCGTCAATGGCGAAGGCGATTGGTGAAACGGAACGCCGCCGTGAGAAGCAGCAGCGTTACAACGAAGAAAACGGGATTACGCCGCAGGGGCTGAATAAAAAAGTGGTGGATATTCTTCAGCTTGGCGAAGGGATGGCGAAAACCAAAGGCCGGATGAAGAGCAAAGCGCGCAGCGTGATTGAAGAGGATGAAATCATCCTGACGCCAAAAGCCTTGCAGCAGAAAATCCATCAACTCGAAGGGAAGATGCTGGAGCATGCGCAGAACCTGGAATTTGAGGAGGCGGCACAGATACGTGACCAGCTTCATCAGCTGCGGCAGTTGTTTATTGCGGCGTCGTAATCGTTATGCAGGCGGGCAACCGTGCGCTACTCGCCTGCATAACGCATTTATCCCAGCTGCTGAATGGCTTTTTCCAGCGCCTGGCGCAGCAGGTGCCGGTCGTGGCGATAGCGAATATCGCATGCTTCCAGCGGCTCCTGAATCACCACCCGGTCGGTAATTTCACTGACATCGGTCTGCGGGCCGACGACGACCGCATCAATAATCCGCTTACCCACCCGCTGTTCCATAACCGCTAAGGTCTGCACCAGCGACAGGCTGGCGGCGCTGCTTAACTCCTTGCCCAGATTGCCGATAAACACTACCGGGGCTGGCGTTCTGCGCAGCGCCTGATCCATATCTTCGAGCAGCAGTATCGGCATTAAGCTGGTGTAAAAGCTCCCGGGGCCGATCAGAATCAGATCCGCTTCGGCAATCGCCTGCACGGCTTCGCGAGTGGCGTGCGCTTTAGGGTAGAGCGACAGCTCCTGCGGCGGCGATGAGAGCTGGTCAATATTCACTTCACCGTAAATAAAATGGCCGTCCCGATCGGTGGCCATTAGATCCACCGGTTGTTCCGACATCGGGATCAGAAAAGCATCCACTTTTAGCAGGTTACGAATTAAATTGATCGCTTCTAAAGGCCGCACGCTCAGGTGATCGAGCGCCTTTAACATCAAATTTCCAAGGTTATGCCCGGAAAGTTCGCCATTACCAGCAAAGCGGTATTCAAACATCGCCGATGCCACGCTCTGTTCAGTGATTAACTGATTTAAACAGTTGCGCATATCCCCCCAGGCAATGCCGCCTTCAGAGCGCCGGATCCGCCCTGTAGAGCCGCCGTTATCGGTGGTGGTGACAATGCCGGTTAAACGTGAACCTAAAGAGGAGAGGGACGACATGACCCTACCCAGACCGTGGCCGCCGCCGAGGGCAACCACCCGGTCTAAATCCGCAAGCGTACGATTACGCATAACTATTCCTTATGACGAACTATCGAATTAAGGTAGCGTAAAAGCGCGTACAATACGATTGGGCCTCGGAGGTTAATGATATATATCAAAGCAAAAGTTCACTTTTCGCGTAGTCTGTGGCGAAATTGAACGATTAGCTCGCTATATGTTTATTGATATAACGAAAGCCGCTGTGGCGAATCATCTCCCCACGCGCTACTATCGCTCTAACACACACTAAGCCTCCGGACCTAAGTCGCAAGATAGGGTGCTTTGGCCGTGACCTTGAGTCACCAGGGTGCAGAAAGAAATGCCTGCATCTCCCGTATCTGGAAGGTGTACATGGCTATCCAACTTACCGATGCCTTCGCGCGTCAGTTTTTTTACCTGCGTCTGTCCGTTACCGACGTTTGCAATTTCCGTTGCAACTATTGCCTGCCGGATGGCTACAAGCCTCACGGTGTGGCGAACAAAAGTTTCCTCAACGTCGATGAAATTCGCCGTGTTACCCGCGCTTTTGCCGCCCTGGGGACTGAAAAAGTGCGTCTGACCGGCGGCGAACCCTCTTTGCGTAAAGACTTCACCGATATCATCGCCGCGGTGCGCGAAAATCCGGCTATTCGCCAGATTGCCATGACCACTAACGGCTACCGTCTGGCGCGTGATGTCCAGCAATGGCGCGATGCCGGGCTGACTGCCGTGAATGTCAGCGTCGATAGCCTCGACGCCCGCCAGTTCCATGCCATTACCGGACAGGATAAGTTTCGCCAGGTGATGGAAGGCATTGATGCCGCTTTTGCCGCAGGCTTTGAGCGCGTGAAGGTGAATACCGTGCTGATGCGCGACGTGAACCATCATGAGCTCGATACCTTTCTGGCGTGGATCAAGCCTCGTCCCATCCAGCTGCGTTTTATCGAGCTGATGGAAACCGGCGACGGCGGCGATCTCTTCCGCAAACACCATCTTTCCGGCAAAACTATCCGCGACCAGCTACTGGCTCGCGGCTGGGTGCATCAGCTACGCAGCCGCAGCGACGGCCCGGCGCAGGTCTTTTGCCACCCCGACTACGCCGGCGAAATCGGCCTGATCATGCCGTATGAGAAGGATTTTTGTGCCAGCTGCAACCGCCTGCGCGTCTCATCGGTGGGTAATTTGCACCTGTGCTTGTTTGGGGAACAGGGCGTTTCCCTGCGTGATTTGCTGGCGAGCGATGAGCAAATTAGCGAGCTTGAAGCGCGGATTGCCGAAGCCTTAACCCATAAAAAACAGACCCATTTTCTGCATGACGGTGACACCGGCATCACGCAAAACCTGTCTTATATCGGCGGGTAAAACCAGACCAAAAAGGAAGAGAGCCATGAGCCAGCCGAGCGGCGAATTTATCCCGGTACATATTGCCATTCTGACCGTCTCCAGCCGTCGTGGCGAAGAGGACGACACCTCAGGACATTATCTGCGTGAAGCCGCCAGCGACGCGGGTCATAAAGTCACGGCTAAAGCCATAGTGAAAGAGAACCGCTATGCGATTCGCGCCCAGGTTTCCCAGTGGATTGCCGATGATGAAGTGCAGGTGGTGCTGATTAACGGCGGCACCGGTTTTACCGAGGGCGACCAGGCACCGGAAGCATTGCTGCCGCTGTTCGATCGCGAAATCGAAGGTTTTGGTGAGCTGTTCCGAATGCTCTCTTTTGAGGAGATCGGCACCTCTACGCTGCAATCGCGCGCGCTGGCCGGGATGGCTAACCGCACGCTGATTTTTGCGATGCCGGGTTCCACCAAAGCTTGCCGCACCGCGTGGGAAAATATCATTCAGCCACAGCTGGATGCCCGCGTGGGCCCTTGTAATTTCCACCCACACCTCAAGAAATAAACTATGTCGCAACTGACTCATATTAATGCGCAAGGCGAAGCGCACATGGTTGATGTTTCCGCCAAAGCCGAAACCGTGCGTGAAGCGCGTGCGGAAGCATTTATCACTATGGAAACCGCAACGCTTGCCATGATTCTGGAAGGCAGCCACCATAAAGGTGATGTGTTTGCCACGGCGCGGATTGCCGGCATTCAGGCGGCAAAACGCACCTGGGAGTTAATTCCGCTTTGCCACCCGCTGATGCTCAGTAAAGTCGAAGTGAATTTAGCCGCCGAGCCGGAACATAACCGCGTGCGCATTGAATCCGTATGCCGCCTGACGGGCAAAACCGGTGTGGAAATGGAAGCGCTGACCGCGGCGTCGGTTGCGGCGTTAACCATTTACGATATGTGCAAGGCAGTACAAAAAGATATGGTGATTGGCCCGGTGCGCCTGCTGGCGAAAAGCGGTGGGAAATCCGGAGATTTTAAGGCGGATAGTCATGATTAACGTCCTGTTTTTTGCCCAGGTGCGCGAGCTGGTCGACTGCGATCGCCTGCAACTGGAGGCCACGTTCAGTGATGTCGAGCAGTTGCGTGCTGAGCTGGCAAACAGAAGCGAGCGCTGGGCGCTGGCGCTGGAGTCCGGAAAACTGCTGGCAGCGGTCAACCAGACGCTGGTGAGTTTTGACCACCCGCTTCACGATGGCGATGAAGTGGCTTTCTTCCCACCGGTTACCGGAGGCTGAAATGGACAATACGCGGATCCGCGTCAGCCATGAAAATTTCAACGTTGGCGACGAGTATCAGTGGCTGGCGCAGTGTGATGAAGACGGTGCCGTAGTCACCTTCACGGGCAAAGTGCGTAACCACAATCTTGGCGACAGCGTCAGTGCGTTAACGCTTGAGCACTACCCGGGCATGACTGAGAAAGCGCTGGCGGAAATTATCGCGCAGGCCCGTAAGCGCTGGCCATTACAACGCGTAAGCGTCATCCACCGTATTGGCGAGCTGTGGCCAGGTGATGAGATCGTTTTTGTTGGCGTCACCGGTGCGCACCGCAGCTCTGCTTTTGAATCAGCGCAGTTCATTATGGATTATCTGAAAACGCGCGCGCCGTTCTGGAAACGCGAAGCCACGCCTGAAGGCGAGCGCTGGGTTGAAGCACGGGAAACGGACAAGCAGGCGGCAAAACGCTGGTAACAGCAGACTGATGACAAACCCCATGCCTTTCGCAAAACGAACATGG
>NZ_RPOH01000105.1 GCF_003818135.1 Buttiauxella warmboldiae | reverse complement strand
CGCGGCGCTGGCGATGCATTTAGTGGATGCGGCGTGCGCTATGCACAATGAGATGGGATCGCTGGCAGAAAGCAATATCGTATTGCCGGGCTAAGCATTCAGGCTTGAGGGGGCATTTACCCCCCTGAGGTTGCTGACAAAGAAGGAAAAAGCGTGGTTTTTCCTTCTTTGTGGTTATCAGCTGAAAATCAATAAATTGATTTTCCTTGTCTTTTATTGATGACCTATGTTCGTTTGGCGAAACACGTGGGTTTGTCATCAGTCTGAACCGGGGGCAGGCCCCCGGTTGTACTCAAATACTCAAATTACAGACCCAGCAGGCCGATAGCATAACCGACGATACCGATAACGAAGAAGCCCATGATGATCCACAGCGCGTTAACTTTCTTACGCAGCAGCCACATACAGGCAAAGGTTAACAGCAACGGCACCAGACCCGGCATCAGCTGATCAAGTATGGTTTGCACCGTGGTCACTTTAACCGCGCCGGTCTGGTCGGTTATCTTCGACACCACCAGCGGTATATTAACGTGCGTCCACTTGTTAACCAGTGCCCCCATAACGAACAGGCCGAGAATTGACGCCCCCTCGGTCAGTTTTTGCAGGAAGCCGCCGCCCATATCCTTAACGATATCAATACCTTTACGGTATCCGTAAGCTACCCCGTAGTAACGGGTCAGCAAACGCACGGCGTTGAACAGGATAAAGAATAGCAGGGGGCCAAGCAGGCTACCGCTCATCGCGATACCGGCGCCAAGTGCTGCGAAGACCGGGCGTACTGTGCCCCAGAAAATCGGGTCACCTACGCCGGCCAGCGGCCCCATTAAGCCCACTTTGATACCGTTGATGGCACCATCGTCAATTTCCGCGCCGTTTGCACGCTGCTCTTCCATCGCAAGCGTTACGCCCAGCACCGGGGCGGCCACATAAGGGTGGGTGTTAAAGAATTCCAGGTGACGTTTAATCGCCTGCTTACGCGCATCGTTGTTCTCAGGATACAGGCGTTTGATTGCCGGGATCATTGAGAAGCAAAAGCCCAGCGCCTGCATACGTTCAAAGTTCCATGACCCCTGGAACAGGTTAGAACGCAGGAATACGCCACGAATATCACCCGGGGTGAGTTTTTTCTCGGTAGTCGTTGTTTTGGTGGTATCAACCATTTCGCTCACCTATTAATCTAATTCGTTATCGAGATCGTTAGCACCGGCTGCTGGCGCAGGTGCGCCGGCGGAACGGTTGTATTTCGGGCTCAGCTGGATGTACAGAACTGCCATCACAGCGCCAATCACACCCAGCGCAACCAGGTTGAAATCGGTGAAAGCCGCGGTAACGAAGCCCAGATAGAAGAAGGGCATCAGGTAGCCTGCGCGCATCATATTGATGACCATCGCATAACCCACCACCACAATCATGCCGCCGGCGATGTTCAGACCGCTGGTCACCACTTCAGGAATGGCGTTGAGCATGTTCTGTACTTCACTGGTACCGACGGAAATGGCGACGATAACGGCAGGAATAGCGATACGCATTGCCTGTAAGAACAGGGAGGAGACGTGGATCCAGGAGAGCGCCGAGAGGTTGCCGTTTTCGGCGGCCTTATCCGCTGCGTGCTGGAAGCCCACGGTAATAGTACGAACGATAATGGTCAGCACCTGGCCTGCCGCCGCCAGCGGGATGGCCAATGCGATACCAGAACCAATGCCCTGGTGACCGGCGATGACCAGAATAGTTGAGATAATCGACGCCAGGGCCGCATCGGGAGCTACCGCTGCACCGATGTTCATCCAACCCAGAGCAATCATTTCTAATGTGCCGCCGATAATAATACCGGTTTGCATATCACCGAGTACCAGACCAATTAAGGTACAGGCGACCAGCGGACGGTGGAACTGAAATTCATCGAGCACCGACTCCATACCGGCAATACAGGCTACGACAAACACCAGCACAATCTGAAGAGTGGTAATCTCCATTGTACTTCTCCTTAAACGTGTGACTTATGTGTGAAATCTGAGCAAAACGTCGAATTGAGCCAATCACTGCGGCAGTTAGCCTTTCACCTTCGCAATCAGGTCCATCATTTTCAGTTTTTGGTCGCTGGAAACCTTGCGCGCTTCCAGCTCAATGCCGCGCGCGTTGAGTTTCTTAAAGGCTTCAATATCTTTTTCATCGACGGAAATGGCGTTATTCACCTGGGTTTTACCCTGACGGAACGCCATTCCGCCGATATTGACTGACTTAATATTCACTCCGCCTTCCACGACGCGTTCAACATCGGTTGGGTTGGTGAACAGCAGCATCACACGGTCGCCTGCATATTTGGGGTTGTTGTAGACGCGGATCATTTTAGCCACATCCACCACATGGGCGGTCACACCGGGAGGCGCAACCTGCGTCAGCAGCGTTTTACGCACGGTATCGGCTGCCACTTCATCACTGACGACAATAATGCGGGTCACGTTGGTTTCTTTGGTCCAGCGGGTCGCAACCTGGCCATGAATCAAACGGTCGTCAATACGCGCCAGACCGATGTTCATATAATCATTGGGGCCCATTGGCTTGAGCGGTGCTGCGGCTTTAGGTGCCGCGGTGGCAACCACAGGAGCCGCTTTTTCAACCGGTTCTGCTTTCAGGGCTTTCACCCCTTCACGGCCAGTTTCGACCGCCAGCGCCACTAACTCATCGAACGACGGGTTATCATCGCGAGCCATCAAGGTTTCGACCAGCATCGGAATATTGACCCCGGCGACGACCTCGTAATGCTCTTTATCGACGACAATACGGCTGGCAGCATTAAACGGGCTACCGCCCCAGGTATCGACGAGAAACAGCACACCTTTGTCGGTGGCCAGGTTGGCCAGTTGAGCATGGTACTTTTCGATCAGAGTTTCGGCGTTTTCGCCGGGAACGAAATCTATCCAGCCAACGTTTTCCTGTTCGCCCAATAGCATTTCTGCGGTTTTCAGCAACTGTTCTGCTGCCCAGCCATGCGTGCCTATGACAATAGCAATAGTCACTTGCTACCTCCTGTGTTGGTCATCACCACACCCTTAATATGGGTGTTTTGTAGATTATCCGTTTCATCAAGCGAATCGATTCAGATAACGGTATGAGTAAAGATGCGTAACGTAAGACGGATTTATTTTAGACAGTGAAAAAATTATTTTATGTGATGAAGATCGGTAATTTAACTTTGTTACCTTTTCAAGGAATTGAGCGACAAAATATGGCCTCCCGAGGTTGCAGAAAAATTGCAAAATAAGGTAAAACTTTGCAAAAGAGCATCTTGCTCTGATATTGTTTGCTTCTTGTTTAATCGCTAAGGAGTACAGGGCTGTAGCCCACTGTATGGACCGTCACCGACGTCTTTTCAATCTCAGGTCTGAGTATTCAGCCTTTCATATTGGCGTTTCACGCCCCGAAACCATCTCAACTCATATCACTGCGTCCGCGTTATGCGGGATGCTGCTTAGCTATTTTCAAAGCAGGAGCATGTCATGGAACTCTTAATGGATCCCCAGATTTGGGTGGGTTTACTGACGCTAATTGTGCTGGAAATCGTACTGGGTATTGATAACCTGGTCTTTATTGCCATCCTCGCAGATAAATTACCGCCAAAACAACGTGATAAAGCCCGACTCATCGGTTTATCGTTGGCTTTGTTGATGCGCCTGGGTTTGTTGTCATTAATCTCATGGATGGTGACCTTAACTCAGCCGTTGTTCAGCGTCGGCGAAATGACCTTCTCCGGACGCGATCTCATCATGCTGTTTGGTGGCCTGTTCTTGCTGTTTAAGGCAACGACCGAGCTCCATGAACGGCTGGAAAATCGCCAGCATGATGACGGGCACGGCAAAGGTTATGCCAGTTTCTGGGTGGTGGTATTACAGATTGTGGTGCTGGATGCGGTGTTCTCACTGGATGCGGTAATTACCGCGGTGGGGATGGTCAATCACCTGCCGGTGATGATGGCGGCGGTGGTTATCGCAATGGGTGTGATGCTGCTGGCGTCAAAACCGTTAACCAACTTTGTTAACCAACATCCTACAGTCGTGGTGCTGTGCCTGAGCTTCTTGTTGATGATTGGTCTGAGCCTGGTGGCTGAAGGCTTCGGTTTCCATATTCCGAAAGGCTATTTATACGCCGCGATTGGCTTCTCGATAATCATCGAGTTTTTCAACCAGATTGCGCGCCGTAACTTTATTCGCCACCAGTCCAATGTGCCGCTGCGCGCCCGCACGGCTGACGCGATTTTGCGCCTGATGAACGGCAAACGCCAACAGCGTGCTCAGAATGAAGACCACAAAACGATAACGCCAATCGAAGCGGAATCTTTTGCTGAAGAAGAGCGTTACATGATTAACGGCGTGCTGACGCTGGCGTCTCGTTCGCTGCGCAGCATCATGACGCCGCGTGGAGAAATCTCATGGGTCGATGCCGAGAAATCCCGCGCGGAAATTCGCGAGCAGCTGCTTGAGTCGCCGCACAGCTTGTTCCCAGTATGCCGTGGTGAACTTGATGAAATTATCGGTATTGTGCGTGCTAAAGAGCTGCTGGTGGCGCTGGAAAATGGCGGAGATGTGGCCGCTATTGCCGCGCAGTATCCGGCTATTGTGGTTCCAGAAACCCTGGACCCCATCAACCTGCTGGGTGTATTGCGCCGCGCGCGCGGCAGCTTCGTTATCGTCAATAACGAGTTTGGCATAGTACAAGGCCTGGTCACGCCGCTGGATGTGCTGGAGGCGATTGCCGGTGAATTCCCGGATGCTGACGAAACGCCTGAAATCGTGCGCGATGGCGACGGTTGGTTAGTGAAAGGCTCCACCGACCTGCATGCGATTCAGCAGCACCTGGATATCAATACGCTGGTCAACGACAGTGAAGACATCGCCTCGATTGCCGGTTTGGTTATTGCGGTAAACGGCCAGATCCCGAAAAAAGGTGAGGTTATTGCAGTGGCTCCGCTTAGCATTCAGATTGTTGAAGCCAACGATTACCGCGTCGACCTGGTACGCGTGGTAAAAGAACGTTCTGAACATGAAGACGAAGAAGAGTGATTTAGCGTAGCAGGGTCACCCGAACAGGGTGGCCCTCTTTTCAGAGGGCCGGAAGGGATTAATCACACTGCACTTTGATAGCCAGGCCACCGCGTGAAGTTTCACGGTATTTGGCGTTCATATCTTTGCCCGTCTCGTACATGGTTTCGATAACTTTATCGAGTGAGACGCGCGGCTCGCTGGTGCGGCGCATCGCCATACGAGTGGCGTTAATAGCCTTCACTGAAGCAATGGCGTTACGTTCGATGCAGGGCACCTGCACCTGGCCTGCCACCGGATCGCAGGTTAACCCCAGGTTATGTTCCATCCCAATCTCTGCGGCAACGCACACCTGCTCCGGGCTTGCGCCGAGAATTTCTGCAAGGCCTGCGGCAGCCATGGAACAGGCCACGCCCACTTCCCCCTGGCAACCCACTTCAGCGCCCGAAATAGAGGCATTCATCTTATACAGCGCGCCAATCGCGCCGGAGGCGAGGAAGTAACGGATATAGGTATCCGGGCTAACCGACTCAATAAAGTGATTGTAATAGGCAAGCACGGCCGGAACGATACCGCAGGCGCCATTGGTCGGTGCGGTAACCACACGTCCGCCCGCGGCGTTCTCTTCGTTAACCGCCAGCGCAAACATGTTCACCCAGTCGATCACGTTCATCGGATCGTTGGACAGTTTATCGCTGGAAACCAGCATACGGCGCAGGGCAGATGCACGGCGCGGCACACGCAGCGGGCCAGGCAGCACGCCTTCGGTATTCACACCGCGATCGATACAGGCACGCATGGTCTGCCAGACGTTAGCAAAATACTCTTCAATCTCTTTACGGCTGTGCAGAGCCAGTTCGTTCTGCATAATCACGCCGGACAGCGACATGCCGGTGTCCTTGCAATGCTGAAGCATTTGCTGGGCTGAATTAAAGGAGTAGGGCACGACGATTTCGTCTGCGGACTCTTTGCCGAAATGCTCTTCATCAACGATAAACCCGCCGCCGATGGAGTAATAGGTTTTGGTGTAGATCTCTTTCTCGCCGCTAAACGCGTGGATGGTCATGCCGTTTTCATGCAGCGACAGGTTGTCGTGGCGAAAACACATGCCGGAATCTTTTGGGAAATCGACTTCATGGCGACCCTGGGCCAGCCACAAACGGCTACGGGTTTCTACATCGCGGATAAACGTCGGAATGGCGTCAATATCTACCGTGGCCGGTTCATTGCCTGCAAGGCCCATGATAATGGCGATATCGGTATGGTGCCCTTTGCCCGTCAGAGAGAGGGAGCCGTAAACATCAACACCAATACGCGTCGTGCTTTCCAGTAATCCTTTTTCGAGCAGGTCATCGACAAACAACTTACCGGCCTTCATCGGACCGACGGTATGGGAACTGGAAGGCCCAATGCCGACTTTGAACATGTCGAATATGCTAATCACGCTAAAACTCCTTTCAGGACACCGGATAAATAAAATTTACTGCTGCAAAATCACAGCGGGTTAGTTTAAAAATTTATTGCTTACCGTTGTAAATTATTCACATGAATTAAACTAATGCTTAACCTTAGCTGCCCTAATGACGGCTAAAGTGCGGCAAGACACTCTGCTAAATATAGACGTATTTACAGAATTAAAGAGTGATCAGGCTTCCACGCCTGTCTGTAGCGCTAGCTCGCGGATAATGCCCGCCGTCATGCCCCAGACAAAGTAGTGCTGATACCAGGAGAGCCAGACGCGGTGAGCGTTACCGCGCCGATGAATATCCAGCGGATGGTAGCGGCCAAGCGTCAACGCTTCCACCAGCGGCATCTCAAACACCGCCGCGACTTCGTCTTCGCAGGCACGCCAGGGCAGATTGGGGGGAATAATGCCGACGACCGGTGTGACCCGAAACCCGGTGGCGCTATCCACCGGCGGCAGAGTGCCAATCACTTCAACGCTGTCAGGAGGAATGGCAACCTCTTCCCAGGCTTCACGCAGCGCTGCCGCAATTAACGATTCATCGCTGTCATCAACCGCGCCGCCGGGGAAGGCAACCTGTCCGGCATGTTTACGCAGCATCGCGGAACGCTGCGTCAGCAGCAGGCCGGGCTGCGGGCGGCGTACCACAGGAACCAGCACTGCGGCCTGGCGTTTATTGCCGCTGATGGATGGAGCCGAGGGTTGCAGCAGCTGAAAACGCGTTAAGAAATCGTTCATGCTCAGGGATGAAGCAGCCATTCATCAATTCTCTAATTGCGGCAGAATACGATTAACTTTATCAAAAGTTTCCTGATATTCCGCAGATTCATCGCTGTCGGCCACAATGCCGCCTCCCGCGGAGCAGTAGAGTTTACCGCCTTCAGCGGTCAGCGTCCTGATGGTAATACTGGTGTCCATATTGCCGCAGAAGCTCAGATAGCCAATGCTCCCGCACCAGGCGTTGCGCCGTTGCGGCTCTAATTCTTCGATGATCTCCATGGCACGTACTTTGGGGGCCCCGGTAATCGACCCGCCAGGGAAACAGGCGCGCAGCAGGTCGGTTGCCTGCAGATGCTGCGGCAAGCGAGCGGTAATAGTGCTGACCAGGTGGTGAACCGCCGGGAAGGGCTCCACCACAAATAACTCGGGGACTTTTACGCTACCCGGTACGGCAACACGCCCCATATCATTACGCAGCAAATCGACAATCATCAGGTTTTCCGCGCGATCTTTTGGCGAGTTCGCAAGCTTCTCGGCCTGCTGCGCATCGGCAACCGGGTCGGCAAGACGGGGCAACGTGCCTTTAATTGGCCGCGTCTGGATATTTTTACCCGCCAGCAACACAAAACGCTCCGGTGACAGGCTCAGAATCACACTGTGCGGCAGGCGAATAAAGGCGCTGAAGGGGGCACGGTTAGCGGCATTCAGGCGCTCAAAGGCCTGCCATTCATCACCCTGAAAGCTGGCGTGAAAACGCTGTGCGAGATTGATCTGGTAACAGTCGCCGCTTTTGAGATATTCCTGTACCTGACGGAATTTAAGTCCATACTGCTCGCGGGTCATATTGGAGCACCACGCGCTTGTCAGGCGGAACGGCTCAACAACCGGTGCTGTCTGGGCCTGTAGCCAGTTCAGGCGCGCCGCAATATCTCCCCAACAAACCAGCGTAAGCTTGTGAAGCTGATGATCGGCTATCAGCGCCCAGTCATAAATACCTATCGCCATATCCGGCGTAGTGAGGTCGTTGCGGGCAATCTGCGGTAATTTTTCGAAATGGCGGCCCAGATCGTAGCCAAATAAACCCAGCGCGCCGCCTAAAAAGGGTAATTCCGGGTGTGTGGCAGGCTGGTAGCCAAAGCTATCAAGGGTTTGCTGCAATAAATGTAGCGGGTCGCCGGAGTGGGTTGAGCTGACGCCGGCTATGCAGATTGTCGTTTCAGCGCCTCGGGTTACCAGCGTTGCGCGAGGGTCTGCCACCAGAATATCAAAACGGCTATGGGGATGGTCAGCAAAACCGGAATGCAGCAGCATTGCCCACGGCTGTTGCGCAACCTTTTTGCCAGCGTGCTGAACCGTAGTCGGATGCCACGGCAAAGTGCGAAAAGTTAGAGTCTGCAACGTTATAAACCACAACTAAAAAAGAGACAGATCATCCTGCTTACCAGTGAACGCTCTGGAATCAAGGAAAGCAGCGTGAAATAATTACCCCAGGCAATGTAACAGGAGTCGAAAATGTTTGCAGGATTACCCGCATTATCCCATGAGCAGCAGCAAAAAGCCGTTGAGCGTATTCAGGAGCTGATGGCCAACGGTATGAGCAGTGGGCAAGCGATTACAATGGTTGCCGCAGAAATCCGCGCCAGTCATACCGGTGAAATGGTTGCCGTTCGCTTTGAAGACGACGATATCGGCGAGGCTGAAAGCGACGACGAAAACGCCAATGATGACGACCAGGAGAGGTACGTCGATCATTATGAAGAAAACGACGACGATAAATAACGCGGGCCGCGACCCGCATGGCTTCACGCTGCCGCGATAATCTTAATTTCTACTTTGTAGCGCGGGTTCATTAATTTTGCCTGCACGGTACAGCGTACCGGCGCATGACCCGCGACAACCCACTCGTCCCAGGCTTTATTCATCGCCGCGAAGTCGGCGCTTTCCGGCAGGAAAATGGTGGCGTCGAGGATTTTGCTCTTATCGCTGCCTTGCTCAAGCAGCACGGCGTCGATCTGCGCCAGGGTGTTTGCCGTCTGTTCGTAGGCATCGCCATCCAGGTTTTCCGGCACGCCAGTGTAGTAAAGGGTGTGGTTGTGAATCACCGCATCAGACCAACGCGCTTCGGGTTTTATACGCACAATACTCATCACTGTTTCCTTTTCAGCTTATTCATCGAGCGCTAGCCTGCCACAATCCGCAGGCCGCTGCCACCGGCTAGCTGGATAAACACCGCCCGGGCTGACATAATCGCGGGCCTAACCCAGGAGATATTGTGACAGACGATTTTGCAGCAGACGGCCAACTCGCCACGGCGATAACTGGTTTTAAACCGCGTGAGCCGCAACGGCAGATGGCTGAAGCCGTCACCAAAGCTATCGCTTCCGGGCGCGAGCTGGTGGTGGAAGCGGGGACCGGGACCGGTAAAACCTACGCTTATCTGGCACCAGCGCTGCGATCGGGCAAAAAAGTCATTATCTCGACGGGATCAAAAGCCTTACAGGATCAGCTCTTTTCCCGAGACTTGCCGACGGTTGCGCGCGCGCTTGATTTTAAAGGGCGGCTGGCGCTGCTGAAAGGGCGATCCAACTATTTATGCCTGGAACGTTTAGAGCAGCAGGCGCTGGCGGGGGGCGATCTGCAAGTGCAGACCCTGAGCGATATCGTGAAGCTGCGCGGCTGGGCGATTGAAACGGTCGATGGAGATATCAGCACCTGCGCAAGCGTTGCGGAAGATTCCGCCGTCTGGCCGATGGTGACCAGCACCAACGACAACTGCCTGGGGCAGGACTGCCCGTTGTATAAAGAGTGTTTCGTGGTCAAGGCGCGTAAAAAAGCGATGGATTCCGATGTGGTGGTGGTGAACCACCATCTTTTCCTCGCCGATATGGTGGTGAAAGAGGGCGGTTTCGGTGAGCTGATCCCCGAAGCCGAAGTGATGATTTTTGATGAAGCGCACCAAATCCCGGACATCGCCAGCCAATATTTCGGCCAGTCGGTCTCCAGCCGCCAGCTGCTGGATATCGCCAAAGACATCTCTATCGCCTATCGCACCGAAGTGCGTGACGCGCAGCAATTACAAAAGAGCGCTGACCGCCTGGCGCAGAGCACCCAGGATTTCCGCCTGCAAATGGGCGATCCCGGCTATCGCGGCAACTTGCGTGAACTGCTGGCGCAGCCATCGATTCAGCGTGCGCTGCTGCTGCTCGATGACGCCCTGGAGCTGTGCTATGACGTGGCAAAACTGTCGCTGGGGCGTTCGGCGCTGCTGGATGCAGCGTTTGAGCGGGCGGTGATTTTGCGCGGGCGCATCAAGCGTCTCAAAGAGGTCGACACGCCAGGCTATAGTTACTGGTATGAGTGCAACTCGCGTAACTTCACGTTGGCGCTGACACCGCTGTCGGTTGCCGATAAATTCCAGGAAGTGATTGGCCAGAAAGCAGGCAGCTGGATCTTTACCTCGGCCACGCTTTCGGTCAATGACCAGCTCAGCCACTTTACCGATCGCCTGGGCATTACCAACGCCGAGACCTTGCTATTAGCCAGCCCGTTTGATTACGCCAGCCAGGCGTTATTGTGCGTGCCACGCGGTTTGCCCGCGGCCAATCAGCCGGCCGCCGCCAGGCAGCTGGCAACAATGCTCAAGCCGCTGATTGAGGCCAACAACGGTCGCTGCTTTATGCTGTGTACCTCCCATTCCATGATGCGCGATTTGGCCGAACAGTTTCGCGCTACCATGACTCTGCCGGTGCTGCTGCAGGGGGAAACCAGCAAAGGCCAGCTATTGCAGCAGTTTGTTGATGCCGGTAACGCCTTACTGGTGGCGACCAGCAGTTTCTGGGAGGGGGTAGACGTGCGTGGCGATGCGCTGTCGCTGGTGATCATCGACAAACTGCCGTTTACTTCGCCTGACGATCCGCTACTGAAAGCGCGCATGGAAGATTGCCGCCTGCGCGGCGGCGATCCCTTCGAAGATGTGCAGCTCCCGGACGCGGTTATCACCCTGAAACAGGGCGTCGGGCGCTTAATTCGCGATGTGGACGACCGGGGGGTATTAGTGATTTGCGATAACCGCCTGGTGATGCGCCCCTACGGGGCCGTGTTCCTCAACAGCCTGCCGCCCACACCGCGTACGCGGGATATAAATCGGGCAGTTGCGTTCCTTAACTCAGGTCCGGCGCAGTAATTTATGCCAGGCTATGGTATGATGCGCGCCGATTTTTGACCCTATTTTTTCCGCCAGAGGTTGGCAAAGCCATGCGAATTTTAGCCATCGATACCGCGACAGAAGCTTGTTCAGTTGCTCTGTATAACGAAGGGGTTTCCTGTGCCCATTTCGAACTCTGCCCGCGCGAACACACGCAACGTATCCTGCCGCTGGTACGCGATATCCTGAACGAAGGCGGCGTTGCGCTTAACCAGCTAAATGCGCTGGCCTATGGCCGTGGCCCCGGTAGTTTTACCGGCGTCCGTATTGGCATTGGTATTGCGCAGGGGCTGGCGCTGGGCGCTGAACTGCCGATGATTGGCATCTCAACGCTTGCGACAATGGCGCAAGGCGCATGGCGCATGACGGGCGCTACGCGCGTGCTGGCCGCTATCGACGCCCGGATGGGGGAAGTGTACTGGGCGGAATATCAGCGCGATGAACACGGCATCTGGCACGGTGAAGAAACCGAAGCGGTGTTAAAACCTGAGGCGGTTGCCGGACGGTTGAAGCAGCTGGCAGGCGAATGGGCTACGGTGGGTACCGGCTGGCAGGCCTGGCCTGATATGGCTCAGGGCAGTGAACTCATTATTCGTGATGGCGAAGTTTCACTGCCGACGGCGCAAGACATGCTGCCTTTGGCTATTCAGGCGCTTAATTCCGGGAATACGCTGGCGGTTGAACATGCCGAGCCGGTTTACCTGCGTAATGAAGTGACATGGAAGAAACTTCCAGGTCGCGAGTAGCACTCAAGGTTTTCGTTAAGCGAAACGGCTGGAGGAGAGAGGATATGGCTGGTTTATCTGTCAGAATAGTGAGCCGATTAGCGGCAGCCGCAGCGGCAATATTGCTCAGCGGCTGCGTCAGCATACCTGATGCCATTAAAGGCACCAGCGCCATGCCTCAGCAAGATTTAGTGCGGGTGATGAATGCGCCGCAGCTCTATATCGGGCAGGAGGCGCGTTTCGGTGGGCGAGTGGTAAACATCGATAACCAACAGGGAAAAACCCGTCTGGAAATCGCCACGGTTAACCTCGACGAAGGCGCCCGCCCTCTGCTCGGTGAACCCTCCAAAGGTCGCATTTACGCGGACGTTAATGGCTTCCTCGACCCGGTGGATTTCCGTGGCCAACTGGTTACCGTCGTTGGCCCCATCAGCGGCGTGGTTGAAGCTAAAGTCGGTGAAACACCCTATAAGTTTATGGTGCTGCAGGTGAATGGCTATAAACGCTGGCGCGTTACGCAGCAGGTGGTGATGCCGCCACAACCGATCGACCCGTGGTTCTGGGGCGGGCCTTATCATGGCCGTTATGGTTACGGCGGTATGTGGGGGGGAGGTTGGTACAATCCTGACCCGGCCCAGGTACAGACTATCGTTACCGAGTAACCGTTTGTTTGACTGAATCAAAGAGGCAGCGGCAGGTCCGCTGTCTCTTTATTTTCAGAATGGAATAAAAATAATTAGTGATGTGCTTCGCAACCTTAAATCAGCCTAATTAATAAACTGGTACGCTGAGTTAATATTATGTTAACGATGTGTTTATGTATTGGGGTTGTGATGACAACAAATACGACATTCAGAGGTGGATCCTTGAAGAAGGTTTGGCTTAACCGCTACCCGGCCGACGTTGCGGCTGAGATAAATCCTGACCGTTATCACTCCCTGGTTGATATGTTTGAACAAGCGGCGGCGCGCTATGCCGACCAGCCTGCATTCATGAATATGGGCGAAGTGATGACCTTCCGGAAGCTGGAAGAGCGCAGCCGCGCGTTTGCCGCGTACTTACAACAGGGGCTGGGTCTGCAAAAAGGCGACCGCGTGGCATTAATGATGCCGAACCTGTTGCAATATCCCGTGGCGTTATTTGGTATTTTACGCGCAGGCATGGTGGTGGTGAACGTTAACCCGCTGTATACGCCGCGCGAACTTGAACACCAGCTTAATGACAGCGGCGCCAGCGCGATTGTGATTGTCTCGAACTTTGCCCATACCCTGGAAAAAGTGGTTGACAAAACCCAGGTGAAACACGTGATCCTGACGCGTATGGGCGATCAGCTCTCCGCGGCAAAAGGTACGCTGGTTAACTTCGTGGTGAAATACATCAAGCGGCTGGTGCCGAAATATCACCTGCCCGATGCCATCTCCTTTCGCAGCGCGCTGCAACACGGCTATCGTCTCCAGTACATCAAACCTGAAATTCTTAATGTCGATCTCGCGTTCCTGCAATATACCGGCGGAACGACCGGCGTGGCCAAAGGGGCGATGCTGACGCACCGCAACATGCTGGCAAACCTCGAACAGGTCAAAGCCGCCTACAGCCCGCTGCTGTTTGAACGTAAAGAGCTGGTGGTTACCGCACTGCCGCTTTACCACATCTTCGCGCTGACCATGAACTGCCTGCTGTTTATTGAGCTTGGCGGGCAAAACTTGCTGATCACTAACCCGCGAGATATTCCCGGGCTGGTCAAAGAGCTGGCCAAATATCCCTTTACCGCCATGACGGGCGTAAACACGCTGTTTAATGCGTTACTTAATAACAAAGAGTTCCAGCAGCTCGATTTTTCCAGCCTGCATCTTTCCGCCGGCGGCGGGATGCCTGTGCAACATGCCGTGGCGGAGCGTTGGGAAAAATTAACCGGGCGCTTCCTGCTTGAAGGCTATGGGCTGACCGAGTGTGCGCCATTAGTCAGCGCCAATCCGCACGATATGAATTATCACAGCGGCAGTATCGGTTTGCCGGTGCCGTCTACCGAAGTGAAATTGATTAATGACGAAGGTGAAGAAGTGCCGCCAGGCGAGCCGGGTGAGCTGTGCGTGAAAGGCCCACAGGTGATGCTGGGCTACTGGCAGCGTCCGGATGCGACCGATGAAATTCTGCATGACGGCTGGCTGCGTACCGGTGATATCGCGGTGATCGACGAAGAGGGCTTTATGCGTATCGTCGATCGCAAGAAAGATATGATTCTGGTCTCAGGCTTTAACGTCTATCCAAACGAAATTGAAGATGTCGTGATGCAACACAGCGGCGTGCTGGAAGTTGCGGCGGTTGGCGTTCCGAATGGTGCCTCCGGCGAGGCGGTGAAAATCTTTGTGGTGAAGAAGGATGCCTTGCTGACCGAAGAAGCGCTAATCGTGTTTTGCCGTCGCCACCTTACCGGCTACAAAGTACCTAAGCTGGTGGAATTCCGCGAAGAGCTGCCAAAATCGAACGTTGGCAAAATATTACGACGAGAACTACGTGACGAATCGGTCAGTAAAGGCAACAATAACGCCTGAGCTCCGAGTCAGTCGCCCTAACGCCGGTTCGCCGGCGTTTTTTATGGGCGCAAACCTAAGAGAACTGAATTTGACTTACCAAATGATTACTACCGACGCAGCCCTGGCCACCGTGTGCGAGGCGGCGCGTAAATTTTCAGCCGTTGCGCTGGATACCGAGTTTGTTCGCACCCGCACCTACTACCCGCAGTTGGGTTTGATCCAGCTCTACGATAGTGAAACGGTATCGCTGATTGACCCGTTGACCATCTCCGACTGGTCGCCGTTTAAAACTCTGTTGCAGGATACGGCGGTGATCAAATTCCTGCACGCCGGGAGTGAAGATCTGGAGGTGTTCCTTAACGCCTTTGGCATGTTGCCCGAGCCGTTTATCGATACGCAGATCCTGGCCGCTTTCAGCGGGCGTCCGCTCTCATGCGGTTTTGCGACCATTGTCGAAGCTTTTACCGGCATCGCGCTGGATAAGAGTGAATCCCGCACCGACTGGATTGCGCGCCCGCTGACCGAACGTCAGTGTGAATATGCCGCCGCCGACGTGCTCTATCTACTGCCAATTGCGCATAAGCTAATGGAAGAGACCGCGGCTGCCGGCTGGATGGAGGCGGCTCTGGATGAGTGCAACTTAATGGCGGCGCGTCGTCAGGATGTGCTGGACCCGGAAGAAGCATGGCGTGAAATCGGCAATGCCTGGCAATTGCGAACCCGCCAGCTTGCATGCCTGAAAAAGCTGGCATCCTGGCGTCTGCGTAAAGCGCGCGAGCGCGATATGGCGGTTAATTTCGTGGTGCGTGAAGAGCATCTCTGGCAGGTGGCGCGCTATATGCCGGGATCTTTAGGCGAGCTTGAACACCTTGGCCTGAGCGGGAGCGAAATCCGCTTCCACGGTAAAGCATTACTGGCAATGGTGGCTGAGGCGCAGGCGCTAAGCGATGAGGCGTTACCCGAGCCGTTAAGCAACCTGGTGGATATGCCGGGCTACCGCCGTGTATTCAAAGCGATTAAAGCTTTAGTGCAGCAGGTGAGTGAAACCTGTGGTTTGAGCGCTGAATTACTGGCCTCACGCCGCCAAATTAACCAGCTGTTAAACTGGCACTGGCAATTAAAATCATCGGCAACGCCACCAGAATTAATCAGCGGCTGGCGTGGTGGTGTTATGGGCGAGGCGTTAAAAACGCTGCTGGCAGACTTTTAATAGCTAACAGGCGCGGAAAGTTTACTGGGAATAATTACAGTGTTTGCCGCGATAATAATGGGATATAAACATTAACCTTTAAGAATAGTCTGTTTTAAAAAAGTAGTGAGAGCGTAAAAATAAATAAGCCCCAGAGATCATTTCCGGGGCTTATCAGGTAACAAGTATTACGCCGATTTCGTTGTGGCTTCCGGTGCCTCCGGCAATGTCACGTTAAGTTCCAGAACGGAAATATCGTCATCTTTTTGATCGAGCACCACGGTTAACATCTCCGGGTCGATTTTTACATATTTGCAAATCACTTCCAGAATATCGCGTTTTAGCTGCGGTAAATAATGAGGTTCACTATCACCACGGCGTCGCTCCGCAACGATAATTTGCAGGCGTTCTTTTGCAATGTTGGCGGTATTCTTTTTCCGTGAGAGAAAAAAGTCTAGTAATGCCATAACTTATCCTCCGAACAGGCGTTTGAGGAAGCCTTTCTTCTCTTCTTCAATGAAGCGGAAAGGGCGTTCTTCGCCAAGCAGGCGTTCAACGGTATCCGCGTAAGCTTTACCTGCGTCGGCCTCCTGGTCAAGAATGACCGGCTCCCCCTGGTTTGAAGCACGCAGCACCGATTGATCTTCAGGAATAACCCCGACCAAAGGAATGCGCAGAATTTCCAGCACATCTTCCATGCTCAGCATATCGCCACGATTTACGCGGCCTGGGTTGTAGCGCGTTAACAGCAGGTGCTCTTTAATCGGCGCTTCGCCGTTTTCGGCGCGGCGAGATTTAGAAGAAAGAATCCCCAGAATGCGGTCTGAATCGCGTACCGAGGAAACTTCAGGGTTAGTGGTGATAACCGCTTCATCGGCAAAATAGAGCGCCATTAATGCGCCGGTTTCAATCCCCGCCGGGGAGTCACAAACGATAAATTCGAAGTCCATATTTTTCAGGTCTTCAAGCACCTTCGCCACGCCTTCGCGGGTCAGGGCGTCTTTATCGCGCGTTTGCGATGCTGGCAGAATATAAAGCTGCTCGGTACGTTTATCTCTGATCAACGCCTGGTTTAATGTCGCATCACCTTGAATAACGTTAACGAAGTCATACACCACGCGACGCTCGCAACCCATAATTAAATCCAGGTTACGCAGGCCAATATCAAAATCGATAACGACGGTTTTTCTTCCCTTTTGGGCCAAACCCGTAGCGATGGCCGCGCTGGACGTGGTCTTACCGACGCCCCCTTTACCCGACGTAACAACAATAATGCGTGCCATAAAGGAATTCCTTGTTAAAGGGCTTAATTCAAAGATTGAACGGAGAGAGCACCGCTCGCCAGACTCAGGCGCGCCGCTTTCCCATAATAATCGGCTGGTATCTGCTCACTCAGCCAGTATTCACCCGCTATTGAGACCAGCTCAGCAGCAAGATGGGTACAGAATATTTGTGCATCACGGGAGCCATCGGCACCCGCCAGAGCACGGCCACGCATCATGCCGTAAACATGAATATTACCATCTGCGATAAGTTCTGCACCGGCACTAACATGATTGGTAATAATCAAATCACAGTTTGGCGCATAAATGCGCTGGCCGGAACGAACCGGGGCATCAATCAAACGCGTTTTTGTGACAGGGCTAACAATGGGCTCGGCAGGGGGCGCAATTTCAACAGACGCGGCTTTCGCGCGTGAGTTTTTTTCTTTCCCTTCCGTCAGCAGGGGCAAACCGGCGCGCTCGATCTCTTTTTTCAGCGTTTCGTCTTTACAGCCGCTAATCCCGACTAGCCGCAGACCGGATGAAACTACCGCCTGCTGGACTTCCTTCCAGTTGACCGAACCCTTGAGGCTGGCCACATTCACCACTACCGGCGCATTTTTCAGAAAGGCGGGAGCCTGAGAAATTTTATCCTGAAGGGCCTGGAGAATGACCTCGGGTTGTGCATCATGTAAATGAAGCACGGATAAGGTAAAACTGCTGCCTTTTAACTCGATTGGCGTGTTTGACATCCTGCCCTTACTCAATTCAGTTTTAATCCCCACCGCTGTGGGACGATATTCCGAAGTACATCTGGCATGTTATAGTCACCGCTATATTCAGGCAAGCCACCAGCTGGCGAAAATAGAGTAAAAAAAATGTTTTGTGTGATCTACAGAAGTAGCAAACGTGACCAGACTTATCTTTATGTCGAAAAAAAAGACGATTTCTCGCGCGTGCCTGAGGAATTGATGAAAGGTTTTGGCACTCCTCATTTGGCGATGTTATTACCGCTGGATGGCAGTAAAAAACTGGCGAACGCTGATGTTGAAAAAGTGAAACAGGCGCTAAAAGATGAAGGCTATTATTTACAGCTGCCACCGCCGCCAGAAAGTTTGTTAAAAATGCACCTGCAAAATAGTCCGAAAAAATAAGTTTCAGACCCATAGCAACTCTATACACAACATAAAGGTAGATGATATTCAGAACAAATAACCGCGGCGAACCGGATGAATACTCCAGCAGTTGTGGGCACCGGTATTCAGCGGCCATTTTTCTCTACTATCAAAAGTCATTAACGCCACGACGCAGGGGGAAGATATGTATCAGCATCATAACTGGCAGGGTGCGCTGCTGGATTTTCCGGTCAGCAAAGTAGTGTGTGTAGGCAGCAACTACGCAAAACATATCAAAGAGATGGGCGGCGCAACGCCGGATGAGCCGGTGTTGTTTATTAAACCAGAAAGCGCGCTGTGTGATATTCGCCAGCCGCTGGTTTTGCCCGCCGATTTGGGCTCCGTTCACCATGAAGTGGAGCTGGCGATTCTGATTGGCTCTACGCTTAGGCAGGCAACGGAAGAGCATGTCAGCAAAGCGATTGCAGGCTATGGTGTCGCCCTCGATCTCACGCTGCGTGATTTACAGGGAAAACTGAAAAAAGCCGGGCAGCCGTGGGAAAAAGCCAAAGGGTTTGATAACGCTTGCCCTATCTCCGGCTTTATTCCTGTGAGTGAATTTAGCGGCGATCCGCAAAATACTCCGATTGCGCTGAAAATTAATGGTGAAGTGCGCCAGCAGAGCAGCACGGCGGACATGATCCATAAAATCGTACCCTTGATAGCCTATATGAGCCGCTTCTTCACGCTACGCGCGGGGGATGTGATCCTCACCGGTACCCCGGACGGGGTAGGGCCACTGAGCAGCGGTGATGAACTCGAAGTCAGCTTCGCCGATCGCAGTTTGACTACCCGCGTTCTATAATCAATTTGCCGCCTGCGGGCGGCAACGCTTGCATCTGTAGCCGAGACTGTTTATAAGGTGCGCTTGTTTTTTGATTACCGGACCAACATCATGACTACAGCGCCGTTCTGGCAGAGCAGGACTCTTGACGAAATGAGTGACGCGGAGTGGGAATCTCTGTGTGACGGCTGCGGCCAGTGCTGTTTGCATAAGCTGATGGATGAAGACACGGATGAGATCTATTTCACCAACGTCGCCTGTAAGCAACTAAACATCAAAACCTGCCAGTGTAAGAACTACGAACGCCGTTTTGAGTACGAGCCAGATTGTATCAAGCTGACCCGTGATAACCTGCCGACTTTCGAATGGTTGCCACACTCATGCGCCTATCGCCTGTTAGCCGAAGGCAAAGCCTTGCCAGCGTGGCATCCTTTGCTGAGCGGTTCCAAAGCGGCCATGCACGGTGAGCGCATCTCGGTGCGCCATATTGCGGTAAAAGAGTCCGAAGTGCGCGACTGGCAGGAGCATATATTGAACAAACCTGAGTGGGCAGACTAAACCACCGGGTTGATGAAAGAACACAAAAATAAATCGTACAAAGCGAACGCTTTATGATAGGGTGTTCTTTCAATAATAAATAAAAGTAGGTTTTTATCCAGTATTTAACATTTAAGTGTCCGTCATGCGGCGGTTCACAGTATCGCACCTCCCACTACGATGTCCGAGAAACAAATCCCCATGGCGCTGTTTGTATCTTCTGTAAATCAGGGATGCACCTCCTTCATCGTCCGATGAGTGCGATTCATCAATATAACGTAGCGGCTCGCTAAGCGCTGGCTTCGCTGGTTTGCTTTGCTCTTGCCTGCGCTGTTACCATTGCCTCCATTAACGGAGGCATAATGAAAAAAATAACACTACTGCTCGGGGCGCTGATTTTCAGCGGCTGTTCATCACCACAACCTACGGCACCTGAGCCGCCGCAGGTTATCGGTATGCCGAACCCGGCGTCAGTTTACTGTACAGAGAAAGGCGGTGAGCTGCGCGCGGTGAAAACCGAGTTGGGTGAGCGCGGCGATTGCGTTTTACCGAGTGGCGAACGTATAGACCAGTGGCAGCTTTACCGTCGCGATCGTGAATAATAAAAAACCCGCATCAGCGGGTTTTTGTATTTAAATCTTATAGTTAGCGGCTAAACAGATCGCGGCGCTTTGGTTTGAAGGGCTGAGCAATGAACACCAGCACGGCAAGCAGCAGGAACACGGCAAAAATCCCTAACAGCCACTGCACCATATCCAGCGTCAGGAACTCCCACTGGCGCACGGAACAGTCACCTGTTGCCACAAACACTGACGGTAACCACTTATCCAGCGGCAGCCAGCTCGGGAAACGCGCGGCAAATTCACAGGTTACAAACGGAGAAGGGTGAAGCTGAAGCATGGTGTGTTCCCATGCCAGCTGCAGACCTTTTCCGGCGCTGTAGAGCCACAGCGCAATCCCGGCATAACGCAGCGGGCTTTTTGGTGCGATAGCGCCGACAATCCCTGCCCCCATCACGCCAAACAGCGCACAACGTTCGTAAATACACATCACACAAGGTTTCAGCATCATGACGTGCTGGAACCACAATGCCACCATTTCCAGGGCAAAAGCAGTGAATGCCAGAAGAAGCCAGGCACCGCGCCCACGGGAGCATTGGTTTAAATATCGCAACATAATCAGTATCCCTGCAGCATGCGTTGAGTCGGCAGTGTAAACGAATTCGATTTTTGCGCCAGTATGCACATCAAAATAATCCGCTAATTGAATGTTATTCAGGCACAAAACCTAAACGGGCCTGCGCCCGTTTAGCCACTCTTAATGCGAAAACGAATTTATTCCTGGCGAGGAGATCCAACCTGCATGGAGCATCCATTCGGTTGCCGGCACCAGCGTAAATTCAACGCATATCAACCCGACCAGGGTCAGCACCAGGGTGTAGGGTAGCGCCATCAGCACCATGCGGCCATATGAAAGACGAATGAGCGGGGCCAGCGCCGAGGTGAGCAGGAACAGGAACGCGGCCTGGCCATTTGGCGTGGCAACGGATGGCAGGTTGGTGCCGGTGTTAATCGCCACGGCCAGTAGCTCAAACTGTTTCAGATCGATAACGCCGTTGGTCAACGCGGTTTTCGCTTCGTTGATATATACGGTGCCGACAAACACGTTATCGGAAATCGACGAAAGAATGCCGTTGAACAGATAGAACAGCGCCAGCTGCGAATGCGGTTCGGCCTGCAGGACAAACTGAATCACCGGCGTAAACAGATGCTGGTCGACAATTACGGCAACAACCGCAAAGAAGACGGTTAGCAGGGCGGTGAACGGCAGCGCTTCGGTAAAAGCTTTACCTATCTGATGCTCATCGGTGACGCCGCACAGGGAGGTGGCAAAAATAATCACCGACAGGCCAATTAACCCCACCTCAGCCAGGTGCAGCGCCAGCGCAATCACCAGCCAGATGCCAATCAGCGCCTGCACCATCAGCTTCATAAGATCCTGACGGGTACGTTTTTGTGCGCTTTTGGTATCGTAATCCTGCAAAATATCACGCACTTTTTCGGGCAGTTTTTCGCCGTAGCTCAGTATCTTACTGGACTCCAGTAACACACAGGTCGCTAAACCGCAGAACAGCACCGGCAGGGTAACCGGGGCCATACGTAATAAGAAATCGCCAAAATGCCAGCCGGCATTTTTCGCAATAATCAGGTTTTGCGGTTCGCCGACCATGGTCATTACGCCGCCCAGCGCGGTGCCAACCCCCGCGTGCATCATCAGGCTACGCAGAAAGGCGCGGAACTGTTCAAGCGTGCTGCGGTTATCGGCGTCGAGCCTGGTGTCATCCTGAATATCATCTTCAAGCTCGCCGGTGGAGGCGACGCGATGGTAGATGTCATAAAAGCCAACCGCTACGCTTATCACTACCGCAACCACGGTGAGGGCATCAAGAAATGCCGATAAAAAAGCGGCCGCGATACAAAAAGCGAGGGAAAGTAAGATTTTTGAGCGAATGCCGAGCAGGAGCTTTGTGAACACCAAAAGCAGCAGCTGCTTCATGAAGTAGATCCCCGCCACCATAAATATCAGCAGCAGTAACACCTCAAGATTGGCGGAAATCTCTTCACGTACATGATCTGCCGTGGTCATGCCGACAAACACCGCCTCAATGGCGAGTAGCCCACCCGGCAACAGCGGGTAACATTTCAGGGCCATGGCAAGCGTAAAGATAAACTCTGCCACCAGCAGCCAGCCTGCAATAAATGGGCTGACAAACCAGAAAACTACAGGGTTAATGACTAAAAAAGCCAGTAAAGCCAGTTTATACCAATTTGGTGACTGGCCTAAGAAGTTACGAAATAGCGCACGCCCGGTAGACATTTCCATCGTAGAATTTTCATGCTCCAGTTATCTGTATTACTTCAAAGCCAGGCGAGGCGATGTAGTCTCCCCGCTCTTAACGTTGAAATCATTCGGATAGATATAAAAAGTTGCGTTCCATTGTGTCGCTTCAGGGTACTCGCGCATATGATATCAATCAAGGCGCAGGAATAGAGATTGCTGACAAAGAAGG
>NZ_RPOH01000104.1 GCF_003818135.1 Buttiauxella warmboldiae | reverse complement strand
CAATGATATGCGACTATTGTCCTGATCCAGTTTCACGCCCTGCGGATAGCGGAATGAATCACTTTGACCGCGCTTTTTAAACCGCGGAAATGATGCGCGTTTCTGAAAGAAGTTTTTATAGCCGCGCTCAAGGTCTTTTAACACCTGCTGCAAAGGCTGAGAAGGTGATTCTTTCAACCATTGAGTTTCAGGTTCTTTTTTCCACTCAACCAGCCATGCTGTCATTTGTGCACAGGAAAGGTATTTGTTACCGGCCTCATGATTTTCATTCTGCAAGGCCAGTGATTTGTTGAATACAAAACGACACGCCCCAGCGAAGCGCCGCATATCGCGCTCTTGCTGACCATTAGGTCTTAGCTGGAATTTAAAGGCTTGTAGTCGTTTCATATGGAAGATGATATTTTTGGCCTATGACAAAAGAAACTGATATTCGTCGAGGAAGACACGGTACTTTCCTGATGCATGTTCACCTGGTATTTGTTGCCAAGTATCGACGCCGAGTATTTGATCAGGATGCTATCGAGAAGTTACGCAGTTACTTTGCCAGTGTATGCGCTGATTTTGATGTTGAACTGGTTGAGATGGATGGAGAAGGTGATCACATTCATTTGTTGGTCAACTACCCACCAAAATTAGCGGTATCCAGTTTGGTTAACAGTCTTAAAGGGGTGTCCAGTCGATTGCTTCGTCGTGATCGCCCAGACATTGCCACACGGTATTACTACAAAGGCGTTCTGTGGACTCCGAGCTACTTTGCCAGTAGTTGCGGCGGTGCGCCAATATCCATCATCCGGCAATACATTGAGCAACAGCAAACACCAGGTTAGGTAGAAAACCGTGCCTTATATCCCCGCCCTGAAGGACGGGGATATAAGGCACACTGGGTAAGCATAAAAATAAGCTCCCGGGGACCGGGAGCTTCAGAGCATTGTCGGATGCCGCTCGTCTATGCGATCTACGACTCGTTATTACGCTGTTTTAGCCGCTAACTCAGTTTCAGAACGTTTGAGGAAGGCATAGGACAGACCCGCCAGCAGGGTTCCCGCCACAATCGCAATCAGGTAGCCCACTACCGGGGTAATCGCGCCAGGGATCAGCAGAACAAACAGGCCGCCATGCGGAGCCATCAGTTTGGCCCCCACCGCCATGGAGATAGCCCCCGTTACCACCCCGCCAATGATACAGCATGGCAGCACACGCATTGGGTCACGAGCGGCGAACGGGATTGCCCCTTCGGTGATAAAGCACAGCCCCAGAACCATCGCCGCTTTACCGCCCTCCTGTTGCGCTTTGTCGAATTTACGACGCGCCACTATCGTTGCCAGGCCCATCGCCAACGGCGGCACCATACCTGCGGCCATAATGGCGGCCATCGGTGCGTAGGTTTGTGTACTAAGCAAGCCGACACCAAACGCATAGGCCGCTTTGTTCACCGGGCCACCCATGTCGGTACACATCATGCCGCCGAGGATTGCCCCCAGCAGAACCGCATTCGCCGTCCCCATAGTTTGCAGCCAGTGAGTCAAACCTTCGAGGATTTTTGCGACCGGCGTACCAATCAGGTAAATCATCGCCAGACCGACAACCAGGCTTGATAACAATGGGATAATCAGGATTGGCTTCAGCGCTTCCATGCTGGAAGGCAGTTTCAGCTTAGTGCTGATCAACTTCGCAATATAACCTGCAAGGAAGCCCGCAATAATCCCGCCGATGAAACCAGAACCGGTGCTCACCGCTAACATCCCGCCAATAAGACCTGGCGTCAGGCCCGGACGGTCAGCAATCGAGAATGCGATATAGCCTGCCAGCACCGGCACCATCAGCGCAAAGGCGGAACCGCCGCCAATTTGCATCAGGGCCGCCGCAAGCGTACCGGGCTCTTTAAACGCTTCGATACCAAATGCAAACGACAGCGCGATACACAGACCACCCGCGACAACCATCGGCAGCATAAATGAAACGCCCGTCAGCAGGTGGCGATAGGCACCCGTCGACTCTTTTTTCCCTTCTTTAGCGCTTGCCCCTGCCGCTTCATAAGGCGTCGCTTCCACAAGCGCTTTATCCAGCTCCTGCGCGGTTTTCTTTAGCGCCAGACCGGTTGAAGTGCGATACATCGGTTTGCCCGCAAATTTAGCCAGGTCGACTTCAATATCCGCCGCAACAATCACCAAATCGGCGGCTGCCACCTCTTCAGCGGTGATGGCATTTCCCGCGCCCACCGAGCCACGCGTTTCTACTTTTACCCACCAGCCACGTTTTTTAGCTTCGGTTTCAATCGCTTCTGCCGCCATAAAGGTGTGCGCGACGCCCGTTGGGCAAGCGGTAACGGCAACAATACGCTTCGGTCCTTGCGCCAGTTCAACCGGGGCTGAATTAGCTGGAGCGGTATAAGGCTTCGCTTTACCTTTAGCTTCACTTAAAAACAGTTCCGGGTGCTGTACGGCACGGTTGATATCACCCAGATAAACATTCTTACCATTCAATGCGTTATCGGCAGGGATCGCCGTACCCACAACGATGGCCATATCGGCATCGTTCGGATTGTCAATAATCTGCAGGCGCGCTTTAGCCGCCGCGCTTGTAAGCAGCGTTTTCGCAAGATAAGCGCGGGCTTGTCCCAGACCAGGTTCGATAATCAGCAGCGTTTTCATGGTTTCTCCCCTGAATCAGTTAAAAGGTTTCAGATCAACACGGGCCATCATGGCCGCCAGTTGAGGACGATCGGTGATGCCAACGTTGCTCTGGCTGACGGCCAGCGCCGCGACGGCGGTAGCCAGACGCAAAGTGTGTTCGCTGGACTCACGCATTAGCAGGCCATAGATAAGCCCGCCGACCATGGAATCCCCGGCCCCCACGGTGCTGACAACTTCACAAGCGGGTGGTTTAGCTATCCATTCGCCGGATGCGTTAACCCACAGCGCGCCTTCGGCCCCCAGAGAGATCACCACATGAGCAATCCCCTGGTCGCGCAGCGCGTGGGCCGCTTCAATCACATCTTTCATTGCCGGAAGCTTGCGACCGGCCCAGATTTCCAGCTCGCGGCGGTTGGGTTTCACCAGCCAGGGTGCCGCTTTCAGCCCTGCGACTAACGCTTCGCGGCTGCTGTCGAAAATAATGCACGGGCACAGGCTGCGCAGACGCGTCATCCAGTCGGTGAACGCTTCCGGGGAGACGCCTGCGGGCAAGCTGCCGCTGACGCACACCATATCGAACTGGCCAAGCCAGCTCAGAGAGTCGGCAACGAAGCGTTCCCAGTCGGACGGCGTGACTTCAAAACCAGAGAAGTTAAAGTCGGTGACTTCACCATCTTTTTCGGTCAGTTTTACGTTAATACGGGTGCGGCCCTGCACCACCTGGAAACGGTTAGCAATGCCCAGTTCACTGAACAACTGCTGGAACCCGTCCTGGTTATCTTTGCCCAGGAACCCGCCAACCGTGACATCAATACCCAAATCTTTGAGGACCTTAGCGACGTTGATGCCTTTACCTGCGGCATGCAGGCCAGTCGTACGCACCAGGTTGACTTCCCCGCGCTCAACTTCTGGCGTGTAGCCAACCAGATCGTATGCCGGGTTTAAGGTAATTGTTGCGACGCGACGACTCATGCTGCCCCCTCGCCAAGACCGGCGGCAATAGCTTCGCCAATGGCTTTCAGCGCTGCTTCAGCATCGTCGCCTTGTGCGGTAAAGCGCAGGCGATGGCCTTTTTTCACCCCAAGCGCCACGACTTTCATCAGGCTGCGGCCGTTGGCCGGTTTGCCACTGCCATCAAGGTTGGTCACGCTAATCTCACTGTTAAATTGTTTGATGGTATTCACCAGCACCGTACCGGGGCGGGCGTGCAGGCCATGTTCGTTACGAATCTGGAACTCGGCGCTCAGGCTGCTTTGGGCAGGGGCGCTATCCGATGTCAGCAGCGTCAACAACTCGGGTGCGTCAGCTTTCAGCAGGCGGTCAGCGGTGTTAGCGATCAACATATCGCTCAGGCGATTAAGCACCTGTAAAGGTTGATCATCCGCCACGGCAACGGTCATTAATAAAGCAACCGGTTGGCCTTCAGCTTCAAAAGCAGCGGCGGGACGGCTAATCGCAACCGCACTGGCAAGGTTGCCTTCGGGGCTGTCGTTCAGCCAGATGCCCTGCCCCAGATAAAGAGGTTTGCTGGAAACCACATGGCTGACAAACCCGGCGTTTGCCGCCCCCGCTTGTTTAATGCGCCCGGCGTTCAATGCCTGCAGCGTCATCAGGTCATCTGCGGCGACATCCAGCGCCAGCAGGGCGTTATCAAACAGCAATGAAGCCGATTGTTTCTCACCCATCAGCAAAGCGCGTAGCTCTTCTGCTGAAGTTGCAGTTTTGAGTTGTTCAGCAACTTCATCATCACTGAGCACATGAGTAAGCTGACGCAGCAGGCCGAGGTGTTCATCGGAACTCGCTGCAATGCCAATCGCCACGTAAGCCGTTTGGCCTGCGCCCCATTCGATTCCTTGCGGAAACTGGAACACCTGCACCCCGGTTTTCAGCACCAGATCGCGGGTATCGGTGGTGCCGTGTGGGATAGCAATACCATTGCCAAGGTAAGTGGAGGTTTGCAACTCGCGAGCCAGCATCCCTTCTACGTAGCCATTGCTGACGTTCCCGGCTTGCGCGAGGGCGGCGGCAACCTGACGTATCGCTTCTTCTTTGTTTCCGGCGCTCGCGCCCGGATGAATGTCCTGCACAGATAACTGGAACATGGTTCCCCTCTCCTGCTGAATTGAAACGATTCAGCTACAATGCGAAAAAATGCGCCATCCCACTGCTGAAGATAAAATAAGACGACGCTGAAACGTTTCAATGAGTGTGGAGATCCCCGGCAATTCAGGCAAGAGATGTTGTAATTTCGTTAGCGGAATTTAGAGGTTACGCACATTTTTACCGCGCCAAACGCAGAAAAAGCGAGCAACATCACAGTACGTTGCGCACGCTATTATTGCGCGTCAGCTTTTGCTGAAGCGACAAAAGAACGGCGCGTGACCTTTTCGTGTCGCTTTTGATTTGAACAGCTGTTTATTTGCTATCAAGGCGCGTAAACTCCGCGCGTTCATTGATAAGCGACCCCGAGAGCATGCAAAATTCCCCCATAGCGGCAACCCGTAAGCCCCTTGATATCACTTCGTCCGCCTTTTTGCTTGTCGCTTTTTTAACCGGCATTGCGGGGGCATTACAGACCCCGACGCTGAGCCTGTTTTTGGCGCAGGAAGTTAATGTGCGCCCGGCGATGGTGGGATTCTTTTTCACCGGCAGCGCGGTCATCGGTATTTTAGTCAGCCAGTTCCTGGCGGGTCGCTCCGATCGCAAAGGCGACCGCAAATCGCTGATTTTTGTCTGTTGCCTGTTAGGTGCATTAGCCTGCGTGCTGTTTGCCTGGAACCGTAACTATTTCGTCTTGCTGTTCGTCGGCGTGTTTCTCAGCAGCTTCGGTTCCACCGCCAACCCGCAAATGTTCGCCCTGGCGCGCGAACATGCCGATCATACCGGCCGTGAAGCGGTGATGTTTAGCTCTATTTTGCGGGCACAGGTTTCACTGGCCTGGGTCATCGGCCCGCCCATCGCCTACGCGCTGGCGCTCGGTTTTGGATTTACCACCATGTATTTGTGTGCGGCTTTCGCGTTTGTGGTGTGCAGCGTGATGGTACGAATGTTGTTACCGTCGATGCGTAAAGAGGGGGTGGCGAAAACCACTAAACTTGAAGCGCCACGCCGTAACCGTCGCGATGCGCTGCTGCTGTTTGTCGCCTGCACCATGATGTGGGGCTGTAACAGCCTCTACATTATTAATATGCCGCTCTACATCATTAATGAGTTACGTCTGCCGGAAAAACTGGCAGGAGTGATGATGGGGACCGCAGCCGGGCTGGAAATCCCCACCATGCTGATCGCCGGTTATTACGCGAAACGCTTTGGCAAGCGCTTCCTGATGCGTATTGCGGCAGCGGCGGGGCTGTTGTTCTACGTGGGTATGCTGACCTTAGATAATGAATATATGCTGCTCGGCCTGCAACTGCTGAATGCGATTTTTATCGGCATTCTGGCCGGGATCGGTATGCTGTATTTCCAGGATTTAATGCCCGGCCAGGCCGGTGCCGCGACAACGCTTTATACTAATACCACGCGCGTCGGCTGGATTATCGCTGGGTCGCTTGCGGGGGTGGTGGCAGAAATCTGGAATTACCACACCGTGTTTTATATCGCACTGGCGATGATTGCCGTCACCGCGTATTGCATGGTGAAGATCAAAGATATTTAAGGCGCGGTGGCCGCTTCGAGATAGATCAGGTAGTCCATGGCCTGCTGGCGCGTGGCGCCGCACATTTCGCGGGATGCCTGCAGGCTTGCGCAGACCTTTGGCCGCAGCGGCGAAGCAAAGATTTTGCAGCGCATGTCCGCGCCAAGCTGAACGCACAGGGTATTGGCGGGCTTGCCATTGGGCATGCCGGGGATCGGGCTTGATACAGAAGGCGCGGTGCAACACGCGCCGCAATCGGGACGACAGTCCATCAGCAATGCTCCGGTGGGCTGACAAGAATCTGGACTGTAGCAGTAGTGATGCGGGTTTACTATGGCGATTTATCCGCTAAATACGCTTGCCTGAAAGACGCCCCGCGAGTAATTTGTCGCAATATTTTCGCTCCTCCATTTTTCACAGGAAACTTCGATGCCAAGAGCTAACGAAATCAAAAAGGGTATGGTACTGAATTACAACGGCAAGCTGCTGATTGTTAAAGATATCGATATTCAGGCACCCAGCGCCCGTGGCGCAGCAACGCTGTATAAAATGCGTTTTTCCGATGTCCGCAGCGGCCAGAAAGTTGAAGAGCGCTTCAAGGGCGACGATATCGTCGATACCATTACGCTGACCCGCCGTTACGTTGATTTCTCTTATATCGACGGCAACGAGTATGTGTTCATGGATAAAGAGGATTACACCCCGTATATCTTCACCAAAGATCAGATTGAAGAAGAGCTGCAGTTCATTCCTGAAGGCGGCATGCCGGACATGCAGGTTCTGACCTGGGATGGCCAGCTGCTGGCGCTTGAGCTGCCGCAGACGGTGGATCTGGAAATTGTTGAAACGGCACCTGGCATTAAAGGCGCGTCAGCAAGCTCCCGCACCAAACCTGCAACCATGTCTACTGGCCTGGTGATTCAGGTTCCAGAATATATGGTGACCGGTGAGAAGATCCGTATTCATATCGCTGAAAAGCGCTCTATGGGTCGCGCAGATTAATTGCGGGTCAGAATGTAAAAAACGCGCCAGCAGGCGCGTTTTTTATGCCACTTAACGGCTTACTTCAGCAAGTCCGGGAACAGGGTTTGTTTCAGAGCCAGTTCCACACCGCGTACTTCCGCCAGCCCTTTCAGGCGGCCAATCGCCGAATAGCCAGGGTTAGTTTTCTTGTGCAGATCGTCAAGCATCTGGTGGCCGTGATCCGGGCGCATTGGGATCGGACGCAGATCGCCGGCGTTTTTACGGCGCTGTTCTTCGGTCAGAATCGCTTTTACCACCGCTACCATATTCACATCACCCTGCAGGTGCGCGCCTTCATGGAAGGTTTTCGGGTTCTCTTCGCGGCACGTTGCGCGCAGGTGGGTAAAGTGAATGCGATCGCCGAAGGTTTCAATCATCCGCACCAGGTCGTTGTCAGCACGCACGCCGTAGGAACCGGTACACATGGTGAAGCCGTTATAAATGCTGTCGACGGTTTCTTTCAGCCACTGCATATCTTCAATGGTAGAAACGATACGCGGCAGGCCGAGGATTGGACGCGGTGGATCGTCCGGGTGCACCGCCAGACGCACGCCAACTTCTTCCGCAACGGCAACAATCGCACGCAGGAAATACGCCATGTTCTCACGCAGCCGATCTTTGCTGATACCGTCGTATTCCGCCAGGCGCGCACGGAACTGGTCAAGGGTGTAGCCCTCTTCCGCACCCGGTAAACCAGCAATGATATTGCGGGTCAGTTTTTCCTTTTCTGCATCAGACATCTTGTTGAAGTAGTCCAGCGCCTGGCGCTGCTCTTCTTCGCTGTAATCCGCATCTGCGCCCGGGCGTTTGAGGATATGCAGCTCAAATGCCGCAAAGGCAATCTGGTCAAAACGCAGGGCTTTTGAACCGTCTGGCAGCTGGTATTCCAGGTCAGTACGCGTCCAGTCCAGAATAGGCATAAAGTTGTAGCACACGGTGTCGATGCCGCATTTCGCCAGGTTACGAATGCTCTGCTGGTAGTTAGCGATATGCTTATCGTAGTCGCCGGTGTGGGTTTTAATTTCTTCATGCACCGGAATACTTTCAACTACCGACCAACTCAACCCTTTTGCCGCCAACATCGCCTGACGCTCTTTGATGTCGGCAAGCGGCCAGACTTCGCCATTTGGGATGTGATGCAGAGCGGTCACGACACCGGTCGCGCCCGCCTGACGCACATCATCCAGCGATACCGGGTCTTTTGGGCCGTACCAACGCCATGTTTGTTCCATCGACAGTTCCTCAGTTAAGTTGTCATACCAATTATGGAAATAGTGAGCTGAATACTACCATACCGTAATCTGTATTACGGTCAAATTTTGCGGTGATATTGGTTGATCCAGCTCACATTAAAGGGATAAAGGCAGCAGACCAATTTTATTTGCTGTCATATAACTTTAGACTGGTCGATGTTATCAATTCGTTAATCAGGATTTACACGTATGAATACAATTGCTTCGGTCACCCTCCCCGCCAGCGTCCAGCAGCCGCGCTACGATCGTCAGGCGTTGCAAACCCGCATGGTCCATTTTGGTTTTGGCGCCTTTCATCGTGCCCACCAGGCGCTGTTAACCGATCGGGTGCTTAATAAACTGGGGGGTGACTGGGGTATCTGTGAGATTAGCCTGTTTAGCGGCGATAAGCTGATGAGCGCGCTGCGCGCGCAGGACCATTTATACACCGTGCTGGAAAAGGGGCGCGACAACAATCAGGCAATTATTGTCGGTGCGGTTAACGAATGCCTGAATGCAAAGCTTGACGGCCTGGATGCGATTATTGAGAAATTCTGCGAGCCGCAGGTAGCCATTGTTTCCCTTACCGTGACGGAAAAGGGCTATTGCATCGATCCGGCCACCGGCAGGCTTGACGGCAATAACGAACGTATTATTCACGACCTGCAAAACCCAACGGCCCCCCACTCTGCACCAGGTATTCTGGTAGAAGCGCTGAACCGCCGCCGCGAACGCGGCCTGCGTCCTTTTACCGTACTGTCCTGCGACAACATTCCCGATAACGGCCATGTGGTGCGTAACGCAGTGGTGGGCATGGCGGAAACGCGCAGCGAGGAGTTAGCCGACTGGATCCGCGATTGCGTCACCTTCCCGAGCACCATGGTGGATAGGATCGTCCCCGCGGCAACGCCTGAGTCACTACAAGAAATTACTGACGTGCTGGGCGTTGAAGATCCGTGCGCAATTTCTGGCGAGCCGTTTATCCAGTGGGTGATTGAAGATAATTTTGTGGCGGGCCGCCCGGCGTGGGAAGAGGTGGGCGTCGAAATGGTCAACGATGTGATGCCGTGGGAACAAATGAAGCTGCGTATGCTCAACGGCAGCCACTCGTTCCTTGCCTATCTTGGCTATCTTGCGGGCTACCAGCATGTGAATGACTGCATGGCCGATGAGAATTTCCGCCAGGCCGCGCACCGTTTAATGATGCAGGAGCAAGCGCCAACGCTGCGCGTCACCGGCGTTAACCTGCAGCACTATGCTCATAGCTTGCTGGAGCGTTTTGATAACCCGGCGCTGAAACACCGCACCTGGCAAATCGCCATGGACGGCAGCCAGAAATTACCGCAACGTATGTTAGAAAGCGTGCGCTGGCATTTGCAGCAGGGTGATGAATGGCCGTGTCTGGCGCTCGGCATTGCCGGATGGATGCGCTATGTCAGCGGCGCTGACGACGCAGGTCACGAGATTGATATTCGCGATCCGCTGGCGGCAAAAATCAAAACGCTGGTTGAATCAAGCAGTCCTGACCAACGCGTCCCTGCGCTGTTAAGCCTGCATGAAATCTTTGGCAGCGATTTACCCGCGAACGAGGAGTTTGTGGCGCAAATAACCTGCGCATGGCATGAATTATCTGCCCTCGGCGCACGCGCAGCGGTGGCAAAACTCGTCGTATAACAGACTGATGACAAACCCCATGACTTTCGCAAAAAAGAACAGCGACCATCAATAAAAAACAAGGAAAATCAATT
>NZ_RPOH01000103.1 GCF_003818135.1 Buttiauxella warmboldiae | reverse complement strand
TGTCTAAAGAAAAATTTGAACGTACAAAACCGCACGTCAACGTCGGTACTATCGGCCACGTTGACCATGGTAAAACCACTCTGACTGCAGCAATCACTACCGTTCTGGCTAAAACCTACGGCGGTTCTGCACGCGCATTCGACCAGATCGATAACGCACCAGAAGAAAAAGCTCGTGGTATCACCATCAACACTTCCCACGTTGAATATGACACCCCGACTCGTCACTACGCGCACGTTGACTGCCCAGGGCACGCCGACTACGTTAAAAACATGATCACCGGTGCTGCTCAGATGGACGGCGCTATCCTGGTTGTTGCTGCGACTGATGGCCCAATGCCACAGACCCGTGAGCACATCCTGCTGGGTCGCCAGGTTGGCGTTCCATTCATGATCGTGTTCATGAACAAATGTGACATGGTTGATGACGAAGAGCTGCTGGAACTGGTAGAAATGGAAGTTCGTGAACTTCTGTCTGCTTATGATTTCCCGGGCGACGACATTCCGGTGGTTCGTGGTTCAGCTCTGAAAGCGCTGGAAGGCGAAGCAGAGTGGGAAGCTAAAATCATCGAGCTGGCTGGTCATCTGGATAACTACATCCCAGAACCAGAGCGTGCTATCGACAAGCCATTCCTGCTGCCAATTGAAGACGTCTTCTCCATCTCCGGCCGTGGTACTGTTGTTACCGGTCGTGTAGAGCGTGGTATCGTTAAAGTGGGTGAAGAAGTAGAAATCGTTGGTATCAAAGATACCGTGAAATCTACCTGTACCGGCGTTGAAATGTTCCGCAAACTGCTGGACGAAGGCCGTGCTGGTGAGAACGTTGGTGTTCTGCTGCGTGGTATTAAACGTGAAGATATCGAACGTGGTCAGGTTCTGGCTAAGCCAGGCTCTATCAAGCCGCACACTCAGTTCGAATCAGAAGTTTATATCCTGTCCAAAGATGAAGGCGGCCGTCATACTCCGTTCTTCAAAGGCTACCGTCCACAGTTCTACTTCCGTACAACTGACGTGACTGGCACCATCGAACTGCCAGAAGGCGTTGAGATGGTCATGCCTGGTGACAACAT
>NZ_RPOH01000102.1 GCF_003818135.1 Buttiauxella warmboldiae | reverse complement strand
TTTTTATTGATGGTCTCTGTGCGTTTTGCGAAACACATGGGGTTTATCATCAGTCTGAAGGGGCTTTCACCCCTTAGTTTTATTCGTCTGCGGCATAACCCTGGGCGGGCAGCTTATTGCCATCCAGCCAGGCGCTATTGTCACGCATTTCCAGTCTTCCTTCGACAAACCAGGAGACGACTAGCGGATAAATAGCGTGTTCCTGATTCTGCACGCGGGCGGCGATCTCTGATTCGTCATCACCTGCAAATACCGGAACTTTGGCCTGGAGGATCACCGGGCCGCCATCGAGCTCGTCGGTAACAAAATGCACTGAGGTACCGTGTACCTCATCGCCGTTTTCTAACGCCTGCTGATGAGTTTTCAGGCCCGGATATTTAGGCAGCAGAGAAGGATGGATATTGATCAGGCGGCCAGCGTAGTGGCCAACAAATTCCGGGCTGAGAATACGCATGTAGCCTGCCAGCACAACCAGATCCGGCGCATAAGCGTCAATCTCAAGCATCAGCTCACGATCGAATGCTGCCCGATCGGCAAACTGGCTGGCGGTTAACGCGTGAGCAGGAATTTCTGCCTCACGCGCGCGTTCCAGACCGAAGGCTTCGGTTTTATTGCTAAATACCGCCGCGATAGTGCCATTAATCTTTTTAAGCTTACAGGCGTCAATCATGGCCTGAAGATTGCTTCCGTTGCCGGAGATTAACACCACAATACGTTTCATCACTCAATAACCACACGCTCGGAGGAATCAGAAGCTTTAATACTACCGATTTTCCAGGCGTTTTCACCTTTTGCCTTCAGGAATGCCAGCGCTTTCTCAGCTTCGGTCGCAGGCAGAGCAATCAGCATGCCGACGCCGCAGTTAAAGGTGCGGTACATCTCGTGACGGCTGATATTCCCGGCTTGTTGCAGCCAGTTGAATACCGCAGGCCATTGCCAGGAAGACTCGGTAATCACCGCCTGCGTGTTGTCCGGCAGCACGCGCGGGATGTTTTCCCAGAAGCCGCCACCGGTCAGGTGAGCGATGGCGTGAACGTCAACCTGCTCAATCAATTCGAGGATCGGTTTCACATAGATGCGCGTCGGTTCCAGCAGATGGTCGGCCAGCGGCTTGCCTTCCAGTTCGGTGGTCAGCGGGTCGGTGCTGCTGACTTCCAGCACTTTACGCACCAGAGAATAACCGTTGGAATGCGGGCCACTTGAGGCCAGGGCAATCAGCACATCGCCGTCGGTCACTTTGGAACCGTCGATGATTTCAGATTTTTCAACCACGCCCACACAGAAGCCCGCCACGTCGTAATCTTCGCCGTGGTACATGCCAGGCATTTCAGCGGTTTCGCCGCCGACTAGCGCACAACCGGACTGCAGGCAACCTTCAGCAATGCCGGAGATCACGCTGGCAGCGGTGTCGACTTCAAGTTTGCCGGTTGCATAATAATCAAGGAAAAACAGCGGCTCAGCACCCTGAACGACCAGATCGTTGACGCACATCGCCACCAGGTCGATACCAATGGTGTCATGGCGCTTCAGATCCATCGCCAGGCGCAGCTTGGTCCCCACGCCGTCGGTACCCGAAACCAGCACCGGCTCACGATACTTCTGAGGCAGCGCGCACAGCGCACCGAAACCACCCAGCCCACCCATCACTTCCGGGCGGCGAGTCTTTTTCACTACACCTTTGATTTTATCGACCAGAGCGTTGCCAGCATCAATATCAACGCCGGCATCTTTATAGCTAAGAGAGGTTTTGTCGGTCACTGCTAAGTCCCCATGTATGGGTTAGTAATAAAAAACGCCGCAATTCTAACAGTGCAAGCAAACGTTTGCGAGCCTCTTATTCAGCGGGATGGCATTATTGTTGATATATACTCATTCGAGTCCGGTTGATCTCGATCAACCCCAATACCTGTGGCGGCGTGGTGAAAAAGCGGTATAATCCGGCGATTTTTTTTGTGGTGGCCAACTATCTCGGGGAGAAAGAGTATGAAGATCGTGGAAGTCAAACACCCACTCGTCAAACACAAGCTGGGCCTGATGCGTGAGAACGACATTAGCACCAAACGCTTTCGTGAACTCGCCTCAGAAGTTGGCAGCTTGCTGACTTACGAAGCCACGGCGGATCTGGAAACTGAAAAAGTGACTATCGAAGGCTGGAACGGCCCGGTAGAAGTCGATCAGATCAAAGGTAAAAAGATTACCGTGGTGCCGATTCTGCGTGCCGGTCTGGGCATGATGGAAGGGGTGCTGGAAAACGTGCCGAGCGCACGTATCAGCGTGGTCGGGATCTACCGTAATGAAGAGACCCTCGAACCCGTCCCTTATTTCCAGAAGCTGGTTTCTAACATTGAAGAGCGTATGGCGCTGGTGGTTGACCCGATGCTGGCAACCGGCGGTTCTATGATCGCCACTATCGATCTGCTGAAAAATGCTGGCTGCACCAGTATTAAAGTCCTGGTTCTGGTCGCGGCGCCTGAAGGTATCGCGGCACTTGAAAAGGCGCACCCGGACGTAGAGCTGTTTACCGCTTCTATCGATCAGGGGCTCAATGAGCACGGATATATTATTCCGGGCCTCGGCGATGCCGGCGATAAGATATTTGGTACTAAATAAAAAATGAGCCGGCTGCGAAAGTCGGCTTTTTTTTGGTTCGTTTGAACCGTTATTTCTGAAAACAATATTCTGAGGAAAACATCATGACACGCCGCGCCATCGGGGTAAGTGAACGTCCACCCCTGCTGCAAACGATACCGTTAAGCTTGCAGCACCTGTTTGCCATGTTTGGTGCCACCGTTCTGGTGCCCATTCTGTTCCATATTAATCCGGCGACGGTGCTGCTATTTAACGGGATTGGGACGCTGCTGTATCTGTTTATCTGTAAAGGTAAAATTCCGGCCTACCTCGGTTCAAGCTTTGCGTTTATTTCACCGGTGCTGCTGCTTTTGCCGCTGGGTTACGAAGTGGCGCTCGGCGGTTTTATCCTGTGCGGCGTGTTGTTCTGTATCGTGGCGCTGATTGTTAAAAAAGCCGGTACCGGCTGGCTGGATGTGATGTTCCCACCCGCGGCGATGGGGGCAATAGTGGCGGTTATCGGCCTTGAGCTGGCGGGCGTTGCGGCGAATATGGCGGGGTTGCTGCCTGCGGATGGCACCTCACCAGATTCAACCACCATCATCATTTCTCTGGCTACGCTTGCGGTGACCATCTTTGGTTCCGTTCTGTTCCGCGGCTTCCTGGCGATTATCCCGATTCTTATCGGCGTGCTGGCGGGCTATGCGCTCTCGTTTGCCATGGGAGTGGTCGACGTCACGCCAATTATTGAAGCTCACTGGTTCGCGCTGCCAACCTTCTATACGCCGCGTTTTGAATGGTTTGCCATGCTCACTATTTTGCCTGCGGCGCTGGTGGTGATTGCCGAGCACGTGGGTCACCTGGTGGTGACCGCCAACATCGTGAAGAAAGATTTGATTCGCGACCCGGGCCTGCATCGTTCAATGTTCGCTAACGGCGTGTCGACTATTTTCTCCGGCTTCTTTGGCTCGACGCCGAACACCACTTACGGCGAGAATATCGGCGTAATGGCGATTACCCGCGTGTACTCCACCTGGGTGATTGGCGGGGCGGCGATTCTGGCGATTCTGCTTTCCTGTGTGGGCAAACTGGCGGCGGCGATCCAGATCATCCCGGTTCCGGTTATCGGCGGGGTTTCCCTGCTGCTGTACGGCGTAATTGGCGCCTCTGGTATTCGCGTGCTGATCGAATCAAAAGTCGATTACAACAAAACGCAAAACCTGATCCTCACCTCAGTTATCCTGATTATCGGCGTGAGCGGCGCGAAAGTGCACATTGGCGCCGCTGAACTCAAAGGGATGGCGCTGGCGACGATCGTGGGCGTAGGCCTGAGCCTGATCTTCAAACTTATCAGCGTGCTGCGCCCGGAAGAAGTGGTGCTGGATGCGGAAGAAAGCGACGTAAAACCCTAGTCTTGCTATTAGCCGGGCGACGTGCTCGCCCGGTTCTCCCGATCGTCAATTCTGTGTTAGACTCTCTGCGTTTTTCTGCCTGTTATGGTTGAGGTAATTCTGAATACGCCGGCACAGCTCTCACTGCCACTCTATTTACCGGATGATGAAACTTTTGCGAGTTTCTGGCCGGGTGATAATCCTTCTTTACTTGCAGCCCTGCAGGCCGTGCTCCGTCAGGATCACAGCGGCTATATCTATTTCTGGTCGCGGGAAGGAGGAGGGCGCAGCCATTTGCTGCACGCCGCCTGTGCGGAACTGTCGCAGCGTGGCGAAGCCGTCGGCTATGTGCCGCTTGATAAACGCACCTGGTTTGTCCCGGAAGTGCTCGACGGCATGGAACAGCTTTCATTGGTGTGCATCGATAATATTGAGTGTGTTGCGGGCGATGAGCTGTGGGAAATGGCGATTTTTAATCTCTATAACCGCATTCTGGAATCCGGTAAAACCCGCCTGTTGATTACCGGCGACCGCCCTCCGCGCCAGCTTAATCTGCAACTTCCAGACCTGGCATCGCGCCTGGATTGGGGGCAAATCTATAAGCTGCAGCCGCTGTCAGACGACGACAAACTTCAGGCTTTGCAGCTGCGTTCACGGCTGCGTGGTTTCGAATTGCCAGAGGATGTGGGCCGCTTCCTGCTAAAACGGCTGGATCGTGAAATGCGCACTTTGTTTATGACGCTCGATCAGCTCGATCTCGCCTCTATCACCGCGCAACGCAAGCTGACCATCCCGTTTGTGAAAGAAATTTTAGGGCTGTAAAACCCCCTCATCCCAGCCTTCTCCCTGAGGGAGAAGGATAAATTGGCATGGGGGATAAGGGGAAAACTAAAGCCCCCTCTCCTGAGAGGCTGTCTCTTAGTCACATAT
>NZ_RPOH01000101.1 GCF_003818135.1 Buttiauxella warmboldiae | reverse complement strand
AATTGATTTTCCTTGTTTTTTTAGCGACACACATGAGGTTTGTCCTCAGTCCGGGCGCTTATCTGCGCTTTGCTTGCTAATTTTATTCTCATGTACTGATATTAAGTACCGAGTCCCGCTACGCAGTCAGGAGTCCGTATGCCGATAGCCCGCTGGCAAGCGCGGTTTGAAGAGTATTTACAGCATCACTGGGTGCAGGATGATAAAGCCCACGACGTGGCGCATTTTCGGCGCGTGTGGCAGACCTCGCAGCAGATTATGGAAACTACCGAGGCCGACCGTCTGGTCGTGCTCACCGCGTGTTATTTCCACGATATCGTCAATTTGCCGAAGAACCATCCGCAGCGTCATCTTGCTTCTACGCAGGCAGCCCGGCAGACGTTACGCATTCTTGATGCCCATTTTCCTGATTTTCCGCCCCCGCTCTATGACGCCGTCGCTCACGCGGTGCGGGCGCATAGCTTCAGCGCCGGGATTGCTCCACAGACGCCGGAAGCGAAAATTGTTCAGGACGCCGATCGTCTCGAGTCGCTAGGTGCGATTGGTCTGGCAAGGGTTTTCTATATTTCCGGCGTGCTGGGGCGGCCTCTGTTTGATAGTGAAGATCCGCTGGCCCACAACCGTGAGCTGGATGACTCCACCTATGCTCTCGATCACTTCCAGAAAAAGTTACTCAAACTGCCAGAGACGATGCAAACCGAAGCGGGGCGTGTGTTGGCCCGGCACAATGCCGATTTTTTAGTCAGCTATATGGCTAAACTGTGCGCTGAGCTGAAAGGCGACTATTGCGGAATCGAACAGGAAGTAGTGCAACAATTCTCAACGTCCAAACCTTGTTTCTGAACTGATACAGTGGCCCGTCGCCGCTGCGGGCCGTGCTGATTCTCTCTGGGTCAAATCAGTGATAGAGTGGCACTCTTGTTTCCCAATCCTGGTTCATAATGAACGACTTCGACGCCATTGCCGAACAACTCTCACAGCAATCTCTTCGCCAGCAACAGCAGCAACTGGAAGCAGACTACGCGTTAATGAGCCATATTCTGGAAATCTATGACCAGAAAACCGTGGCGCACCATTTACGCCAGGTGAGCGGGGACTGGACGCGTGAATCGCTCAATCGCTGGTATAACCGCAAATCATCACCGCGTACCCTGACGCCCGCGGAATGCGAAATGCTGCATAATATGCTGCCGCCGCAGCCGCGCCATCACGGGAAATATGTTTTTAAGTTTGTCGATCTGTTTGCCGGTATTGGCGGTATTCGTAGCGGTTTTGAGGCGATTGGCGGGCAGTGCGTGTTTACCAGCGAATGGAACAAGCACGCGGTGCGCACCTATAAAGCCAACTGGTATTGTTGTCCGGAAAATCATCAGTTCAATCAGGACATTCGCGACGTTACTTTGAGCCATCGTGCCGATGTGAGCGATGAACAGGCCACGGCACATATTCAGGCCACCATGCCGGACCACGATGTTTTACTGGCGGGTTTCCCCTGCCAGCCGTTTTCTCTGGCCGGGGTGTCGAAGAAAAATGCTTTGGGGCGTGCGCACGGTTTTGCCTGTGAAACCCAGGGCACGCTGTTCTTCGATGTCGCGCGTATTATTGCTGCGAAACGTCCGGCTATCTTTGTGCTGGAAAACGTTAAGAACCTGAAAAGCCATGATAAGGGCAACACCTTCCGCATCATTATGGAAACGCTGGATAGCCTGGATTATGAAGTGGCGGATGCGGCAATCATGGGGGCCGGGGACCCTAAAATCATCGACGGGAAAAACTTCCTGCCGCAGCACCGCGAGCGCATTGTGCTGGTGGGTTTCCGTCGCGATCTCAATCTGCATAAGGATTTTACGCTCGGTAAGCTTAATAGCCTTTATCCCTCACGCCGCCCCACTTTTGGCGAGTTACTGGAGCCTGCGGTGGAGAGCAAATATATCCTGACGCCGACGCTGTGGAAGTACCTCTACAATTACGCCAAAAAGCATCAGGCCAAAGGGAATGGTTTTGGTTACGGTCTTGTTGACCCACAAAATCCGGCGAGCGTCGCACGCACGTTATCTGCAAGGTATTACAAGGACGGTGCTGAAATTCTTATCGACAGAGGCTGGGATAAAGCGCTGGGGGAAGCGGATTTTGATAATGCGGATAACCAGTTACGTCGACCACGCCGTTTAACTCCGCGTGAATGCGCCCGCTTAATGGGATTTGAAGCGGTGCAGGGAAATCAATTCCGCATCCCGGTATCCGATACTCAGGCATACCGGCAGTTTGGTAATTCGGTGGTGGTGCCCGCGTTTGCGGCAGTTGCTAAATTACTGGAGAGTACAATTAAGCAGGCCGTTAAAAAGCGCCGCGATAATAAGTGATATGGCAGGAGTAGTATAAAGCTTATGCTACCCGCTATTTCTCAATCACCGATGATTAATTGACGTTATGGAGTCGATTTTTCTCGATGCTGATACCATATCTGGCGGTCAGAATACCCGTCTGGAATTGCATGATTTTTGTTTGTTCGTAAGCGTCATTAGCCTCTTTAACTGCTATTTCCTGCCATTGCGCGCTCAGGGCCTTAATTAAAAGGTCACCGCTGCCGGTCTGTTCATATTCAGCGCCGTCAAGGCAGGAGATGGCTGCCAGGCGGTCGAATTGCTGCAGATCTTCAGATAAAAAAGCGTTTTCGGTCATTTTACTGCCGGTTTTATGTTGCCACTCGCTGACCATCGCGCTGCGGAACCGTTTTGCCGCCACCGTCTTACAGCGCTTCACAATATCAGCATTCAGCGTGGTAGCGCGTAAAATGGGGGCCATTTCCCCATTCATAACGGCGTTCCAGTGGGTAATATACTGCCGGGCGAGATTAGTGTCTGCTGCTCCGGCATTACTGTTGAATATGCCACTCAACAGTAATGCCGGGATAAATAATGCTTTGTATAGCTTCATGTTATTGTCTTAAACAAGCCCGGTCCGGGCATTAATAAAGTTAATAAAAATATTTATGAAATGCAGCGCTGTCACATGCCAACAAAATAATGCACCGCTGTTAACAATCAAGCCTGATTTGTTTCATCATCAGGGATGCTGAATATAGAGTGCCATGTTAATTCGGCAGAGCAAAGTTGAAAAACACAGTGAAAACGAACAAATAATATACAAAATATGGTGGATTTTTAGTTGATACAGGGTGTTAGGCCGCTATTTTTAATTGAGTGATGTCCAAAAATAGACACAATCAAATCTGGCGGCATTCTTTTATCATGGCGAATATCATTTCAGTAATAAAATAGCTGACGTGCACCAGATAGCTATTATTCTGTTTTAATGAAATTTGTTATCGGCCTGTTGCTAATATTAAGATGAAGATTCTGATAACGCATAAAAGGGCTACAGATGGCGGATGTGCATAGTAAGGCGGTTCGCAGTAAAAATATGCGAGCCATCACGACACGCGATACGGCCATTGAAAAACGGTTGGCCGGGCTATTAAGCGAATGCGGATTTGCCTTCCGCACGCAGGATGCGGCGCTTGCCGGGCGTCCGGATTTTGTGATTGACGAGCAGCGTTGCGTTATCTTCGCTCACGGCTGTTTCTGGCACCACCACCACTGTTATTTATTCAAAGTGCCGGCAACGCGTACGGAATTCTGGCTGGAGAAGATCGGCCGCAATGTACAACGCGACAGGCGAGATATCCAGCGTTTGCTGAGCGAAGGCTGGCGGGTGCTTTTAGTCTGGGAGTGTGCATTACGCGGGCGTGAAAAGCTGAGCGATCGTGCGCTAACGGAACGGCTTGAAGAGTGGATTTGTAGCGGCGGGCAGTATGCGCAAATCGATACGCTGGGGATTCACAGCATCAGTGAAAGCGGGTGGCAGATACCACCCGGGAGCTGATTACTTCTCAGTCTCACACGCCGTCACCACCGGCTTTGGGGGCAGCAGGTATTTCCCCAGAGTGACCAGCACCACCGCGAAGATAATCACCCCCAGCGCCAGCCATTCTACCGGCGACAGATTCTCCCCGGCAAAACCCGTCCCCAACAGCACGGCCACCACCGGGTTAACGTAGGCATAGCTGGTGGCTAATGCAGGAGCGACATTACGAATCAGGTACATATAGGCACTGATGGCGATAATCGACCCAAATAAGGAGAGATAAGCCACCGCCATAAAGCCGGCCGGCGTCGGCATCGCCGTCAGGCGTTCGCCCGCTATAGCGGATGCCGCCAGCAAAACAATACCTGCCGCCAGCATTTCCACCGCACCGGCCATCAAGCCAGCAGGTAATTCAATACGCGACCCGTAGACCGAGCCAAACGCCCAGCTCATCGACCCAATCAGAATGAGTAACGCCCCCCACGGATTGCCGCTCAGGTTACCGCCGCTATTAAGCAATACGATGCCCGCCAGGCCAATGGCGATACCGAGCCATTCCAGCTTGCGAGTCTGAATGCCGAACAGGCGGCTAAAGCACAGGGTAAAGAGCGGAACGGTGGCGACCATGACCGCCGCAATGCCTGATGGGACATGCTGATGTTCTGCAACGGTTACAAAACCGTTGCCCACCGCCAGTAATAACACGCCAATTAACGCTGCATTAAGCAGCGGGCGCATGGCGGGTAGCTTATGGCCGCGCAGCAGCAGCACGCTAATTAACAATACGCCGGCAATCATAAAGCGTACGCCTGCCATCATAAACGGCGGCCAGCTTTTCACGCCGATGGCGATAGCAAAATAGGTGGAGCCCCAGATGATATATAACGCAAATAGCGCTGCCAGCAACGGCAGTAACTGACCCGAACGAACGCGCATTTTTCCTCACGACATCAATAGCAACAATGCTAATAGTTAACGTCATAACTATCTTGGTGGCGAGTTTTTTACTTTCACAATAAATGTTAATTTTTATTGACATATGAGATGGCTGAGCGGTATGGAAAAAACGCGGTTTGCCTGCTTTTTTATTGAGGGGCCAGTGTTGTTTGCTGGAAAACATCGGGTTTGTCATCGCTCTGAGATGAGTTTGATTTTCGCCCGCTGCTTTTTGTTCCATACTGTTAAGCAAATACATAAAAAAGGAAGACTATTTTGGCCGGAAGTAGCTTATTAACACTGCTCGATGATATCGCCACCCTGCTGGACGATATCTCAATGATGGGAAAACTGGCGGCGAAGAAAACCGCCGGGGTATTGGGAGATGATTTATCACTTAACGCGCAGCAGGTTTCCGGCGTGCGGGCAAATCGTGAATTGCCGGTGGTGTGGCAGGTAGCGAAGGGTTCGGCGATTAATAAAGTGATCCTCGTGCCTCTGGCCCTGATTATCAGCGCCTTCGCTCCCTGGGCTATCACGCCTTTATTGATGATTGGCGGCGCTTTTCTCTGTTACGAAGGCGTGGAAAAAGTGGTACATACGCTCCATGCCCGCAAGCACAAAGAAACGCCGGAAGAGCGCCAGCAGCGGCTGGATGAAATAGCCGCCCAGGACCCGCTGATTTATGAAAAAGATAAGGTAAAAGGGGCCATTCGCACCGATTTTATTCTTTCGGCGGAAATCGTGGCGATTACCTTAGGGATTGTCGCCGACGCACCGTTGCTCAATCAGGTGCTGGTGCTGTCCGGGATCGCTATCGTCGTCACGATTGGCGTGTATGGTCTGGTGGGAATAATCGTTAAGCTTGACGACCTCGGTTTCTGGCTGGTGGAGAAAACCTCGGTTATCGCGCGCGGTATCGGTAAAGGGCTGCTGGTGCTGGCTCCGTGGCTGATGAAATTCTTATCGGTTGTGGGCACCCTGGCGATGTTCCTGGTCGGCGGCGGTATTCTGGTGCACGGTATTCCGGTCCTTCATCATGCTATTGAAAGCTGGACGCAGCAGCTGGGCGGGGTCATTCATCTGCTCGGACCCACCGTGGCTAATCTGGTTATCGGCTTTATCATCGGGGCCATCGTGCTGGCAGGCGTTAATGGTATCAATCGCCTGCGTGGGCGCGCAGTTCACTAACTTTTTAGCTAAAGTTCTGCCGTTTATCAGAAAAATGGCAGGCCATTGTCTATAACGGTGGAAGTTTTACCCGGATACAGGCTATTTCTTCTACATAATTCACTCTGGCAATCTGTTACGGTGTGTTATGCAAGCTTCCCTGAGTTTCCGTTCACCCGAACGCATGATTATCTCTGTGGCTTCTGTATATGGTGAACGTGTCATGGGGCTCACGCCAGCCCCATGACAACCCCGGCGCCCGGCCAGTCAATCGCCGCGAGCGGTAAACACCGTTTTTCACCCAACATTCGGGGTCGTTCGCGACCCGT
>NZ_RPOH01000100.1 GCF_003818135.1 Buttiauxella warmboldiae | reverse complement strand
CAAAGAAGGAAAAACCACGTTTTTTCCTTCTTTGTCAGCAACCTCAACCGGGCTTGCCCGGTTTTTCATTTCTTGCTGAAAGACAACCCGCGTTACTCGCCGCTATTACCGCTACCTTTTACACGTTCAATCTGCGCACCCAGCGCCTGAAGTTTATCTTCAATACGCTCGTAGCCGCGATCGATATGGTAAATACGGTCAACAACGGTAGTCCCTTCGGCAATACAGCCCGCCAGCACCAGGCTTGCAGAAGCGCGCAGATCGGTCGCCATCACTTGCGCACCAGACAGTTTTTCCACGCCGTGGCAAATAACGGTATTACTTTCAATCTCTGCATGCGCGCCCATACGGATAAGTTCCGGAACGTGCATGAAGCGATTTTCAAAAATGGTTTCGGTGATAACACCGGTGCCTTCCGCAACCAGGTTCAGCAGGGTGAACTGAGCCTGCATATCGGTTGGGAAACCGGGGTGTGGCGCAGTACGGATTGTCACGCCTTTCGGACGCTTACCGTGCATATCCAGGCTAACCCAGTCGGCACCAACTTCAATATCTGCACCGGCTTCGCGCAGCTTCGCCAGCACCGCATCAAGGGTGTCTGGTTGCGCATTACGGCAAACAATTTTGCCACCAGAAATGGCCGCAGCCACCAGGAAAGTCCCGGTTTCAATACGGTCAGGCACGACGCGATAAACTCCTCCACCGAGGCGTTCAACCCCCTGGATAGTAATGCGGTCAGTACCTGCGCCGGTGATTTTCGCACCCAGAGTATTGAGGAAGTTCGCGGTATCCACAATCTCCGGCTCGCGGGCGGCGTTTTCGATGATGGTGGTGCCTTCGGCAAGCGTTGCAGCACTCATGATAGTTACGGTGGCGCCTACACTCACTTTATCCATCACGATATGCGCGCCTTTCAGACGCCCCTGAACAGAAGCTTTCACGTAGCCTTCTTCCAGTTTGATTTCAGCGCCCAGTTGCTCAAGGCCCGTAATGTGCAGATCCACCGGGCGTGCGCCGATGGCGCAACCGCCAGGCAAAGAAACCTGCCCCTGGCCAAAACGCGCCACCAGCGGTCCCAGCGCCCAGATAGAAGCGCGCATGGTTTTCACCAGATCGTACGGGGCACAGAAAATATTCACCTCGCTGGCGTCAATCCACACCGAACCATTACGTTCAACTTTGGTACCCAGCTGGCTTAACAGCTTCATGGTGGTATCAATATCTTTCAGTTTGGGAACGTTTTGAATCTCAACTGGCTCTTCGGCCAGCAGGGCGGCGAAGAGGATCGGCAGCGCGGCATTCTTCGCCCCGGAGATCGTCACTTCACCACTCAGTCGGGTTGGCCCCTGAACTCGAAATTTATCCATTGCAACTGCTCTCTATTAAATTCTAATCGTTACAACCCGCATGCGGCGAATTGCTCAAAGACCATTAAGTTTACGATCGCGATCCCACTCTTGCGGCGTGTAGGTCTTGATGGAAACCGCATGAATGCGGTTATCAGCAATCAGATCCATCAATGGCGCATACACCGTTTGTTGCTTCTTCACGCGACTTAACTCGGCGAATAACTCACCCACCGCTATCACCTGAAAATGGCTGCCATCGCCTGAGACGTGGACTTCCTGGAGGGGCAGTGCGTTCATCAGCACCGTCTGAATTTCATGATTTTCCATGGGATATAATTCGTCGGTTAAGGAAATAAGCCACACATCTTAGAGGAAAGTGGCGCAGGCTTAAATAAGCAAAAAGCCCCCGATCCCATTAGATCGGGGGCAATGATAGTAACGCTATGAAAACACTAGCCTGCAAAGGCAGGAAGGATCTCTTCTGGCAGGTTATAAAGTTTAGTCAGCGTCTGTAAGTTCTCGCTGGCGCCCTGGAGTTGTATCTCAACATTTTGACGCCTGGCAAACGCCACAAGATGGATCAACAAAGCCAGGCCCGATGTATCCACGCGCGTCAGGCCAGAGAGGTTAAGCACCTTAGTACCCGCCATAATTTGTTCGCGCTGCTGCCATAGCGGCCCCACGGTGTCGCTGTCCAACTCTCCCGTCAGGTGCAGAGTTACCGCTTCACGCTGCCAGTTAAGCTCGTCAGCCATTACTTTTTATTTTCCAGCGTAATTGGCAATTTAGAGATTGATTGCAGCTGCGCCGTCAGACCATCAATGCCTTTGGTGCGCAGGATGTCGCTCCACTCATTTTGCTTGGTGGTGATCATGCTGACGCCTTCGGCAATCATGTCGTACGCCTGCCAGTTGCCGGTCTGGCTATTCTTACGCCACTGGAAATCAAGGCGCACAGGCGGGCGGCCATTTGGGTCAACGATGGTCACGCGGATCGCAATAATGGTGGCATCGCCCAGCGGCTGCTCAGGCGCAATTTGGTAAGATTGCCCATGGTACATCGCCAGCGCCTGGCCATACGCCTGTTTCAGGTAGGCTTCGAATGCTTTGAAGTAGGCATCACGCTGGGCTGGAGTGGCATCTTTATAGTAACGGCCTAAAACCAGCGCGCCGGCATACTTCACCTGGACATAAGGCAGCAGCTCCTGGCCCACGATGTCGCGCAGGTAGTCTGGATTCTGGCGAATTTTAGGCTGCTCGTTTTTCAGGCGATCAAAGGTTTTTTGTGCGGCTTCGCCCATTAACCTGTAAGGGTTGCTTTGATCGGCAGCGTTCGCCAGCGGGGCAATAACCAGCATGGCAATCATGATAAGTCTTTTAAACATAACACTTTTCCTCGTAGATTAGCGTGTGGTGCCCGGCTGTGGCGCAACACTATTATCCTCTGGAGCCTGCGCTGAGGCATCTCCTGAATTCTGATTATCACCGTTGCCGCTCTTATACAGGAACTGGCCGATCAGGTCTTCGAGCACCAGCGCTGATTTGGTGTCCTGAATGGTGCCGCCCTCTTTAAGGATAGATGACCCCAGCTCAGGGTCATCAAAACCGAGATTCAGCGCGAGATATTGCTCCCCCAGCAAACCGGAGGTACGGATCGCCAGCGAGCTGGTATCCGGGATATGGTCATAACGCTTTTCGACATCGAGCGTGACGCGCGGCAAATAGGTTTTTGGATCAAGAGTAATGTCGTCAACGCGGCCAATCACCACGCCGCCAAGACGCAATGGCGACCCCGTTTTCAGGCTGCCGATGTTATCAAAAGTGGCGTAGATGCGGTACGTGGGTTCACTGCGCAGCGAAGTGACATTCGCCACTTTCAGGCACAAAAAGACGATGGCGGCCAGCGCGATAATTAAAAATGCCCCAACTCCGGTTTCAAATTTCTTACTTTGCATGAACTTAATTCCCAAACATCAGTGCAGTGAGCACAAAATCCAGCCCTAAAACAGCCAACGAAGCGTGCACAACGGTACGTGTTGTTGCCCGGCTAATCCCGGCGGAGGTAGGAATAGCGTCGTAGCCATTGAATAACGCAATCCAGGTTACTGTTATCGCAAACACCACGCTCTTAATAACACAGTAAATCAGATCGGTACGCCAGTTGACGGCATCCTGCATGGCAGACCAGAAGAAGCCAGAATCAATACCCTTCCAGTTCACGCCAACCAGTGCGCCTCCCCAGACGCCGACGGCTACAAAGATAAGCGTCAGCAGCGGCAATGAAATAACGCCGGCCCAAAAGCGCGGAGAGACAACGCGGCGTAAAGGATCAACCGCCATCATCTCCATGCTGGAGAGCTGTTCAGTTGCCTTCATTAAGCCAATTTCTGCGGTCAGAGCGGAACCTGCGCGCCCGGCGAACAATAGCGCGGCCACAACGGGGCCCAGCTCACGCAGCAGCGACAGGGCCACCAGCATACCGAGGCTTGATTCCGCACTATAGGTGGTCAGCACCAGGTAACCCTGCAGGCCAAGCACCATGCCGATAAACAGCCCGGAAACGATGATAATCAGCAGCGACAATACGCCGACGTTATACAGCTGGCGCACCAGCAACGGCGCATGTTTGCGGAATTCAGGTTTCCCCACCAGCGCATTAAAAAGCATGATCCCGGCCCGGCCAAATGACGCGCAGGTTTTTAATCCCCGCCGCCCGAACGATGCCAGTGCATTAAAGAGCATGAGTTGCTTAACTCCCTGTTTCTGATAATAAATCATTCCGATAATCCGTTGCCGGATAGCGGAACGGTACGGGTCCATCGGCAATACCGTCAAGGAACTGACGAACCCGCGGGTCACCATTTTCTCGCAATGCTGTTGGCGTTCCTTCAGCCACGATGTGCTGATCCGCCGCAATATAGGCGTAATCGGCAATGCTCAGCACTTCTGGCACGTCATGCGACACCACAATACAGGTCACGCCTAACGCACTGTTTAATTCAGAAATTAACTTCACCAGAACCCCCATCGTAATCGGGTCCTGCCCCACGAAGGGCTCATCGAACATAATCAGATCGGGTTCGAGAGCAATGGCGCGCGCAAGGGCTGCCCGCCGCGCCATACCGCCAGAGAGTTCGTTAGGCATCAGTTTAGCGGCTCCGCGTAATCCCACCGCCTCAAGCTTCATCATCACCGTGCTGCGCAGTAGCTCCTCCGGCAAGCGGCGATGCTCACGCAGCGGGTAGGCTACATTTTCAAACACATTGAGGTCAGTAAAGAGCGCGCCGGATTGAAACAGCATGCTCATACGTTTACGAACATGGTATAAACGCGAGCGCGACATCGCCGGTACGTTCTCACCGTCAAACAGGATTTCACCGCTGTCAGGCTGAATTTGCCCACCGATCAGCCGCAGCAGCGTCGTCTTACCAATTCCTGAAGGCCCCATGATGGCGGTAATTTTGCCACGCGGCACATTCAGGGAAATATTGTCAAAGATGCGCCGACTGCCGCGAGTAAAACTTACACCGCGAATTTCGACCAGATTCGTCTGCGTCTGGCTCATCATCTTTCCTTTTCTCAAGTTCACGGACGAAGCGCTGGAGGGAAACAGCGTTCCAGTGCAACATTTTTACAGGTTATTCTCAGTCCCGATTAGCGAAAACTGGCATTCGTTTTACTTTTCTGCCACATAAAGTCAGAATTAAGCATTCATATACCATGGCCTACAGAACTGTATGCTCTGCCGGTACTTTCCCAGCACAAGACGGGCGATTATACCTGAATAAAGGATTTTGCATGCTGTTAGCTACAGCTCTGTTAATCATCGGTTTGCTTTTAGTGGTTTATAGTGCCGATCGTCTGGTGTTTGCCGCCTCCATACTTTGCCGCAGCTTTGGGGTTCCGCCGCTGCTTATCGGTTTAACCGTGGTCAGTATCGGTACCTCATTGCCTGAACTTATCGTGGCAAGCTCTGCGGCTTTTCATGGGCAATTAAATTTAGCGCTGGGAACGGCGCTGGGTTCAAATATCACCAATATCTTACTGATTCTCGGTTTAGCGGCACTTTTGCATCCATTTAGCGTGAATTCCGATATTCTACGCCGCGAGTTGCCCCTAATGTTAGTGGTCAGCGGCATCATCGGGTGGCTGCTTTTTGATAACCAGCTCAGCCGCGTTGACGGGGTGATACTGATTGCTGTCGCAGTAGCATATCTGCTGTTTACCATTAAAATAGCGCGCCTTGCCGGACATGAAGGAGCGGATGCCCTGACCCGCGAACAGCTGGCGGAGCTGCCCCGTGAAGGCAGTCGCCCCGTGGCATTTTTATGGCTGGCCGTGGCCTTAATCATTATGCCGATGGCCACGCGTATGGTTATCGATAACGCAAGCGTTGCCGCCCATTACTTCGGCGTAAGCGAGTTAGTGATTGGCCTGACGATTATATCGGTCGGCACAAGCCTGCCGGAGCTGGCAACCACCATCGCCGGGGCGCGTAAAGGCGAAGATGATATTGCGATTGGCAATATCATCGGCTCGAATATCTTCAATATTGTGTTAGTGCTGGGCATTCCTGCGCTAATAGCACCGGGTGAGATTGCCCCCGATGCCTATGCCCGGGACTATTGGGTCATGCTGCTACTTAGCGCCATTTTTGCCGTACTTTGCTGGCGTAAATCACGCTCGATCGGCAAGACGGCGGGGGCTCTGTTAACATGCAGTTTCTTGGTATGGATTGTGATGCTGTGGTTTGCGGCATCGCCTGTGGTTGGGTAAAGCGGAACGGAAATTATGTCACAGATAGAATTACAACCGGGTTTTGACTTTCAGCAAGCAGGCAAAGAAGTCCTGAAGATCGAACGTGAAGGCCTGGATCAGCTCGAACAATATATCAATACCGACTTTTCGCTGGCCTGTGAAAAAATGTTCTATTGCCAGGGAAAAGTGGTGGTCATGGGCATGGGCAAGTCTGGCCACATCGGTAAAAAAATGGCGGCGACCTTTGCCAGCACCGGTACCCCTTCTTTTTTCGTCCACCCTGGTGAAGCAAGCCATGGCGATCTCGGGATGGTTAGCGCGCAGGATATTGTTATCGCGATTTCTAACTCGGGCGAGTCCAACGAAATTCTGGCGCTGATTCCGGTACTCAAACGCTTACAGGTGGCGCTTATCTGCATCACCAGCCGTCCGGAAAGTTCGATGGGCAAAGCCGCTGATATTCACCTGTGTGTCAAAGTGCCGCAGGAAGCCTGCCCACTGGGTCTGGCCCCAACCTCCAGCACAACCGCCACGCTGGTGATGGGCGACGCGCTTGCCGTCGCGCTGCTCAAAGCCCGCGGCTTTACCGCAGAAGATTTCGCACTTTCTCACCCAGGCGGTGCATTGGGACGTAAACTGTTATTACGCGTCAGCGATATTATGCACAGCGGCGACGAGATCCCGCACGTCAGCAAAGAGGCTTCGCTGCGCGATGCGCTGCTGGAAATAACGCGCAAAAATATGGGCATGACCGTCATCTGTGACTCCCTGATGAAAATCGAAGGGATCTTCACCGATGGTGATTTACGCCGGGTGTTTGATATGGGCGTTGACCTCCACGCGCTCAATATTGCAGATGTGATGACTCCCGGTGGCATTCGCGTTCGCCCAACAGTGCTGGCGGTAGATGCGCTGAATTTAATGCAGTCGCGCCATATTACCTCGGTATTGGTTGCCGATGGCGACCAGCTGCTCGGTGTGGTACATATGCATGACATGCTGCGCGCAGGCGTGGTTTAACAAAGGATTAGCCTTAATGAGTAACCATGAAGCGTCTCTTGCCACCTGTTATGGCCCGGTAAGCACGCACGTGATGGAGCGGGCCGCTAACGTACGCCTGCTTATTTTAGACGTGGATGGCGTGCTGTCTGATGGCCTGATTTACATGGGCAATAGCGGCGAAGAGCTGAAAGCATTCAACGTGCGTGACGGCTACGGTATTCGCTGTGCGCTGACCTCTGATATCGAAGTGGCCATTATCACCGGCCGTAAGGCGAAACTGCTCGAAGATCGCTGTGAGACCCTGGGGATCGGCCATCTCTACCAGGGGCAGTCCGATAAGCTTGTGGCTTTTCAGGATCTTTTAGATAAGCTCGCGATCCCGGCGCAACAAGTGGCTTATGTGGGTGATGATTTAATCGACTGGCCGGTGATGGCTAAAGTCGGTTTAAGCGTTGCGGTAGCGGACGCACATCCTTTGCTGACGCCTCGTGCCGACTACGTGACGCGCATTGCGGGCGGGCGTGGCGCAGTACGTGAAGTCTGCGATCTGCTGTTACTGGCACAGGGTAAGCTTGATGAGGCCAAAGGGCTATCTATATGAGTAAGACCAGACGTTGGGTTATTATCCTGCTTTCCTTGCTGGCGTTGGTGTTGATTGGCATAAACCTGGTCGATAAGGACGCCGTTGCGCCGCAAACGGTCAACAGCAACGAGCCCACCTATAAAAGCGAACATTCCACCACCCTCGCCTACAGTCCTGAAGGGGCGTTAAATTATCGGCTGGTCGCAGCCCATGTGGAATATTTTTCTGAAACCGCCGTTTCGTGGTTCACTACCCCGGTAATGACACAGTACGACGAAAATAAAGTGGCAACCTGGTCATTACGGGCGGATCGCGCCAAACTGACTAACGATCGGATGCTGTATTTATACGGCAATGTGGTGCTGACAGCGCTCACGCCAGATTCACAGTTACGTAAAATTACCACGGACAATGCGCAGGTTAATTTAGTCACTCAGGATGTTGCCTCTGATGACCAGGTAACCTTGTATGGAACCAGCTTTAACTCCACCGGCCTCAAAATGCGTGGCAACTTACGCAGCAAAAATGCCGAGCTGATTGAAAAGGTTAGAACATCCTATGAAATCCAGAATAAACAAACTCAGCCGTAATATCGTACTGACCAGTACACTTTTAGCCGCCAGTTTTTCGGCATTGGCACTGACCGGGGATACCGATCAGCCGATTCATATTGAATCTGACCAACAGTCGCTGGATATGCAAGGCAACATCGTCACCTTCACGGGTAATGTGGTGATGACGCAAGGCAGTATTAAAATCAATGCTGATAAAGTGGTCGTCACCCGTCCTGGCGGTGAGGAAGGCAAAGAAGTGATTGATGGCTATGGCAATCCAGCCACCTTCTATCAAATGCAGGATAGCGGAAAACCCGTGAGCGGCCGCTCCGCCACCATGCACTATGAGCTGCAAAATGATTTTGTGGTGCTGACCGGTAACGCCTATCTGGAACAGGTTGACAGCAATATCAAAGGCGACAAAATTACCTACCTGGTTAAAGAGCAGAAAATGCAGGCCTTTAGCGAAAAAGGTAAGCGTGTCACCACCGTTCTGGTCCCTTCGCAATTGCAGAAAAAAGACGGCCAGGCTCCTGCAGCAGCCCCGAAAAAGAGTAACTAATTCGTTATGGCTACTTTAATTGCAAAAAACCTCGCCAAAGCCTATAAAGGCCGCCGCGTGGTTGAAGACGTCAGCCTGGCCGTTAAATCAGGCGAAATTGTGGGTCTGCTTGGCCCTAACGGCGCAGGTAAAACCACCACCTTTTATATGGTGGTCGGCATTGTGCCGCGCGATGCCGGCAACATCATTATCGATGATGAAGACATCAGCCTGCTGCCGCTTCATGCTCGTGCCCGCCGTGGTATCGGCTATTTGCCGCAAGAAGCCTCTATTTTCCGCCGTTTAAGCGTGTTCGATAATCTGATGGCGGTGCTGCAAATCCGTGACGATCTCAGCGCCGAGCAGCGTGAAGACCGCGCGAACGAGCTGATGGAAGAGTTTCACATCGAGCATTTGCGTAACAACCTCGGGCAGTCGCTGTCCGGTGGCGAGCGTCGCCGCGTTGAAATTGCCCGCGCATTGGCGGCAAACCCAAAATTTATTCTGTTAGATGAACCTTTTGCGGGCGTTGACCCCATTTCGGTCATCGACATCAAGCGAATTATCGAACATCTGCGCGACAGCGGGCTTGGGGTGCTGATTACGGACCACAACGTACGCGAAACGTTGGCCGTATGTGAACGCGCCTACATCGTAAGCCAGGGGCATTTAATCGCCCACGGCACGCCAGCGGAGATTCTGGAAGACGAACATGTTAAGCGCGTGTATCTGGGCGAAGAGTTCAGACTCTGATAGGGTAGGAAACATAATGATTAATACTCTGAATCATTTGAGCGCCCCATTCTCTGGTGTCTCACTGTATTCAGGGTTAGATACCTGAGGAAAGTCGCTCTGAATATGAAGCAAGGTTTGCAATTACGGCTCAGCCAACAACTTGCTATGACACCTCAGTTGCAGCAGGCGATTCGTCTGCTGCAGTTGTCGACGTTAGAACTGCAGCAAGAACTTCAGCAGGCGCTGGAAAGTAACCCACTGCTTGAGCAAACCGATGTGCATGAAGAAATCGAAACTCAGGAAGTTCGTGAAGATGAAGCGTTAGATACTCGTGAGGCTCTGGAACAAAAAGAGATGCCTGACGAGCTGCCGCTGGATACCAGCTGGGATGAGATCTACACCGCCGGTACGCCATCCGGAACCGGAAGCGATTATATTGACGATGAGCTGCCGGTTTATCAGGGAGAAACCACCCAGTCACTGCAGGATTATTTGATGTGGCAGGTCGACCTCACCCCGTTTTCCGATACCGACACCGCCATTGCGACATCTATCGTCGATGCCGTTGACGAGATGGGCTATCTCACGGTTTCGCTGGAAGAAATTCTGGAAAGCATGGGCGATGATGAAATCACCCTCGACGAAGTGGAAGCGGTACTCAAACGCGTACAGCGCTTTGATCCTGTAGGCGTTGCGGCGCGCGATCTGCGTGATTGTTTGCTGGTCCAACTGTCACAGTTTGCCCGTGAAACGCCATGGCTCAATGAAGCACGTCTGATAGTCAGCGAGTATCTCGATCTGCTCGCCAATCATGATTTCCGCAGCCTGATGCGCGTGACGCGTCTGAAAGAAGAAGTGCTTAAAGAGGCGGTGTGCCTGATTCAGTCTCTTGACCCACGGCCGGGTCAATCGATTCAAACCAGCGAACCCGAATATGTCATTCCCGATATTCTGGTCAAAAAAAGTCAGGGACGCTGGACGGTAGAACTGAATGCGGACAGCCTGCCACGGCTGAAAATCAATCAGCAGTACGCAGCAATGGGCACCAATGCCCGTAATGACAGCGACTCGCAATTTATTCGCAGTAATCTGCAAGAAGCGAAGTGGCTGATTAAAAGCCTTGAAAGCCGTAACGATACGCTGCTGCGCGTTAGCCGCTGTATCGTTGAGCAGCAGCAGGGCTTCTTTGAACATGGCGCAGAGCAGATGAAACCGATGGTGCTTGCCGATATCGCCCAGGTGGTCGAAATGCATGAGTCGACCATTTCCCGTGTGACCACGCAAAAATATTTGCACAGTCCGCGTGGCATTTTTGAATTGAAATATTTCTTCTCAAGCCACGTCAACACCGAAGGCGGCGGCGAAGCCTCCTCCACGGCGATTCGGGCCCTGGTGAAGAAATTAATTGCTGCGGAAAACCCCGCGAAACCGCTGAGCGATAGCAAGTTAACGACTATGCTATCGGATCAGGGGATCATGGTGGCACGCCGTACCGTTGCAAAGTACCGAGAGTCTTTATCTATACCACCGTCAAATCAGCGTAAACAGCTGGTATGACTTCACCGATAAGGAAGACGCTATGCAGCTTAACATTACCGGACAAAACGTCGAAATCACGGACGCACTGCGCGATTTTGTGAGCACCAAGTTTGCCAAACTGGAGCATTATTTCGACAGAATTAACCAGGTCTACATTGTGTTAAAAGTGGAAAAAGTCACGCATCTTGCCGACGCGACGCTGCATGTGAACGGTGGTGAAATCCATGCCAGCGCAGAAGGCCAGGATATGTATGCGGCAATTGATGGTTTGATTGATAAACTGGCGCGCCAGTTAACCAAACATAAAGATAAACTAAAACAACACTGATAATCCGGGCAACTGTTTCAGCATTTGCGGCTCGTTACGCTAAGTAACGAGCCGTTAGCATAACAGGGTGCTTAGGTGAACTTATGATGAACAACGATTCTGCTCTACAACTCAGTCATGTCCTGAACAAGGAATGTACTCGCACTAACGTACATTGCCAGAGTAAAAAACGCGCGCTGGAAATCATCAGTGAGCTGGCGGCAAAGCAACTCGGCCTGCCGCCACAGCTGGTGTTTGAAGCCGTGCTGACGCGTGAACGCATGGGAAGTACCGGTATCGGTAACGGTATCGCCATTCCTCACGGAAAACTGGAAGAAGATACCACCCGCGCCGTCGGGGTGTTTATTAAACTGGAAACCCCGATCGCGTTTGATGCTATTGATAATCAGCCGGTAGATCTGATGTTTGCGCTACTTGTTCCGGCAGATCAAACCAAAACGCATTTGCACACTTTGTCTCTGGTTGCGAAACGTCTGGCAGATAAAACTATTTGCCGCCGTTTACGTGGCGCACAAAGCGATGAAGAGCTTTATCAGATCATTACCGAAGCAGAACAGGGTAATGAACATGAATAATCTGGCTGCGGTGATTGTGACGCCACAGCAAGAGAAGTTGGGGGAGTAATAAAATGGTGCTGATGATTGTCAGCGGCCGCTCTGGTTCAGGGAAGTCTGTAGCCTTGCGGGCACTGGAAGATATGGGATTCTACTGTGTAGATAACCTACCCGTGGTGCTGTTGCCCGATCTTGCCAAAACGCTCGCAGAGCGACAAATTTCTGCGGCTGTTAGCATCGACGTGCGTAACATGCCGGAAAACCCGGAAATTTTTGAACAGGCGATGAGTCATCTGCCTGATTCATTCTCACCACAATTATTGTTCCTTGATGCCGATCGCAATACGCTGATCCGTCGCTATAGCGACACGCGTCGTTTGCATCCGCTTTCCAATAAAAATCTGTCGCTGGAAAGCGCGATCGATGAAGAAAGCGATCTGCTGGAACCCCTGAAATCCAGAGCCGATCTGATCGTTGATACCTCTGAAATGTCGGTGCATGAGCTGGCTGAAATGCTGCGTACACGCCTGCTAGGCAAGCGTGAGCGTGAACTGACAATGGTCTTTGAGTCTTTCGGGTTTAAACACGGCATCCCCATTGATGCAGATTATGTGTTTGATGTGCGCTTCCTGCCAAACCCGCACTGGGATCCCAAACTGCGCCCAATGACCGGCCTCGACAGGCCTGTGGCGGCGTTCCTTGACCGCCACACCGAAGTGCACAACTTTATCTACCAGACGCGCAGTTATCTTGAGCAGTGGTTACCGATGCTGGAAACCAATAACCGCAGCTATTTAACCGTGGCGATTGGCTGTACGGGGGGAAAACACCGCTCGGTCTACATTGCTGAACAGCTGGCAGACTATTTCCGCTCACGCGGTAAAAACGTGCAGTCCCGCCACCGTACGCTGGAAAAACGCAAAACATGACCGTAAAACAGACCGTCGAGATCACCAACAAGCTGGGCATGCATGCCCGCCCGGCGATGAAGTTGTTCGAACTGGTGCAGAGCTTTAACGCCGAGGTGATGCTGCGTAACGAGGCTGGAACGGAGGCTGAGGCCAACAGCGTGATTGCGCTGCTGATGCTGGATTCAGCTAAAGGGGGTCACATCGAAATCGAAGTGACCGGACCTGAAGAAGAACAGGCATTGAACGCGGTGATCGCGCTGTTCAATGCGGGTTTCGATGAAGACTAAGGCTTTATGTGCCGCTAACGAGCGAAGCTAGCCTCTGCCTGTTTTCCAGACGGCGGCGACATTTCGCGCCGTCACCTTCACATTCTCATAGGCGCCATCCATAGCCTCTGGCAGCGTCTGAATACGATTTAATACTGAAAATACCGCGTCAATCCCATGCTGGTGCACCACGCTGTAGTCAGTGCTCATGCCACCCGCAATGGCGATCACGGGAATATCAAAGCGTTTTGCAACTCTTGCGACGCCTATCGGGGTTTTACCATGAATGGTCTGACTGTCGATACGCCCTTCCCCGGTGATCACCATATCAGCGCCTTGCACCGCGTCAGCCAGTTTTAACGCATCCGTTACGATATCAATTCCCGGCTGCAAACGGGCGTTAAGCAGGCCTGACAGGGCAGCCCCCATGCCGCCAGCAGCCCCCGCACCGGCAAGTTCCAGCACCCTTTTTCCCGTGGCCTGTTCAATTTTTTCGCCATAGTGACGTAATGCCGCATCAAGCTGGGCGACCATCTCCGGCGTTGCCCCTTTTTGAGGTCCAAATACCGCAGACGCCCCTTTTTCACCACATAGCGGATTGTTAACATCACAGGCCACCAGAATATCGGTATCCGCAAGGCGCGAGTCGAGGTGAGTAAGATCCGCACAGGCGAGTTCGGCTAACGCGCCACCGCCACCGGAAAGCTCATGACCATGAGCATCGAGTAATTTAGCCCCTAATGCCTGCATCATTCCTGCACCGCCGTCGTTAGTCGCGCTACCGCCGATGCCAATAATGATTTTACGTGCGCCATGTTGCAACGCGGCCAGAATCAGCTCTCCGGTGCCAAAACTGGAAGTAATCAGAGGATTACGTTGTTGCGGCGGCACCAGATGCAGGCCGGAGGCGGCAGCCATCTCTATCACCGCCGTTTCCCCGTCTCCCATCCAGCCGAAGAAAGCTTGAACAGGTAGCCCTAATGGGCCGGTAACCTCCACCGCGACAATCTCGCCGCTCGTGGCTGCAACCATGGATTCAACGGTGCCTTCACCGCCGTCCGCCATCGGGAGTTTGAGATATTCAGCCTGCGGGAATAGTTCACGAAAACCTTGTTCAATCGCTTCAGCAACCTGCATCGCGCTAAGGCTTTCTTTAAAGGAATCTGGAGCAATAACAATTTTCATTCTGACCTCATTAGCCCGCAAAATTAAACACGCCAAACATCAGCGTAGAAACAAAGGCAATCATCAAACCCACGGCGGTTTCATAAGGCAGCAGCTTTAAACGCTCGTGAACCTGCATATTGACGCTGCCGCCGGTCGCGTGGAAGAAACTACCGTGAGGCATGTGATCAAGTACCGTCGCACCAGCGTGAATCATCGCGGCACCTGCCAGGGCCGAGATACCCATGCCAACAAGCGTGGAGCTAAAGACTGCGGAAGCCACAGCGGTACCCGCGGTAGTAGAGGCCGTCGCCATCGACATGAGCGCGCCGGAAAAAGGAGCCAGCAAATAAGAAGGCATACCGGAAGCGGTCAGGCCGGTAATCAGTACATCTTTCAGACCGGAGTTAGCGATAATGCCGGCCAGCGTCCCGGTACCCAGCAGCATGATGGCTACGGGTGTCATACGCGCCAGTCCGGAAATCATATATTGATTAGTATGTCGCCACTGGCCCATCGCCACAGCCCCTATTAACCCCCCGACCGGAAGGGCGACCAGCGGGTCAATTGCAATGCCCGCTAAAGGGCGCAAGGCCAGAAGCACGATAGCAACCACAGGCGCTGCAATTGCGGCAGCAAACGCAGGTAGCGCCATATCTTTGTTGCCCACCACCAGCTCATGCGCCTCAACTTTTGAACCACGGTGCTTTAAACGTTTCGCCAGAAAATAAGCCATCACCAGCCCAAATAGCCCGGGGATAATCCCCGCCATCATCAGATCGGTTAAGGGTACGTGGAAGGTATCTGCAGCCGCGATAGTATTAGGGTTGGGGGACATCACATTGCCAGCTTTACCGCCACCGATCATCGCCAGCAGTATCGCCATTTTTGAGATATCGGCGCGATGCGCAATGGCCAGGGCAATTGGCGAAACGGTAATCACCGCGACATCAACGAAGACCCCAACCGCCGTCAGCAGCATGGTTGCCACTGCCAGCGCCAGCAGCGCACGTTTTTCACCGACTTTACGCACTATCGTCTCAGCAATCGTATTTGCCGCGCCGGACTCAATCAGCACTCCCGCTAAAATACCGGCGCCAAGAATACGCAGCACTGCGTTAGTGATGCCCTGAGCCCCCGTAATCATCAGGGAAAGGGTTTGCACCAGATCGGCGCCGCCAATCAGTCCTCCCGTTAAAGCCCCGGCAATCATGCCGTAGGCTGGTGGAACCTTGCGTAAAATTAATAAGATCGAGACAACGAGGGCCACAAAGGCACCAAGCGCAGAAACGGTTATCATTTGTCACTCCTGTTTTATCAATTATCGTCGGGTACCGGGCGACATTACGCTGAACAGGAGTGGAATTACTTGAGGTGAACCGCCAGAAAAGCGGCCGTCGGCACCCGGTGTTTTTGTAGGAATCTACAAATCACTACTGAATTTGCATACCAATATACAATTGAATGATATCGCTTAATTTATTGATTTTTAGGGAGGTTATAAGCTCTATTTTCTGCAGGCGGTAGCGCAGGGTGTTAACGTGAATATGTAGCTGTTTTGACGTTTGAGACAGATCACAGTTCTGTTCAAAATAACAACGCAGCGTGCGGCAAAGCACCTCTTTTTTATCGGCTTCATGCAAAGTTAACCACGCCCGACTTAATTCATCAGCCTGCCATGACCCCGAATAGCCATTCATCAGCACCGGCAGACAGTGATCCTGATAATACAAAACCGTTTGGTTGATCTTCTGGCTTAGCGCCATAGCTTGTAACGCCTGCGCGCTAAGGTATGAACGATGCAAACCGTCAGGGCCATCAAACCATCCTCCGGCAAAAAGCGTCACGTTGAACCCCGGACTTAGCTGGTTATACAGCTTGCGCACCCCTTTCCTTATCGTCGCCTCGCGCGCTTCTTTACGGCTGAAATTCAGCGGCAGCAGCATCACAATGTGGTCGAACCCGTGCAGAGTCACCAACGCTTCGTGGGAATGGCTGTTCAACCGCTCCAGCAGCTCTCGCTGACGGATATGTTCCTGCTCACGCAGCCGGACAATCAGCGCAATACGCGGCAGGTCAAGATCCAGCCTTAAATACGCCGCGATGGATCCAATTGACGATCCGCGACTTTGCTCAGCGATCAACAGCGAGGCGAGCTGCTCGCGATAGCGCTTTTCCCACTGGTTCTGCTCCAGCATTTCCGCCTGTTCTAAGATCATTTCCGCGGCCATCCGCACTAACTCAGCATAGGCCTGCACTTTTTCAGGATTGCCGGAAATACCAATCACGCCCACCATGCGCTGGCGAAAAATAATCGGCAGATTAATACCGGGTTTGACGCCTTGCAGCTTTCCGGCCGCAGCGCCGTCAATCACCACCATGCGGTTTTCAGTCAGGGCCAAAACAGCCCCTTCATGCCGCTGATATAAACGACTCGGATCGCCAGAGGCGATAATGACGCCTTGCTCACTCATTACGTTTACGGAGTAATCAATGATGCTCATCGTTCGCTGAACGATTTGGCGGGCAGTTTCTTCCCTAAGGATATTTGTTAGCATATTGTTGCAATGTAAATGGAGTGGAAGGGATAAAATATAATAAACCCGCGCGCAGTGCTGGGGTGAGGCTCATAAACAAGGGGAAGAAAAACGGCGAAGCGGCAGCAAGAAGCTACCGCTAAAGGAACACATCATAGCAACTCATGCTGCGCCATAAATGATTTGCCGCCCAGTTGGCGCATCTGGCGTAAAATCCACTGTTGCCGCAGGCGTACGTATCCGGATGGAGCATTCGCTTTAAAGCGAAGAGGATTCGGTAATACGGCAGCGAGCAGTGCCGCTTCCGAGGCCGAAAGGCGGCTTGCAGGCTTATGGAAATAACGCTGCGCTGCTTCCTCTACGCCAAAAATCCCGTCGCCAAACTCGGCGATATTGAGATAAACCGTCAGGATACGGCGCTTGCTCCACATCCCTTCCATGCCCAGGGTTAATCCGGCTTCCAGCCCTTTACGCACCCAGCTACGCCCATTCCATAAAAACAGGTTTTTAGCGGTTTGTTGTGACAGCGTCGATGCGCCACGCACGCGATTTTCATGACGTTCATTATGCGCTAACGCTTTCTCAATAGAGGCCATATCAAACCCCCAGTGCTCCGGGAATTTCTGATCTTCTGCCGCAATCACCGCAAGCCCCATCCACGGTGAAATCTCATCCATGCTCACCCAGTCGGAGTGCGCGACATAGCCAAAATCACCGCTCAACCAGGCGCTAAGCTGCCGCTCGACCATCACTGCGGAAAACGGCACCGGTAAGAAGCTAAACAGAATGAGTCCCGCAAGCCAGATCCCGACAAGCGCCAGCACGCCACGAAGCAGCCAGCGTTTGAGGGTACTCAAGAGCGCATGACGCCCTTGCTTCATGCCGTCATATCCACAACGCGGGCCACCAGTTTTTCGATACCCCTTGCGGCTTCATCAATGCGTGTTGCCAGCATATAAGCGGGCGTGGTCACCACTTTATGCTCTTCATCAACGACGATGTCATCCACCGGGCAGGGAACATGTTCAGCACCCATCTCTTCAACCATTTCGGCGGTATCGATATCGGTCCCAATGGTTAAACGCACTGACACATCCAAAATTTTTGGCAGCATTACCGGGGCAATGCAGATAAAACCAAGCGGCTTACCGAGGGCATGACAGTCGCGGGCAAGGCGACGTAAATCGCTATCAACCAGGCACTCACTCCCTGCGCTGGCAAAATTACAGAGGTTTTTTGCCGCGCCAAAACCACCGGGCACGATCAGCGCATCCAGCTCATGCGCCTCGGCCTGAGCCAATGGCGTAATATTTCCACGGGTTATGCGTGCCGCTTCCACCAATACATTACGATGCTCAATAGCTTCACGGCTTGTCAGATGATTCATCACATCGGTCTGGGGTTTATCCGGCGCAAAACAAACGGCTTCGGCACCAGAGCGTGCAATAGCCAACAGTGTAATAACAGCTTCCTGAATCTCGCTGCCGTCATACACACCGCAGCCGCTGAGCACCACACCAATCTTCTTCATTCCGTTATTCCTTTTCGTCCCGGGATAGTGACCATCAGTTAGGCTGATTTGATCGCTATGCTTCACACATTTTACTGATTCACGTAACAAATCATTTAAGTTTTGCTATCTTATAGTGCCTGAACAGCACACGAGATTATCGGCTGCGTCGACCGGATAAAAGCTTATAACTTACGGCGCAACCTGGCTTTTCCCTGGTGTTGGCGCAGAATTCGCGCACCCCGGTTTATCCGGGGTCATTTTTTGGCCGCGTTCGCCACCCAGGCTTTCAGCACATCCACATCGTGCTGCCATTCCTGCTTCAACTCTTCAATCCACTCCGCCACATTTTCTGACCATGCCGGTAAGTCCGGGGACTGAATTTGCTGAGCAACCTGTTGCAGGTGGCGCAACCCGATAGATCCCGCCGCCCCTTTAATTTTATGCCCCTCTTCCACCACCCCTTTCTGGTCGCGGGCAGTCATATTGGAATCCAGCACGCTCAGGTAACCCGGCATCATTTTTTCAAACATCGCCAGGCCATCATTAATCAGTTTTGGCCCGACCAGCTCCATGTACTGCTCAAGCATCGGAATATCAAGCAAGGCTTGCTGCTTTTCATTATTAACCTGAGGCATAGGTGACTCCTTTTCAGACTTTGACTGTTGGTTGTCCCAGAATTTTTGGATCATCGCCATCAACGCCGGAACGGCAAGGGGTTTGCTTAGCACGTCATCCATACCGGCATCAAGGTACTCTTTCTTATCTTTCAAAACGTTAGCGGTTAATGCCACCAGCGGTGGTAAATCCTCACGGGCGTAACGCGTGGTCAACTGGCGGGAAATATCCAGCCCGGTCATATCGGGCAGTTGGATATCGAGCAGCACCAGGTCGTATTCTCCCGGGGTGAATTTCTCTAACGCTTCTTTACCGGTCATGGCGACATCGACGCTGTTGCCGAGCTTCTCAAGCACCGAGCGCGCAACAATGACATTGAGTTCAATATCTTCCACCAGCAGAACGTGTAACGCTGGCAGCGGCATATCGTCGTCATCCAGGGTATCTTCAACTTCATCCGCCACACGCGGGGCCTGAACCGTCAGGGTAAACAGCGAACCTTCACCAGGTTTGCTGCTCACGGTAATATCGCCGCCCATGCTCTTAGCCAGACGTCGCGATACGGCAAGGCCAATCCCCGTCCCGGTTGCCGGTTTCCCGCCGTGGCTATCTTTCACCTGGTAATACATGGCGAAGATCTTGTCCTGCTCATCCTGCGGAATGCCGATCCCGGAATCCTGCACCTCAAAGCGCAGCCTATTTTCCTCTTCATAACGCACGCGCACCTCCACCAGCCCGCCTTTTGGCGTGAACTTCACCGCGTTGCCGATCAGGTTCCAGAGGATCTGGCGCAGACGCGTGCCGTCCGTCACCACTTTATGCGGCAGCGGCAGGGTCGGATTCATCTCCAGCGTCAGCCCTTTTTGCTGGGCCTGCAGGCCGGAAAGGTTCTCTAAGTCCGCGAGGAAGCTGGTGAAATCAATCGGCTGGTTATCAAGCTGAACTTTGCGCCGCTCAAGCTTATCCATATCGATAATATCGTTGAAAATATTGCCGAGCGTAATCGCCGAAACGTGGATAGTTTTCAGGTAATTGGTTTGTTCGGCGTTCAGTTCGGTATCCAACAGGATGCGGCTCAGGCCGACAATCCCGTTCAGCGGCGTACGCAGTTCGTGGCTAATAGTCGAAATAAAGGTGGTTTTGTCGCGGCTGGCACGCTCAAGGGCATCCTGATAGCGCTTGCGTTCGGTAATATCGCGACCAAACCCCATCAAACCGTGGCGCTTACCGACTCGGTCGTAATAGGGCACTTTCCGAATTTCAAAGCAGGCTTTGCGGCCATCGGGGTAGTCCAGCCACTGTTCATAAGTGAGGGAAACATTGTGGCGGAACACTTTCTCATCGGTTTCCATCACCTTCTGCGCCGCTTCCGGCGAGTAAACATCCTCCGGCTTCAGGCTGATTAACTGCTTTTCGCTTTTCCCGGTCAGCAGCTCCATCGCACGGTTACAGCCAGAAAACTCTTTATCTTCATTACGGTAAAAAACCAGATCCGGGGAAGCATCAAGGAATGAGCGTAAAAATGAAGATTGCTGCTCAAGCTGGATCTGCGTCTCTTCACGCTCCTGCATCTCAACTTTGAGCTGCTCAAGCATGGTCTGGCGCTCATCTTCCGCTTTTACGCGATCGGCTATTTCCTGATTCAGCTGGGCGATATTGTCTTTGAGCTGCACGTTAAGCTTCAGGTCCCTTTCGCGCATCTCTTCAAGTTTTTGTACAAGCTTTGAAAGCCGCTGGCGCGACTCTTCGAGCTGTTCCACGACCACAGAGAGGAAATAGACGGCCCATGGGGTAATCAGCAGACCAAAAAAGATAGAACGCACGACATCAATGCTTTCGACCTGGCCGCGTAACAGCATGGTCACGGCCATCTGCACCATGATTGCCAGCACCACAAGCGCGGAGGCCAGCAGCAAAGAGAAGCGCACTAATCCGAGCTTCACCATCAAATCAACGTAATATTGCGCCAGTAACCGGATTTGCTTCATGGAACGTTTCCCTCGTCTTCAGTCAGCTAAATATACCGCACGCCAGGAGATTACAACAGAATTGCCGGGCTCCATGGCGTACCAAGCGCTGAACCCTGCGTTCCATGCTCAATCAGATAGTTATTGATAGCCCCCATCCCGGCCCAGCGATTCTCACACCAAAGCGGCGCCAGCAGCGTCGGCTGCCGCGCGTTAGCGGAAATACGGTGATACACCACATCAAGCGGCGTATGGCGGATCATTTCTCCGGCAATCGTGGCGTACTGGGCTAATTCGATCTCCTGCAGGCGTCCTGCCTGCCAGCTTTTAGCCATGGTGCTGCCGCTGACGATGTGCAGCGGATGCAGTTTGATGCCATCCACGCCTGTCGCCACCACGCCTTCCAGCGTTTGCATACAGTGTGCCTGCGTCTCCCCCGGCAGGCCGACAATCAGATGACTACAAACTTTCAGCCCCCGCGCCCGCGCCCGGCGGGTCGTCTCCTGGTAACAGGCAAAATCGTGGCCGCGGTTAATGCGATGCAGGGTTTTGTCATGTGCCGTCTGTAAGCCCAGCTCCAGCCAGACTTCATAACCTTTATCGTGATATTCACTCAGCAGATCTAACACGCTATCCGGCACGCAATCCGGGCGTGTGCCCACACACAACCCGACGATGTTGGTCTGGCTTACCGCCTGTTGATACATCGAACGCAGCACCTGTACTTCGGCCCATGTGCTGGTATAAGCCTGAAAATAAGCGAGGTAGTGCTGCGCGCGGTCAACCAATCGTGACTGGCGCTCCAGCTGTTCAGCAATCGAGTGATGCTGTTGGGATTCATCGGCAAAAGAGGCGACATTGCAAAAAGTACAGCCGCCACGCCCAATGGTGCCGTCGCGGTTTGGGCAGCTAAAACCGCCGTGCAGCGAGAGTTTATGGACTTTATGACCGTATCGACGCTGAAGATCGCCACCAAACATATTGACTAATTTTTGTAACTGCATAATCTGATGGGCCGCCCTGTAAAAGGGACGTAGCCTGCCATTATCTGCCCCCTTTAGCGATGACCTGGATCAATCGCTATGGCGCAGCCTTACCCATTGCATACAAATGCAAAATTAGTGCAATTTTACGCATCACTCAGACGATGACTTTTCCTTATAGTAGAGCGCTATTTTTAAAGAATATCGGGCCAGACGAAAAACAGTGGCATACAGCATGCCAGACCTTATTAATAGCATAAAACCCTGCCAATAACGGAATTGCCAGCATGGTCTGGAATTTTACGCCCTGTCATACAGTGAGAGAGATCACATAACCCAGCGGAGCCCTCTGCCGTTTAAATAGAATAAAAATGATAATAAATAACTTATTTTCAATAAGTTAAATGTCAATCAACCCATAATCATAGCAATAAGAATGCCATTTGACCTGTGTGCGCTTTCCCGATAACTTGGAAATCCGCTGGAAGCTTTCTGGGTGGGCGCTGCGCCCATCATATTTATGCAGTAATTTAGATTCCCTCTAAAGCAAGTCCTCAACGCTTGTGCAACCGAAGAGTTGGTCATAAAGAGGGCGACATGCGAGGTGAGCGTATGCCACGCAAAACCCCGTCGCCATGCCCTTTTTACGCCCGTACGCAATCGGTATCGGGGGAGTCACGTAGAGCCTGGGGAGGTTCACTGATATGTTGTACGATAAATCCCTTGAGAAGGATAACTGTGGTTTCGGCCTGATCGCCCACATAGAAGGCGAACCTAGCCACAAGGTAGTGCGTACCGCTATTCACGCACTGGCCCGAATGCAGCACCGTGGAGCAATCCTCGCCGATGGTAAAACCGGCGATGGTTGCGGCCTGCTGTTGCAAAAACCTGACCGCTTCTTCCGCATCGTTGCCGAAGAACGTGGCTGGCGGCTGGCAAAAAATTATGCCGTCGGTATGATTTTCTTAAATAAAGACGACGCCCAGGCGAGCGCAAGCCGCCGCATCGTTGAAGAAGAGTTGCAAAACGAAACCCTGTCGATTGTCGGCTGGCGCGAAGTGCCAACCAATGAAGACGTACTCGGTGAAATCGCCCTCTCCTCAAAGCCTCGCATCGAACAAATTTTTGTTAATGCTCCGGCGGGCTGGCGTCCACGTGATATGGAACGCCGCCTGTTTATCGCCCGTCGCCGCATTGAGAAAAGAATTCAGGATAAAGAGTTCTACGTTTGTAGCCTCTCCAACCTGGTCAACATCTATAAAGGCCTGTGTATGCCGGCGGATTTGCCGCGCTTTTACCTGGACCTGGCGGACTTACGCCTGGAATCAGCCATTTGCCTGTTCCACCAGCGTTTCTCCACCAACACCGTGCCTCGTTGGCCGCTGGCTCAACCGTTCCGCTATCTGGCACACAACGGTGAAATCAATACCATTACCGGTAACCGCCAGTGGGCGCGTGCGCGTACCTATAAATTCCAGACTCCGTTGATCCCGGACCTGCATGATGCCGCGCCGTTCGTTAACGAAACCGGCTCTGACTCAAGCTCCATGGACAACATGCTTGAGCTGCTGCTGGCAGGCGGGATGGATATCGTTCGTGCCATGCGTCTGTTAGTGCCGCCGGCCTGGCAGAACAACCCGAACATGGACCCGGAGCTGCGCGCCTTTTTCGACTTTAACTCCATGCATATGGAGCCGTGGGATGGCCCGGCCGGTATCGTGATGTCCGACGGGCGCTATGCGGCCTGTAACCTGGACCGTAACGGCCTGCGCCCGGCACGCTACGTGATTACTAAAGATAAGCTGATCACCTGCGCGTCTGAAGTTGGGATCTGGGATTACCAGCCTGATGAAGTCGTCGAGAAAGGCCGCGTAGGCCCGGGCGAGCTGATGGTTATCGACACGCGTATTGGCCGTATTCTGCATTCCGCTGAAACCGATGCCGATTTGAAAAGCCGCCACCCGTATAAAGAGTGGATGGAAAATAACGTCCGTCGCCTGGTGCCGTTTGAAGATTTGCCGGATGAAGAAGTGGGCTCCCGCGAAATGGATGACGATACGCTTGCCAGCTTCCAGAAACAGTTTAACTACAGCAGCGAAGAGCTGGATTCAGTGATTCGCGTACTGGGTGAAAATGGCCAGGAAGCGGTCGGCTCAATGGGTGACGATACCCCATTTGCCGTACTCTCCAGCCAGCCACGTATCATTTACGACTACTTCCGCCAGCAGTTTGCGCAGGTCACCAACCCGCCAATCGATCCGCTGCGTGAAGCACACGTGATGTCGCTTGCCACCAGTATCGGCCGTGAAATGAACGTCTTCTGTGAAGCAGAAGGCCAGGCGCACCGTCTGAGCTTCAAATCGCCAATTCTGCTGTGGTCTGATTTCCAACAGCTGACCTCGCTTGAAGAACAGTACTACCGTGCCGACACGCTGGACATCACTTACGATGCCTCCGCTCATTCGCTGCATGAAACCGTTAACGCACTGTGCGACGAAGCTGAACGCATGGTGCGTAGCGGCACGGTTCTGCTGGTGCTGTCTGACCGTAATATCGCGAAAGATCGCCTGCCGGTTCCGGCCCCAATGGCCGTGGGCGCGATTCAGACTCGCCTGGTCGAGAAAAATCTGCGTTGCGATGCGAACATCATCGTTGAAACGGCAAGTGCGCGTGACCCGCACCACTTCGCTGTTCTGCTCGGCTTTGGTGCAACGGCAATCTACCCGTACCTCGCCTACGAAACGCTGGCGAAGCTGGTCGATAACGGCGCGATTGAAAAATCTTACCGCATAGTGATGCAGAACTACCGTAACGGCATCAACAAGGGGCTGTACAAGATCATGTCCAAAATGGGCATCTCGACTATCGCTTCTTATCGTTGCTCAAAGCTGTTTGAAGCGGTCGGCCTGCATAAAGAAGTTTCTGAGCTGTGCTTCCAGGGCGTTGTCAGCCGTATCGGCGGTGCAGGTTTCAACGACTTCCAGCAGGATTTGCTGAACCTGTCTAAGCGCGCCTGGCTTGCCCGTAAGCCGCTGGATCAGGGCGGTCAGCTGAAATACGTTCACGGCGGAGAATATCACGCCTATAACCCGGATGTGGTTCAGACGCTGCAAAAAGCCGTCAACAGCGGCGAGTACAAAGATTATCAGCAGTACGCGAAACTGGTAAACGAGCGTCCGGTGGCCACGCTGCGCGATATGCTCGCACTGAATCCGCAGGGTGAAACGGTCAAAATTGAAGACGTTGAGCCCGCCACTGAGCTGTACAAACGCTTCGATACTGCCGCGATGTCTATCGGCGCATTAAGCCCGGAAGCGCACGAATCCCTGGCAGAAGCAATGAACAGCATCGGCGGGAACTCCAACTCCGGCGAAGGCGGCGAAGATCCTGCACGTTACGGCACCAATAAAGTGTCCCGTATCAAACAGGTGGCTTCTGGCCGTTTCGGCGTCACGCCTGCTTACCTGGTGAACGCTGATGTCATCCAGATTAAAGTCGCGCAGGGTGCAAAACCCGGCGAAGGCGGCCAGCTGCCGGGTGATAAGGTCACGCCGTATATCGCAAAACTGCGTTATTCCGTGCCTGGCGTGACGCTGATTTCACCTCCGCCGCATCACGATATTTACTCGATTGAAGATTTGGCGCAGCTGATTTTCGACCTCAAGCAGGTCAACCCGCAAGCGATGATTTCCGTCAAGCTGGTTTCCGAACCGGGCGTTGGCACCATCGCGACCGGCGTGGCTAAAGCCTATGCCGACCTGATTACTATCGCCGGCTATGACGGCGGTACAGGCGCAAGTCCGCTCTCCTCGGTGAAATACGCGGGCTGTCCGTGGGAACTGGGTCTGGTAGAAACTCAGCAGGCACTGGTGGCTAACGGCCTGCGTCATAAAATCCGTCTGCAAGTTGATGGCGGCCTGAAAACCGGCTTAGACATCATCAAAGCGGCAATTCTTGGCGCGGAAAGCTTCGGCTTCGGTACCGGCCCGATGGTCGCGCTGGGCTGTAAATACCTGCGTATTTGTCACCTGAACAACTGCGCAACCGGTGTGGCAACTCAGGACGAAAAACTGCGTAAGAACCACTATCACGGCCTGCCGTTCAAAGTGACTAACTACTTTGAATTTATTGCTCGTGAAACCCGAGAGCTGATGGCGCAGTTAGGCGTGAAGCGCCTGGTTGACCTGATTGGCCGTACCGACCTGCTCAAAGAGCTGGACGGTTTCACCGCCAAACAGCAAAACCTGGATCTCTCTAACCTGCTGAAAACTGCCGAACCGATGCCGGGCAAAGCGGTGTACTGCACCGAAAATAACCCGCCATTTGATAAAGGCGACCTGAATGCGCAGCTGCTTGCTCAGGCGAAGCAGTATGTGGACGACAAGCAGAGCAAAACGTTCTGGTTTGATATCCGCAACACTGACCGTTCAGTGGGTGCCACGCTGTCCGGTTATATTGCGCAGCATCACGGCGACCAGGGTCTGGCAGCCGATCCGATTAAAGCACACTTCAGCGGCACTGCCGGGCAGAGCTTTGGCGTCTGGAACGCCGGTGGCGTTGAGCTGCACCTGACCGGTGATGCTAACGACTATGTGGGTAAAGGCATGGCCGGCGGCCTGCTCTCTTTGCGCCCTCCGGTCGGCTCGGCCTTCCGTAGCCATGAAGCAACCATTATCGGTAACACCTGCTTGTACGGTGCAACAGGCGGCAAACTGTATGCTGCAGGCCGTGCGGGTGAGCGTTTCGCGGTGCGTAACTCCGGTGCAATCACGGTGGTAGAAGGCATTGGCGATAACGGCTGTGAATACATGACCGGCGGTATCGTCTGCGTCATCGGCAAAACGGGGGTGAACTTCGGGGCAGGTATGACCGGTGGTTTCGCCTACGTGCTCGATGAAGACGGCGATTTCCGTAAACGCGTTAACCCTGAGCTGGTAGAGCTGCTCAACGTTGATGAGCTGGCCATTCACGAAGAGCATCTGCGCGGCATGATTACCGAGCACGTGCAGCTGACGGGTTCCCAGCGCGGCGAAGAGATCCTGGCTAACTGGCCAGCCTTTGCCTCGAAATTCACGTTGGTTAAACCGAAGTCCAGTGATGTTAAAGCATTGTTGGGTCACCGTAGTCGAAGCGCTGCCGAGCTGCGAGTGCAGGCGCAGTAAGCGTGGGGAAATGAGATGAGTCAAAACGTATATCAATTTATCGACTTACAGCGCGTTGATCCGCCAAAAAAACCGCTCAAGATCCGTAAAATTGAATTTATAGAAATCTATGAGCCGTTCTCAGAAGGCCAGGCCAAAGCACAGGCAGACCGCTGCCTGTCCTGCGGCAACCCGTACTGTGAATGGAAATGCCCGGTGCATAACTACATTCCCAACTGGCTGAAGCTGGCCAACGAAGGGCGCATCATTGAAGCGGCTGAACTGTCTCACCAGACCAACAGCCTGCCGGAAGTGTGTGGCCGCGTTTGTCCGCAGGACCGCCTGTGCGAAGGCTCCTGTACTCTGAACGACGAATTTGGGGCGGTCACCATCGGTAATATCGAGCGCTATATCAACGATAAAGCGATTGAGATGGGCTGGAAACCGGACCTGACCGGCGTGAAGCAAACCGGCAAACGCGTTGCGATTATCGGCGCGGGTCCTGCTGGATTAGCTTGTGCCGATGTGCTGGCGCGTAACGGCGTGAAAGCGGTGGTTTATGACCGCCACCCGGAAATCGGCGGCCTGCTGACCTTCGGTATTCCGGCCTTCAAGCTGGAAAAAGAGGTGATGACTAAGCGCCGTGAAATCTTCAGCGGCATGGGTATTGAGTTTAAGCTCAATACTGAAGTAGGCCGTGACGTACAGATTGACGAGCTGCTAAAAGAGTTCGATTCCGTGTTCCTGGGTGTCGGCACCTATCAGTCGATGCGTGGCGGTTTAGAGAATGAAGATGCCGCGGGCGTGTTCGATGCCCTGCCGTTCCTTATCGCCAATACTAAGCAGCTCATGGGCTTTGGTGATTCACCAGAAGAGCCATATGTGAATATGGCAGGCAAACGCGTGGTGGTGCTTGGCGGTGGCGATACCGCGATGGACTGCGTGCGTACATCTGTTCGCCAGGGCGCAACGCACGTTATCTGTGCCTATCGTCGCGACGAAGAGAACATGCCGGGTTCTAAGCGCGAAGTGAAAAACGCGCGTGAAGAAGGTGTGGAATTTCAGTTCAACGTGCAGCCGCTGGGTGTGGAAGTGAATGCCAGCGGTCGCGTATCAGGCGTGAAAGTTGCCCGTACTGAGCTGGGTGCGCCGGATGCGAACGGTCGTCGCCGTCCAGAAATCGTTGCGGGTTCCGAGCATGTGGTGCCTGCTGATGCGGTAATTATGGCGTTTGGCTTCCGTCCGCATGCCATGCAATGGCTGGAAAAACACAGCGTTGAGCTGGACAGTCAGGGACGTATTCTGGCACCGGAAGGCAGCGATAACCCCTTCCAGACCAGCAACCCGAAAATCTTTGCCGGAGGCGACGCCGTTCGTGGTTCTGATCTGGTGGTGACCGCTATCGCCGAAGGGCGTAAAGCCGCTGACGGGATCCTGAACTTCCTCGAAGTGTAGTAAACAGGCCATTAAAAAGCCCGGTGAGGATTAACATCACCGGGCTTAGGTCTCTTCAGTTTGCGCTCTTACGGGCAACGCTTACGCGTTATTTCACCACCCGCAGCGCCGGGCGCCCACCGCGCGGCGGAGGATCGTTGTCCGGATCGCTATCATCTTCATCGCGATCGGAACGTGAACCATCAATCACCTGCATCACCGTTTCTGGCTCCGCTGGCATCGGGTCAATATCGTTATGACTTTCACCATCTTCGTCATAGCTGGCTTCCGGCTCGAACATGGTGCCGGCACCATTTTCACGCGCGTAAATAGCCAGAACCGCAGCCATAGGCACGAATACCTGGCGCGGCACGCCACCGAAACGCGCGTTAAAACGCACATCGCCGTTGGCCAACTCCAGGTTTCCTACCGCACGCGGTGCGATGTTGAGCACGATTTGCCCGTCACGTGCATATTCCATTGGCACATGCACGCCTGGCAATGTCACATCCACAACCAGGTGCGGCGTGAGCTGGTTGTCCAGTAGCCACTCGTAGAAAGCACGCAGCAGATAAGGACGACGCGGTGACAATTGCGACATTTCCATCTATTAGCCTCGGGTCTGAAGACGCATTTCGCGCTCAGGCTCGGTCAAAGAAGCGAGGAATGAATCACGCTCAAATACGCGAGTCATATAACCTTTCATCTCTTTAGAACCCGCGCCTGTCAGCTCAATCCCCATCTGCGGCAAACGCCACAGCAGCGGAGCCAGGTAGCAATCTACCAGGCTGAACTCATCACTCAGGAAGAAAGGTTTCTGAGTAAATACAGGGGCGATAGCCAGCAATTCTTCACGTAATTGCTTGCGCGCAGCATCCGCTTCCTGAGCAGAACCGTTCATCACGATATGCATCAGGGAGTACCAGTCTTTCTGGATACGATGCATGTACAGGCGACTTTCACCACGAGCAACCGGGTAAACCGGCATTAGCGGTGGATGCGGGAAACGCTCATCAAGATATTCCATGATGATGCGGGATTCCCACAGGGTAAGTTCGCGGTCAACCAGGGTCGGTACGCTGTGATTTGGGTTGAGGTCAATCAGATCCTGAGGCAGGTTATCCGTTTCCACATGCTCAATTTCAACGCTAACACCTTTTTCAGCCAGCACGATACGCACCTGGTGGCTATAGATGTCAGTAGGACCGGAAAACAGCGTCATCACCGAACGTTTGTTGGCAGCGACAGCCATGAAAACCTCCAAGTTTATCAGAAAATTACTGCTAATAGCCGCAAGCGGCAACTAACCTGACCGTTTGATACCCAACGAGGCCGGAGTGCCACCAGTTGCCAGAAAACAAGGCGAAAAAAAACTGATGCCGACAGGCGGGCAGAAAATTGGTTGATAGTTTACCAGATTTTACGGGTTTTGTGGGGAGTGGATTTGGATTTTGCCTGAAATACGATTGCTATCATAAAGTTAGCAACACTAAATATAATTTTTGCGCATAAAAAAACCCGGTACGGAACCGGGTTTTTTCGCAAATTGTATTCTGCAAAAGCAGAGGACAATTAACGTTTGGAGAACTGAGGACGACGACGTGCTTTACGCAGACCGACTTTCTTACGTTCAACTTCACGAGCATCACGAGTAACGAAGCCAGCTTTACGCAGTTCGCCACGCAGGGACTCGTCGTACTCCATCAGAGCGCGGGTGATACCGTGACGGATCGCACCAGCCTGACCAGAAGTACCACCACCTTTAACAGTGATATACAGATCGAATTTCTCAACCATATCAACCAGTTCCAGCGGCTGACGAACTACCATGCGGGCAGTTTCACGACCGAAGTACTGTTCCAGAGAACGTTGGTTGATGATGATCTTGCCGCTGCCCGGTTTGATAAACACGCGAGCTGCGGAACTTTTGCGGCGACCAGTGCCGTAGTATTGATTTTCAGCCATTGCCATAATCCCGATTAAATGTCCAGAACTTGCGGTTGCTGTGCCGCGTGGTTGTGCTCGGTGCCCGCGTAAACTTTCAGTTTACGGAACATAGCACGGCCCAGCGGGCCCTTTGGCAGCATGCCTTTAACCGCGATTTCAATCACACGCTCAGGACGGCGGGCAATCATCTCTTCAAAGGTCGCTTGTTTGATACCACCGATGTGGCCGGTGTGATGGTAATACACTTTGTCAGTACGCTTGTTGCCGGTTACAGCAACTTTTTCTGCGTTCAGAACGATGATGTAATCACCAGTATCAACGTGCGGAGTATATTCCGCTTTGTGCTTACCGCGCAGACGGCTAGCCAGTTCAGTAGCCAGGCGACCTAAGGTCTTACCGTCAGCGTCAACAACGAACCAGTCGCGCTGTACGGTTTCTGGTTTAGCTGTAAAAGTTTTCATTAAAAGCTTACCCAATATATAGTTACACGTAGGTGTTCACCCAAACGTTTAAAATCAGTTCAAGGTTCACACGACAAAGTCCGGCAAACCTACCCCTTCGAATAGCCAATGCCAGCACGACCAAGTTTTGGGAAAAAAACTTTGGTTGTAACGTGGGGTCGCAAGATTATAGGGAAGTCGCCCCTAAAGGTCGAACCTTTTTGTCGTTTTTGTCTCACTTTATGGTCACTCTGCATTCAAACTACGGTTCACGGCATATGCGACAAGCGTAAATACTCTTCACTTTGCATTTCCTGCAGACGCGACAGACAGCGCTGGAATTCAAAGCGCAATCTTTCCCCCTGGTAAATCCCGAACAGCGGTACCCGCGCTGAAACCACCAATTTGACGTGACGTTCGTAAAACTCGTCCACCAACGCAATGAACCGCCGCGCTTCATTTTCGTTATGCGTGTTCATCACGGGCACATTAAATAGCATCACTGTATGGAAGAGACGTGAGAGCGCGATGTAGTCATGCTGACTGCGGGCGTCAACGCACAAGGTATTGAAATCTACCGCCAGTGTCTGATTCGCCAACCCTAGCGTAGCTAATGGGCGGTGGTTGATTTCGAGCACCGGTTCCCCTTCCCTCGCCGTACCTGCTAACGCGGCATAGAGTTTTTCCATCTGCTGCGCGGTTTCGTCGTTCAACGGGGAAAGCCAGAGGTGAGCCTGAGTCAGCGTTCGCAGCCGATAATCAATACCGGCATCGACATTCATCACTTCACAGTGACGCTTTATTGCCTCAATGGCAGGAACAAACCGTGGCCTCTGCAAGCCGTTTCGATACAGCTCATCAGGCGGAATATTGGATGTCGCCACCAGCGTGATTCCACGCGCAAACAAGGCTTGCATCAGCGTGCCAAGCAGCATGGCATCTGTAATGTCAGAGACAAAGAATTCATCGAAGCATAGAACGTCTGTTTCTGCTTTAAAGCGGTCAGCAATCACTTCCAGGGGATCGGTTTGCCCCTGCAGCGCCGCCAACTCTTCATGAACGCGCAGCATAAAACGGTGAAAATGCAGCCGTAGCTTGCGCTCGCCAGGCAGACTCTGAAAAAACATGTCCATCAGCCAGGTTTTCCCACGCCCGACTCCACCCCACATATATAGCCCGCGAACAGGCTGCTGGCTGGCTAGCTGTTCGCGCTTGCCAAAGAGTTTGCCAAAGATGCCACGGCCTGCCGCCTCCGCAGGTGTCCGGCTGGTTAACGCCTGCCAGATAGCGTCTAGCCTGAGTACCGCTTCACGCTGGACATCATCGGGTTGATAGCTGCCCTCACTCAGGGCCTGGTGGTAGCGCGATGCAGGGGAGAGATTTTGCATGGTATTATGGTATTCCCTTAAAAATCGGATTGCCGTTTACTTAATGCTCAAACAATGACGGTGGACGAAAAAAAGGCCGTTCTACCCTAAGCGATGCTGCGTCAGGATTCCACTTCTCTTAGGTTAACGGTTATAGTGGCTACATTACCCTACGGAAACACCAGACAACGGGAGAAGTTCATGACCTGGGAATATGCGCTAATTGGGCTAGTTGTTGGCATCATTGTTGGTGCAGTCGCCATGCGTTTCGGCAACCGCAAGCTGCGTCAGCAGCAGGCGATGCAGTATGCGATTGAGAAAAACAAAGCGGAACTTGAAGAGTATCGTGAAGAGTTAGTCAGCCATTTTGCGCGTAGTGCCGAATTGCTCGATAACATGGCTCATGATTACCGCCAGCTTTATCAACACATGGCAAAAAGCTCCAGCAGCCTGTTGCCTGAAATGTCAGCCGAAGCGAACCCATTCCGTAATCGCCTGGCTGAATCAGAAGCCAGCAACGATCAGGCACCGGTGCAAATGCCGCGTGACTACTCCGATGGCGCATCCGGTTTGCTGCGCACCGAGCGCGCAAAACGCGATTAATCACCATTCTGGATTTTTTTGCGGGGGTACCGTTTTGGTCCCCCGTTATCGCTCACGCACGGCTATCATTGACTAATATCTCTTCACTCTATACCAACATTGTTACCCGGCTGATATTTCAATAATATCGGAGTGTTATCGGGTTTTCCTTTTTCAGGTTCAGGTCACGAGAGCAAGCCATCAATGAAGAAACAAACACTGTTGTTGAGTGCATTAGCGATAAGTGTCGGACTGACGTTCGGTGTGGCGTCGCAGGTGAATGCAGCATTGCCAGCGCAGGTTCCAGGCCAGACGGCAATCCCAAGCCTCGCGCCAATGCTGGAAAAAGTCTTGCCTGCGGTGGTTAGTGTCCAGGTTGAAGGAACCGCGGCCGCCCCAGGCCAGAAAATCCCTGAAGAGTTTAAAAAATTCTTTGGCGACAACATGCCGCCATCGGAAGCGCAGCCGTTCGAAGGCCTGGGCTCAGGCGTGATCATTAATGCCGCGAAGGGCTATGTGCTGACCAATAACCACGTCATCAATCACGCCGAAAAAATTAGCGTGCTGCTCAATGACGGGCGTGAATTTGATGCCAAATTGATCGGCGGCGACGACCAAAGCGATATCGCCCTGATTCAACTCCAGAATGCGACAGGTTTGACACAAATCGCCGTTGCCGACTCCGATAAGCTGCGCGTCGGTGATTTTGCCGTTGCCGTCGGCAATCCATTCGGGCTTGGGCAAACAGCAACCTCAGGCATTGTTTCGGCGTTAGGCCGCAGCGGCCTGAACCTGGAAGGGCTGGAAAACTTTATCCAGACCGACGCCTCCATTAACCGTGGTAACTCCGGTGGCGCATTGCTGAACCTTAATGGCGAACTGATTGGTATTAATACCGCGATCCTCGCCCCCGGCGGTGGCAGCGTCGGTATTGGTTTTGCTATCCCGAGTAATATGGCACAGACCCTCGCCGGGCAGCTGATGCAGTTTGGCGAGATCAAACGGGGTTTGCTTGGTATTAAAGGCACCGAGATGAGTGCTGATATTGCGAAAGCATTCAACCTGACCACGCAGCGTGGCGCCTTCGTCAGCGAAGTATTACCGCAATCGGGCTCGGCAAAAGCGGGCGTAAAAGCAGGTGATGTGATTACCAGCCTGAACGGTAAAACCATCAGCAGCTTTGCGGAACTGCGCGCAAAAATTGCTACTACTGAACCAGGAACCGTAGTGAAGCTTGGCTTGCTGCGCGAGGGAAAACCGCTGGAAGTGAGCGTGACGCTGGATAAGAGCAGCGCATCATCTGCGAACGCCGAGCTCATTATGCCCGCCTTACAAGGGGCGACGTTAAGCGATGGTCAGCTAAAAGACGGCACTAAGGGCGTTAAGCTCGATAGCGTTGAGAAAGGCACGCCAGCCGCGCAAGCCGGTCTGCACAAAGACGATTTCATCATTGGCGTAAACCGCGAACGGGTTTCAAGCATCGCAGAAATGCGTAAAGTGCTGGAAGCCAAACCAGACGTTATTGCTCTGCATGTGGCTCGTGGTGAAGAAAGTCTCTATCTCTTAGTGCGCTAATCTGCTCGGTAATCGGACATCTGTGTACGATGTCCGATTAACTCATGCTATTCTGCTTCCGGCTTATTATTAACTAATACAAATCCATGTTTGTGAAGATATTACGCTCGGCGGTGATTGGCCTGATTGTGGCTGGCATATTGTTGGTATCCCTGCCATCGCTGCGCCAGAAAATCATCCCCTTAGCGCCCTCGAAGTTTGACAGTGCCGATGAAACTCCGCTGAGCTACAACACCGCGGTGCGACGCGCTGCACCCGCAGTAGTGAACGTTTATAACCGTAGCGTCGGCAACAACGCACAAAACCAGTTAGAAATTAAAACTCTCGGCTCTGGCGTCATCATGGATGAACGCGGCTACATCATTACCAACAAGCACGTCATTAACAATGCCGAGCAGATTATCGTTGCCCTGCAGGATGGCCGGGTGTTTGAAGCACTGCTGGTTGGCTCCGATAGCCTGACTGATTTAGCGGTGCTGAAAATTAACGCCACTAATCTCCCTGTTATCCCGATCAACAATAAGCGCGTGCCGCATATTGGTGATGTGGTGATGGCGATAGGTAACCCGTATAACCTCGGGCAAACCATTACTCAGGGAATTATTAGTGCCACGGGCCGTATCGGCCTTAGCCCTTCCGGCCGCCAGTCGTTCCTGCAAACGGACGCATCCATTAACCACGGCAACTCCGGTGGCGCGCTGGTTAACTCGCTCGGCGAGCTTATGGGCATCAATACATTATCGTTTGATAAAAGTAACGACGGCGAAACGCCAGAAGGTATCGGTTTTGCGATCCCGACGCAGCTTTCGACCAAAATCATGGACAAGCTTATTCGCGATGGGCGCGTTATTCGTGGCTACATTGGAATTGGCGGCCGTGAGATAACGCCGCTCCACGGCCCGGCGACCGGTATCGATCCGATCCAGGGGATTATCGTTAATGAAGTGTCTCCTGACGGCCCGGCGGCAAAAGCAGGTCTTCTGGTTAACGACGTGATTATTTCGGTCAACCACAAACCGGCGATTTCAGCCTTAGGAACCATGGACCAGGTGGCGGAAATTCGCCCAGGCTCGGTCATTCCTGTTGAAGTGATGCGCGATGATAAGAAGTTGACGCTACAGGTAACCATTCAGGAATATCCTGCAACTAACTGAGGGCTGTGCAACACAGCTGAATAAGCATCCCCGGTATCGCTGGCGGATGCTTATTCTCCCCTCCAGCTCAGCTTAAAATCAGCTCGCGCAACGCCACTGCTGTTGATAAATAGTCCATTTTCCAACCGCAGCTTTTCAGCTACCGTGAGCAGATCTCAACCAGCCTCTGGTAGCCTCATGTCCCCTTACGCTATACTACCCGTTGAAATTGCTGGTCTATCGACTCCGGACCCGCAGTCAAAACGTATTAACCCTTAGATTTTCAACTACCCTTCCGAGGCTCTGGCTCTAAGCCGGATAAACTATGTTAAACAGTATTTTATTAATACTTCTTCTTATCTCCGTCAGTGCGTTTTTCTCAATCTCTGAGATTTCGCTGGCTGCATCCCGCAAAATCAAGCTTAAGCTGCTGGCTGATGAGGGGAACGTTAACGCGCAACGCGTACTGAAAATGCAGGAAAGCCCGGGGATGTTCTTTACCGTGGTGCAGATTGGCCTGAACGCGGTGGCCATTCTCGGCGGTATCGTCGGTGATGCGGCGTTTTCCCCGGCGTTTAAGGCATTTCTGCAACGTTTCTTCGCGCCAGAAATGGCGGACCAGCTGAGCTTTATTATTTCGTTTACCCTGGTTACCAGCCTGTTCATTCTGTTTGCAGACCTGACCCCGAAACGCATCGGTATGATTTCGCCTGAATCAGTTGCTTTGCGAATCATCAACCCGATGCGCTTCTGTCTGTATATCTTCCGCCCGCTGGTGTGGTTCTTTAACGGCCTGGCGAACGTCATTTTCCGCATTTTCAAGCTGCCGATGGTACGTAAAGACGACATCACTTCCGATGATGTGTATGCCGTGTTTGAAGCCGGGGCGCTGGCCGGAGTCTTACGAAAGCAGGAGCATGAGCTGATTGAAAACGTGTTTGAGCTGGAATCGCGTACCGTGCCGTCGTCAATGACTTCGCGCGAGAACATCATCTGGTTCGATTTGCACGAAGACGAGCAAAGCCTGAAAAACAAAATCGCCGAGCATCCGCACTCTAAGTTTCTGGTGTGTAATGGCGATATCGACCACATCGTGGGCTATGTAGATTCCAAAGAGTTGCTAAACCGCGTGCTGGGCAACCAGAGCATGGCGCTTAACAGCGGCGTACACCTGCGTAACACCTTGATTGTTCCCGATACCCTGACGCTCTCTGAAGCGCTGGAAAGCTTTAAAACCGCGGGGGAAGACTTTGCGGTGATCATGAACGAATATGCTTTGGTGGTGGGTATCATCACGCTGAATGATGTGATGACCACGCTGATGGGCGACCTGGTCGGCCAGGGCATGGAAGAGCAAATTGTGGCACGTGATGAAAACTCCTGGCTGGTGGAGGGCGGCACGCCGATTGACGACGTAATGCGCGTGCTGGATATCGATGAGTTCCCGCAGTCCGGAAACTACGAAACCATCGGCGGCTTTATGATGTTTATGCTGCGAAAAATCCCAAAACGTACCGATTCAGTGAAGTTCTCCGGGTATAAGTTCGAAGTGGTGGATATCGATAACTATCGAATTGACCAGCTGCTGGTGACGCGTATCGACAATAAGCCGACTCCGCTGACGCCTAAGCTGCCAGATGCCGAAGAGCACAATGCGACGTAATGCTCCAATTCCAGAAACACTAACGGCACCCTCGGGTGCCGTTTTTGGTACTGCTTATGGCTTCATGCCATGTCCGCCTGCATACGCAAAACCTGGCGGTTGACTTCAGACATCACGGATAGATGCTGCTTATCTTTCACTTTTGGAATAAGGATCTTGCCCTTATCGAACTCAAAAGCGCCAACGTCCTTGATGTACAAGCGTCCACGGAACAGGATTTTCACGTACTTCGCCACCTGTAGCGGGTTGTACCGTTGGAAAATTTTCATTCTTCTTCTCTCCTGCGGTGTTAACGCCCCTGCGGTTCCACATTTGGCCCGACAAAACGAGGCGAAAAATTTGGTGCCTGGAAACTATAGTCCATATACAAACCGACACCTAGTTTGCACGATTTTATTTACCGTATGATTACAATTTCTCAGAATATTCTTTGCAATTGTAAATAAAAATTAGTTTAAGCCTTCAAAAAACAGGGATATGTGCGCTCACCCGCAAACTGGCATTGTGGTTGCGGGACAGAAAGCCATGCAGCACATATGCTTAAAACGTCATCACAAGTGGTCCGATCACCTGCGTTTTTAAATCAATAAAAAGATGAGGAGTTAATATGTCCCTTCGTTCTACCCTCGCGCTGACCTTGTTGCTGTTGCCCCTTGTGGCATCGGCCCATAACTTTGAGAAAAATCAGCGGGTCTCCCCTGTTGGGATTACGGACAGAGGCGAGCTGATGCTCGACAAGGGTAAGTTTAGCTATAAAAACTGGAATAGTGCGCAGCTGACGGGAAAAGTGCGGGTACTGCAGCATATTGCCGGACGCACCAGTGCGAAGGAGAAAAACGCCGGGCTGATTGAGGCGATTAAGGCCGCAAAACTGCCCCATGACCGTTACCAGACCACCACCCTCGTCAATACTGATGATGCGATTGTCGGCACCGGCATGTTTGTGCGCAGCAGCCTTGAAAGCAATAAAACCCAGTATCCATGGTCGCAGTTTATTGTCGACAGCAACGGTGTTGCGCAGCAGGCCTGGCAGCTGGAGAGCGGCAGTTCCGCAATTGTGGTACTGGATAAGCAAGGACGCGTGCAGTTTGCCAAAGATGGTGCGTTGACGCGGGAAGAAGTGCAGCAGGTCATGAGCCTGCTGCGCGAACTGCTTAGTAAATAGAAACCCGGAAGCCCGGATTTAAGAATGATTCACGCGGGGTGTAGTCCAGTGGCTTACCCTGCCAGTCATGAACGTGCGCGCCGGCAGCGGCAGCAACCGCGTGCCCTGCTGCGGTATCCCAGATATTGGTTGGCCCAAAACGCGGGTAAAGCTGCGCCTGCCCTTCTGCCACCAGGCAAAATTTAAGCGACGAACCGATAGACGTGGTCTGGTGTTCACCCAGCTGGTGCAGATACTCTTTGAGCTCGTCATCGCTATGAGAACGGCTGATCACCACCAGCGGTGGGCGAGCATCGCGCACCTGGATCTGATTACGCACGCCATTTTCTTCTTTCCAGGCTTTGCCTTCTGCCGCACTGTACATTACCTTCAGCACCGGCGCGTACACCACGCCCAACACCGCTTTACCCTTTTCAATAAACGCGATATTGACGGTGAATTCGCCGTTTCGTTTCAGAAACTCTTTGGTGCCATCGAGCGGGTCCACCAGCCAGTAACGATCCCAGCTTTGGCGCGTTTCCCAGCTCTGGGGATCTTCTTCTGAAAGTACCGGTATTTCCGGCGTCAGGGCTTGTAGCCCTTGCAGAATAATGGTGTGCGCGGCGATATCTGCCGCAGTCACCGGTGAGTCATCGAGTTTTTGCATCGCTTCCAGCGGTTTTTCGCCCTGGTAAACCTCCATAATGGCGGCTCCCGCCTCCCGGGCCAGCTGGCAAATTTTATCTAACATTCTGCACCTCATGTTGTGTCGCGCAAATAACCTGTTGTTTTACTTATATCCCATCACGCCGGGTTGCGCTATCTGTGAACCGATTCCGGTTTACCCGCCCCTTTTTCTGGCACACTTCACAAATCTGTAAGCAACAACGTTTATATACATAGACTTGTGTGGACTACCTCGAAAAAGGACCTTAATCATGATCAAGTTTAGCGCAACGATCCTTGCCACGCTGATTGCAGCCAGCGTTAATGCGGCAACCGTTGATCTGCGTATCCTGGAAACCAGCGATCTGCACAGCAACATGATGGATTTCGATTACTACAAAGACACGCCAACCGAGAAGTTCGGCCTGGTGCGTACGGCAAGTTTAATCAATGCCGCACGTGGTGAAACCGTCAACAGCGTGCTGGTTGATAACGGCGATCTGATTCAGGGCAGCCCGCTTGGTGATTACATGGCGGCAAAAGGTCTGAAAAAAGGCGATATTCACCCGGTTTATAAAGCGTTGAATACGCTGGATTATGCGGTGGGAAACCTTGGTAACCACGAGTTTAACTACGGTCTTGATTATCTGCATATGGCGCTGTCGGGGGCAAAATTCCCGTATGTGAACGCCAATATTATCGATGCCCAAACCAACAGGCCGCTGTTCACGCCATATGTGATTCAAGACACTGCGGTAAAAGATAAAGACGGCAAAGAGCAGGTGCTGCGCATCGGTTACATCGGTTTTGTACCGCCACAAATTATGACGTGGGATAAAACCAATCTGGAAGGCAAAGTGACGGTAAAAGATATCACCGAAACCGCCCGCCATTACGTACCAGAGATGCGTAAACAGGGCGCGGATTTAGTGGTGGTTATCGCCCACTCCGGCCTTTCCAGCGACCCGTATCATGCGCTGGCGGAAAACTCGGTTTACTACCTCAGCGAAGTTCCGGGCGTTGATACCATTCTGTTCGGCCACGCTCACGCGGTGTTTCCCGGCAAGGACTTCGCCAATATCAAAGGGGTCGACCTGGAAAAAGGCACGCTGAACGGCATTCCTGCGGTGATGCCGGGCATGTGGGGCGACCATCTTGGCGTGGTTGATTTAGTGCTCAATAACGACAGCGGCGCGTGGAAAGTGGTTAGCAGCAAGGCGCAAGCGCGCCCGATTTACGACAGCGTGGCGAAGAAACCGCTGGTGTCGGAAGATGCCAGGCTGGTCGAGGTGCTCAAGCATGACCATGACGCGACGCGCGAGTTCGTCAGCAAACCTATCGGCAAATCTTCCGATAATATGTACAGCTATCTGGCGCTGGTGCAGGACGATCCGACCGTACAGGTGGTGAATAATGCGCAAACCGCCTACGTTGAAAAATACATTCAGGGCGACCCGGATCTGGCTAATCTGCCGGTACTGTCTGCTGCTGCACCGTTTAAGGTCGGCGGGCGTAAAAACGATCCGGCCAGTTTTGTCGAAGTGGAAAAGGGCCAGCTCACCTTCCGTAACGCCGCCGACCTGTATCTCTATCCAAATACGCTGGTGGTGGTGAAAGCCTCCGGGAAGGAGGTCAAAGAGTGGCTGGAATGTTCTGCCGGGCAGTTTAATCAGATTGATGTGAACAGCAGCAAACCACAGGCGCTAATCAACTGGGACGGTTTCCGCACCTACAACTTTGACGTTATCGACGGGGTGGATTACCAGATTGACGTGTCGCAACCGGCGCGCTATGACGGCGAATGCCAGATGGTGAATCCGAAAACCGAGCGTATTAAAGGGCTAACGTTCAAAAGCAAGCCAATTGACCCGAACGCGACGTTCCTGGTAGCCACCAATAATTACCGCGCTTACGGCGGCAAGTTTGCCGGAACGGGCGATAGCCATATCGCTTTCGCCTCGCCGGATGAAAACCGCTCGGTGCTGGCGAACTGGATCACCGCAAGCAAAGAAATTCACCCGGCAGCGGATAACAACTGGCGCCTGGCGCCGATTCACAGCAATCAGCCATTAGATATCCGCTTTGAAACCTCACCGGGCGACAAAGCAGCAGCCTTTATCAAAGAAAAAGGTCAGTATCCGATGAAGAATGTGGGAACGGATGAGATCGGCTTTGCTTTATATCAGCTGGATTTAAGTCAGTAGTCACTCAGGCGAGATAATTGTTAACTTCCCGTTAAACCAGGACGCCCCTATACTTGTGGGTGTCCTGACGGAGGTTAATGTGCAAGGCGTTCCTGAGCAGTTCAACGATGAAAAAGACCACGCCCAATTCCGGCATTTGCCGCAGCTGCCCGGGGTTGAGCTTTATCACGCCCATATTTCTCGTTACGCCTTTGAGCCGCACACGCACGAAGCTTTTGGTATTGGAACGGTGACCCAGGGCGCGGAGCGCTTTCGCTATCGCGGCGTCCAGCATCTGGCCGCGCGGGACTCGCTAGTCCTGATGAATCCTGACGAACTACACACCGGCGAAGCCGCAACGGAAGGCGGCTGGCAGTACCGCATGATTTACCTCGAACCCGATCTTCTTACCAGCGTAACCGGTTCGCGCAGCTGGTCGTTTAGCGACGTCGTGCAATACGATCCGCAGCGGGCCGCGCATATTTCGCAATTGATCAACACGCTGTGGCGCGAGAGTGATTCGCTGGCGCAGCAAGGTTTGTTGCTGAATCTTATCGACACCTTCCGGCCATACGCTCAGCATCAAGCTAGCGGGGCGCAAGACCCGGCGCATCGCTTCGAGCAGATTCGGGACTACCTGCACGATAGCTATATGCACGCGGTAACGCTTGATGAACTGGCCGCCGTGGCGTCACTTAGCCCGTATCATTTTCAACGTATGTTTAAAGCGCACTACCACGTGACACCCCACCAGATGCTGATGGCCATCCGTCTGTGGCACGCCAAGCGGCTCCTGACGAAAGGCATGCCTGCCGTAGATGTGGCGGCAGCCTGCGGATTAACCGATCAGGCACATTTGACGCGCGCCTTTTCACAACGCTATGGCATTACGCCCGTGCGTTACCAGAAGCAGGTCTCCCGGTAACGAGACAGCAAGCTGGTACAATATTTTTCGCCTCCCCGCATCTACACTCGCCCCAAAGCAATAAATGGATCATGAAGATGTTAACTGGTGTGATGTACGCCCTGCTCGCAGGGCTAATGTGGGGGCTGATTTTTGTCGGCCCGCTGATTGTCCCTGATTACCCTGCTGCGATGCAGTCAACCGGGCGCTACCTGGCGCTGGGCTTTATCGCTATTCCTTTAGCCTGGTTCGGGCGCCAGCGTTTACGGCAGCTAAAGCGGGAGGACTGGTTTACCGCGCTTAAACTCTCGACCGTGGGCAATCTCATTTATTACGTCTGCCTCGCCAGCGCCATTCAGCGCATCGGTGCGCCAATTTCTACCATGATTATCGGCACGCTTCCGGTAGTCATTCCGGTATTCGCCAACCTGCTTTACAGCAAACGTGATGGCAAACTGCCGTGGCACCGGCTGGCTCCTGCGCTGGTGATTATCGCGTTGGGTCTGGCGATGGTGAATACCGCCGAACTGCGCACCGGACAGCTTGATTTCAGCTGGTGGCGCTACCTCAGCGGCATTGGCCTGGCATTTATCTCGGTAGCCTGCTGGGCGTGGTATGCGCTGCGTAACGCTTGCTGGCTGCGCGAAAATCCGGATAAAAACCCGTTGATGTGGGCGACAGCGCAAGGGCTTGCGATCCTGCCCTTTTCGCTGCTCGGGTATATTGCCGTTTGCCTGTGGATGTCGCAGACCAATAGTGATTTTACCCTGCCCTTCGGCCCGCGCCCGGCAGTGTTCTTGACGCTGATGCTCGCCATTGCGTTGTTCTGCTCCTGGCTTGGCGCGTTGTGCTGGAATATCGCCAGCCAGCGTTTGCCAACGGTGATTGTCGGTCCGCTGATTGTCTTTGAAACGCTGGCGGGGCTGGCTTACACCTTTATGCTGCGCCACAGCTGGCCGCCGCTTTTGACGTTACTCGGGATTATTTGCCTGGCCGCAGGCGTGGTGATGGCGGTGCTGACCAGGCCGCAGAAAACAACGCTCGCTACAACGGTGGTCACCACGGATAAATAGTGCGTTACCTCGAAATAGTCATAGCGCTGGCTTAAAGATGCATTTAATATACATCTTATATTATCGACAACGAGGTAACTGCTCATGGCCTTCCGCGATCAACCTTTAGGTGAACTGGCTTTAACTATCCCACGCGCTTCTGCGCTGTTCCGCAAACTGGATCTCGATTTCTGCTGCGGTGGTAAACAGACGCTTGAGCGTGCCGCAACGCGCAAAGAGCTGGATCTGGATGCGATTGAAGCCGAACTTGCAAAACTTGCTGAAGAACCGGTTGAGAAAGAGTGGCGCACGGCACCGCTGGCTGAAATCATCGACCATATTATCGTGCGTTATCACGACCGCCACCGCGAACAATTACCGGAGCTGATTCTTCAGGCGACCAAAGTTGAGCGCGTGCATGCCGATAAGCCCAACGTGCCGAAGGGGCTGGCGAAGTATCTCACCATGCTGCATCAGGAACTGGGCAGCCACATGATGAAAGAAGAGCAGATCCTGTTCCCGATGATCAAACAGGGCATGGGGACTCAGGCCAACGGCCCGATTAGCGTGATGGAAAGCGAGCATGATGACGCAGGCGAGCTGCTGGAAGTGATCAAGCACACCACTAACAATGTCACGCCGCCGCCGGAAGCCTGCACCACGTGGAAAGCAATGTATAACGGGATTAATGAGCTGATTGATGATTTGATGAATCATATCAGCCTTGAGAATAACGTGCTGTTTCCACGGGCTTTAGCGGGGGAATAGTTGAAATTAGCGCCTTCCCCACCATGGAGAAGGCGCTAAAAATTACTTACGCATTGTCGCGATGCGTTTCTTGCCGATAAACATCCAGCACACACCCAACAGCACAAACCACAATGGCGTCACGATCAGCGCCTGGCGGGTATCGGTTTCCAGCGTCAGCAGCACAATCACAAACACGAAGAATGCCATACACATCCAGCACATAAACTTGCCGAGCGGCATTTTATAGATGGATTTCTGATGCAGTTCCGGGCGCTGTTTGCGGTACACCAGGTACGAACACAGAATAATCGTCCAGACGAACATAAACAGAATCGCCGACACGGTGGTGATCATGGTGAAAGCGGCAATCACGTTTGGGTTAACGTACAGCATCACCACGCCGCCCAGCAGGCAGATACAAGAGAAAGTTAAACCCTTCGCCGGAACCGCGCGTTTAGAGAGTTTGGCGAACGCTTTCGGCGCCATGCCGTCTTGCGCCAGGCCGAATAACATACGGCTGGTTGAGAACACGCCGCTGTTTGCCGAAGAGGCCGCAGAAGTCAGCACCACAAAGTTGATAATACTTGCCGCGGCAGGCAGCCCCACCAGCACGAACAGCTCAACAAACGGGCTTTTATCCGCCACCACGGAACGCCACGGCGTAACCGACATAATCACAATCAGCGCAAATACGTAAAACATAATGATACGGATCGGAATCGAGTTGATGGCGCGTGGCAGCGACTTTTCCGGATCTTTGGTTTCAGCGGCGGTCGTCCCCACCAGCTCAATACCCACAAAGGCAAACACCGCTATCTGGAAGCCCGCGAAGAAACCACTGATGCCTTTCGGGAACCAGCCGCCGTCATTCCATAGGTTATTAATAGACGCTTCAACACCTGACGGAGAATGGAAATGGGTCAAAATCATCACCAGGCCAATGACAATCAGCGCGACAATGGCGACGATTTTAATCATCGCAAACCAGAACTCCATCTCACCGAACATTTTCACGGTAGCGAGATTAAGGCTCAGCAGCAGGACGACAACCGCGAGCGATGCCACCCAGTCGGATAGCCCCGGGAACCAGAACTGCGCGTAGGCCGTTATCGCCACCACGTCGGCCATGCCGGTAACAACCCAACAGAACCAGTAAGTCCAGCCGGTAAAATACCCCGCCCACGGGCCGAGTAAGTCGGCTGCGAAATCGCTAAAGGATTTGTATTCGAGATTTGAAAGCAGCAGTTCCCCCATCGCGCGCATCACGAAGAACAGCATAAAGCCGATTATCATATAGACGAAAATAATGGAGGGGCCTGCGAGGCTAATCGTTTTACCGGAGCCCATAAACAGGCCGGTGCCGATGGCCCCGCCAATGGCGATAAGCTGGATGTGGCGGTTGGTTAAATTACGCCGTAGCGACTGTTCAGACGGAGCCTCAGCCGCATCTGCAACCTTGATCTGATCTACCATGTTGTCTTTTTCCTGTACCTGTCGGTGATATTCAGGCTCTACCGGCCTTTATTAAAAGGGTGAGGAGGTGATGTTGTTGTTCCGGGGAACACCATGATAGTAGGGAAGAATCGGCGGGTTGAATACTAAGAATGAATTTTTTGTTAACTTAATGTTTGTTTCGAGTACAAAATCACGGGTAAATAGTGACACCCTTCACATAAACACCGCTAAAGAAAGCGTAAACCGGATAAAGTGGCGTTGATTTTGTTAACAGCCAAATAAAAACCCCGCCGCAGCGGGGCCGTTGTCACGCTTACAGAATTTCCAGCAGCTCAACTTCAAAAACCAGCGTGCTGTACGGAGGAATGGACGCACCCGCGCCGCGTTCGCCGTAAGCCAGGTTTTGAGGAATAGTCAGTTCCCACTTCGAACCAACCGGCATCAGAGTCAGTGCTTCAATCCAGCCCGCGATAACGCCGCTTACCGGGAATTCAGCAGGCTCGCCACGCTGTACGGAGCTGTCGAACACGGTGCCGTCGATCAGTTTGCCGGTGTAGTGCACGCGAACATGATCTTTACGCGCAGGAATAGGGCCTGTGCCCTGAGTCAGAACGCGGAATTGCAGACCAGATTCGGTGCTGTTCACGCCGTCTTTCTTCAGGTTTTCTTCGAGGAATTTCACGCCTTCAACCGCCATTTCTTTCTGGCGCTCCTGGCGAACGGCGTCGGCACGCTCGTGGACTTCACGCAGCGCGCGATGGACCACGTCAACCGGAACGGCCGGGGCATTCCCTTCCAGCGCATCACGCAGGCCCGCTACCAGCGCTTCTGGCAGCAAACCCTGCAGACCAGATTCACTCAGCTGTTGACCTACCTGTAAACCAATACCGTAACTTGCTTGCGCTTCGACGCTGTCAAAAGAAGGGGTCGTCATGGGGTTTCCTTTAATGTATTTAAAAGCAAGCCCGCAGCATAACAGCGTCAACCTGACGGGTAAAATGTAAAAACGGCAAAGGTGACAAATGCAGATGAAACAGGAACAATGGTTTAAATGAACGTGAAATTGCGGCTGAGGGTCACGGAAAGTGGGATTGTTCAACGCATCAAACAGTTAGCGTTCTATAATGGAGTGGATAAATGTACAGAGCACTTTGCCTGGAAATAAGGAGTGATACCGATGCGATTCGCTATTAAACCCTGGCTTGCGCGGATTTGGTATGCACCCGATAATTTCCGCCTGATGGACCCACTTCCAGCGCTGCATCGACGGGGGATTATTCTCTCAGCGCTGGTGATAGCGCTTGGTTTCCTGTGGCCTGCCGCCGACGAGCCAACTCGTCCAGTGACGCGCGATGCGCAGCTTTCCATTGAATCCCCATCCCCGATGCATGCCGAACTGGTCAGCCCGCAGGCGAATACCGAGCCCGCCACTCCTGTCGAGCCGTCCCGCATTGAAGAGCAGCCACAGGCCGAAGCACCGGCGCCTGTACCACACGCCAATAATGATATTGACCAGCAATGGCGTTCGTATCGTGTCGAATCGGGCCAAACGATGGCACAGCTATTCCGCGACCATAATTTGCCGCCCGCAGATGTCTATTCAATGGCACAGGTGGAGGGCAGCGATAAGCCGCTGAGTACGTTGCAAACCGGGCAGATGGTGCAGATTCGCCAGAATGCGAATGGTGTAGTCACGGGGCTGACGATTGATATTGGTGACGAGCGGCAGGTGCTGTTTACCCGCCAGCTGGACGGTAGCTTTATTCGGGCACGTTAATTGATTTTAGCGATTCAGAAATGCAAAACGCCGGCACTAGGCCGGCGTTTTAACGTAAGCTTCAGCGTAAATTACGCTTCAGCAACCACGTTTACAGTCAGTTTAGCGAAGACTTCGCTGTGAACCTGGAAGTCCACTTCGTGCTCACCAGCGGTACGCAGAACGCCGTTCGGTAAACGAACTTCGCTCTTAGCCACTTCAACGCCAGCTGCAGTTACAGCGTCAGCGATGTCGCGGGTACCGATGGAACCGAACAGTTTACCTTCGTCGCCAGCTTTAGACGCGATAGTAACAGTTTCGAGTGCGTTGATCTTCGCAGCGCGAGCTTCAGCAGCAGCCAGAACGTCAGCTAATTTAGCTTCCAGTTCTGCACGGCGTGCTTCGAAGAATTCAACGTTTTTCTTGGTAGCAGGAACAGCTTTGCCCTGTGGTACCAGGAAGTTACGAGCATAACCCGCTTTAACGTTAACCTGATCACCCAGGCTACCCAGGTTTGCTACTTTATCAAGCAGAATAACTTGCATTACCTTATCCTCTCAAAGTCGTATTAATGGACCGTGACCGATTACTGATGACGATCAGTGTACGGCAGCAGGGACAGGTAGCGAGCGCGTTTGATAGCGCGAGCCAGCTGACGCTGATATTTTGCACGGGTACCGGTGATACGGCTTGGGACAATCTTACCGCTTTCGGTGATGTAGTTTTTCAGCGTTGCGATATCTTTATAATCGATCTCTTGAACGCCTTCCGCGGTGAAACGGCAGAACTTGCGACGACGGAAATAACGTGCCATTTGGCTAGTCTCCAGAATCTATCAATTCAATCTGCTCGGCATGCAATACCACTTTATTCAGACCATTTTTTGCCTGATGGCAACTAATGAAACCTTGAACTGTGAGTATCGTGCCGACCGTTATACTTTGAGTAATGGCTGAGTGTGCGTGCCCGCTAATAATCACTGGCATACGGCACCACGCCTGCCGATCTAAACCGGCTTCCTGCTGCACAGAACGGTGCTCAAGCACAAACTGGCAGTGAGGAATTCCTGACGGGCTGACCTTGCGAAGCGGCGTCTTGCACACTGTGCCAGACAACACCAGGCGGTTGGCCGTCATGAAAAATTACTCTTCAGAATCCCCAGCATCTGCATCATCAGCAGTTTCGCTAGCGAAGTCATCGCGGCGATCGCGACGTTCGTCTTTCGCTTTAACCATCGGAGATGCTTCGGTTACAGCGTGCTTAGTACGCATAACCATGCTACGGATAACGGCGTCGTTGAAGCGGAAGTTAGTTTCCAGCTCATCGATCACTTCCTGCGGAGCTTCAACGTTCAGCAGAACGTAGTGTGCTTTGTGCAGTTTGTTGATCGGGTAAGCCAGCTGACGGCGGCCCCAGTCTTCCAGACGGTGGATCGTACCTGCTGCTGCAGTGATTGCACCAGTGTAACGTTCGATCATACCCGGAACCTGTTCGCTCTGGTCAGGATGGACCATAAAAACGATTTCGTAATGACGCATCGAATTGCTCCTTACGGATTATTCAGCCTCCTGTCAGGGTCAGCCGCGGCCCATGGAAGCAAGGAACGTGTTTATAAAGGCGGCTGAAAAATTGACGCGTAATCATACAAGCGCAGCCCAACAAACTCAAGGCTATCTGGAAATTAATTCTTTTGCCGCAAGGCGAACGTTCAGCGCCAGGCTAACTCGGTGAAATTTATAGCGTTGGCCTGAATCGCTTAATTTTTTTGCGCAACACCAGCAGAAATGGTCGCGTTTTGTTCACGACTAAGCGATTACACTTATTGTCACAGGCCGCCACTATTTTATTAACGGGAGCGACGACCGCAGCGAACACATTAAGTTGTAGTGGAGCGGATGATGAAAACTATCATATTAGCCTTTGTCGCTATGCTGTTGTCTGGCACGCATGCGGCAGCCGCGATCAAAATCGACCAGCATCAGGCCAGAAATATGGATGAGGTGATGAGTTTGGGCGTGATTTACATCAATCATAATTTTGCCACTGAACAAGAAGCCGAGGAGGCGATCAATGACGATGCGGAGCGGCACGCCGCCAGATACTACCGCTCAATACTGATGAGAGAACCCGGTAGCAACGGCAATATGCATGTCAGCGCCGAGCTCTACCGGTAAGCGAATGCAGCGAGGCATTGACATCGCGCGTTAACACCAGGAACACCATAACGACATAGAAAACCCCACCCTGTGAGCAATACGCCAGCACAGACTGATGACAAACCCATGACTTTGGTAAAACGAACATAGGCCATCAATAGAAAACAAGGAAAATCAATTTATTGATTTTCGGCCGATCGCCACAAAGAAGGAAAAACCACGTTTTTTCCTTCTTTGTCAGCAATCTCAGGGGGGTAAATGCCCCCTCAAGCCTGAATGCTTAGCCCGGCAATACGATATTGCTTTCTGCCAGCGATCCCATCTCATTGTGCATAGCGCACGCCGCATCCACTAAATGCATCGCCAGCGCCGCG
>NZ_RPOH01000099.1 GCF_003818135.1 Buttiauxella warmboldiae | reverse complement strand
TAACCGCGATGAACCAAAAAAAAGCCCACTCCGGGGTGCGGAAGTGGGCATATAAGCGTACTCAGTTTCAAAGCACGCCCAAAAGGTGAAAACTTTATCTGTTTAACTGAAACAGCGACATTCCCTGCATATCGCTAAAGGCTTTATAAGAAGCCTGAAGGGCCGCCTGCTGCATCACATAGGAAGAGATAGCCGAGTTCCAGTCCACATCCACTAAGTCACTCATTTGCTGCGCCTGCCCCAAACCACGATCGCGACCTAACTCATCAAGCTTATCGAGCTCGCTCAGCTGCGTACCTAATTCGGCACGTACGGTCAGCACGTTGTTAAGGGAGTTTTTCAGGCCGCGGTTAGTTTTATCAATCGCCGCGGTTAAATTCGCTTTCTGTGCATCATCCAGTCCGGCAGCTGGCGTTCTTAACGTTTCAATAGCTGAATCAAGCATATTGAAAAGGCTCTTCTCCTGGATGCCATTGCCCGGCTCCGGCACCGCATTGCTGGTTAATGACTCGAAAATTTCTGAGCCCGTATGCCCAATGGTCATGATGCGCGCGGCGTCCACCGATTGTGAAACCGCAGTCGCCCCGCCTTGATAAGTGATACTTCCCGCGCCGCCGCTAAACGGCGCAGACTCCGTTTTATAACCGGCAAAAATATAGCGCCCGTTACCATCAGTGCTGTTGGCAAGGTTGAGGAGTTGATGACGAATGCCTTCCAGATCGGTCGCCAGTGATGCACGGTCGTCATCGCTGAGGGTGCCGTTATTGGCGTAGACAACTTTTTCCTGCGCGGACTGGATCGCCGTGGTCACCTGCCCCAGCACGTTCTCTTCCAGCGAAACCTTTTGCGTGGCAAAAGTACGCGCCAGCGCATACTGGCTGTTTTGCGCCTGAGCCTGAGACAGCACCACGGCTTGTGAGGCCGCAATCGGGTCATCGGAAGGTTTCGTCACGCGCTTGCCGGTTGACATCTGTTCGCCGTAACGCAGCCATTCACTTTGTGAGTTGGTCACGCCACGCATATTCTGTTGATACATCATTGCGGTACTGATACGCATACGCCAGCTTCCTTAATTAACGGATGGACAGCAACGCATCAAACAGTGTTGATGCCGTCTGCAGGACCTGAGCATTGGCCAGGTAATATTGTTGGAAACGCTGCAGGTTGCCGTACTCTTCGTCGAGGTTGACGCCGGAGATAGACTGCTGCTGGTTACTCAACTGTATGACCACGTTATTTTGTGTGCCGCTGGTCACTTTCAGCGTGCTGGTCTTATTGCCCACATCACTCACCAGGCTTGCATAGGCATCGTTAAAAGATTTGTTGCCGTTAACCAGTTTGCCATTTTGCAGATCCAGCATCGCCTGGGCGTTGCGGTTATCGCTCTCGCCGCCGCTCGGGTTGCCAGCCAATGCCAGCGTACTTTCATCGGCGATCGGGACCGCCATATTCACCACGGCATCAGAGACCGGTTTGATAACAAAGCTGTCATTCTTCGTGGGATTCTGGCCGCTGATTTCGACCTTCAATCCATCAAAGCTGAGGCTTTTTTTACCGTTAGCATCAACGACGGCGGCGGCTGAAAATTTCTTGTGGTCCGATAACCGAGTGATGTTCCAGTCCGGGTCATTAAAGACCACTTTGTAGTCGCTGGCCTGAAGCTGGCTGCTATCCGTCACGTTTGCTGCGAGCGTGGTTGATTTAGCGGCATTGTGGCTATTGCTTAGTACGGATGGGCCACCGATATCAAAGAACTTACCGCCGGGGTTACCGTTGGCATCAATCCCTTTAGCATGCTGTTGGTTTATCGCATCGGCAAAGGTCGCGGCCAACTGCCCCAGGCGGTTACGGGCGCTATCCAGATCCTGGGTACGGAAGGTCAGCATCCCGCCGAGCGTGCCGCTGTTGAGCTGGCTTTCCGGGATTTCAGTGTTGCCTGCAACGGGATCAACATAGGCAACGGTAATCCGCGCCGGATCGGCGCTGGAAGAGACCGCCGCCAGCTTGCTGGCTTTATCACCCTGCACCAGAGATAAGCCGTTGGCGATAGAAACGTTATAGGTCCCGCCATCCTGTACGCTAACTTCAACGCCCACAACCTGGTTAAGCTCGCTCACCAACTGGTCACGCCGATCGAGCAGATCGTTAGGCGTTGCCCCTGCGCCCACGCCGGTCAGGCGTGAGATCTGATTATTCAGATTGGCAATCTGGCTGGCGTAGTTATTGATTTGCTCCACGCTGCTCTGGATGGCGGTATTCACCTGCTTATCCTGGTCGCGCAGATACTGGTCGGTCACCTTAAACTGGTTGACCAGACCGCTGGCGTTACCCAGCAGCGCCTGACGGGCCGCCGGGTCTTCTGAGTTACTGACCAGCGTTTGCAGGCCGGTGAAGAAGCTCTGTATCGTGGTGGCAAGCGTGTTGGTGGTACCAGAGAGCATATTGTCTATTTTCGACATCTGCTGATACTGAGTATTCAGACCGCTGCTTTGGGTTTGTGCCGCACGCAGTTGGTTAGTGATAAACGCATCATATTCACGTTGTACACCGCTGACCTGCACGCCGTTGCCAATCCAGCCACCGGCGCTTAGCGTACTTTGCGACTGAGACAGCACTGTAGTCTGGCGCGAGTAGCCAGCGACGTTGTAGTTAGAAATGTTATTACTGACGGTATTCAGTGCCGCCTGAGCAGCACCCAGGCCACTCATGGCACTGTTAATCAGGCTACTGGACATGAAATTTCCTTAGCGCGTTAATCACGGTTCCTGTCGTCAGGTATCGGCAGTTCCCGCCGGGACTTGAGACATTAATAACGAATTTCAGAACAAATTAGAGAGATCGTTGCTATAGGCCTTCGCCACTTTCTCCCCCATCGCTTTCATCTGCCCAATCATGCCGGTGAGTTTGCGGGCATAGTTCGGATCGGTCGCGTAACCGGCATTCTGTAAGGCCTGCGCACCTTGTTCTGCGCTATTGGCGTTAGTGACGGCGGCGTAGCGTGGGTTGCGCGTCAGCAGCCCCACATAATCAGAAAGGGCTTCCAGATAAGAGCTGTAGACACGGAATTTAGCCTTCACCTTTTTCGCCTCGCCGTTTTCATATTCGGTGGTGGTGATCTCAGTCACCGGCCCTTTCCAGCTGCCGCTGGCTTTCACGCCGAATAAGTTAAAGCTTGGCTCACCTTTTTCCGTAAGGATTTGACGCTGCCCCCAGCCTGACTCCAGCGCGGCCTGCGCCAGAATCAGGTGGTGCGGAATGCCGCTCTGCTCGCTGGCAAGCCTTGCGGGCAACGATAGCTGCGCCAGAAAGTCTTTGCTGTCACCGCTTAGCGCTTCTTCATTAGAAGGGGGCTGCGGGATTGCCTGGCGCACCATTTTGCTTAGCGTCTGGTTCTGGAAACTGCTCACCGTTTGCCAATCAAACTTCATCGGTACTTTGCCTGTTTCTTCCTGAGGGGCAGCGCTTCCCCCCATCTGTTCGACCATCATATCGGCCAGCCCCAGGCCTTTAGCGCTCAGCTGCTGGGCAATTTGCTGGTCATAAATGCTGGTATACATGCGCGTCTGCTCGCTGCTAAACAGGCCATCTTTCGGCAACGCCTCACGCATGCTTTTCAGCATCATCTGTACGAACATCCCCTCCACCTGGCGGGCCACCGACTTCATGTTGCCTTTTGGGTCCTGCCCGGTTTTCGCTTTCAGCTCGTTAAGCGAGTTAGCATCCCATGCGGCATTCGCCAGTGATTGGGTTTCGTTAATCATCAGATGATTTCCACTTTGGCACGCAGGCAGCCCGCGGTTTGCATTGATTGCAGAATCGACATCAGCTCCATTGGCGATGCTCCCAGCGTATTGAGCGCGCGCACCACGTTGTTCAGATTGGCGCTGGCGTTAACCCGCTGTAGCGCGCCACCGTTCTGACGCAGGTCGATTTGCGTTTGCGGCGTCACTACCGTCTGGCCGCCGCCAAAAGGCGTATCCGGCTGGCTCACCTGTGCCTGGCGATTCACCGTCACCGACAAGTTGCCCTGCGCCACGGCACAGGTATCCAGCGTTACTTCCTGGTTCATCACCACCGACCCGGTACGCGAGTTAATAATCACTTTCGCATCCTGAGCCGGCATCCTCACTTCCAGGTTCTGGATATCTGCCAGCAGGCGTACCTGCGAGCTATTACCGCCTGGCACGCGGATTTGAATCGTACGCGCATCAAGAGCTGACGCGCTGCCAAAGCCGCGTGAACGGTTGATGGTGTCGGTTATCTGCTGGGCAAGAGTGAAGTCGTCATTGTTTAGCTGCAGACTAATCATATTCCCGCTGCCAAAAGTGCCCGGTAACTCACGCTCAATAACCGCCCCGTTAGTGATACGCCCGCCGTTCAGCTGGTTGACCTGCACGCTGCTGCCGCCCGCAGAGGCGCCGGCGCCGCCCACCAGAATATTACCCTGTGCCAGCGCATAAACCTGATTATCGACACCTTTTAACGGCGTCATCAGCAGCGTGCCGCCGCGCAGGCTTTTGGCGTTGCCCATGGAGGAAACCACCACGTCGATATTCTGCCCGGAACGGGCAAACGCCGGGTATTTCGCCGTCACCATCACCGCGGCGACGTTTTTAAGCTGCATATTGGTCCCGGCGGGAACCGTGATCCCCAGCTGTGAAAGCATGTTGTTTAGCGTCTGGGTAGTAAACGGGGTCTGCGTGGTCTGATCGCCCGTTCCATCCAGCCCCACCACCAGGCCATAGCCAATCAGGGAGTTCTCGCGCACGCCCTGAACCGTGGTCAGGTCGCGAATGCGGTCGGCCTGTGCCAGCGTTGCCACCAGCATCAGCAATGCCAGGAAATATCTGCTCATGGATCCCTCGCTTACATCGGCGATAAATTAAGGAAGAAACGTTGCAACCAGCCCATGTTCTGCGCTTCGTTGATATAGCCGTTGCCGACATATTCAATACGCGCATCAGCCACTTGCGTGGATGCCACTGTGTTGGTGCCGCTGATAGTGCGAGGATTCACCACGCCGGAGAAGCGGATAAATTCAGTCCCCTGATTAATGGCTATCTGTTTTTCGCCCACCACGTGCAGGTTGCCGTTGGCCAGCACCTGATCCACCGTGACGGTTAAGGTGCCGCTAAAGGTGTTACTGGCGTTTGCCCCGCCTTTACCGTTAAAGCTGTTGCCGCCAGAGGCATCCACTGACGCGCGATCGTTGCCGAATAACCCCTGCAGATAGCGAGGCGTTACGTCAAAGCCAAAGTTTGTTTTGCCATCGCGGCTGGCATTTGCCGACGAGCTTTTGCTGGCGCTGACATTTTCCTGCAGCGCAATGGTCAGGGTGTCGCCAACGTTACGCGGGCGGCGGTCTTCGAACAGCGGTTGATACCCATAGTTCACCGGCTGCGCGGTCTGGAAAATAGACCCATTAATGATAGGTGCCGGGCCCGGTACCGGCTGGGCCGTGGTCGCCCCTTCCACCAGCGGTTTTGTTGGTATCAGCGCACAGCCACTGGTGGCGAGCAGCAGACACATCAAGACAGAACGAAGAACCATTGGGTTTTGCATTGCTTTCATCTTCAGGTGATTCAGATAACGAGAGCCGATGCAAAAACTCGCACCGGCCAGGGTCTTACAGCTGCGTCAGTTTTTGCAGCATCTGATCGGTTGTCGAAACGGCTTTCGAGTTGATCTCGTAAGCGCGCTGAACCTGAATCATATTCACCAGCTCCTCCGCGACGTTTACGTTGGAGGTTTCAACGTACCCCTGGTACAGCAGCCCGGCGCCATTGAGCCCCGGCGTGCTTTCATTTGGCGTACCCGATGACTGGGTTTCGGCATACAGGTTTTCGCCGAGGCTCTCCAGTCCCGTATCGTTCATAAAAGTGGTCAGATTAATCTGGCCTACCTGAACGGGCTGCGCCTGCCCCTGTTGAGTCACGCTGACAATGCCGTCGCGTCCTACGGTAATCGTCAGAGAGTTTGCCGGGATCGTGATGGCAGGCTGGACCTGGAACCCACCCGCGGTAACCAGCTGGCCGTTTTGATCGACCTGGAATGAACCGTCACGGGTATAGGCGCTGGTGCCATCCGGCAGCTGTACCTGAAAGAACCCCTGCCCTTTGATAGCCACATCTTTGCTGTTATTGGTCTGCGACAGGTTGCCCTGGCTGTGCAGCCGTTCGGTGGCGACCGGGCGCACACCCGTACCAATCTGCAAGCCGGATGGCAGCGTGGTCTGCTCGGACGATTGCGCGCCGGGCTGACGAATCGTCTGGTAAAGAAGATCTTCAAATACCGCGCGTTGACGCTTAAAACCGTTAGTGGAGACGTTTGCCAGGTTGTTGGCAATCACATCCATATTGGTTTGCTGGGCATCAAGACCGGTTTTGGCAATCCATAACGAACTGATCATATTGAATTCCTGTTAGTTACACCGCGGTTATCAGGTCATCGACAGCAGCTGATTGGCCCGCTGCTCGTTTTCATCTACGCTGGAAATTATCTTCATCTGCATCTCAAAACGGCGCGCGTTGGCAATCATGTCAGCCATCGCTTCAACCGGCTTCACGTTGCTGCCCTCCAGCACGCCGGGCATTACTGAGATGCTGGCATCAGCCTGCAAGGTGGCGCCACGCGTGGCCTGAGCGGCAGGCGTCAGACGGAAAAAACCGTCATCGCCGCGCATCACCTCAGTATCGGTAGCCTTCACCAGCTTCAGCCGGCCAATCGGTGCCACGGTATTTGGCTGGTCACCCGCGTTAAGCGCCGAAATGGTGCCATCCGCCGCGATAGTGAGCTGCGCGCCCTGTGGCACCGCTATCGGGCCGCCTTCCCCCATCACCGGCTGCCCGCCGATGGTCAGCTGCCCGGCAGGGCTGACCTGCATATTGCCGTTGCGGGTATAGGCTTCGCTACCATCAGCACTTTGCACCGCCAGCCAGCCATCCTGTTGCAGGGCAACATCCAGCGGGCGTTGGGTGTAATCAAGCTGGCCTTGCGACATATCAGCGCCGGGCGTTGATGCCGTCACCAGCGTGCGCGTCGGCAAAGAGAGCCCTTCCACCGGCACCGCACGCAGCGCGGTAAGCTGCGCGCGAAAGCCCGGAGTTGAAGCATTAGCCAGGTTGCTGGCGGTCACCGCTTGTTGATTCAGCGTCTGGCTGGCGGCCCCCATGGCGGTATAAATTGCATGATCCATTAAGCTATCCCGTTAGCGCTTAGCGCAGATTAACCAGGGTATTGAGGATCTGGTCCTGGGTTTTGATGGTCTGGGCGTTAGACTGATAGTTACGCTGCGCGACGATCATATTGACCAGCTCTTTACTCAGATCGACGTTGGAGGACTCCAGAGCGCCGTTGGTCAAGGTACCGAAGTTACCGCTTCCCGCCATGCCCAGCAGCGCAACCCCCGAAGCATTGGTTGCAGACCACACGTTATTGCCCTCGGAAGAGAGACCTTCCGGGTTGGCAAAGTTAGACAGCACAATCTGGCCTAACAGTTGGGTTTGCTCGTTGGAGTAGTTGCCCACAAGGGTGCCGTCATCGTTAATCTGGTAGCTCACCAGATCGCCTGGCCTGTAGCCATTTTGATTTGCGGCAACGATGTTGTTGGAGCCGGTGTTTTGCTGCATCGAGTTCAGCAGGCTAAAAGTGAAATTCACCGCAGCGGCACCGTTCAGCGCGCCAGTGGCAATGTCAAATTGCGGTGTATTAGAAGTGATAACCTGGGCTGGATTGGCAGGGTCCGGCTTCGTGATGTTATCGATAGCGCCGTTGGCGTTAAAGTGAATGGTGCCTGCGCGTGCCGCTGCGTTGCCGATAACGCTGCTGTCCTGGGTATGCACATCCCATGTGTTATCGGCAGTTTTTACATAAAACACGTTCATGTCATGGGCGTTACCCAGGGTGTCATAAACGGTAATAGAGCCTTTTTTGTTATAGCTTGCAGAGTTAGTCGCATCGAATACGTTGACTTCGGGCAGCGCGTCTGATGAGTTCAGGTTGATCTGCATGGCTGCCTGAGAAGTCAGCTTCGCGGCCATCAGCGTATTCGGCACCGCAAGCCCTACCGGGTTTGCCCCTTCCTGAATGGTTGGCGGTGTGCCGGTGGCCGGATAGCCCGTCAGCCGCATCCCCTGCATATTCACCAGGTTACGGTTCTCATCTAATTTGAACTGCCCGTTGCGGCTGTAATAGACAGAACCGTTGCTGTCCGCCAGCCGGAAAAAACCGTTCTGGCTAATGGCCACATCCAGGCCGCGCCCGGTGTTGGTGGTGGTGCCGTCGCCAAAGTCCTGAGTGATGCCCGCAACTTTCACGCCAAGGCCCACTTTCGAGCCTGCGAACATATCCGCGAAAGAGACGCTGCCGGATTTGAAACCGTAGGTGGCGGAGTTGGCGATGTTGTTGCCAATCACGTCCAGGTTGGTAGCCGCGGCATTCAGGCCGCTGACCGCTTGAGAAAAGGCCATGTCTTACTCCTGCAAAGGGTGGAAGGCTTAAATAATCTGCCTGATATCGTCGAGGGTGGAGGTGCCATAAGTACCGAGGTCGAGCAAGGTCTTGCCATTGCTGAGGGTCACCCCGTTAACCAACGCAAAGTTAAGCGGTTGGGCAACCAGCTGAGTCCCGCCATTAGCGGCGTTGATGGCAACGTTGTAAGCTCCGTCCGGCGCTTTTGTCCCGTCGGTCATGGTGCCATCCCAGGTAAAGGTATGGACGCCCGCGCTTAGCCCACCAATATCGAGCGTGCGCACCACTTTGCCCGTGTTATCAGTGACCGTGGCGGTAACTTTATCGGCTGCCTGTTGCAGCTCTACGCCAAATGGAGTGGTGGATTGACTGCCCGCCAGAATTTTGCTGCCTGGGATCATCACCCCGTGACCAATCAGGGCGCTGGCCTGAACAGACTGGTTATTGGTTAACTGGCCAGATACCGAGCCGAGGGTGGTATTGAGCTTCTCAATGCCGCTCACGGTGCTGATCTGCGCCAGCTGGGTGGTCAGTTCATTATTTTGCAGCGGGTTAGTCGGGTCCTGGTTTTTTAGCTGTGCAACCAGCAGCGTCAGAAAACTACTCTGCAGGTCAGCGGCGTTGCTGCCGGTCAGGTTGCTATTACTCGATAAAGTATTAACACCACTGGTGGTGTCGTTCATATTAACGGCGATACTCATCAGTCACTCCTTTTACTGACCAAGAGTCAGGGTTTTCAACATCATGCTTTTCACGGTGTTGAGCACTTCCACATTGGCCTGGTAGCTGCGCGAGGCCGACATGCTGTTGACCATTTCACCGACCACATCCACGTTTGGCATCCGCACGTAGCCTTTGGCATCGGCCAGCGGATTGCCCGGCTGAAAGACCAGCTTGTCCGGCGCCTGGCTCTCTTCAACAGCGGTGACTTTGACGCCGCCGGTTTCAGCCCCTGGGGCGGCATCCACCTGGAAAACCACCTGCTTTGCACGATACGGCTGGCCATCCGGGCCGGTTACGCTATCGGCGTTAGCCAGGTTACTGGCCGCCACGTTCATTCGTTTGGATTGCGCGGTCATCGCGGAGCCGGCAATATCAAAAATATTCAGTAAAGCCATGGGTTAGCCACCCTGCTGCAGCACGGACATCATGCCTTTGATTTGGCCGCCGAGAACCGTCAGATCTGACTGGTATTTCAGGCTGTTGTCGGCAAATTGCGTACGTTCACGGTCCATATCGACGGTGTTGCCGTCCATAGCCGGTTGGTCAGGAATGCGGTAGAGGAGATCGAGCGAAGGTGTGGAGCGCGTCGCCGCCGGAATATGGCGCGCGGAGGTCAGCGTGAGCGAAACACCGCCGCCCTCCACGCGTCCTCTGTCCATCACTTTTTTCATCTCACTGGCAAAATCAATATCGCGAGCCTGATAGCCCGGGGTATCGGCATTAGCGATATTGGCGGCCAGTATTTCCTGACGCTGGGCGCGCAAATTTATCGCTTCCTGCTGAAATCGCAGTGCGGCATCCAGTTTGTCGAGCATATTCCCTCCGCATAATTAGGATTTGTCCGACAGCTTAAACCCCTTACGCGTGCGTTATCGTCGGAATAGACGCAAAATGCATCGCTATTTATCGCCTTGATCAAACCCGTGCCCGGTTAAAATCACTGCAACCTGAACCAGGAGAAGCGTGATGAACGGTGTGAAAATAGCGAGCGCAATTGCCGTGCTGCTGGCCTGCCATCCGGCATTTGCCACTGTCCTGGATGCGCCGCTGAGGCAGTTTTTTCAGCAGCGTCTGGCGGGCATCGGTGATGAAGTGTCGGTAATAGTGAAAACTCCCGCGGCACAGTTGCCCTCCTGCCCGCTTCCCGAATTTTCGATGCCGGGCAATGCACGCCTGTGGGGGAATGTGAGCGTGCTGGCGCGCTGCGGTAACGACAAGCGCTACATTCAGGCCGAAGTGCAGGTCACGGGAAATTACGTGGTTGCCGCCCAGGCTTTACCTCGCGGCAGCGTTATTCATGAAAATCAGCTGCAGCTTCAACGCGGGCGTCTGGATCAGCTGCCGCCACGCGCGATGCTGAATTTACAGCAGGCAAGCAACGCCGTGACGCTGCGCGATATCGCACCTGATCAGCCGATTATGCTGTCAATGGTGCGCCAGTCATGGCGGGTGACGGCCGGGCAGCGGGTTCAGGTGGTCGCTGCTGGTGAGGGTTTTAGCGTGAACAGCGAAGGCAAAGCGCTAAATAATGCGGCTGTCGCACAAAATGCGCGAGTGCGGATGGATTCGGGGCAAATTGTGAGCGGCACCGTGGCGGCTGATGGGAATATTCTGATTAATCTGTAAAATTCTGTGGGTGATGAAGAAGGCTATAAAGGTTAGGCGGCGGCTGCCGATAGTGAGTTAACAATCATAGATATTGGCAGGCTCTGATGCTGTGGGCCACCTCGATGAGGAAAGAATAATGAGCATTGATCGCACGTCTCCTTTGAAACCGGTAAGTACCGTACAGCCACGCGAAACAACCGACGCGCCGATACAAAAGAGCAGCCGTCTGGAAAAAAGCGCGGCGCCAAACAGCGCCAGCGTGACGCTTAGCGACGCGCAGGCGAAGCTAGTTCAGCCAGGCAACGGTGATATTAATATGGAACGCGTTGAAGCACTCAAAACCGCGATCCGCAACGGCGAGCTTAAAATGGATACCGGCAAAATCGCCGATGCCTTAATCCATCAAGCTCAAAGTTATCTCTCGAGTCAATAACGGCATGAGTCGTCTGCTAGAAGTGATGGATCAAATGGCTGTGGTGCTCAACTCTCTGCAGGAGGTGATGGATGCCGAACAGCAACAGCTATCCGCCGGCCATGTGAATGGCAGCGCATTGCAGCGTATTACCGAAGACAAAAGCTCGCTGCTGGCCACGCTTGATTATCTCGAGCAGCTTCGGCGCGCGGCGCAAAAAACCGAGGACCCCGCCAGCACGGCTATCAGCCAGCGCTGGCAGATGATTACGCAAAAGACGCAGCACCTGCTTGATATCAACCAGCACAATGGCTGGTTATTAGAAGAGCAGCTGGCGCGCAATGAACAAGCGCTGGCCGTGCTCAAGCCGCATCAGGAGCCGAATCTTTACGGTGCGGATGGGCAAGCGACAACGGTGAGCCGCGGTGGGAACAAAAAAATAACGATTTAAAACAACCCTTCTCCCCATCTTCTTCCTGAGGGAGAAGAAGAAAAGATAGAGTTTCTGCACATTAAATAGCGTCCCCTCTCCTTCAAGGAGCTGTCTCTTAGGCATATCTTTGTGAGTTGGGAAATTGCCAGCAACGCTAACGGTAATGCATTTCTAAGGCTTAACGCGAC
>NZ_RPOH01000098.1 GCF_003818135.1 Buttiauxella warmboldiae | reverse complement strand
ATTGATGGCCTCTGTTCGTTTTGCGAACAACATGGGGTTTGCCATCAGTCTGAGGGCCTGTGCAAGGCCCTTTTTTCACACGCCGTACTGCGTACGGTATTCCTGAACGGCAGCCAAATGTTCAGCCATTTCAGGCTTTTCTTGCAGATAATCAATCAGATCTTTCAGGGTAATGATTGAAATCACCTGGCACTGGTAATCCCGTTCCACTTCCTGAATCGCAGAAATTTCGCCACGACCACGTTCCTGGCGATCCAGAGAAATTAGCACGCCCGCCAGTGATGCATTATTCGCCGCGATGATTTCCATTGATTCACGGATGGCGGTCCCCGCCGTTATCACATCATCCACCAGCATCACGCGTCCCTGAAGTGCGCTGCCCACCAGGCTGCCGCCTTCGCCATGATCTTTTGCTTCTTTACGGTTGAAGCAATACGGCACATCACGTTCATGATGCTCCGCCAGTGCCACAGCGGTGGTTGTCGCGATGGGGATGCCTTTGTAAGCCGGGCCAAACAGCAAATCAAAATCAATACCCGAATCCACTAACGCGGCGGCATAAAAACGGCCTAACAGCGCCAAATCACGCCCGGTATTAAACAGCCCGGCGTTGAAGAAATAAGGGCTGGTGCGCCCGGATTTCAGCGTAAACTCGCCAAACTTCAGTACCTGCTTGTTAAGCGCAAATTCAATAAACTGGCGCTGATACGGTTTCATGGATTTGCTCCTTTGCATTTCATGTCGATATTTACCCGCAATAATTCAAGAGGCATTACCGCCTGGAATATGACAGGTAGAAAAAAGGCGACTACTTGAGTCGCCTGAAAAATCAATTTTCTAACGCCGCCTTCTGCGACGTTACGATGGATTCAATTCCCCCTCGTGCCAGCGCCAGTAACGCCAGCAACTCTTCATGGGTGAACGGCTCGCCTTCAGCGGTGCCCTGAACCTCAATCATGCGGCCATCTTCCATCATCACGACGTTCATGTCGGTTTCTGCAGCAGAATCTTCAACATATTCCAGATCGCAAACAGCCGCACCATTAACGATACCAACGGAGACTGCAGCAACCATCCCTTTCATCGGGTTGGTTTTCAGCTTACCTGCGGCCACCAGCTTGTTCAGCGCATCAGCCAGAGCAACACAAGCGCCGGTGATTGAAGCTGTGCGAGTACCGCCGTCAGCCTGCAGAACATCACAGTCCAGCGTAATGGTGTATTCACCGAGCACTTTCAAATCGACTGCTGCACGAAGCGAGCGAGCAATCAGACGCTGAATTTCAAGAGTGCGGCCGCCCTGCTTACCTTTTGCTGCTTCACGGAAGTTACGAGTATGCGTTGCACGAGGCAGCATGCCGTATTCTGCGGTGATCCAGCCCTGACCCTGGCCTTTCAGAAAGCGTGGCACGCCTTCTTCAACGGTAGCGGTGCAAAGCACTTTGGTATCGCCGAACTCGACCAGCACGGAGCCTTCTGCGTGTTTGGTGTAATTACGGGTCAGGGTGACTGGGCGCACTTGTTCGGCGCTACGACCTGATGGACGCATGGGGTTATCTCCGCTAAAACGAATGTGGCTGCGCATTATACGGACTTCCCTCGCTTATTCCTATCCTGCAAGTCCTGGCATGGCTATAATCCCCACATCTATTACAGAATACGGTTACGAAATATGATCCGCAGTATGACCGCTTATGCCCGACGTGAAGTCAAAGGCGAATGGGGCAGCGCCTCCTGGGAGTTACGTTCGGTAAACCAACGCTACCTCGAAACTTACATCCGTATGCCAGAGCAGTTCCGCAGCCTCGAGCCCGTGGCCCGCGAGCGTATTCGCACCCGTTTAACCCGCGGAAAAATCGAATGTAACCTGCGTTTCGAACCTGATGCTCGCGCTCAAAGCTCTTTGCTGCTTAATGAAAAACTGGCTAAACAGCTGGTGGAAGCGGCGAACTGGGTGAAAATGCAAAGTGACGAAGGTGAAATCAATCCGGTTGATATTCTGCGCTGGCCGGGCGTGATGTCCGCCCAGGAGCAGGATCTTGACGCCATCGCCGCTGAAATTCTTGCCGCCCTTGATGGCGCTCTGGACGACTTCATTGTCGCCCGTGAAACCGAAGGTGAAGCGCTGAAAGCTATGATTGAGCAGCGCCTGGCAGGCGTGAGCGGCGAGGTCATTAAAGTCCGTGCACAGATGCCAGAAGTGCTGAAATGGCAGCGTGAGCGCCTGGTGGCAAAACTGGAAGATGCCCAGGTTCAGCTTGAAAATAACCGCCTCGAGCAAGAATTGGTGCTGATGGCGCAGCGTGTCGATGTTGCCGAAGAGCTGGATCGCCTGGAAGCGCATGTCAAAGAGACCTACAACATTCTGAAGAAAAAAGAAGCCGTTGGCCGTCGTCTAGATTTTATGATGCAGGAGTTCAACCGCGAGTCGAACACGCTGGCATCAAAATCTATCAATTCAGATGTCACCAACTCCGCTATTGAGTTGAAGGTGCTGATTGAACAGATGCGCGAGCAGATCCAGAACATCGAGTAATGTTTCACGCGATCTCGCGTAGTCTCACTAAGTCGCATCAGGACAAAAAGGCCATTGTAAATCATGGCCTTTTTTGTTTTATATAGTCTCATGAAGTATCACTACAGCGCGTGTTCTGCGTGTACTTAAAGGTGTACTTATTAAGATTTAAGTACACACGTTTAAGTACACCCCTTCTGATGATGAGAGATATATGGGAAAACTGACAGACATACAAATCCGTACATGGATTAGAAACAATGAGCACTTTGCGGGTCGCTCTGACGGGAATGGGCTATATATCTGTTTTCCAGAGACTTATAGCGCCCCATTCTGGCGATTTCGCTACAAAATGGCGGGCAAAGCCAGAGTTATGCTGATTGGCTATTACTCCAGTATTTCGCTCGCGAAAGCGCGGGAAATTGCTAAAGAACTTTCTGCCCGTGTCGCTCTGGGACATGACGTAGCGGGAGAGAAGCAGGAACGTAAGGCTGAAGCGCTGAAGAAGATGGAGGAGGAGAAACATGCACTCCGCGTTTCAGAACTGGCGGCAGAATACTTTGAACGTCAGATCCTCAATCGGTGGAAGCACCCCGACATTCTGCGCCGCCGCATAGACAAAGACATCAATCCAACAATCGGGCATCACAGAATCGAAGATGTCAAACCCTGGCATATCGACGATATGCTGCAAAAAATCGTCCAACGCGGAGCGCCTACAGTTGCTAATGATGTTCTTCGCTGGACTCGCCGTATTTTTGATTACGGTATCAAACGACATATGCTTGAAAGCAATCCTACCAGTGCTTTTGAAATCTCAGATGCTGGCGGACAGGAGCAAAGCAGAGAACGCTGGCTCAGTCGTGAAGAGTTGATGAAGTTTTTCCAGGCTATGCCCATGACAAAAGGTTTCTCACGTCAAAACGAGCTGACAATGAAACTTCTGCTGGTGTTCTGCTGCCGTAAGATGGAGCTTTGCGGTGCACGTTGGGAAGAGTTCGATCTTGATGATGCGGTTTGGCACTTACCCGCAGAACGAGTTAAGAATGGAGATGCGATCGATATCCCTATCCCTGCACCAGCGCTTGGATGGTTAAAAGAACTGCATCAGATGTCCTGCAATAGCCAGTGGGTGCTTCCAGCAAGAAAGATGCAGCACCGGATGATCCCCCACATTCAGGAAAGCACATTGCCTGTGGCCTTGAGCAAGGTAAAGGGCAATCTACCTGATGTACCTAATTTTACTATTCATGATTTTCGGCGTACTGCTCGCTCGCATCTGGCAGCATTAGGGGTTGATCCGGTAGTTGCAGAGCGTTGTTTGAACCACAGAATCAAAGGCGTAGAAGGGATTTATAATCGTTATCAGTATTTTGATGAGAGGAAGCAAGCGTTGGAATTGTGGGCTGACTTGCTTGTTTCTTTAGAAAGAGGTGAGGGCTATAACGTGACGCCGTTAAGAAAAGTTATAGCATAAAACGTACTTACATATGTGAGTATTACTTGTAGTCAGTACACAGCAAATGTATTCCTTTATTTTACATAAGATTAGCTCATAACAGCTAAAGGAATTGAGAGAGCATATTTGACATTAACTACTTCAAGACACATCTGGATACCGCCTGAATAAGACGATTAAGTTCTTGCAATGGAGGCTTTATACCCACTATATTCATATGGCTAACTAAGTGAAAAGATGGAGTTTTTATGTCAGAAAATGGCCCGCGCGAGGATTTAGCCAAGCTGGTCTCCTCAAAATTACTGGCTCGTTTCAAATGGCAACAGCATGGTCCAACAGATCAGGATTTCCCATGCATCAATGAAGAAGAGCATAAACCAGAGGATAAAAAACAGTCGCATACTCATCCGGTGGATGTAGTATTTCATTATAAAGATCCATATTTAAATAAAATAATTTATTTGAATACTGATCTAAAAAGTTATTCAGCAGGATCGCTGAATCCGAAAATGATTGAAAATTCTCTAAATTCATTGGGGAAAACTATTAATTGCGCAAAACGTAGTGGAGTATGGTCTGAACGATATTGCACTCAACCTGAAAAAAGTGAAATTAGAGGATTGTTGTTTGTTTATAATCATGATAATGATTTCAAACATAACTTCTACGACTTTTTTTATCCTCCTAAGCCAGCCAAAGGCAGAAGGCCCACTGCGGTCAATCTTGATAAGATAAAACTGACTACAGGACAGCAGATTCATATTATTGAACCGAGAACAATTACTTACCTTATGTCCATCGTTGGGGATATGAATGAACTTATAGCAGAATCGAAATTTCCAAAAGAAGAATATGGCTTCTTTTACCCTCAACTAACATTTCATAAAGTCCTTAATGCAGATGAGTATTTGCCAGCTACAATAGAAACACTTACGTCCCCATTCATGATTGTTAAACATGGAGCTGTTTTCGAATGGGATAGAAAAAAACAGGAAGATAAAGAGGTTTATCCTGAAGGTTACATTATTTATTATAATGAAAAAGCAAATAGTGACCTAGAATTTTATTATCTTCTAGATTTACTGAGCAACTACCAGATTTTAAATGCAAAAAATAAAATACGTATTAGAGTAGCGTCTCTGGATAAAGATGATTCTTTAGTCTCACATTTCTTTCGCGCGCGACAAAAATTTGCAATGGATTGGGGATATGATGAAGATATGAAAAAATATCTTGATTCAATTGAGATCTACTCAGTACCGATTCAAAAAGAATTCTACTCATCCGAAGAAAGATCATGGGGGCTTGAGAAATGAATAATATTCATAGTGTGACTGATAAGGCTCTTTTTGACGCACTAAGTCAACCAAGAGTCACAACTAATGAATTACGAGACTTATACCTTGAACGCGGTATTTTAGTATCTAAGGCAACAGATAAGAAAGAACTTGCTAAGAATTTTTCTAAATTCTCACATGATTTTCATTTACACCAAAAAATTGCTGCTATTTTTGGTGGTTTCCTTCGAAGAGAAAAAAATACATCAGTTCTTGTCAAAAATGAAATATCACGAGATGTAATGTTAGAAGCTGCTGACCAATTAAAGAAGGAGTTAGAAAGCCAAGATGATCTTTGCCATGTAATAGCTGATAAGAATATAATCAGAATACATATTACTTATTTAAGTACAAATTATGGAAAAAGTGACTTCTGCCAAGTTGAGAAAAAAACAGCAGTTTTCGAAATCGAAAAACAAGACTTAGGTTATTCAATCCGACGACCCGATAACGATCAAGCTAAAGTGTATGAGTCAAATCTCTTAAAGCATGTCGAGAAACTATGTAACGAAGTAGAATCTGAGAATAATTTCGATTTGAACCTCGATGAAATTAGCTTGAGTAACATAGATGATGCAGAGAAAAGAACGGAATTTTTTACCAGATTAATTAATGGATTGGAAGGTTTTACCCTGCATGATGTTACCGATGCCTATGTTTATCATCCAAAGCCAAAAGTTATTGAAGAAGAAGATGGTGATACTGATTCGGGTGTACATATAAGTAAAGCCTCATTAAAAGGTGAAGGTGTTCTAAAATCAGAAGAGCTAACTTCATTATATCAACGTGGTTTTTATATCTGGAAAATCCGCTGGAAAGTATTAGAACAAAACGGTGATCCAGATATGTATGAGTTTGAAGCTCAATTTAGCGACCCATTAGATTTCACAGGATTTTCGTACATATCTAGAGGTTATAAGAAGTATAAAGGAGCAGGTGAATATAATAAAAATGCATCTCCTTTAAGTGACAATAGAGAGCTATATTTCAAGCGGTTAATTGAATCAACAGCCCGTTCAATCATAGATAATATTAATGAAGAATATGAATGAGGTAATATATGAGTGTTCAAGAAAGAGTGAAGTGGAATCGCCTTAGAACATCATTATCATTATCTGAGTTGGTTGACTATTTTAGCCAAAACACATACTCAGACGATAAAGGCTATGGCTATTCTGCTTTCGAATTAGATGGAAACATCATTAGAGCAATTCACACTGAAAGAAATATTATAGAGAATATAATTGTTGACCCATTGGGTAATGAACACGTTCAAATAATCACCGAGTATATCTCTGTGAAATTTTCATTAATTCCATTATCTACAAAACTTTATCTGTTATGTATCTATAATCCACCAAAATCTATCAAAAATTTCATAGACAAACTTTGTTCGGAATTAAACTATAAAATTGGATTAAGTTCAATAAATATTGATCTGAATAAATTTCATTCCGTTTTAAAAAGAATGGACGAAATTTCACTCTTAAAAATTAGAAAAATAAAAGTAAGCAGTATGGTAATTAACGACAATGCAAAGTCGTCAATTGAAGTATTATCACGTAAAAATGCTATTAATGATCTATATGAATTAACTGGGGAAAGGAAGTTTACAATAGATAAAATGAAAATAAACTGTCTTATAGATGGGAGACCATCTGATTTCGAAATATCCAAGGCTGGAAGTCTTTTAGCACTTGATGATCAAATACCATTTTATACGGATTTAGTAATACAACAGTTATTGGAAAGCGAAGGTTGATTTTATATATTACGAGATCGTTTAATTTGTGAGGAATTAATATGGAAACTAAAAACAAAGTTGAAGGTTGGATTTATTTAAATGAAGAGGAACTTAATCTTCAATTTGAAAAAATTAAGTATGAATTTAAGGATTTAACTTTTCTATCGATAAAATCTCCTAATGATTTAATAGCATTAAGAGAGTACTTTAACCAGTGTCTTATAGAAGGGTGCTTCAAATCACAACGTCATAAACTAGCATACCTTTTATCAAAATACGAAAGTGGTGCTTTTAATGAAGAGTTAGGTATAACAAGACGGCACTTTGTTGATTCAACGCTTGCAAAAGCATGGCTAGTTAAAATGCAAAAAGAATTTCATCCTGATAAAAATAAGAACATCAAGAAAGATATTGATTTTACAAAAGTAAGCGAAGGAATAAATCGAGCTTATGGTGAGATGGTGGGTAAGAAATGAACTATCCAACTCTTAGATATTACGATCTCTCCGAACTAACAGATCCATTTTCTATTAATGAAATATCAAATGCAACATTAGACCAGCTAGATAGAGGTAATGTTGAATCAATAGCAAAAGCTTTATACACTAATACAAAAATATGCGTAAATGGAGTTCCTTTCATTAAAGTAAAAGGGATTGCCGATATAATACGTACAGGTAATTCCGGGCTGGAGAGGGCTCTTATATATCAAGGCATACCTGGATTTCTACCTCGTTCAGAAATAGTATCCATAGATGGGTTTGATCATATTTCTGGACATTCATTATGTGCTATTCTGGATTCTAGAATAGGTTGCAGAAGTGGGAAAACAAAGCAATACTTAAAAATAGCTCTTAATCTTTACTTCAGGATTCTTAACTCTGGAGCAGTGAGAGATTTGAAAGAGATGTTTTTAGAAGAAATAGAACAAAAACGCTCGACTCTGAAAAATGAACGTATCCGAACCTATAATATTACTCAGTGTGAATTTACAGGACGTTCATTTGGTGACTCTTCTTTAATGCAATTTGCGCATATAGATAGTGTCGTTTATAACCCGAGCACAGCACTTGATATTAACAATGGCGTAATAATATTCCGAGATATTCATGCTGACATGACGCGCAGAGGTATAAACACTTACGAAGAAACTTATTCATATTGTGAAGAACATGGTTATTTTCTTGATTGGGCTGATTGATTTTCTATTAATAACGGATATTGAAATATAACATGCCTGTTTAAAACAGGCATGTTTTTTAAGAAGTTTGGATCAGAGAATTAATAATTAAGATAAATAGTAATTATATCTAAAAGAACAATTATACCATTATGCAACTTTTTATATGTAGATATATTAAATATTTAGTGCCGACTCTAATAGCGAATCTATATGATGAACGAATTAATAAAGTTGATTAATACTGATCCTGAAGAATCCAAGATACAAGATTTTTTTGAAAAACACCCTGCATCAATTATAGGGGCTGCTTATGCATTATCGAATGCATTAATATCTAAGTTTCCATTAGGCGTCGATTTTATCACAGATTTTACATGGGTAAATCCTCGTTCCGGCCCCACATATGTGTATCTTATTGAGATTGAAAAACCTTCGAAATTGATATTTAATCAAGACAGTTCATTTACTCAAAGTTTTAATCACGCATACGGGCAAGTGGAAGATTGGTTGGGCTGGTGCGCTAGGAACCAAGGTACGTTTCGAGATACACTCGTCCCACTAAAGTCTCATAATGACTTGCCACCTTTTTTTGCTGTAAGAGGAATACTGATTTACGGAAGGGATTCTGAATTAAATAATAGTAGGAGACAGGAACGCTGGAGTCAAAAAGGGCTATCAAATCCATTTATTCAGGTACGAACTTATGATGGATGGGCTCGTGAAATGAATAATACCATACCACCTCACGACGGGTTAGCTAGTTATTTATCGACTTTACATTATTCCAGTCGCTCCTATATTAAAAAATCTCTATAATTTGAATATATAATAATATTCATAAATGTTGTCATAGCTAAAATAGGCAGGCGTCATGAACCAAAATGATGCCTGCCTATAAAATTATTGCTCCCTATAATTCCCGTCCATTGAACCCACAGCTGAAACACCACAATAGTTCTCGCAGTTACGGGTCATAACATAGACAGAACCATCTTTCAATTCACTAATCACTGCCACACATGCACTCGATGAGTCGCTGTAAACCCAGCGATTTCGCTGCCCTGCGCCTGCACCAACAGATTCGGCAATGCCCTCCATATTACAAACACCAGAAGCATTACCGTGAGATGCATTAATATTAAATTCAGCAGTGCCACTCCCCGTCGATAAAGACAAAGCGCCATTTTGCTTAACGTATTCAGCTGCATGTGCCATAGTAAAGCTACTGGCCAATAGCAAAGTTAGAACTATCTTTTTCATTATTACTCCTTTATATACTGTTAAATATTAAAAACGTCTGTACCAAAAAATCATCACCGATATAATTTTGTACTGGAATATCCTTGTTTTCGTGTTTCCATACGTTGAGTATCATAGGTGTTTCCGCAATTAACACACGAATAAACATTAGTAATTTTGTATCGTTCTTCTGTCCAAGTTGACTTTATAATTATCTGCTTTCCATAATGAGGGCCTCGTGTATCTCCACCAACAACGGCTTGGTTTTGAGTTTTACTCCTGGGTATGGCTGATAAAAATTCTCTTTTAGTATCTATTAGTTGAATACTATATGAAGCATTGCAAACCTTACATCTAAGACCACTTGAAATAAAATAAAAAACCAATTTAACAATAGGGAATAAAAGCAGTAAGAATATTAATGCACTGACAATTAAACGGATCGGTATTTCCAGAGGCGTGAAGATATAACCTATGCCTGAAATAACTCCCGTCAACCCTACTCCATATAGCCATGAATGAACGTTCGCATCACGTTTAATTTCATCTTGTTCTTTATTCATACTGCCCTCCAAAATTAACTCATATTGTCTATGTCGAGTAACATGACCTACCTCATTTCCTCTTCTTTAATCAACCAATCGTATATGTATGAGAAACATAGGGAGACTCAATAACCCTGAACGTCCCCGCACCAACAATATGGTTCATTACTTTTACATTCTGGATAGATGATTTTTCACGTAATTGTGCTCGATGGTAAAACGCAGAATATGCCACCAAGCCTTCCCCCCAGCTAATATCTCTTGTTGGGGCAATAATCGCATTACAGAATGATTTGTGTAGGATAAATAACTCTTCTGCGCCATTACCAACAGAGCAACTTGAGAAACAAATGCATTTCCCTCTTAATATCGGCCAGGCAAGTCGATCTAAATCTCGCCATGTAATAATAGCATCATCTGTTAGAGCAAAGCCTCTATCATATCCATGAGCACTAATGTGGACATATTTTATATTTTCTCTTTGAGCGACTTTTAACGCTTTAATGAGCATTTTCTCATTAATAGCCTCAATGCTTTTGGCATTGACACCTTGTAATTGAAGTATACGCTTTAATGTTTCTCCTTCACCTCTACCATCATAAATATCCTGATCGCTACGTGATTCAATAATCAATACTTCCTGTTTTTTCATCAGCCACGCCAAACAAGATATTCGTTTATGAGTTTGTTATAGACATACCAAAAAGATCCCATCTTCAGTTCAAGGAGTTGGTTACCGCAAAAGCGTTAGATTACGAGGTATCCACTGTCTTGCTCCCTTCTCCTCCCTTCACCATAACAACTATAGATGCGCAAAATTCATTTATAATCCATAGATGATGTTCATACAAGAGAAAAAAGGCCACAAACTTCCATCTATAGACATTTTACGGAAGTGAAGAGCAGTATATGGCCCAGTTACCCTCAGATAGTGCAGACAAACAGGTAGGCCAACGCATTCAAATGCGTCGTAAAGAGCTGGGGATGACAGCCCAGCACTTAGCGGAGCTTGTGGATATATCCCACCAACAGCTTTCGCGTTATGAACGTGGAACAAACAAGATCAACGTAGCCCATCTCGTGAACATCGCGGTTAAGCTCAACACACCGATTAGCTGGTTTTTCATTGATTGTTTCTCGACGTTTGAAAATGACGCCCAAAAACAACAGGATTTCGCACCTGTAAAAGATGCAGACTTGAGGAGTCGACTTGATAACATATGGCCTCGCTTAACACATGAGCAGAGGCGCATATTGATTATGTTTCTTGATAAATACACCAAACAATAATGATAAACAATGGCTATTTTATCCAAAAACTTAAAGAAAGATGTTTTATTTATCTTCTTCATCTAATATAGATAGCCGTTTAAGAAGAAGCTTCTTATTCAACAATTTCTTAATATGTATTTCCTTCCAGTTATATGTGTCCTCACCATTAAATACTGCACGTGGATGTCGAATTTTTCTTTCCTTCATGCTACTGATTATTTGAGAATCAGAAAGTCCTAGATCATTTTTAAAATGATCAACTGTCTTATATAAATCGTATAATTCTTTTGATGCCTGTGATTGAGGCTGATACAACTGCTGCATCTTTTCAAGACGAAGCAAATAAACTAAGGCAGCAGAATAACTTTCTATAAGGTTATGCATTCCCGGCACTGGTCTTTTATGCCCCAAACTTTCACATAAGTCTGCCAATTTTTCATAGGAATCATTATCAATCCTAATTGATATTTTTTTCTCGCCTAATTCTTTCAGTCGTTCCTGACGTCTATTTTGATAATCTTTGTCTCTCTGTTTTCGGGCTGCCACTTCATCATCTTCCAAACGCTTTTCCATTTTTGCCATAACGCCAGACCTCGCCTCTAAATCTGACGATCAGATTACCCTGTGGTTAGTAGCTGTCAACATTACAGTCTGATGATCAGATCCATACTCAATCACAATCTGATCATCAGATCCTTATAGGTTTTGCTCAAAAGCCCTTTCAAACGACTTTTAGGTGAATCTGATCGTCAGATTCACCCGCTTACCGCTGAAATTTAGCGGTTTTAAAAATCTGTAAAGGCATGTCGCATCAATTGGATGCGTAAACCAAACGGGCTTTTACGATGCACACCTCACGTCTGATCAAACTAAAAACCGTCCTTGAATACTGCGCTTTTTCAAAAGCAACGCTATATCGCCAGATCAAGGCAGGTCACTTTCCTGAGCCAGTTCGTTTGACTGGTGGAATCGCCAGCAATAACGAATCCTCGCGTGCTGTTGCATGGCGAGAAGAGGAAATACTGCAATGGATTGCCAATCGTCAAAAAGTGTCGTTAGCAGAAACCAAAATTTGATGACGTTTATGGATCAGAAAATCCCATCCCTCTAATAGCACGTTATATGCACATAGATATGAATAGTGAGAGTAATAACTGATATTGATTCATATGCTGATTATGGCCTCATATGGGCTGTAACTCTCACTATTCTGAGAAGGAATAGTTATGTTATTACACAGAAGCAATATAGATATATGCCAATCTTTAAAGATCGGTAGAGATAATGACGGGCACAATCTAAAAATAAGAATTGATAAGTTAACTGTAGTTAGTAGTTTTCTTTCTGAAGAGGAAAAAAAGGAAGTGTATAGTAAACTGGAAAAAATGAATCAACGGAGTGAAAGGATATATCGAGCTGAATACATTAAAAACAAAAAGGAAAAACCTTATCGCAAATCACTAAATATATACGATAGAAAGAAGAACTCCCCAGTTCTATTGCACATCGATTATGTTCCAAAGCATCCTAATACAGGAGGGCTACGTTTGGATTTTAATCCTCAACATATGACGAAAGCCAAAATAGATGATTTAGTATCATGGATAAATGGCAATTTAGGTGAGATATTTTATCGGCTACTTGTTCGAGCTTGGGTTACAAGAATTGACGTAGCTCTTGATGTATATAACTGCAAGCTAGATGATTACCTATGGGGATTAAAAAATGCAGGGAAGAGCACTTATTACGATACTGAAAATGGATTACCTGGGTTTAGAATAGGCAGCAATCGCTCTCTTCTACATATTCATTGTTATGAAAAAGTTAATGCACACCGCGACAGAAAACTCATTTTGAAGGATCGTGCCAAACTTATTAATATCAATCTGGATGAGCATAAGCGCTTCTTGCGTATCGAAGGTCGATACAAGCCTGGCGCTAAACCAACCAGTAAGAAAAAGAATGCCTTGATGCTGGCCCAACTCCTGGAGATGAAGAACCCGTTCAAGCGACTTCAAGTCTACTCTAACAGCTTAGGAGAGGAGTTACTTACTAGAGGGTGTCTTACTACCCTCCCAAAAGAACCCAGCGTAATAGCGCTGAAAGCCAGTCTCAGACAACATCTAGGGCGTTCATGCTTGACTGCCTTACTTGCTAGACATAAAACAGTGCTTTTCGATGAACGTGAGATCTGGAGTCTGTGGCCACGCTGCGTTGAGCAATTAAGCAGCATATACAACATAGCATCTGCTTACGGTGTACTTAAGGGTGTAGCTAATCGAAAAGACGATTATAGAAAACACTTGTAAATCAAAGCACATATACTGACACTCAACATTCAGATTCAACATCGAGTAACGTTTCACGCGATATCGCGTAGTCTCACTAAGTCTCGTCAGGATAAAAAGGCCATTGTAAATCATGGCCTTTTTTTGTTTTATATAGTCTCATATCGTATCACTACAGCGCGTGTTTTATCTGTACACGGCAATAAGTGTAGTGGATCACAACATCGGGATTGGCCTGTCGAAACCGGCACGCAGCGCAAACAATCATTCTGGCCGCGTACCGTGAATGATAAGTTCACCGCTCATTTAGCTGATGATATGGCTATCTAAGCGGCAAAGAGCTTTGATGCTTAGCGCCTTAAAACCGTTTTGATAGCGTCAAAGACGAAGATAACGAATGCCAGCAACAACAAAATGGCACCCAATGGCATCAAAGCGGAATCGTGAACGATGTTATTGGCATCAATGGTCGAGTCCGCCACGCTAAGTGACACAACCCCCGCAATGGCGACAACAATCCATACAATGCGACGTGTAGGTAATCTCATGATGTATGCTCCCTGACAGAGTAGTTGCGTAATGAAATTACATGAAGAACGGGCCACCAGATTTCATTAAATTCGGTAACTCCCCGTCCCCGAAATAGCCCGCATACCTTAAATTGACTCTAAAACCCGCACCGGAAACACAGCCTCAGAGCGCAAACCGTAGCCAGCAACATAACGTTATTAGCTTATACGACTGCGTAGCATTATGCAGAACGGGCAGGAACACCCCGCTACAGGTAAGGCGTCACAGGTGCTAAGGAGAGTATTCTGTGGATTCGTGCCATGCTGGCTATAGAAGTTAGCCAAAATTTTGCTCTCAAGGGTGCTGGCGTTAACTGCTGCTGCGTCATGGGTGATATCGACCTGCGATTTAAACGCCAGGCAACTGAATGACGTGGCAGCCAGTGACAGAGCCAGAATGCTATGCACTTTCATGAAGAGATCCCCGGATGAATTAACGCTATGTAATAACATTACCTCCATTTGAGCTTGATGAATAGATCTATGTACCGGCAGCCTGGTCGGCTGAACCACATCTACTGATAATTCATCAGTTGCTCCGCCGTGATTAACCCTAGCTTTTCAAGCTGAATGGCAACAGCGCGCCCGGAACGCCCCAGCTCAAGACTTAATGCCTCAACGGTTTTTCCAGCCGTATAACCCTCTGCTAACTGGAGTTTTTCTTCATTACTCCAGGGAAAATAGGATTTAGCAGGTTTCCCTTCTGCGATATTCTTTTGCTGACGTTCGTGCAGGGAAAGCTTAGTTTTTTTGATTTTTGCAGAAACATCAACCAGCTCTTCCGCTAGTGTGAATAACATACGGATCATTTCAGGTGTCTGAGCAACAGATGAACGGCTCAATAACTCGCCGGTATCCGGGTTAACACCGTTTGCCAATGCTCTCAGTATCATTGAAGTGTTCATCATCGTGACCCTATTCATTTATCAATAGAAAAACTTATCCTTACAAAGATAAATACATTCACAGAAAACCATTAAATATGCGATTATGGAAAATAATCCATTAAAATAACTAATCCAAAATAGTTCGATTTAGAAAATCTCAATCGTGATATGGTTCACAAAACGTTACCCTCTGCATGTTTCTAACGGGGGTATCAATGCTGTTACATATTCTTTATTTAGTCGGCATTACTGCCGAGGCAATGACTGGCGCACTCGCAGCGGGTCGCCGTCGCATGGATACTTTCGGCGTAATTATTATTGCCACGGCCACCGCTCTTGGCGGCGGTTCGGTACGCGATATTTTATTAGGGCATTACCCCTTAGGCTGGGTAAAGCACCCGGAATACGTGGTGATAGTTGCGGTTGCCGCCGTACTGACCACCGTATTTGCTCCTGTAATGCCTCATCTTCGCCGCCTGTTCCTGGTGCTGGACGCCCTGGGCTTGGTCGTCTTTTCCATCATTGGCGCACAAATCGCATTGGATATGGGCGAAGGGCCAATCATTGCCATTATCGCCGCCGTCATTACCGGCGTTTTTGGTGGTGTGCTGCGCGATATGTTCTGTAAACGTATCCCTCTGGTCTTCCAGAAAGAGTTATATGCAGGCATCGCATTTGCCTCCGCGGTGCTTTATATCGTGTTGCAACACTACGTTTCGGATCGGGACGTGGTGATTATCTCCACGCTGATATTCGGATTCACAACGCGCTTGCTGGCATTACGCCTGCGCCTTGGGCTGCCCGTATTTCACTACAACCACGCAGATCACTGATCGATAAACCCCTGAATGCCTTGCTGCGCCAGAAAATTAGCTAGCTCAGCGACTTGGGGATGATGGATAAACGCCACCAATTTTTTTGCTCTCGCGGCACCAATCCCCGGCAATTTTTGCCAGCTTGCTTCATCCCGCGCCGCTAAATGCGACCACTGTGAATCGGGTAATGAATGGAGAACGGCTTTTGGTAGAGGTAAGCCAAACGCCAGCAGCCATTTTCTGAAGGGCTGCTGCCGGGTCAGTAGGAATTGCTGCCAGAGATGATCCGCTCTGGCAGTTGAAATAACGCTAATCTGGGTCAGCTCTTTCTCGCCGACGGCCAGCCAGGAAAAAATATGTTTCAGCTTGAGATGCTGCTGAAGTTGCTGCCAGGAACGCGAGCTTACCCCGGTGATATTCAGGACTTGCGGGGAACTTAGCCACGCCAGGCGTGCGATAAATTGTTCACGGCACCAGATCTCAAAGTACAGACAGCTCAGCGGTGCGATCGTGTTGATGGCAGGAGGCTGCGGCTTATTCCTCTGGCTAACTCGCCACACCACCTCGTCAAGGCGAGGGATCCCTTGCCCGGCAAGGCTCACCCTCACGCGATCTCCGGCGGCAATATCTAACGCCTGCCATTTCTTCACTGAACCGATATTCACCCGCTTAACCTGTTTATCATCAATCTGTAGGGGATGAAGATTAAGCACCACGGCAACTTTTCCGGTACGCCCAACCGAAAATTGAACGCTTTTAACTTCGGCAAGCTGCTGTGCCGATGGGTACTTCCATGCCATCACCCACGCAGCCTTTCCCGGGCGCCAGTATTTTCCGGCAGGCTCCATCGCCTCCCGAATCACCACACCATCGGTCACAAAAGGTAGCGGAGCCCTAAACCATGACTCCCGCAGCGCGGCTATTTCATCCACAGAAGTCACGGGTCTTGACCAGCTTTTTGTCAGAGGGAAACCGCCCTGACGCAGCATTTCCAGTTTCTGGCTCATATCTTTAGGGCCATCAGGCCACGCCCAGATAAATATGCCTAACTCATTGAGTAATGCAGGATCGGCCTGACGCATCATAGCGCCTGCTGCTTTTCCCCGGGCGTTGATACCGCCCAGCGTTTTCTGCACATGATTATCCCGTTTCCAGAAGATCTCTCCTTGCAGCACGCTATCCGCAAGCGGGCCAGCCAGGGTTTTAGGGATAGCCGGAATCATTCTGGCTTTTGCCGTCCACTCCTGTCCTTTCTCACCGTCACCGCGGCTGAGAAGCTGCGTCAGTTGGCCTTGCTGATAAACCAATGTCACCGCCACGCCATCTATTTTTGGCTGTACCCAGAGATGGGTTTTGCCTTTGATCCACTGTGCAACGGCAACGCTATCGGGAAGTTTTTTCACGCCGGTATGAGCGACAGGATGTAGCGCTTTGCCCTGGGTAAATAGCCTGGGTTGTTGAGGTTCTTGTGCTGGGTTAAAACACTCCTGCCACTGAGTAAACTGGCTACGCATCTCGTCATATGTCGCATCGCTGACGAGACTTACGCCTTGCTGGTAGTAGGCGCGATCCCAGGCTTTAAGTTTTTCATTTAATTTATCCATCTCCTGTCGGGCTTGCACAGGTGACCACGCCGGACAGGTTGCCGATGCTATTACGCTAAGCAGCCCCACTAACCCAATAAGCTTAACTATCCACCTCATAGGCTCCTCCATTTCAGACGACATGAGGTATAACGCGAGGAGAAAGGTAATGCGATCGGGGATAGACCAGAGTGGGAGACACTTTCAGAGACGTTTAATTTATTGCAGTAATACGAGGTATTTTTTAGAAAACATTACGCAAAATGGCAGAAATATTGCTGATGGACGTGACAAATTCTCCGTGACTGGATGGCGGCGTGTATAATAGGCCGGTATACGCACCTCTTTTATGCTTACCGAATAAGTTAGAACTCATGGCTCAAGGCACGCTTTATATCGTTTCCGCACCAAGTGGCGCAGGAAAATCCAGCCTCATCCAGGCTTTGTTAAAGACACAACCGCTGTACGACACGCAGGTTTCTATTTCCCATACCACTCGTGGTATCCGTCCGGGAGAGAAACATGGCGAGCACTACTACTTTGTGGAAAAGGAAGAGTTTAAGCAGATGATCGCTGAAGACGCATTCCTTGAGCACGCCGAAGTATTCGGTAATTACTACGGCACTTCACGCCATGCCATTGAACAAATTCTGGCTACGGGCGTGGATGTTTTCCTGGATATTGACTGGCAGGGTGCGCAGCAGATCCGTGAGAAAATGCCGCAGGCACGCAGTATTTTTATTCTGCCGCCGTCAAAAGACGAGCTGGACCGTCGCCTGCGTGGTCGCGGGCAAGACAGTGAAGAAGTTATCACGAAGCGTATGGAACAGGCTGTTGCAGAAATGAGCCACTACGCTGAATATGACTATTTAATCGTCAACGACGATTTTGACACCGCACTGTCAGATTTAAAAATTATCATTCGTGCCGAGCGTCTACGAATGGGTCGCCAAAAAGCGCGACATGACGCTTTAATCAGCAAACTATTGGCAGACTGAGCCCAGTTTCAGTATCATGCCCAGTCATTTCTTCATCTGTGGAGCATTTTAATTATGGCACGCGTAACTGTTCAGGACGCTGTTGAGAAAATTGGTAACCGTTTTGACCTGGTTCTGGTCGCCGCACGTCGCGCTCGTCAGATGCAAACCGGTGGTAAAGATCCACTCGTTGCTGAAGAAAACGACAAAACGACGGTCATCGCACTGCGCGAAATCGAAGAAGGGTTGATTACCAACCAGATTCTTGATGTTCGCGATCGTCAGGAGCAGCAAGAGCAGGAAGCCGCAGAACTGCAGGCCGTTACCGCTATTGCTGAAGGTCGTCGTTAATTAGCCTGCGGGTAGCCCTTGTATCTGTTTGAAAGCCTGAATCAACTGATTCAACAATACTTGTCCGAGGAGCAGATCAAGCGCCTTCGGCAGGCATACCTTGTTGCGCGTGATGCTCACGAGGGACAAGCACGTTCAAGCGGCGAGCCCTATATCACCCATCCGGTAGCGGTGGCCTGCATTCTGGCCGAGATGAAACTCGACTATGAAACGCTGATGGCAGCCCTTCTGCATGATGTGATTGAAGACACCCCTGCCACCTACCAGGATATGGAACAGCTGTTTGGCAAAAGCGTTGCCGAACTGGTGGAAGGGGTCTCTAAGCTCGACAAACTGAAATTCCGCGATAAGAAAGAAGCTCAGGCTGAAAACTTCCGCAAAATGATCATGGCGATGGTGCAGGATATCCGCGTCATTCTGATCAAACTCGCCGACCGCACGCACAATATGCGCACGCTTGGGGCATTGCGCCCTGATAAACGTCGCCGCATTGCGCGCGAAACCCTCGAAATTTATAGCCCCCTGGCACACCGTCTTGGTATTCATCATCTGAAAACTGAGCTGGAAGAACTGGGCTTTGAAGCGCTTTACCCGAATCGCTATCGCGTCATTAAAGAAGTCGTGAAAGCAGCACGTGGTAACCGCAAAGAGATGATTCAAAAAATCCTCTCGGAAATCGACGGGCGTTTGCAGGAAGCCAATATTCCCTGCCGCGTCAGCGGTCGCGAAAAACATCTTTACTCCATCTACTGCAAAATGACGCTCAAAGAGCAGCGTTTCCACTCGATTATGGATATCTACGCCTTCCGCGTAATTGTTCACGATATGGATACCTGTTACCGCGTTCTTGGGCAGATGCATAGCCTCTACAAGCCCCGTCCCGGGCGGGTAAAGGACTATATCGCCATTCCAAAAGCGAACGGATATCAATCCCTGCATACTTCAATGATTGGCCCACACGGCGTGCCGGTTGAAGTGCAAATCCGTACCGAAGACATGGATCAGATGGCAGAAATGGGTGTTGCCGCTCACTGGGCTTATAAAGAGCAGGGTGAAAGTGGTACTACCGCGCAAATCCGCGCCCAGCGCTGGATGCAAAGCCTGCTGGAACTGCAGCAAAGCGCCGGTAGCTCATTTGAATTTATCGAAAGCGTAAAATCCGACCTCTTCCCGGATGAGATTTACGTTTTCACCCCGGAAGGGCGCATTGTCGAATTGCCGGCTGGCGCAACACCGGTCGATTTCGCCTATGCCGTGCATACCGATATCGGCCACGCCTGTGTGGGCGCACGCGTCGACAGGCAGCCCTATCCGCTGTCTCAGTCGCTCAGCAGCGGCCAGACCATCGAAATTATCACCGCACCAGGCGCTCGCCCGAACGCGGCCTGGCTGAACTTTGTTGTCAGCTCGAAAGCGCGCGCCAAAATCCGCCAGATGCTGAAAAACCTCAAGCGCGACGATTCCGTAAGCCTGGGCCGCCGTCTGCTTAACCATGCGTTAGGGGGCAGCCGGAAACTGGCCGAAGTTCCGCCAGAGAATATTCAACGTGAGCTTGAGCGTATGAAGCTCGCCACGCTTGATGATTTGCTGGCAGAAATTGGTTTAGGCAATGCCATGAGCGTGGTGGTGGCGAAGAACCTGCAGGGTGAAGCGTCGGTCATTGCGCAGGCCAATACTCCGGCACACGGCCACCTGCCTATCAAAGGCGCTGATGGCGTGCTGATTACCTTCGCTAAGTGTTGCCGCCCGATCCCAGGCGACCCAATTGTTGCTCACGTCAGCCCGGGCAAAGGGTTAGTTATCCATCATGAGTCCTGCCGTAATATTCGTGGCTATCAGAAAGAAGCCGAGAAGTTTATGGCGGTAGAGTGGGATAAAGAGACCGAGCAGGAATTCCTTACTGAAATTAAAGTGGATATGTTCAATCATCAGGGTGCGCTGGCAAACCTGACTGCGGCAATCAACACCGCGGGTTCGAATATCCATAGCCTGAATACGGAAGAAAAAGATGGTCGTGTTTACAGCGCGTTTATCCGTATGTCTGCCCGCGATCGCGTTCATCTGGCCAATATTATGCGTAAAATCCGCGTAATGCCGGATGTTATCAAAGTCACCCGCAACCGAAATTAGTGTGATGAATCCTCAACGTTATGCGCGTATTTGCGAGATGCTCGCCAGGCGTCAGCCTGATCTGACCGTCTGCATGGAACAAGTCCATAAACCTCATAACGTCTCGGCGATTATTCGCACCGCTGATGCCGTGGGCGTGCATGAAGTTCACGCAGTTTGGCCGGGTAACAGAATGCGCACCATGGCATCGAGTGCTGCGGGAAGTAACTCCTGGGTTGAAGTGAAAACGCACCGCAGTATTGGCGATGCCGTTAGCCATCTGAAAAACAACGGGATGCAAATCCTCGCCACCAACCTTTCTGATAAAGCCGTCGATTTTCGCGAGATTGATTACACGCGCCCGACCTGCATTCTGATGGGTCAGGAAAAAACCGGTATTACTCAGGAAGCGCTGGCGCTGGCTGACCAGGACATCATTATTCCAATGGTTGGTATGGTGCAATCTCTAAACGTTTCCGTCGCCTCCGCGCTAATATTGTATGAAGCACAGCGCCAGCGTCAGAACGCCGGAATGTACCAGCGTGAAAACAGCACCCTGCCAGAATCCGAACAACAGCGCCTGCTGTTCGAAGGGGGCTACCCGGTACTGGCACGCGTTTCCCGTCGCAAAGGCTTACCCTACCCGCATGTGAATCAGCAAGGTGAGATAACAGCTGATGCCGCATGGTGGGCCACAATGCAATCTGCGGAGTAGTCGGATGAAAGGCCGTTTGCTGGATGCCATACCGTTAAGTACGCTTGCCGGAGTGGGCGCCAGCCAGAGCGGCAAGCTGGCGAAAATTGGCCTGCACACCATTCAGGATCTTCTCCTTCATCTGCCTTTGCGCTACGAAGACCGCACCCAACTCTACCCCATTAACGATCTGCTACCGGGCATTTACGCTACCGTAGAAGGTGAAGTGCTGAACTGCAATATCAGTTTTGGCCGCCGCCGCATGATGACCTGCCAGATTTCTGATGGCAGCGGAATTCTGACCATGCGGTTTTTCAACTTCAACGCCGCAATGAAAAACAGCCTTACGGCCGGAAAGCGTGTACTCGCTTATGGTGAAGCAAAACGCGGCACGCACGGCCCCGAGATGATTCACCCGGAGTACCGTGTTCAGGGCGATTTAAGTACGCCTGAATTGCAGGAAACGCTGACGCCGGTTTACCCCACGACGGAAGGCATTCGTCAGGCAACGTTGCGTAAGCTGACCGACCAGGCGCTGGAGCTGCTTGATACCTGCGCCATTGCCGAATTGCTGCCTGCGGATTTAAGCAAAGCGATGATGAGCCTGCCCGAAGCGTTGCGCACTTTGCATCGCCCGCCACCGTCCATGCAATTAGCCGATCTCGAAACCGGTAAACACCCGGCGCAGCGGCGCTTAATTCTTGAAGAATTACTGGCCCATAATCTGAGCATGCTTGCGTTGCGCGCGGGTGCGCAACGTTATCACGCGCTGCCGTTGCATAATCATGATGAATTAAAAAACCGCCTGTTAGCCGCGCTACCGTTTAAACCAACGGGCGCACAAGCACGAGTCGTTGCAGAAATCGAACACGATATGGCTCTGGATATACCAATGATGCGCCTCGTACAGGGTGACGTGGGTTCAGGGAAAACGCTGGTTGCCGCTCTCGCCGCATTACGTGCGATTGCTCATGGCAAGCAGGTAGGGTTGATGGCACCGACAGAATTGCTCGCAGAACAGCACGCCAATAACTTCCGCCAGTGGTTTGCGCCACTGGGTATCGAAGTAGGCTGGCTTGCAGGCAAGCAAAAAGGCAAAGCGCGTATCGCCCAACAGGATGCGATTGCCAGCGGCCAGGTAGCGATGGTGGTGGGAACGCACGCCATCTTCCAGGAACAGGTGCAGTTTTCGCAGCTTGCGCTGGTCATCATTGATGAACAACACCGCTTTGGCGTTCACCAGCGTCTGGCTCTGTGGGAAAAGGGCCAGATTCAGGGCTTCCATCCGCACCAGCTCATCATGACCGCAACGCCGATCCCACGCACGCTGGCGATGACAGCCTATGCCGATCTGGATACCTCAACAATTGATGAACTCCCGCCAGGCCGCACGCCGGTGACTACCGTCGCGATCCCGGATTCGCGCCGCAGCGATATTATCGAGCGGGTACGGGAAGCCTGTAGCAATGAAGGCCGCCAGGCGTACTGGGTTTGTACCCTGATTGAAGAGTCTGAATTACTGGAGGCCCAGGCCGCAGAAGTGACCTGGGAAGAGTTAAAGATAGCGCTGCCGAATCTCAACGTCGGCCTGGTTCATGGCCGCATGAAGCCGCAGGAAAAGCAGGCAGTTATGCAGGCTTTCAAAGCAGGGTCAATTCATCTGCTGGTGGCAACGACCGTCATTGAAGTTGGCGTTGACGTGCCGAATGCCAGTCTGATGATCATCGAAAACCCGGAACGCCTCGGTCTTGCGCAGCTCCACCAGCTACGTGGCCGTGTAGGCCGTGGCGCAGTCGCCTCTCACTGCGTATTGCTTTATAAGTCGCCGCTGTCAAAAACCGCACAGCTGCGCTTACAGGTGCTGCGTGATAGCAACGATGGCTTTGTGATTGCGCAAAAAGATTTGGAAATTCGCGGGCCGGGGGAATTACTCGGCACGCGTCAGACGGGGAATGCCGAGTTTAAAGTGGCAGATTTACTGCGCGACCAGGCGATGATCCCGGAAGTACAGCGCCTTGCGCGCCATATCCATGAACGCTACCCCGAACAGGCAACAGCGCTCATTGAACGCTGGATGCCTGAAACGGAACGCTATTCAAACGCCTGATAGTTAGCCAAACATGGGCAACATCAGGTACAGCTTGATCACCAGCGCGTTGACGATATCAATAAAGAACGCGCCGACCATCGGCACCACCAGGAATGCCATATGCGACGGTCCAAAACGCTCGGTAATCGCCTGCATATTGGCGATTGCCGTTGGTGTGGCACCGAGGCCAAAACCACAATGGCCTGCCGCGAGAACCGCCGCATCGTAGTTTTTTCCCATCAAACGATAAGTCACAAAGATGGCATACAGCGCCATAAAGATGGTCTGTACCGTCAGGATCGCCAGCATCGGCAGCGCCAGAGACGCCAGTTCCCACAGCTTCAGACTCATCAGCGCCATGGCGAGGAACAGTGATAAACAGACGTTCCCCAACACGGAAACCGCACGTTCGAATACCCGATAAAAGCCGAGCAGTGAAAGCGTGTTGCTGAGGATAACCCCAACAAACAGCACGCAGACAAAGGTCGGTAATTCGAAGCTGGTGCCCTGAATGAAATGCGCAGCAAACTTACCGGCGGTCAGACAGATAGCGATCATCGCAATGGTTTCAATCATCACCATAGAGGTGATCATGCGCCCTACCGCAGGTTTTTCGAAGGCCGTTGGGTCTGCGCTATCATCCGGTGTGCCATCGGGCGTTGAGGAGTGCTTAACCAGATAACGCGCCACCGGCCCGCCAATCAGCCCACCCAGCACCAGGCCAAAGGTTGCGCAAGCCATCGCAACTTCGGTGGCATTCTGGAAGCCATAGCGTTCGGTAAACAGCTTGCTCCAGGCAGCCCCCGTGCCGTGGCCGCCGGATAACGTAATAGAACCCGCCAGCAATCCCATTAACGGATCAAGACCCAACAGGCTCGCCATTCCAATACCGATGGCGTTTTGCATAACCAGCAAGCCCACCACCACAATCAGGAACACACCGACAACTTTTCCGCCGGTACGCAGGCTGGAAAGATTGGCATTCAGGCCGATAGTGGCAAAAAAAGCGAGCATCAGCGGATCTTTGAGGCTCATATCAAATTCAAATTCCCAGCCGATGCTTTTTTTGAGCACCAGCAGGGCCAGAGCGATTAACAGTCCACCCGCAACAGGTTCAGGGATAGTGTATTTTTTTAACAGCGGTATGGTGTGGACCATTTTTCGGCCCAGTAATAAGACGAGAGTCGCAGCAACAAGGGTGGAAAGAGTGTCGAGATAAAACATAAAAGAAGTGCTCCTGTTTGCGCATATTTCTCACAGACGCTTTGAATTTATCCTTCACTGGAATTTCAGGTTCTAGAAAAGTCAGCTGCTGGATTTTAACCAAAAAACAGGCGAAAGTTATATAAAAAGCTCGGCATATATACTTTTTATCTTAGGAAACACGCCTGGCAAACGTTTGCTTTTGGCTGGCACTCCGCTAAAATCACCGTTTTTTCGCAGGGTGGATAATTTCTGATGTCTGTTAATGCCGTAGAGTCTGAAGATGCGCAACCGATTGCCCAGGCGCATACCAGTGAGTTGATTTACCGTCTTGAGGACAGACCGCCTCTCCCACAAACGCTTTTTGCTGCCGGTCAGCATTTATTAGCGATGTTTGTTGCGGTGATCACGCCTGCGATGTTGATTTGCCAGGCTCTGGGGCTTCCGGCTGAAGATACCCGCCACATTATTAGCATGTCCCTGTTTGCATCAGGCGTGGCATCCATTATCCAGATTAAAGCCTGGGGGCCGGTTGGTTCCGGGCTTCTCTCTATTCAGGGCACCAGCTTTAACTTTGTTGCGCCGCTGATTATGGGCGGCATGGCATTGAAAAATGGCGGAGCTGATGTCCCCACCATGATGGCGGCGTTATTTGGCACCTTGATGCTCGCCAGCTGCACAGAAATGCTGCTGTCGCGCTTTCTGCATCTGGCTCGTCGTATTATCACCCCGCTGGTTTCCGGCGTCGTGGTGATGATAATCGGCCTGTCACTGATTCAGGTTGGCCTGACTTCCATCGGCGGTGGCTACGGCGCGATGAGCGACCATACCTTTGGCGCGCCGAAAAACCTGCTGCTGGCAGGCGCGGTACTGCTGGTTATTATCTTGCTTAACCGCCAGCGTAACCCGTACTTACGCGTGGCTTCGCTGGTTATCGCCATGGCGGTAGGTTATGCGCTGGCCTGGGCGATGGGCATGCTGCCGGATGTTGCGCCAGCCACCCATTCCGACCTGATTATGGTGCCCACTCCGCTTTACTATGGCCTGGGCATCGACTGGAATCTGCTTATCCCGCTGATGCTGGTGTTTATGGTGACCTCACTGGAAACCATTGGTGATATCACCGCCACCTCTGACGTTTCCGAACAGCCTGTTTCCGGCCCGCTGTATATGAAACGCCTGAAAGGTGGCGTGCTGGCAAATGGCCTGAATTCGTGTGTTTCTGCCGTGTTTAACACCTTCCCTAACTCTTGCTTTGGCCAGAACAACGGCGTGATTCAGCTGACCGGTGTTGCCAGCCGCTATGTCGGTTTTGTCGTCGCACTAATGCTGATCGTACTGGGCCTGTTCCCGGCAGTCAGCGGGTTTGTGCAGCATATTCCGGAGCCCGTGTTAGGCGGCGCAACTATCGTGATGTTCGGTACTATCGCCGCATCCGGTGTGCGAATTGTTTCTCGCGAACCTCTCAACCGCCGCGCCATTATGATTATTGCGCTGTCGCTGGCGGTGGGTATGGGCGTTTCTCAGCAGCCGCTGATTTTGCAGTTTGCTCCTGACTGGCTGAAAACGCTGCTCTCATCCGGTATCGCCGCCGGTGGTATTACCGCCATCGTGTTAAACCTGATTTTCCCGCCTGAGAAAAATTGATGTCCCTCACGCGCGGGTGATTTGTTCTCATCCGCGCGTGTTACCCCTCCTGACAATCCCATCCTTGAGCTATAACGGTAAATGGGGCATAACACCCTTACCGAAACTTCATGGGATGGAAGACAATGAAATTTCTCGGAAAGCTATTCATTGCGTTATTGGTCGTCATCTTTGCACTGCTCCTTGCTGTTTATATTTTGCTGCAAACCCGCTGGGGAGCAGCCCAGGTAAGCCGTTGGGTCAACGAGAAAAGCGATTACCATTTCTCTTTTGCACAGATGGATCACCGCTGGGCATCGCCCACGCACATTACGCTGACGAATGTCACTTTCGGGCGCAAAGGCCAACCGGCAACGCTGGTGGCACAGAATATTGATATTGGGCTCAGTTCACGCCAGTTTTCACAACCTATGCACGTTGATAAGATTCTGTTGCACAACGGCACGCTGAATATCAGCCCCGATGCCGCCCCGCTGCCGTTCCAGGCAGACAGGCTGCAATTGAGCGATATGGCGCTTAACAGCCCGAATACCGAGTGGGATTTACGCGCCCAGCGCGTTAACGGCGGCGTGATGCCCTGGCGGCCAAAGCAGGGTAAGGTGCTGGGAGAGAAGGCAAACATTCAGTTCAGCGCCGGTTCCATGACGCTCAACGGCGTGCCTGCGGCCAATGTGTTGTTGCAGGGCGAAATTAATAACGAACAGGTGACGCTTGCTACCATCGGGGCAGATATGGCTCGCGGCTCGCTTACAGGTAACGCCAGGCGTCTTGCTGACGGTTCATGGCAAATTGGTAGCCTGCGCTTAAACGATATTCGTCTGCAAACAGAAAAATCGATTACCGATTTCCTCGCCCCTCTGACCACCGTTCCTTCACTTAGCATCAGCAACCTCGAAGTGACCGACGCACGGCTGGAAGGTAAAGACTGGGCGATAACCGATTTAGACCTGAGTTTGCGCAACCTGACGCTGGCAAAAGGCAGCTGGCAGAGCGATGACGGGCGGCTGTCAATGAACGCCAGCGATGTCATCATCGGCGCGCTGCATTTGAACGACCCCATCGTAAACATCGATTTTAATCCGCAAACGGCCACGCTACGGCAGTTCACCTCCCGCTGGGAAAGAGGCATGGTTCGCGCTTCCGGCGAATGGCAACGCCGTGAGAAAAAACTCGCACTCGACGAGCTGGTTTTTGCCGGGCTGGAATATACGCTACCCGCCAACTGGAAAGCCCTCTGGATGGAGCCTTTACCGGAATGGCTAAACTCGGTATCGATTAAGAAGCTCTCGGCGAACAGAAACCTGGTTATTGATATCGATCCAGCCTTCCCGTTTCAGCTCACCGCGTTAGACGGCACGGCGAACAATATCGAAGTGGTGCGCAACCATCAGTGGGGGATCTGGAGCGGTAATGTGACCCTGAATGCCGCCGCCGCCACGTTTAACCGCGTGGACCTTCGTCGCCCGTCTATCTCATTAAATGCCACAGAGAACCAAATCACGATCGCCGAATGGAGTGCGTTTACGGGAGAAGGAATGCTGGAAGCCACTGGTGCCATTTCACAGGCGGCTCAGCGCAACACGGCAATTAATCTGCGCGGTCGCTCGGTGCCAGTTAACGTGCTGCAACAGTGGGGATGGCCAGCCGTACCGCTGGAAGGAAAAGGTAACTTGCAGCTTTCCGTCACGGGAAGCCTTGCGGCACAAACCCCTCTGAAGCCAACGGTGAACGGTACATTGCAGGCCACCAGCGGCGACGGGAAACAAGTGCAGCAAACCATGCAGCACGGAGAGGTTCCCGGCGCGTAAGCGCCGGGCTGTTACTCTTCTTCGTTGCCGCCTTCTTCAAGCGGCCCGAACGGTTTAGCGGGCAGAACCAGATAGACGCCTTCAAAAACAGCGCCCTGTTTCTCATCACCGTAAAGCTCAACTTGCAGTGCAACGCGAGCTTTGCGGCCACGCGCCAGGCGGTCAAGATCGCCGCTCAACGACCCCAGGTCAGCAATCGCCCCCGGTCTTCCAGCGATCGGGCTGCTATAGCGGATATGCGCATCCGCCAGAATAATTGTGCCGCCAAGATGGCGCTCACGCAGCATCAGCCAAATCAGCCCCCAGCCGGTCAGCGTGGCTAATGAAAACAGGCTACCGGCGAACAAGGTCTGGTGTGGGTTCTGGTTGCCTGCTTCCGGCATGGTGGTAATGAATTTCTGCCCGGTATATTGCAGAATGCGCACGCCCATTTTTTCACTTAATGGAATGTGCTCATACCAGGCCTGCTGCAGCTGGCCGCACCAGTCGGCGCGATGGAGAATGTCATCCAGCGACGCGACGGGTTTGATCATCAAATAGTGACGGATCGGGGTGGTCGACGGCGTGGTAATTTCGCCCTGATTCTCAAAGCCCAATTTGGCAAAGAACTCGACAGCATCTTCGCGTGCGCTACACACCACACGTTTCACCCCTTCCTGGCGCGCGACGGACTCAAGCGTCATCGCCACCAGCGTACCCAGCCCCTTATCTTGCACCGACGGGTGAACCGCCATAAAGCGAATGGCCGCTTCGTTATCGGCATTGATATACAAGCGCCCAATGGCAACCGGGTTGCCCTCTTCGTCCACCACCATCTGGTGATGGGCCATGGCATCCCACGCATCGCGCTCGGAGCCTTTAGGTTGATGCAGCGGCTTGCGCAACATCTCCCAGCGAAACTGGTAATAGAGCTCAAGCTCTTCTTCGGTTTGCGGTACGCGAAGGTGATACATACATGTACTCTCTCTTGTTACGCGGGACCGTAAAGACTGCGAATTCAGACCTGTAACCAAAACGTCACCGGGCCATCATTGGTCAGGCTGACTTTCATATCGGCGGCAAAGCGCCCTGTTTCGGCAACAATGCCCTGGTTTCGACAGCGTTCAACAAAATATTCATACAACTCTTCAGCAAGCTTTGGTTCGGCACCGCCAGAAAAACTCGGACGCATACCCCGTTCGGTATCGGCGGCGAGGGTAAACTGCGACACCACCAGCACGCTGCCACCGGCTTGCTGAACGTTCAGATTCATCTTGTCATTTTCATCGCCAAAAATGCGGTAACCCAAAACACGTTCGCAAAGGCGATTCGCTTTCTGTTCGTTATCTTCTTTTTCGACACCCAATAACACTAAAAGTCCCGGGCCAATTTCACCCGTCACTTCACCATCCACGGTAACGCGAGCGTGGGTGACACGCTGAATTAATGCAATCATGGTTCTTCCAATTCTTCCTGCTGTGCTTCAATGCGAAGCCTGCGGTAATCGCCGAGAGTGACAGTAATTTCGGCACCGAGCAACACGATACACCAGGTCCAGTAGACCCAGACAAACAAAATAGGGATCACGGCTAACACGCCGTAAATCAATTGATAAGAGGGGAACATAGTGATGTAGAGGGCAAACCCCTTCTTGCCCAGCTCAAACAAAAGCGCCGCCACCAGCGAGCCAATCAGTGCATCACGCACCGGCACCCGGGTGGTTGGAACGATGCTGTATAACATCCAGAATGACAGCCAGGAGAGCAGCAACGGGAAAATACGCAATCCGATATCAATTGTGCTGTTAAAACCCGTCACCCAGCGCATCGACAGCAGATATGAACTGATCGCCAGGCTCGCCCCGGCAAGCAGCGGCCCAAGCGTTAAAATCATCCAGTAGACAGCAAATGAGTAAATTTTTGGCCTTGCGCGCGCGCTGCGCCAGATGGTGTTGAGCGCGCTGTCCACGGCATACATCAGTAATAATGCGGTAACGATAAGGCCACAGGCCCCCACCGCCGTCATCTTACTGGAGTTAGCCACAAACTGTTCGATATAGCGCTGAATGATATCGCCGGTTGCCGGCAGGAAATTTGAGAAGACAAAATGACGAAGCTGGAGGCTAACGTCGGCAAACATTGGAAAAGCCGCAAACAAAGCAAACACCACTGCCACCAAAGGCACCAGCGAGAGCAGGGAGACGTAAGCAAGATTGCCTGCAAGCGTGGTCATATTATCCTGGTCGATGCGATGCCAGAGTAATTTAGCCCACGCAATCAATGGGCTGAAATGTTGACTCGTTTTGCGGCGCAGGTTTTTTATCATAGATTTTTTGCGAAATAGTCAGGTACCGTCTCTTTTCCGGTCACCAGAATGCTGGTGATACCCAACCGTTGAGCGCCTTTAATATTATCGGCGTTGTCGTCAAAAAAGACCGTCTCATGTGGCGAAAAACCTTCCATTTCGAGAACTTTTTGATAGATCCCGACATCAGGTTTACGCATCCCCATTTCCTGCGACAGATAGATTTTATCCGCCGCCTCGGCAATTTGCGGGTATTCACCGGGCCAGAAATAAGTGTGTAAGCGGTTGGTATTGGAAAGCACAACCACACGATGGCCCAGTTCACGCAGCCTGTGCATCACCGCGATAACTTCCGGACGCAGGCCAACAAAAATAGCCTGCCAGCCCGTGGAAAACTGCTCAAAGCTTAGCGCCATACCCATTTCTTCACACACAGCCGCCGCAAACTCTTCATCGCTAATTTGCCCGCGTTCGTGGCGCTCGAACGCCTCACCCATCACAAAACTTTTTTGCAGATTCGCCAGCGGTACCCGGCTGTAATCGCTCCAGACCCCCATCACGCGGTTAAAGTCGATATCCACAATGACGTTACCTAAATCAAAGATATACAGCATAAGCCTCTCCTTTGCGCATGGACAAATAACTGTAGCGGTAAAGCGGGACTTTGACTATTGCTGGAATAACGGTATGCAGGTTCTGCAAGGTATTAAGCAAAAAAAAGCCCCGCCTAAACAGGCAGGGCTTTAATGCTTTGCAGGAAAGAAACTTACGCTTCTTTGCCGCCACGGCCCGCGCGTTTGCGGTCGTTTTCAGTCAGGTGACGTTTACGAATACGGACGGAAGTCGGCGTCACTTCTACCAGTTCGTCATCATCGATGAATTCCAGAGCTTGCTCCAGAGACATCTTCTGTGCCGGAACCAGAGTGGTGGCTTCGTCAGTACCGGACGCACGCATGTTAGTCAGTTTCTTACCGGTCAGGCAGTTTACAGTCAGGTCGTTAGAACGACTGTGAATACCGATGATCTGACCTTCATAAACTTCAGCACCGTGGCCCAGGAACAACTTGCCGCGATCCTGCAGGCCGAACAGCGCAAACGCAACCGCTTTACCCTGGCCGTTAGAGATCAGCACGCCGTTCTGGCGCTGGCCGATTTCACCTGGCTTCACGTCGTCGTAGTGGCTGAATGTGGAGTACAGCAGACCGGTACCAGAAGTCATGGTCATGAACTCGGTACGGAAGCCGATCAGGCCACGTGCCGGGATCAGGTAATCCAGACGGATACGACCTTTGCCGTCAGGGATCATGTCTTTGACATCGCCCTTACGTTCGCCCATCGCCTGCATCACAGAACCCTGGTGCTGCTCTTCGATATCCAGAGTCACGTTTTCGAACGGCTCTTGCATACGACCGTCGATCATACGGTTGATAACTTTCGGACGGGACACAGCCAGTTCGAAGCCTTCACGACGCATGTTTTCGATCAGTACAGACAGGTGCAGTTCGCCACGGCCGGATACACGGAATGCATCCGCATCTTCGGTTTCTTCAACACGCAGTGCCACGTTGTGCACCAGCTCTTTGTTCAGGCGGTCAAGGATCTGACGAGAGGTAACGAATTTACCCTCTTTGCCACAGAACGGAGAGGTGTTGACGTTGAAGAACATGGTAACCGTTGGTTCATCAACAGACAGTGCTGGCAGCGCTTCAACATTTTGCGTATCGCAAAGGGTGTCGGAGATGTTCAGCTCGCCCAGGCCGGTAATCGCGATGATGTCACCAGCTTCCGCTTCGGTGGACTCAATACGCTCCAGGCCGAGGTGGGTCAGTACTTTACCGACTTTACCGTTACGCGTTTTACCTTCGCTATCGATGATAGTGATCTGCTGGTTAGGCTTCACTTTACCGCGCTTGATGCGACCGATGCCGATAACGCCAACGTAGTTGTTGTAATCAAGCTGGGAGATTTGCATCTGGAACGGACCATCAAGGTCAACGCTTGGTGCTTTAACGTGGTCAACAATCGCCTGGTACAACGGAGTCATATCTTCCGCCATATCAGCATGATCGTTACCCGCGATCCCCATCAATGCAGATGCATAGATGATTGGGAAATCAAGCTGCTCGTCGGTGGCGTCAAGGTTAACGAACAGATCGAAGACCTGATCAACAACCCAGTCAGGACGCGCGCCAGGACGGTCAACTTTGTTGATAACAACAATTGGCTTCAAACCGTGGGCAAAGGCCTTCTTGGTTACGAAGCGCGTCTGCGGCATTGGGCCATCCATTGCGTCAACGACCAGCAGAACGGAGTCTACCATGGACATTACACGTTCAACTTCACCACCGAAGTCGGCGTGCCCAGGGGTATCAACGATGTTGATACGGTAGTCATTCCATTTGATAGCGGTGTTTTTAGCGAGGATGGTAATCCCACGCTCTTTCTCCAAATCGTTGGAGTCCATCACGCGTTCGGTAGCTTCAGCACGTTCGTTACTGAAAGTACCAGATTGCTGCAGCAGCTTATCAACCAGGGTAGTTTTACCATGGTCAACGTGCGCGATGATGGCGATATTACGCAGATTTTCGATCACAACTTTGCCTCAGGCATTAGAAATAGCGCGTTATTGTACACGTATTAATCGAAGGACTAAACAGGATCACAAAGAACCTTTACAAACAATGTTGAAAGTAAGGGTTTGTGATCGCTTTCACGGAGCAAAAAAGGGCACCTTAACGAAAATTGCACCAATATGGTGCTCAAATCTCAGACTGAAGCACTACATTGGTGCAAACTATCCATCATGGTGCAGCCCTTTTGCACTATAGCGCGCATGATAGCGCCTTTTGGGGGTAATTTAAAAGTTGGCACAGATTTCGCTTTAATCATTTCAGGGCGAAAAGCCAATTGAGAAAGTATTGAACACCTCGTTACCACGACGACAATCACCAATCCGGGAGAGTTAAGTATGTCCGCTGAACACGTATTGACGATGCTGAATGAGCATGAAGTGAAATTTGTTGATTTGCGCTTCACTGACACCAAAGGTAAAGAACAGCACGTCACAATCCCTGCTCACCAGGTAAATGCCGAATTCTTCGAAGAAGGCAAAATGTTTGATGGCTCCTCGATTGGTGGCTGGAAAGGCATCAACGAATCCGACATGGTGCTGATGCCAGATGCGTCTACCGCGGTTATCGATCCGTTCTTCGCTGATTCTACGCTGATCATCCGTTGCGACATTCTTGAGCCAGGCACCCTGCAGGGCTATGACCGCGACCCGCGCTCCATCGCTAAACGTGCAGAAGACTACCTGCGCTCTACCGGCATCGCCGACACCGTGCTGTTCGGGCCAGAGCCAGAATTCTTCCTGTTCGATGACATTCGTTTCGGCAGTTCCATCTCCGGCTCTCACGTTGCTATCGATGATATCGAAGGCGCATGGAACACCGGCACCAAATACGAAGGCGGCAACAAAGGCCACCGTCCTGCGGTTAAAGGCGGTTACTTCCCGGTTCCACCGGTTGATTCCGCACAAGACCTGCGCTCTGCAATGTGTCTGACGATGGAGCAAATGGGCCTGGTTGTTGAAGCTCACCACCACGAAGTGGCAACGGCTGGTCAGAACGAAGTGGCTACCCGCTTCAACACCATGACCAAAAAAGCAGATGAAATTCAGATCTACAAGTATGTGGTTCACAACGTTGCTCACGCCTACGGCAAAACTGCGACCTTTATGCCAAAACCAATGTTTGGCGATAACGGTTCCGGTATGCACTGCCACATGTCTCTGTCTAAGAACGGCGTAAACCTGTTCTCTGGCGACAAATACGCAGGCCTGTCTGAGCAAGCGCTGTACTACATCGGCGGTGTTATCAAACACGCTAAAGCCATCAATGCCCTGTCTAACCCAACCACCAACTCTTACAAGCGCCTGGTCCCGGGTTATGAAGCTCCAGTTATGCTGGCTTACTCTGCCCGTAACCGTTCTGCTTCCATTCGTATCCCAGTGGTTGCGTCTCCGAAGGCACGTCGTATCGAAGTGCGCTTCCCGGACCCAGCGGCTAACCCGTACCTGTGCTTCGCAGCGCTGCTGATGGCTGGCCTTGATGGTATCAAGAACAAAATCCATCCGGGTGAAGCAATGGACAAAAACCTGTATGACCTGCCGCCAGAAGAAGCAAAAGAGATCCCACAGGTTGCAGGCTCTCTGGAAGAAGCACTGAGCGCACTGGATCAAGACCGCGAGTTCCTGACCGCGGGCGGCGTGTTCACTGACGATGCCATCGATGCTTACATCGCGCTGCGCATTGAAGAAAACGACCGCGTGCGCATGACGCCACACCCGGTAGAGTTTGAGTTGTACTACAGCGTTTAATCAGCGTCGTTTTTTGTTGCCGTGGAAACTTTCAGCCCATCTTCAGATGGGCTTTTTTCTCCACAAATAACCTGCTGCCACAGCAAATTTTGCCGGCAGAACACTATAATGCACCATCACAGTGCAATTTATCGGAGACTGCTATATGGCAACCGGCACGCTGCCCGATGCTGGGCAGATCCTGAATTCTCTAATCAACAGTATTTTACTGGTGGATGACGAGCTGGCGGTGCATTACGCCAATCCGGCGGCGCAGCAACTTTTGGCGCAGAGTTCGCGCAAGCTGTACGGCACGCCGCTTCCAGAGCTGTTGAGTTACTTTTCGTTAAATATTGGCTTAATGCAGGAAAGCCTGATCGCAGGCCAGGGTTTTACCGATAACGAAGTCACGCTGGTTATTGATAGCCGCTCCCATATTCTTTCCCTGACAGCCCAGCGTTTACCAGAAGGCTACATCCTGATGGAAATGGCCCCGATGGATAACCAGCGCCGTTTAAGTCAGGAACAGTTACAGCATGCCCAGCAAATTGCCGCCCGCGATTTAGTGCGTGGCCTGGCGCATGAGATTAAAAATCCGCTTGGTGGCTTACGCGGTGCCGCGCAACTGCTGGCGAAAGCTTGCCAGACCCGTCGCTGACTGAATACACCAAAGTGATTATTGAGCAGGCAGACCGCTTGCGTAATTTGGTGGATCGCCTGTTAGGGCCACAGCAGCCAGGGATGCACATCACTGAAAGTATCCATAAAGTGACCGAACGTGTGATGACGCTGGTGTCGATGGAGTTACCCGCAAACGTAACGCTGGTCAGAGATTATGACCCAAGTTTGCCGGAATTGGCGCACGATCCCGACCAGATTGAACAGATTTTATTAAATATTGTACGCAATGCCCTTCAGGCGCTGGGCTGCGAGGGTGGAGAAATTGTGTTGCGTACGCGCACCGCCTTTCAGCTGACGCTGCATGGCACACGCTACCGTCTGGCTGCACGTATTGATGTTGAAGACAACGGTCCGGGCATTCCGGCCCATCTGCAGGACACGCTATTCTACCCGATGGTGAGCGGACGTGAGGGAGGAACCGGTTTAGGCCTTTCTATTGCGCGCAACCTTATCGATCAGCATTCGGGAAAAATCGAATTTAACAGTTGGCCAGGGCATACCGAATTTTCGGTTTACCTGCCTATTCGTAAGTAGAGGTCTTTATGCAACGAGGGATAGTCTGGATCGTTGATGACGATAGCTCCATTCGCTGGGTGCTGGAACGCGCGCTGGCCGGGGCGGGTTTAAGCTGCACCGCCTTTGAGAACGGCAGCGAAGTCCTGAACGCTCTGACCACCAAGACCCCGGACGTTTTGTTATCTGATATCCGCATGCCCGGCATGGACGGTTTAGCCCTGCTAAAACAGATTAAACAACGCCACCCGATGTTGCCGGTCATCATAATGACGGCTCATTCAGACCTTGAAGCCGCGGTAAGCGCCTATCAACAAGGTGCTTTTGATTACCTGCCAAAACCTTTTGATATTGATGAGGCCGTAGCGCTTGTTGAGCGCGCCATCAGCCACTATCAGGAACAGCAGCAGCCGCGCAATGTTCAGGTGAATGGGCCGACCACCGATATTATCGGTGAAGCACCGGCAATGCAGGATGTGTTTCGCATTATTGGCCGCTTGTCCCGTTCATCAATAAGCGTGCTGATTAACGGCGAATCCGGTACGGGTAAAGAGCTGGTTGCCCACGCATTGCATCGCCACAGCCCACGCGCTAAATCTCCTTTTATTGCGCTGAATATGGCCGCAATCCCAAAAGATTTGATTGAGTCTGAGCTGTTTGGCCATGAGAAAGGCGCGTTTACCGGTGCCAATCAAATCCGCCAGGGCCGTTTTGAGCAGGCTGACGGCGGCACGCTGTTCCTCGATGAGATCGGTGATATGCCGCTGGATGTACAAACTCGCTTACTGCGCGTGTTAGCCGACGGGCAGTTTTACCGCGTGGGTGGCTACGCGCCGGTGAAAGTCGATGTGCGGATTATTGCCGCGACGCACCAGAACCTTGAGCTGCGCGTGCAGGAAGGGAAATTCCGCGAGGATTTATTCCATCGCCTGAACGTGATTCGCGTCCATCTACCGCCGCTGCGCGAACGTCGTGAAGATATCCCACGCCTCGCCCGCCATTTCCTGCAGATTGCCGCTCAGGAGCTGGGCGTGGAGGCAAAGCTGCTGCATCCGGAAACGGAAAATGCCTTAACGCGTCTCAGCTGGCCTGGAAACGTGCGCCAGTTAGAGAATACCTGCCGCTGGCTAACCGTGATGGCGGCCGGTCAGGAAGTACTGATTCAGGATTTGCCTGCGGAGCTGTTTGAAACCACCATCCCCGATAGCCCAACGCATTCTCAGTCCGATAGCTGGGCCACGCTGCTGGCACAGTGGGCAGACCGCGCATTACGCTCCGGCCATCAGAATCTCCTTTCCGAAGCTCAGCCAGAGATGGAGCGCACCTTGTTAACCACTGCGCTACGCCATACCCAGGGCCATAAGCAGGAAGCGGCGAGATTACTCGGTTGGGGAAGAAACACCCTGACCCGTAAGCTTAAAGAGCTGGGGATGGAATAGCGTTCATTTGCAGTAACGTGTGAAGAAACGGGCCGTGAATACGGCCCTTTTTTATTTATATCACGCGCGAGAACTGTTGCAGCCGCGCTTTCTGACGTAAGTAACTATCAAAACACATGCAGATATTACGGATTAGCAGGCGACCTTTTGCCGTCACCTGAATGTGTTTGCCGTTGAGATCCACCAGCCCATCTTTCGCCAGCGGCGCCAGCAATTTCAGATCTTCGGCAAAATACTCAGCAAAATTCAGCTCCCAAAGCGACTCGATTTGCGCAAACTTGAGCTGGAAATTACAGATCAGCGCTTTGATAACATCACGTCGAATGCAGTCATCGCGGGTTAATGCCAGGCCACGCCACAGCGCATCGCCCTGGCTATCAACCTGCTGATAATAGCTCTTTAGCTCTTTCTGATTCTGCGCGTAGCAATCGCCAATCATGCTGATGGCGGAAACCCCCATCCCCAGCAGATCGGTATCGCCCTGCGTGGTATAGCCCTGGAAGTTGCGGTGCAATTTCCCTTCGCGCTGCGCAATCGCCAGTTCATCATCCGGGCGCGCGAAGTGGTCCATGCCGATAAACTGGTATCCCGCGCGGGTCAATGACCCAATGGTTTCTTGCAGGATATCGAGTTTTTGCTGGGCGCTGGGTAAATCGGCATCTTTAATTTTGCGCTGCGCCGCGAACAGCGTCGGCAAATGTGCGTAGTTGAAAACACTCAGACGGTGCGGGCTAAGTTCAGCGACACGTTTAAGCGTGAAGGCAAAACTTTCAGGCGTTTGCTTTGGCAGCCCATAGATCAAATCGATATTGGTCGAGGTAAAACCGAGCTCACGCGCACGTTGAATGAGCGCGAAGATAAACTCTTCGTCCTGTTCACGGTTAACCAGGCGCTGCACTTCTTTGTTGAAATCCTGCACTCCCATGCTCAGGCGGGTAAATCCTTGCTGGCGCAAATGGTCGAGTACATCGAGTTCGATTTCACGCGGATCAATCTCGATAGACAGCTCTGCGTCTTCGGTGAAATTGAAATGACCACGTAGCAGCCCCATCAGACGGCTTATCTGCACTTTACTCAGATAAGTAGGCGTACCGCCACCCCAATGCAGTTGACTCACGTGACGGCCTTTAAAAAGCGGCGCACGGTGGGCAATCTCTTGCTCCAGAGCATCTAAATATTGATCGGCCTTGTGCGTCTGGCGGGTAACGATTTTATTGCAGCCGCAGAAATAGCAAAGTTTGTGGCAAAACGGGATATGGACATACAGCGACAGCGGGCGCTCAGGGTAACGAGCAACCGCGTCAAGAAACGCCGCCTCGCCGAAGCTTTCTGAAAACTCCAGCGCGGTGGGATAAGAGGTATAACGCGGCCCTGAATAATTATATTTCTGGATCAGGGCCAAATCCCAATCGATTAACTGCTCAGACATGCTTACTCCCTCCGGTGATGCCGCATTCGTTGACGGCGCAACGACTTTTGTAATCGCGACAGCCGCCGTAGTTTAACGAATAACCACAGCAGATAACACACCAGCGGAATAACCACGCAAAGAACAGGCAATCCCATTGAGCCAGACCGTTAGTCAGTGCCTTTGAGCAGGCGCATCAAATCATCTCCCTTCTCTTCTTCATCTTCGTCATCATCGTAAGCGATGCCGAGCTCTTCCATCAGGGCATCGATGCGATCGAGCTTAGCGTTAACCCACGCCTGCTCTTCTGCATTAAGTTTTTCGCCTTCTTCAAGACGTTCCAGCAGCGCGTCCAGGCGCTCATCATTTTCCAGCAAATCCAGTTCAGCCTGTGGTGTAAGCATAGGTTTCTCAACTTTAGGTTTGTGCTGTTTTGGTTTCTTGACCTGGACTTCAGTAACGCCCAGAGCAACGGGTTTTTTACTGCCGATACGCGGATCTTTAGCCTGAGCGCTAGCGGATCCACTTTTTGCCGCAGTGCCGCCAGTTGCACGGCTACCCGCAGCGTGTCCGCTGTGTTTTTTATCGCGTTTACGGTCACGCGCTTCGCGATCGAGTTCTTCACGGGTTTTACGACGTGCTTTTGAAGGTCTGGAACCAGGTGCTGCTGAGTTTTGTTGCTTCATAATAGGTTATCTTGAGCCATTTTTATTCAGTATAGAATTGCGGCGGAATCTAGCAGAAAGCAAGCAAAGAAAAAAGGCGGCAGGTTAACCTGTCGCCTTTTTCTTGTCTCTGGACCGTTATCTGGTCACACAATCCCTGTTTGCACTCGACGCCCTGTCTTTCCCTTGCAAACAACTTCCGTGTAGTTCCTTGTCCTTTTTAAACGTCTCCTGACGTTGCCTCCTGGCATTTCCCTGGTTCTTCGTCATCATGACGCTCCTGAACCCTCATCCTGAGTTGCTATCCTTTGTGGCTCTCCTTTGCCTGTGCCGCTTACTTTACTCTTACCCCTTGATTCTACAAGATGTGTATTTGCGTTAAGCGATTGCCGTAATCCCCCTCTTACACAATAACCATATGTTAAATAAGTATTTTAAATAATGTCTGCATCTCACAACGCTGCGTTATCTGCCATTCTGAATGGTCAATGTCTTACAAACCGCGGGCGGATTTCTGTAAGCCTGTCAGCCGCGCCGAGAAACACGGCGTTTTCCCCATGTTCAGGTATAATCCCCCACAATGCTCATCCTGAGGGAGACAACCGTTTTGAAAAACTGGAACTACCAACTGACTCACTTCGTGCTTAGCGCACCGGATATTCGCCATTTACCTTCTGATACCGGTATTGAGGTTGCTTTCGCAGGCCGCTCTAACGCAGGGAAATCCAGCGCGTTAAATACGCTGACCAACCAGAAAGCCCTGGCGCGAACCAGTAAAACGCCTGGCCGTACGCAGCTCATCAACCTGTTTGAAGTGGCTGAAGGCTTACGTGTGGTGGATTTACCGGGCTATGGCTACGCCGAAGTACCTGAAGAAGTAAAACTGAAATGGCAGCGCGCGCTTGGCGAGTATCTGCAAAAGCGTAACAGCCTGAAAGGTTTAGTGGTGCTGATGGATATTCGTCATCCGCTGAAAGACCTCGATCGGCAAATGATTCACTGGGCTGTTGCCAGCGGCATTCCCGTGATGCTGCTGCTAACTAAAGCCGATAAACTGGCCTCTGGTGCGCGTAAAGCACAACTGAATATGGTGCGCGAAGCGGTTGTAGAGTTTAACGGTGATATTCAGGTAGAAGCATTTTCGTCACTGAAAAAGATCGGGGTCGATATCCTGCGTCATAAGCTTGATGGTTGGTATAACGATATCGCACCAGCGACTGAAGAAGATGGCGTTGAAGAAGACGACGCAACGTCCGGAGAGTAATAACGCATGGGTTCGCCCGTGCTTTTTCTGAGCTGCGCCCAATAAAAAACGCCCCAGTCATTACTGACTGGGGCGGCTAAAATATTCAGCCAAATCCGATTACGTGAAGTAAAAGGTCTGAAAGATAGAACATCTTACCTCTGTACCCTACGCAAATAACTCTACTCCTTTTTATTCGGTTGAAAAAGCCTTTTTTGTAGTTTTTTTTCAGCCTTTCCACACGGATATTGAAGCGTCATCACAAAAAGCTATGATTTATGTTGCTTAGTTACATAAATCCCTTTAATTAGTGAGCTTCATCCCAGTTTGCCCCGCTCCCCACTTCCACCAGCAAGGGCACATCAAGCTTCATGCTGCCTTCCATCAGTTCATGGATTTTCTGCGATACCGCTTCCAGGTCGTCCTGATGAACTTCAAACACCAGTTCATCGTGTACCTGCATGATCATTTTCACGCGTGGTTTTTCAGCTTCCAGCCAGGCATCCACCGCAATCATTGCGCGTTTAATAATATCCGCCGCCGTTCCCTGCATCGGCGCATTGATAGCCGCACGCTCAGCGCCGGCACGACGCGCCGCATTACTGGAATTGATGTCCGGCAGATAGAGACGGCGGCCATCCAGCGTTTCGACATAGCCCTGCTCTTTCGCCTGCTTGCGGGTGCGCTCCATATACTCCAGCACGCCAGGATAACGCTCGAAGTAGAGATCCATATACTTCTGCGACTCTTTACGCGGAATATTGAGCTGGCGTGACAGACCAAATGCGCTCATGCCGTAAATCAGGCCAAAGTTGATCGCTTTAGCGCTGCGGCGCTGCTCGCCCGACACGCTATCCAGAGGAATGCCAAAAACTTCAGCAGCCGTCGCCCGGTGGATATCTTTGCCTTCTGCAAATGCGGTGAGCAGCCCTTTGTCACGGGATAAATGCGCCATGATACGCAGTTCGATTTGCGAGTAGTCAGCAGAAACAATCAGGTAATCTTCAGGGGCAATAAAAGCCTGGCGAATACGACGCCCTTCTTCGTTGCGCACCGGAATATTTTGCAGATTCGGCTCGGTAGACGATAAGCGCCCGGTGGCCGCAACGGCCTGATGATAAGAAGTATGTACACGCCCGGTTTTCGGGTTGATCATCAGCGGCAGCTTATCTGTATAGGTAGACTTGAGCTTCGCCAGGCCGCGGTTTTCAAGGATCACTTTCGGCAGCGGGTGATCCAAAGCCAGCTCTTCAAGCACCTCCTCAGAAGTCGAAGGCGCGCCGCCAGGGGTTTTTTTCAGCGGTTTAATACCCTGCTTTTCAAAAAGAATCGTCTGGAGCTGTTTCGGTGACGAGAGGTTAAACGGTTCACCCGCCAGTTCATGCGCTTTTATCTCAAGCTCGGCTAGCCGTTTGGTCAGCTGCTCTGAATGGGCCCGCAGAATAGCCGGGTCAATTTTGACACCATTGCGTTCAATACGTGACAGCACGGGCACCAGCGGCATGTCGATATTCTTAAAGACGCTGAGCGGCCCTTCACGCTTTTCAAGCAGCGGCCACATTTTCAGATGCAGCTGCAGGGTCACGTCTGCATCTTCTGCGGCGTAACGCCCGGCTTGCTCCAGGTCTATCTGGTTAAAGGTCAGCTGCTTTTTGCCTTTACCCGCGATCTCTTCGAAAGTAATGGTGGTGTGCTTCAACCAGCGTGAAGAGAGGCTGTCCATATCATGGCGGCCCGCAACGCTATCAAGAATGTAGGACTCAAGCATGGTGTCGAAGGCAATACCGCGCAGTTCAATATCATAGTTCTGCATAATGCCGCGGTCATACTTGAGGTTCTGCCCAACTTTAAGAACCTTTTCGTCCTCAAGCAGCGGCTTTAGCAGTTCGAGTACCCGCTCGCGTGGGATCTGAACCGGTGCGCCAATATAGTCATGTGCAACGGGGATATAACAGGCAACGCCGGGTTCAGTGGCAAACGAGAGCCCCACCAGGTTCGCAGTGATGTTATCCAGGCTATCGGTTTCAGTATCAAAGGCAATAACCGGGGCTTTCTTCAGGCGGCTAATCCACTCCTCAAGCACGCTTTCCTCAAAGATAGTGACGTAGTTGTCATAAGAGAGCGCGCTTGCCGCTTCTTCTGGTGCAACCTCAGCGTCAATCTCGATGGTTTTTTTAGCTGGCGCCGCCGGTTTGGCACCTTTCGCCTGCAACCATTTACCGGCTTCAACGTCGGTAATCCAGCGTTTAAATTCGTACTGTTTGAACAGGCCAAGCAGTTCTTCATCTGCCGGCAGCTGGACTTCTAGTTGTTCACAGCCTAGCTCAAGCTCCACATCCGTTTTGATCGTCGCCAGTTTATAAGAGAGGTAGGCAAGCTCTTTGCTTTGCTCAAGCTTCGCCGCCATGGTTTTGGCACCACGGAATGTCAATCCGGCAATTTTTTCAGGGTTGGCGTATAGCGTATCGAGGCTGCCCAACCCCTGTAGCAATGCCTGCGCCGTTTTTTCACCCACTCCCGGCACGCCAGGGATGTTATCCGATGAATCACCCATTAAGGCCAGGAAGTCGATGATAAGCTCGGGCGGTACGCCATATTTCGCACGGACCTCATCCGGCCCCAGAATGGTATTGGTCATGGTGTTGATAAGCGTCACGCCAGGCGTCACCAGCTGTGCCATATCTTTGTCACCGGTACTGATAAGCACCGGGCGGCCAACGCGCTCAGCCTCAAGCGCCAGCGTGCCAATCACATCGTCGGCTTCTACGCCAGAAACGGCAAGCAGAGGCAGCCCCATCGCTTTCACCATCGCATGAAGCGGCTCGATTTGCGCCCGTAGATCGTCAGGCATAGGTGGACGGTGAGATTTATAATGCTCAAACAGTTCGTCACGGAAGGTTTTGCCTTTGGCATCAAAAACCACGGCGGCATGAGTCGGCTGGTACTGCAACAGCAGGCTACGCAGCATGTTCAGCACGCCATACATCGCCCCGGTCGGTTCACCTTTGCTATTGGTCAGCGGTGGAAAGGCATGATAGGCACGATAAAGGTAGGATGAGCCATCAACGAGGATAAGTGGGTTTTGCGCGATCTGAACCATAATGTTCCGTTCCGTGACTGGTTTTTAGTTTATCGCTAAAGGATGCCATAGCCTGGCTGAAAACATGAACTTTTGAGCGAGATAAGGTGAAAAGTTTTGTTGATCTTCAGGATCGCACTCTGGATCAATATTGTGGATAAGTTTGTGCATAATTCTTTAAGCAATTGATTATTGCGATAAAATGAAATCTCCTTGATGGTAAGTTTCTATATATATCAATTACTTGAAGTTAAGCTATTCAATAAAGAATTATTTTTTGCCTACGTGATAAATGTGGATATAAAAATTAATTTTGTTATAGACCAATAATATTGCCAGCCCACCTGCTGGGTTTTTTAATCAACCGCTTTAGTTTCATCATTCCCCATAGATTTCTGGTAAAATTCTCGCTTTATTATTCATCTCCTCAACCGCTGACGCTACCTAACTATCTGAAAAATATATTTATGTCGAAAATATTCGCCGCAATAACGTTGGTTTTTAGCGTCGTGCTCACCATTCTGGTGACCGTTGCCTGCTCAATACCCATTATTATTGCTGGTATCATTAAACTCCTGTTACCTGTTCCTTTTATCTGGCGTTCCATCTCAGTATTTGCCGATTTGATGATGTACTGCTGGTGTGAGGGCCTGGCATGGCTGCTCAGGCTTAATCCACATTTAAAATGGGATGTAGAAGGGCTTGATGAACTCAGCAAAAAGAACTGGTATTTGCTGATCTGTAATCACCGAAGCTGGGCTGATATCGTTATTTTATGCGTGCTGTTCCGCAAACATATCCCGATGAACAAATACTTTTTAAAGCAGCAGCTCGCCTGGGTGCCGTTTATGGGGCTGGCATGTTGGGCTCTGGATATGCCATTCATGAAACGCTACTCGCGCGGATATTTACTCCGCCACCCGGAACAACGGGGTAAAGACGTTGAAACAACCCGCCGCTCCTGCGAGAAATTTCGCACGCACCCGACAACCATTGTGAATTTCGTCGAAGGTTCGCGCTTCACTGACCAGAAACGATTACAGACTCGTTCGGCATTTCAGAATCTGCTTCCCCCGAAAGCCGCAGGCATAGCCATGACGCTCAATGTATTGGGAAAACAGTTCGATAAGCTGCTCAATGTGACGCTTTGCTATCCTGAGAATGCTCAAAGGCCGTTCTATGACATGCTAACCGGGAAGATGACAAAGATTGTGGTGAGGGTGTCACTGCTGCCTGTTACCGAGGATCTGCATGGTGATTATGTGAATGACAAAGGGTTTAAGCGATACTTCCAGCAGTGGCTGAATGCGCTATGGCATGAGAAAGACGCGCTGCTGACGAGCATTAAACGATAAAAGAAAGCCGGTCGATTGCCCTAATGC
>NZ_RPOH01000097.1 GCF_003818135.1 Buttiauxella warmboldiae | reverse complement strand
TGCTCGCGTTCCTGTGCGCTTCCATTGCCTCCAGAGAAGGCAGCGTAACTTCCTGTTTGTCCAGCTATCCAGTTCTTCCAGTACTCCTTTTACTTCGGTGTAACGGAAGTAACTTACCCAACCTCTGAGGACCGGTCTGAGTTTATTGATGATCACTTTTACTGACGCCGAGCTGTGCCCTGTGGTCAGGCTACGGAGCTTATCCTTCAGCCTCGCCACACTGCTGTCTGCCACTTTAAGCCGAACATATTTATGCCTTGTGACGCTGTACCCTAAGAACTTCCGTTCCCAGGGTCTTGCCACCGCACTCTTCTTGTCGTTTATTGTCAGTCCTAACGTCTCTGTCAGGTACTCACTGATATCCTTGAGAAGATGTTCACCCGCTTTTCGGCTGCTGACATAAATATTGCAGTCGTCTGCATACCGGCAGAACGCGTGTCCGCGTCGTTCCAGCTCTTTGTCCAGCTCATCCAACAAGATGTTCGACAACAACGGCGATAAAGGGCCGCCTTGCGCCATCCCTCTCACACGTTTGACTCTCTCTTTATTCCTGTCGACACTTTCGGCCTCAAGGTAGCGGCGTATTAATTTTAATAGCCGTATATCCTTGACCCGTCGAGCTATCCGCGACATTAAAATATCGTGGTCAACTCTGTCGAAGAACTTTTCCAGATCCATATCGACCACCCAGCGTTTACCGCTGTGCATATAGACTTGTGCCTGACGCACCGCCTGCCATGCATTGCGTCCCGGGCGGAAGCCATAACTGGAATTTGAGAAAGTCGGGTCGACGACAGGGCTCAGTTTCTGCGCTATCGCCTGTTGGATGAGTCTGTCTGCCACCGTCGGGATACCTAATGTTCTCACGCCGCCATCTGGCTTTGGGATATCCATTTTGCGTATCGCCCGGGGCAGATAATCTCCTGCCATCAGTGCACTCTTGATACTTGCCCAGTTTTCTTTCAGCCAGGGTTTTAACGCCTGCACACTGAGGTTATCCACCCCTGCGGCACCTTTGTTTTCCACCACCCGCTGATAGGCCAGCATCATATTGGCTCTTTCTGTCACCGTTTCTATTGTCAACGGCACTTCCGCTTTCGTTCGCCCACTGACCGCCGTGTCGACTTCAGCACCACACAGCTGCTCTGGCGAATACTGTTCGCTACCCTGGCTGGCGGTGGCAATCACTTGCCCTTGTGCATCATTAATCGACATCGAGTATCCGTGTCCTAATTACGGTTAACATGTTCAGCCCTTCATACTGGTGGTGAGCCGGTACTACTACGGCGTCGGCTGACTTCTGACATTCCATCCCGATACCTCTCGATATCGGTAGCACAGTGGCAGAATGGCAGATCTCCCGAGGTAATTCACGCGACCTTCCTGCATAT
>NZ_RPOH01000096.1 GCF_003818135.1 Buttiauxella warmboldiae | reverse complement strand
CCACAGGATCCAGAGTGATGGTGGCGCTGATTTGCGTATCCAGCGTAACACTATGATTGTCGCTTGAGGTGGCAGGGTTACCCGCAGCGTCATGCCCGGTAACGGACACCATAACGCTGTTATCCCCTTCCTGTAGCGCGCTGTTCTTGACTTCAACGCTGTAGGTCAAGTGTCCGTTCTGATCGACAACAACGCCCTGGAACGTTTTACCATTTACGGTGAGCGTAACAGGGTCGCCTGCGCTGGCATCACCAGTCACAGTGCCGGTGATGGTTGTAGTATCCGCCTTAGACTCAACACTATTCACCTTATCATCACCGGAAATAGTGTCGATATGAATGCTGTTTGACGCCACTTTATCGATGTCAATCGTGTTCTCTTCGACGATCGTCACGGTGTTACCCACGCCGTCAACGCCCGTCACTTTATAGGTGATATGCTGATCCTGAATAAGATCTACCGTATCGACCATCACTTTAAAGCTCAGATGACCATTACCATCTTTTTCAATCGTGCCTGCTAAATCGTTACCGTTGACGGTAACAGTAACCTTATCGCCCACCTGAACGTCGCCGGAAACGGTGCCGGTAATCGCCGTTTTTTGCTGGCTGCTTTCTGCAGCATTCAGAACATTATCACCAGAAACATCTATTACATGTAGAGTTGCTTCAGCATGGTCGTCAATCTTAAGCGTTTTATCCATGTGTGCTTCAAAGACATTGCCCACGCTGTCTTCACCCGTGACCGACACATAAACATGTGGATCATTTTGCAGATCGATAGTGTCAACAAGGGCGGTATAACCCAGCTGGCCGTTCATTTTCGGCAGTTCGATAACGTTAACGACGGTATCGTGGCCGTTAACCGTAATCGTCACTTTATCGCCTACTGCGGCATCGCCTTCCACAACACCGCTGATTTCAGTTTTACCGTTGCTGAGATCCTTCGCACTAAGGGTGTCGTCACCCGAAACGGTGTTGATCTTAAGTGTTGCATCAGCCTGAGTATCAACTGAGAAACTATGAGGGATTTTGGTGGTGATGGTATTCCCTGCGTCATCATGACCGGTGACTTCTGCCTCTATCTTATGGTCAGCTTGCAGATCGGCTGTATCAATCTCCACCTTGTAGTTCAGGTTGCCATCAATGGTGGCGTGATACTGATGGTTATTCACCGTCAGCGTTACTTCTTCGCCAGGTTTGACATCCCCCTTCACTGTCCCGCTAACTTCCGTTTTGTCGTGCTGAGTTTCCAACAGGTTCAGGGTGTTATCGGCGGTTACTTTGTCGACGGTGACTTCGGCTTCAACAAAGGTATCAACCGTAATATCTTTATGATCGCTTGCCGTAGCCGTGTTGCCCTCGCTGTCATGCCCAGTCACGCTAGCAGTGATAAGAGTGTTTTGACGCAAATCGTCAATGCTGACTTCTTTAGTAAATGTCTTAATCCCGGTATTAGGATCCTGATGAACCTGTGCGGTCACCTGGTGACCGTTGACGGTGATAGTGACGTTATCGCCATCATTCACGTCGCCTGTCACCGTACCGCTCACTGTAGTGGTGCCATTCTTCGATTCAGCAATGTTAATCTTGTCATCATCCGCAATATTATCAAGGTGAATGCTGACAGCCACATCGGTATCAACCCCCACTGGTTTGTGGGCCTCAAACACCTGGCTCAAAGGACCATTGTGCGCCGTTACGCTTGCCGTAATGTTCGGGTTTGCCAGCAGATTCGCCGTGTCCACATAAACTTCATAACCCAGTTCCCCCGGCAGATTTGGCCGCTCGGTGATGGCGCAGTTATAGTCTGTATTGCCGATGTGTACCGTAACGCGATCGCCGATATGAACATCACCCGTTACCGTACCGCGTATCACCGTCTGGCTAGCCTGGGATTCGGTTTTGTTAATAACGTCATTACCCGCAACCGGGTTGATGGTGATATGTGCATCCGGTGGGGTGATATGCGGCAGAGTCGTATGGCCGCTGTTATTGTTAGCGTTGTTATTACCGGTGTTGCTACCCGCAATTGGAGGGACATCCATATGAATCGGGAATCTGGAGGTAGCGGTATTACCGTGATCGTCGGTCTTAGTCAGCGACAGGACAATATCAGGATGCGCTATGGCATCCCCGGCAGAGACATAAAATTTATATCCCAGCGTACCATCAGGCAGTTGCACAACTGGGGTAGTGTGAGTTTTCCCCATAAAATCATAGGTGATGGTATCGTTGATCTTAACATCGCTACCGTCAACGTGGCCTGTGACGATATAGAAATCAGGCCCGTTAGGTTTTTCAGGCAGTCCGCTACCATCTGTGATATGCACATCTGCGTGCGTATCAATACCCACAGTATGATCGTCAGTGGCAAGGACGGTATTACCTGCGGCATCGTAACCGGTGACTTCTGCATGGATCACCGGTTTATCCGTGCCAGAAAGCAGATCGCTGGTATTGACGTTAATGCTGTAACCCAGGCCCTTGCCCTGGCTGATGACGTTACCGTAATAATGCTGTCCGTTAACCGTCAGCTCTACGCGATCGCCAATATGCACATCGCCGGTAACCTGACCGATAATAGCAGTATGATCCTGATGCGCTTCTGAATAGTTAATGAAGTTATCGTCTGTAACCGGATCAATGGTGATGGTGGCTACCGCATGGTCGTCACGGGAAACGGAATGTGTGGCACCTGCGGTGATAGTGTTACCTGCGCCGTCTTGCACATTAACCGTAGCGATGATTTTGGGATCGTGAAGCAAGCCTTGCGTAGGCACGTCGATGGAATAGCCAAGGCCACCGCCGAGGAATGCCTGCGGCCCCACAACGGCGTGGTAAACCTGGCCGTCCACCGTCACATTCACAATATTTCCTGCGGCAACATCACCGCCTACCCGGCCATTAATGGTGGTGCTGGCTAAGGTTTGATCGTGTTCGTTGAGCACATCATCGCCGGACACGATATTAATCGTCACAGAAGCTTCGGCACGCTCGTCGATATCGACGTGGTGATTGTTGGTGGCAACGGTGCTGTTTTGTGCAAGATCCGTCACGCTGATGCTGGCGTGAATATTAGGATCCTGATGAATATCAGTCGTTTCTACCAGAATATGATAGCCCATCAGGCCTTGACCCAGATCTTCGACCGTCCCCTGGTAGACGTGGTTATTCACCGTCAGGGTTAATGGATCGCCAATGTGCATTTCCCCCTTCACCGTTCCGCTCACCAGGGTGTAATGATGGTTCAGTTCTTCATCATTAAGGGTGTTATCCAGCGTAACGGAGTCAACGGTAATCTGCGCTTCAACGCGCGTATCAATGACAATATCCTGCTTCGCTTCAACGGTTACCGTGTTGTTGGCCTGATCCGTTGCCGTCACTGTTGCCGTTAGTTTTGGATCGGCCATCAGATCGTGCGTGCTGGCCTTGATTTTGTATTCCAGATCGCCGGAAACAGGATCTCTGAACACCCGCCCCGTCAAATCCTGGCCGTTAACGTACAGATGAACCAGATCGCCGACCTTCACATCGCCGCCGACTTTTCCGGTAACCTCCGTGAACTCTTGCTTAGACTCAGCGCCATTGATCATATTGTCGCCCGTCACCGGGTTGATGGTGATGGTCGCATCGGCATGGAGATCCACGTCCAGGTTTTGAGTCACTTCAGCCCGTTGTTGGTTGCCAACGCTGTCATAACCTACGACATGGGCAGTCGGATGCGGATCGGCGACCAGATCGCTGGTGACAATATTCAGGCTATATCCCAGGCCCCCATTGAGCTGCGGCATGGAGTGCACGGTGGTTTCATAAGTCTGACCATTCACCATGACGATAACTTTATCGCCGTCATGCACATCAACACCGCTCACCGTCCCGCTAACTTTCGTGAACTGCTGCCTGGACTCCAACAAATTGATGGTTTTATCACCGGATACCGTATCCATAGTGATATGCGCTTCAGCGTGGTTATCAATTTTAACGGTGTGATCGGTGGTCACGATAACTTCGTTTTTCACATCATCAAAAGAGGTGACGGTGGCGGTGAAATGCACCTGGCTATCAATATTGCCCTGGTTATCGCTGAAGGCCGAGCTGTCGACCAGAATCTGGAAGCCAGGCTTGCCATTACCCAGGTCGATAACATTGCCAGTGAAGCGATGGCCGTTAATGTCGATAACAACCTCATCTCCCGGTTTTGCATCTCCACCAACGGTTCCACTAATCAACTGCTGCGGTGCGTCCAGTTCATCATGGTTAAGCGTATTGTCAACGGTGACGGAACCTAACGAGATGGTGGCCTGTGCCTGCGTGTCCAGCGTCACATTGTGATGCTCTGTAGCTGTCGCTACGTTACCGGCCGCATCGTGACTGGTCACCGTCACCTTCACATCATTCTTACCTTCGTGGAATTGCGCGCCTGGCACTGCCACTTCATAACGCAAATGACCATCCACATCAGCAACCACTACACCGTTGTAGTTATGCCCCTGGACCCTGACCACCACTTTATCGCCAGCTTTCGCATCCACACCGGTAACATCACCGCTGATAAGCGTTGGCATACGGGACTCATTCATGCTGATGGTGTCGTCGCCCGCCACCTGATTGATGGTCAGGGCATTTTCGGCATGGTTATCAATATGAACGATGCGATCGGTAATCTGGATAACTTCGTTACCCGCAGCATCATGAGAGATGATTCTGGCGGTAAAGTTAACGTCAGTATCAAGGTTGCCACGATTATTACTGAATGCAGAGGAATCGACCGGAATCTGGTAGCCAGGCTTGCCGTTGATCATTTCGACATAGCCTGTGAAATGCTTACCATTAATATCAAGCGTGACTTCATCACCGACTTTAGCATCACCACCAACAACCCCGCTGATGGTATGGGTCTTCTGATTCAATTCGGCGTGGTTCAGAACATTATCTTTAGTCACACCATTAATCGAGATAGTGGCTTCTGCATGGGTATCAACCGTGACGATTTTATGTTCTGTCGCTGTCGCTTCGTTACCCAGGGCGTCGTGACTAACAATCGTGACCTGTACATCATTGCTGCCTTCATGAAGATCGCCGGTTGGCACCGCCACTTCATAGTACAGATGGCCTGAACTCTCCTTCACTTCACCCGCATAATCCTTGCCATTAACGCTGACCACTACCGGATCGCCAGCTTTTGCATCATCGCTGACGCCGCCGCTAATAAACGTCGGCATACGAGATTCAATCATATTGATGATGTTGTCACCTGCCACAGTGCCAATATGCACGCCGGTGGTGGCGAAGTTATCAACATGAACGGTGTGCGTCGTAGTCTGCGTGACTTCGTTATTGACCGCATCGTGAGAAGTCACAGAGGCAGTAACGGTAACGTCGCCGTTAACTTGAGCCTGGTTATCAGCAAATACAGAAGAGTCGACCGGGATCTGGTATCCCAGTTTACCAGCGCCTAAATCAATGACTTGCCCACCGAAATAATGGCCGTTAATTTCAATACTGACTTTATCGCCGACGCGTGCATCACCGCCGACTTCACCGCTAATCAGTTGCTTAGGTGTCTCAAGTTCAGCATGGCTTAGTTGGTTATCCTGGGTTACATCATTGAGGGCAATAGTGGCATCAGCATGGGTGTCGAGGGTGACATTTTTATGCTCGACCGCAATCGCTTCATTACCCACGTTGTCATGGCTGATGACGGTCACCGTCACGTCATTCTTACCTTCCTGCAACGTATGGCTCGGCACTTTCACTTCATAGTGCAGGCGGCCATCTGCATCAGCCACTACCGTACCCGAGAAGTATTTTCCCTGTACTAATACGTTAACCGAGTCTCCGGCTTTTGCATCCTTACCGCTAACCTGGCCGGTAATCAGGGTTTCGTGCTTAGACTCACCAAAGCTAACAATGTCATCGCCCGCCACGGTATTGATATTGACGCCGTTATGCGCCTGGGTATCCAGCACCACCGTTTTATGTTCAACCGCAATTGCGGTGTTTCCGGCATTATCCGTGCCGGTCACCATCACCTGCACGTCATTGCTGCCTTCGTTCAGCGCAGCC
>NZ_RPOH01000095.1 GCF_003818135.1 Buttiauxella warmboldiae | reverse complement strand
GATTGAAGCCGGGAACAAGGACGTCGCGGTAAGCATGAGAAAGGCGTTAGCCTCAGTGTTGCTGATGCTCATAAATATATGACTAAGAGACAGCCCAGGAGAGGGGGAAAGACCTGCACCTCCTCCCGCAGGGATAAGGGTGGATTTACCCTACGATTTATTTAGTCACCCATAGCGTGGGCCATGATGCACTGCCGTTCCACAGGTCGCACGCGGGTTCCTCGGCATAGCGCACCAGGCGGAAACGCTGGCCGTCAAAACGCCAGCGCGTCGCTACTCCGCAGTCACCGATACCGCGCCCTTTGGCAAGCGTGGTCAGCTCTTTGTTATTTTCGTCATAACCGGCATTCATCAGTTCAAGCTCGTTGTTTCCGCTACCCGGCTTAAAGGGCAGTTTTAAGCGAATCTGCCGTGCGGCGAAGGGCTTCTGGCGTGAGACGATCCAGCCTAAATCGACAACGTTATAAGCCCCTGCTTCGCAGCCGGTCAGTAATAAAGCTTTATCATCGCTAAGCGCAAAAACCCGGACTTCGCGACGGGCAGGATCTAACGAACACTGGCTGTTATTCATGCGCCAGGTGCCGTAATCCAGCAGATCGCTTAGTTCGCCCTGCGTCAGCGGTGTCGGAGTTGGGTTAGTCAGCGCCACCTCTTTCAGCGCTGGCGCAGGCGGCACGCTGAGCGGCGGATCGTCGCCTTTCTTAATCCAGGCCGTTTCGCTTCCCACGCGCTGTTGCTGGCTATCGATAAACAACAGCGCTGCTTTCAGGCCGCTTAGCGAGATATTACCCTGCCCCTGAGCAAGGGTAATCGCTCCGGCATTGGCGACCTGTTCCAGGAAGCCATTAATAGAATCGGCATCGCTCGTTTTAAGATGGTGCGGCGTTTCCTGCCATTTGGCTAAATCAAGCCGCAGCGGCTCGCCGTCCACCGCTAAGCGTGGTGCAATCGGCGGCGTTTTAGCTTCAGCGGTGGTCATGTTGCCAAGGTCAATTCGCAGCGTCGCATCGGTATGCGCCCCGGCGCTGCGGGTTAGTGTCATCACTAAGCCTTGATGCAGCCCGGTGTTACGGGATGAACAAAAATTTTGGTTATTGCAGGTAACTTGCCAGTCGGAGAAAGATTTTTGTGCCGGGGCCGCGAAACCAGCGCTCGCTATAAAGAATAAAAACAGAAACAGCGATTCCTGGCGCAGAAACATTGGCGGCACACATCCTGAGAAGACGAAGAGAAATCACATACAAAAGTGGCGATATCTTCGTCTGGTTAACGTTTGCGCTCAATCGGATTTATCGGATAGATTTGTCAAAAAACGATCACCCGTAACCAATTGAATTTAAATGATTTAAACCATAACCCCGCGTAATTGCAACTGCTGTAATAAAATTACCGTCTTTCCGTCACGAATTTCACCCTTTGCCACCATTTCCAGCGCCCGGGTAAAAGGGAGTTCCAGTACCTCAATATCTTCATCATCAATGCCGCCGCCCGCATGTCCGCGCTGGGCGTCGCTGTATTCGGCTATATAGAAGTAAATAAGCTCGGTCACGCCGCCTGGAGACATATAGAGCTCGAAGACTTTTTCGACTTCCCCCACCTCATAGCCCGTCTCTTCAACCGCTTCCTTACGGGCACAGACTTCCGGCTCATCGGCATCTAATAACCCAGCGCAGGTCTCAATCAACATGCCGTCCGGATTGCCATTCACCCAGGTTGCCACGCGGAACTGGCGCGTCAGCACCACGGTTTTTTTCTCACGGTTATACAGCAGCATGGTGGCGCCGTTACCGCGATCGTAAACTTCACGCTTGTGGCGAATGGCTTCAGCTTCGTTACGGTATAGATCGTAGGTGATATTGCGCAGGATGAAGTAATTATCTGACAGGATCTTATCTTTGATGACTTCGATTTTGACGGGCATACCATCTCCACAATGCGTTAGGGGAGTCGATAATCATAGGCTTGTATGTGGCGTGGCGTCAATTTGATTGCCCTCACCCTGGCTCCTCCCCCGGGAGAGGGAGAAAACCGAGCCCGTCCCTTCTCCCTGGGGAGAAGGTTAGGATGAGGGGGTTAACTATCAGAAACCGTTTTTCACTTCGCTCATATCGGGAAGTTTGTGCGCAATCCCTTTGTGGCAATCCACACAGGTCTGCCCATCTTTAACCGCCTTATCATGCATTTTCGCCGCCACGGTTTTCTGCGCGGTGAAATCCATATAGTCAAAGTTATGGCAGTTTCGGCACTCCTGGGAGTTGTTGTTCTTCATCCTGCGCCACTCGTTTTGCGCCATCGCCAGGCGATGGTCATCAAACTTCTGCGGCGTGTCGATCAAGCCAAACGCTTTGGCATACAACTCTTTACTGGCCTGAATTTTACGTAAAATTTTCGGCCCCCACTCATGCGGAACGTGGCAATCCGGGCAGGTCGCCCGCACGCCGCTGCGGTTGTTGTAGTGTACCGTCTGCATATACTCTTCATAGACGTTGGCACGCATTTCATGACAGCCGATACAAAACTCTTCGCGGTTGGTCATCTCCATGCCGGTGTTAAAACCGCCCCAGAAAATAATCCCACCGGCGAAACCAATCAGCAGCAGCGTACCGAGAGCCAGGCGACTTGGTCGACGCCACCACTGCCATATACGACGGATAATGCCGGGTTTACGGGTTGATTTATCCATAATGGCCTCTAGTTTCCAAAGCCTTTAGACGGCGTGAAAGTATTTTCAACGATCGGCGGGGCATCGGTTTGTGGAACATGGCACTGCAGGCAGAAATAACGGCGCGGTGCGACGTTCGAGAGCACTTTGCCATCGCTGTCCATAAAGTGCGTTGGGCTGACGCGCGGCGCCCCCGTGGTGCGATAATGCTCAACGCCGTGGCATTGCAGGCAACGGTTAGTGTTTTTGGAAACCTGATAACCGTCAACGCTGTGCGGAACCATCGGCGGCTGATTCACATAGTTCAGCGCCATACGTCCCTGCTGTTTTGGCATTTTTACCGAGCCTTCTGGCGTACCGGAAACTTCCGGCGACGACGTAAGGTCGACGCTATTTGCCGCCCATAACGCGCCGCTGACCAGCAATGTTAATGCCGCCATCCATTTGAATAACACTTTGATTTTCATGATATCCCCTTACACCTTCGCCAGTTTTACAGCGCATTTCTTATAATCCGTCTCTTTGGAGAGCGGATCGGTCGCATCCAGCGTCAGGTTATTTACCAGCTGCGCGGCATCAAAGAACGGCATATACACCAGTCCCTGCGGCGGACGGTTGCGACCTCGCGTTTCCACAATCGAAATCACTTCCCCGCGGCGCGAAACCACTTTCACTTTGTCGCCACGGCGCAAATCACGCTTTTTAGCATCAAGCGGATGGATAAACAGCAGCGCTTCCGGGAAGGCACGATGCAGCTCGGGCACGCGGCGCGTCATGCTGCCGGTATGCCAGTGTTCCAGCACGCGTCCTGTAGACAACCACAGATCATATTCTTCGTCCGGGGATTCAGCCGCAGGCTCATATGGCAGCGCGAAAATCACTGCTTTACCATCCGGCTTGCCGTAGAACCTGAAGCCTTCGCCCGCTTTCACGTAAGGGTCGTGGCCTTCGCTGTAGCGCCACAGCGTCTCTTTGCCATCGACCACCGGCCAGCGCAAACCGCGCGCCTGGTGGTAATCATCAAACGGTGCCAGGTCATGCCCGTGGCCGCGCCCGAATGCCGCATACTCTTCGAACAGCCCTTTTTGCAGGTAGAAACCCAGCTCGTGGGATTCATCATTCAGTTGGCCTTCTGCCAGTTCAGTCACCGGGAATTTGCTGAGGCTAGCATTCGCGAACAGCACGTCGAACAGCGTTTTGCCACGGTATTCCGGTTTCTGCTCCAGCAGTTCAGCAGGCCACACCTCTTCCGTTTTGAAGCGTTTGGCAAAGTTTACTAACTGCCAGAGATCGGATTTTGCTTCGCCCGGCGCTTTCACCTGCTGGCGCCAGAACTGAGTGCGGCGTTCGGCATTGCCATAAGCGCCTTCTTTCTCTACCCACATGGCCGTAGGCAGGATCAGGTCCGCGCTCAGTGCGCTGATCGTCGGGTAAGGATCGGAGACAATCACGAAGTTGCGCGGATCGCGCCAGCCCGGCATACGTTCTTCGGTGATATTGGGCCCGGCCTGCATATTGTTATTACACATCACCCAATAGACGTTGAGCTTGCCATCTTTCAGCGCGCGGTCCTGCGCCACGGCATGCAGGCCGACTTTCGCCGGAATGGTTCCCGCAGGCAGCTGCCAGATATTTTCCGCAATCTGACGATGCTTCTCGTTGGTCACCACCATGTCTGCTGGCAGACGGTGGGCAAAGGTCCCCACTTCTCGGGCGGTGCCGCAGGCTGAAGGCTGGCCGGTTAACGAGAACGGCCCGCAGCCCGGCTGGGAAATTTTGCCGGTCAACAGGTGAATGTTGTAAACCAGGTTATTGGCCCACACGCCGCGTGAATGCTGGTTAAAGCCCATCGTCCAGTAAGAAATCACTTTCTTGTTCGGGTCGGCATACAGCTTCGCCAGCGCTTCCAGCTGGTCCTGCGGCACGCCGCTCATTTCAGCGGTTTTTTCCAGCGTGTACTCTGCAACAAAGGCTTTGTAATCTTCAAAGCTCATTGGCTCTGATGCGTCAGAACCCGGGTTTTTAGCCGCTTTTTCCAGCGGATGCGTGGGGCGCAAACCGTAGCCAATATCGGTCACGCCTTTACGCAGATTCACATGCTGCTTAAAGAACGACTCGTTGATGGCGTTGTTCTGAATGATGTAATTGGCAATGTAGTTCAGAATGGCCAGATCGGTTTGCGGCGTAAACACCATACCGTTGTCTGCCAGTTCGAAGCTGCGGTGCTGGAAGGTCGAGAGAACCGCCACTTCAACATTTTCATGCGACAGGCGGCGGTTAGTGATGCGCGACCATAAAACCGGGTGCATCTCGGCCATGTTCGAGCCCCATAGCACGAAGGCATCGGCCTGCTCGATATCGTCATAGCAGCCCATCGGCTCATCCATACCAAAGGTACGCATAAAGCCAACCACCGCAGAAGCCATACAGTGGCGCGCGTTCGGATCGAGGTTGTTGGTACGGAAACCGGCTTTGAATAATTTGGCGGCGGCGTAACCTTCCCATACCGTCCATTGCCCGGAGCCAAACATCCCCACCGCTTCCGGCCCTTTCTCTTTCAGGCTGGTTTTGAATTTCTGCTCCATGATATCGAAGGCCTGCTCCCAGGTAATAGGAGCAAACTCGCCTTCTTTGTCGAACTGACCGTCTTTCATGCGCAGCAGCGGCTGCGTGAGTCGGTCTTTTCCGTACATGATTTTTGGCAGGAAATAGCCTTTGATACAGTTCAGGCCGCGGTTAACCGGTGCATCAGGATCGCCCTGACTTGCCACCACGCGTCCATCCTGGGTGCCAACCAGCACGCCACAACCGGTGCCACAAAAGCGGCACGGGGCTTTGTCCCACTTAATAGCATCTTGCTTGCCAACCACTGCACGGGCAACGCCCGGTACGCTAAGACCCGCGGCGGCCGCCGCAGCTGCAATGGCGTTCGCTTTCATAAAGCTACGACGACTGAGTTTCATGGTGTTTCCTCACCTTGCTCATCCTGCTGGTGATAAACCAGCGACACCGCCAGCACACCCGCAATATTGCGTGCTGACTCAATTTGATTTAGCAGCACGTCGCTACGCGCCGCTTCCATAACCACGACCAGTTTGCCGTGTTCAGCATCGCTTACCGCGACTTCGCTTCCCGGCAGCTCGTTTAATGCCTGGCTGACGGTGAGAATATTTTGTGGATGCGCCTGAACCACCAGGCCTGCGACGTGCCAGTTAGCTTGCATTTGCGTGCCTCATTGTGATGGCTGAAACCGGGCAGCCGGAGATACATGCGCCGCAAGCGGTGCAATCGGTGTGGTTAAGTAGCGGTTGTGCGATGCCTGATAATGACGGACGAAACGAGATAGCCTGCGGCTCGCAAATATCCTGACAACTCCGGCACTCAACGCTGTTCTTCGCCAGGCAGTTATCGCCAATCGACAACGTATGTTCCCAGGGGGAAGCCTCACGCGTGAGAAACAGTTTTTCCGGGCAGGCTTGTGCGCAGGCGTAGCAAAAGGTGCATTCACCACGCTCAAAGCTCACTTCCGGATAACCCCCCTGGCCGCGTCTTAAAACTCGGGTTTCGCAGGCCGACAGGCAGGCATTACAGCGAGTGCAGTCAACCAGAAAATGTTGTTCATCCCCGCTCCAGGGCGGGCGGAAGGCGGTAGTGGAGCGTTGAAAGCTCCCGGTTAGTAATCCACGTCGGGAAAAATCGGCCATCGGGTACATCCTTGCATCACAAATGTCAGAATCCCTGGTGCTGAATCTGGCAAACACTGCTGTTTTATTCCGTAGTTCGCTACGGCTTTTTATTGAGTATTACGTTATGTGACAAAGGGGTAGAAGAGGCATCACCCTTTAGGGGTAAATGCTGGGGTAGGATCAAAAAGGGATTCGGTTTGTAAAATAAACACTCACCCCGGAACTACGCACATTAAAAATGTATAAAGGTTAGTGGGTGGTAGAAGTCCGGAAAATGATATACACCACCCATGACGTCAAACCAGTATCACTGCCCTATCATCCTGGCTTTATAAGCCTGTTTTAGCCGATCCATCGATTCCATCAGTACTGAATGCGGGCATCCGACATTTAATCTCATGTGCCCCTCTCCACCAGGACCGTACTGTATACCGGGTGAAAGACCGAGCTTCGCTTCATGAACGAAGAAAAACTTTAACTGCTCATCAGTGAGCCCCATTTTTTCAGCATTGAGAAAAAGTAAATAGGACGCACCACCATAAACTATGGATATTAGCGGGCAGTGTTTTGCTATTTCATCTGTGACAAACTTCACATTGTCAGATAAATAGGACAATAATTCTTGATACCAATTATCACAACATGTATATGCGGAATAAATGGCAGTCTGCTGTAATGAATTTGTCTCAGCAAGGTAGCAGTTATCCAGAAAACCATAGAACTTATTACGCAGTTCTTCATTTTTAATAACGACCACCCCACCCTGTATAGCGGGTACATTAAATGTCTTACTGATTGAGGTAAATACTATTGACTTACTATTTAGCGCTTCATTTATCATAAAAAAAGGAATATGCGATTTACCCGGCAATGTTAAATCGCAATGCACCTCATCTGAAACGACAATAACCCCGGCTTCATGGCAATATCTGCTTATTTTCTCAAGCGTTTCACGCCCCCATACTATGCCACCAGGATTATGAGGTGAGACAAAAAGGAACATTTTGCATTTATTTATTTTTTCTTTAAAATCATGCCAATCAAATTCATAACTTCCATTTATCTCAATCAGGCGCGTTTGTATCAGTCCTCTACCACTTGTTTTTATAAAATTAGGATAAGGATCATATATTGGAGTGCAAGTTAATATATTATCGTCCTTTTCGGTTAGCGCCATCAAAGTTAAGACTATGGTTTTTATTACACCAGGAACAAAATGCAACCAATCCTCATTAATCTCTGCCGCATACCTTTTTTCATACCATCCAGTAACTGACTCCTTCCAGTGAGGATGTTCAACATTATATCCCTGAATGGGTTGAGCGATGACAGAACTCAGTGCACTAATAATAGGCTCCGGAGTTCTGAAGTCCATATCCGCAATCCAAAGAGGCAATACATCTTCAGTACCGAACATTTGTTGCAACTGCCCATATTTACGACAACTAGCATCTCTTGTGATAACACGATCAAACAAAGACATTATAAACTCCCGAGTCAGTCTTTAAAAATTTAAGGCGTTTTAAATTCAAGTCAAACAACACGCATGGCAAATTCATCTGTAGAAAATAGCCGCCACAGCATTCACGCCTTAGATAAATTACTTTACATTTATTCAGAATAAGGTAAAGCTTGGCTGATTTAATATTAAAGTTGATGCTCAGCTATATTTTCAGAAGTCTCATCTGACTGACATTTAGCAATACCAATACCCGTTACTGCTAACAGTAATGCAAATATAATTCCGGTGTAACATAAGATTGCCCACGGTAAATAATCCAGTGTTGAGACACCCAGCATAGTTGCACAATAAACACCGGAAGCAGACCAGGGGATAATCGGTTCCACAACAGTTCCTGCGTCTTCTGTTGTACGGGAGAGATTCTTTGCCGCAAGGCCTCTTTTTTTATACTCATCTTTAAAGGCATCACCGCATAACAACAAGGGCAATGTGCCGTTTGCCGTACATGCGCAGATGGTGAATGTCGTGAGAATGGTCGTTGCCACCAGCCGGAATGTTGATTTTACACCTTTTGTCAGAGCGTGAATAACGGTATGTAACGAACCAGTCGCACTCATCGCGCCAGCAAAACTAAACGCGCTGAAAACAGTAACAAAACTACTAAACATGGAGATTGCGCCCCCCCTTTCCAGCAGACGGGATATATCGGAAGACAGAGAAGCGACATTCACACCTTCGACCATAGAGAGTTTAAAACCACTGACAACTGACTCACCTACCGAGGACGCAGAGAACCCCTGAAATGTTAAAGCAAGAATCATAGAAACTATCGTCGACAAAAATAGCATAGGAATAGGTGGTTTCTTTGATAGTGAACCATACAATACAATAGCTGGCGGTAATAACAGGAGCAGATTAAAATTATACAGATGACCAATTGACGTCATCAGATTGACAATATTTTCTGGTGTACTTATAGATGCATCTATGCCCATCCCCATGTAACTATATATGACACTACAAACAATAAACCCGGGACCTGTAGTCCACAGAAGATGCCCTATATGGGAATGCAGATTTACGCCAGCAGCCAATGCCGCCATATTTGTTGAATCAGACACTGGAGAGAGTTTATCGCCAAACCAACAACCTGATACAATAGCCCCTGCTGCAATCGGAAGTGATACATTCAATCCAATTGCCACGCCGATCATCGCAATTCCAACTGTACCAATAGAACCCCAGGATGTACCGGTGCAAACGGAGATCAATGCACCGAGGAGGAAAGCTGAAATATAGAAATACTGAGGATTAATTAACTTTAAACCGTAGTAAATCATCATCGGGATCGTACCGGATACCATCCATGATCCAATTAAGAAACCGATACTCGCCACAATCAGGATCACAGGTAATGCTTCAGATATTTTATCACATATGGACTTTAGAATATCATCCCACGTGAATCCATGTGCTATAGCTATAAATGAAGCTGCCGCAGTACCTATCAGGATCATAGGCTCCGCACGAATATTAAAGATAAAAGATAAAATATCCAATACTGATTCCACCCAGCATGACCACCATAGGTAAAACTGACCAGAAAAAAGACAATTGCCTTCTATTTATTGAGGTACTGCTATTTAATCTCATAATTCCATCCAATAGTTAATTGTTAATAGTGGAACAGATAAAATAAACACCTACGACAACCCACCTACACCTAAGCAATATAATTGCAGGCCTTGACAGGGTAGCTCTATATTTTAAGCACTGTATTGCTAATTTTTACTTTGATGCCCTCATCCCAAAAATAACACTCGGAGTTACTTATGAGTATTTATTCCTCTGCCCAGGATGAGTGATGACGTCGTTCTTGACTCAACTTACGATATTGCTGCGGCGGCATGCCAACGTATTTATTAAACGTGCTATAAAAACGACTACTGGAACGAAAACCGGCAATTGTGGCTATATCAAGAATAGTTTTATCAGTATCACTGAGCAGCGCTCGCACATGGTTGATACGCATGGCAGTAATGTATTGTTTCATGGTGAGTTGCATTACCTGTTGGAAAATGCCCATTGCGTAGTTCGCATTAAGTTTAACGTGCTCAGCAATAGCGTTTACTGTCAATATTTTGTCACAGTGGGTGGCGATAAACTCAAGCATCTGGCTTACGTAAAACTGCGAATGGCGCGAAATACTATTCTTCAAAGTGCGCGACGTTTTATTGACCAGGACTGTCTGCCAACCAGACAGGCTAAAACGCTTAAGCATTAAGGCAATTTCATCAACAGCTAACTGGCGAACCTGCTCGTTATCGCTATCGAGTTCGCGCTGCCAACGCTGAACTTCAAAAACGCTGAGTTGCTGTGTTGATAAAGATTTAATCACCATTCCATGAGTCACATGATTAATCAGTTCACGGTCTAACGGCCAGGACAAAAACAAATGCATCGGTAAGTTGAATATAGCCATCTGTTTACAGTGGCCAGGGTTCGTGAGTTGATGGGGCGTACAGGCCCAAAACAAGGTGATATAACCCTGTTTAATCCGCACCACTTCATCATTGATTAGATACTCTACATCACCATCAAACGGTACATTAACCTCGACCTGACCATGCCAGTGGCTGTAAGTCATTGCTAACGGCGCCCGCAGCTCGACAGCCATACGCTGATACTCTGAATAGAGTGCCAGTGGACTACGAGTCTTTTTTTCATAACTGCGACACATATGCGGATCATGTGGCAGTCGCGGGATATTGTTTTCCATTATAGGTAGAGTTCCTGGAGCATCGGTCTGGCCGATATGCTGTATCAAAACATGATTACAGCTTAACCGAAAAAAACTTCCGTTTTATCTCCATTTCCGCGAAATCATTCCCAGAAACTCATATTTTATGCCGACAAATAAAAGATCATAGCTATCGGGAATTCAGGGCTTTTGCCGCAAACGATATCCCTCGACTGGTTCGCCAGACGCGATAAACATAGCTTGCCCAGGCAGAGTGCCAAAGCAAGATACGCTTAAGAAGAGATGTTTAACCGAGATGAAATTGCCGATTAATTAAGGCGTTGAGGCGCAACGTTAAGATATTCCATGATCCCCGCCGCGGCATGGCGGCCTTCAGCCATGGCGGTCACCACCAGGTCTGCGCCGCGAACCGCATCACCACCCGCGAAAATTTTCGGGTTGCTGGTCTGGTAGCGCAGTTTATCCTCAACGCTGGCGATGATTCGCCCCCAGCTATCCAGCTTAACGTTCTGCTCTTCCAGCCACGGCATGCCGTGTGGGTGGAAGCCAAACGCCATAATCACAGCATCGGCCGGCATAATAAATTCAGAGCCCGCAATCGGTTCAGGGCGACGGCGGCCTTTCTCGTCTGGCTCCCCCATCTGGGTGCGCAGCATACGGATGCCGATCGCCCGGCCATTATCATCCAGTTCAATATTGAGTGGCTGCACGTTGAACTCAAACATGGCCCCTTCTTCCCGGGCATTTTTAACCTCTTTTCTGGAACCAGGCATATTGGCTTCATCACGACGATAGGCACAGGTCACCTGCTCTGCCCCGTGGCGAATCGAGGTACGCACACAGTCCATCGCGGTATCTCCACCACCGAGCACCACCACTTGTTTGCCCGCCATATTGATATACGGCTCGTCCGCCAGTTCCGGCAGCCCCATCACCTGTTTGGTGTTAGCGATCAGGAACGGCAGCGCATCGTAAACGCCGGGAGCCTCTTCATTCGGCAGCCCTGCTTTCATCGAACGATAGGTCCCCACGCCAACAAATACCGCATCGAAATCTTCCAGAATCTGCTGCAGGGCAATGTCGCGGCCAATCTCCGTGTTCAGCCTGAATTCAATGCCCATCGAGCTGAAGATTTCACGGCGACGGCTTAACAGCGATTTATCCAGCTTGAATGCCGGAATGCCGAATGTCAGCAGCCCGCCAATTTCAGGGTGGCGGTCAAACACGGTGGCGCTAACGCCGTTGCGCGCCAGGATATCCGCACAGGCTAAACCTGCAGGCCCCGCGCCAATGACCGCAACGCGACGGTGGGTCGGCTTCACCCAGGAGAGATCCGGTGTCCAGCCGCTGGCAAAGGCCTTGTCGGAAATATAGCGTTCGATATTGCCGATGGTTACCGCACCATATTCATCTTTCAGGGTACAGGCATTTTCACATAAGCGGTCCTGCGGGCAGACGCGCCCGGTCACTTCCGGCAGGCAGTTGGTCTGATGCGACAGCTCTACCGCTTCCAGAATACGCCCCTCTTTGACCAGCTCAATCCACTGCGGAATATGGTTGTGCAGCGGGCAAGTCCATTCACAAATGCTGTGCTCGCCGCATTTCAGGCAGCGCTCGGCCTGGCTTTCCACCTGGGCCTTATCAAAGCTACGATAAATTTCGGCAAAGCCTGTTTTACGCAACGTCAGTTCTATTTTATCAGGGTCCTGACGGGCAGGCGTGGCGCGCATTTTATTTACTTTGCTTAAATCAGCATTGAATACCTGCTGTTGCGCCACTTGGTGTGTGGTGCTGTGCCATGGCTGCGATTCCTGAGCGGCCGAGCGTAGACGGCGAGCTTTTGCCAGCGCGGCAAGCGTCTCATTGTTGATAAGTTTGAGCGCCTTACTCGGGCAATTTTCCACACATGCCGGGCCATTTTCGCGGCCACGGCAGAGATCGCACTTATGGGCGTTGGCTTTAACCGATCGCCCATCATTAAGCGGCGTGGTCAGGATCTGCATCGCACCGAACGGGCACGCCACCACGCAGGATTTGCAGCCAATACATTTCTGCTGATTCACCTGCACGCTATCGTTCTCACGCGAGATAGCCTGATTCGGGCAACTGCTGGCGCACGGCGCATTTTCGCAGTGGCGGCAGGTCACCGCATTACGCCGCCCTTGATGTTTAATGACCGTAATGCGTGGCTGAAACTGTTGGCTGGTCAGAACATGCTGTTCGTCATTATGGGCCATCACACAGGCGATTTCGCAAGCATGACAACCGAGACAAAGCTGTGCATTGGCAAGAACAAAACGATTCATGGTTACCCCTTTGCCCGTTATCAAAAACAGGAGGCTTCTTTTTTATGGGGAGATGTTATCACCTGGCAAACTACCCACTGGCAATGGTCATTTGCCCATTTCACCCTGAAATCTGACAATAACCTGGTACGGATCAATTTCTTTTCGTGTTTAATGAAACATCGTTTCACTTCATTTTGTTGTGTAATGGTTACGCCACTAATGCAGCCTCGTTAATTCCAGCGGCTTGTTTTGCAAGTTATAGCGAAATATAGGCAACAAAAATTTGTGGCAGCCTGAGTTTCTGATACGTTTCGCTCTCAATTATTGCTTCGGGTAATGATATCGTGACGGTAAAACGCTCGCTTTCCACCAGCCTGGCCCGCGCCTTCTTTTACATCGTACTGCTATCGCTGCTTTCAACAGGCATCGCGATGCTGACCCTCGCCAGCAGCTTACGCGATGCTGAAGCGGTAAACGTCGCGGGTTCACTGCGCATGCAGAGCTATCGCCTGGGGTATGATTTGCAAGGCGACCGCCTCAATCTGGAGCAGCATCTTGCGCAATATAACCAGTCGCTACGCTCGCCTGCCCTGCTTAAAATCGAAAAATTCTGGGTTCCCGCGGAGGTTCGCGATCGCTTCGCGGCCATTAATCACGCCTGGGTAGAGATGGAAAGCCATATTCGTCAGGCAGATGAGAACTGGTATAAGGCTAATATCGTCGGTTATGTGGCGCAGATTGACCTGTTTGTGCTTGCCCTTCAGCATTACGCCGAGCGCAAAATGCTGGAGGTGGTGATGGCGTCAATGGTGGGCTTTATTGCCATTTTCACGCTGGTATTTTTCACCCTGCGCCGTTTTCGCCAGCAGGTCGTCGCGCCGCTCAACAGCCTGATGGATGCCAGTCGCGCCATAGAGCGCGGCGAGTTCGATCACCCGCCGCTCAATACGCAGTTGCCCAATGAGCTGGGCCTGCTGGCACATACCTTCACGCAGATGTCGGAGGAGCTTCAAAAACTTTATCGCTCCCTTGAAGAGAGCGTGCAGGAAAAAACCCTCGATTTGCAGGAGGCTAACCGCACGCTGGAAGTGCTTTACGCCTGTTCGCAGGCGCTCACCGTCAGCACCATCGATCAGCACTGTTTTGAACGCGTTTTACAACAGGTACGCCAGAAAACGCCGGTCAATTATCTTGAGATGAAGACGGGCGAAAACTGGAAAATTCAGGAAGGGGTGCAACAGGATAATGGAGCCTGGCAAACGCTGCCGATTATTCTTGAAGATAAAGAGTTGGGCCACCTGCGCTGGCAGGCTCCCGCAGGCGTTCCACCGCTGCCGCTGATGCAAAGCCTGGCGAATATGCTGGGCCGCGGCCTCTATTTCAACCAGGCGCAAAAACACTATCAGCAGCTATTGCTGATGGAGGAACGTGCGACCATTGCCCGCGAGTTGCACGATTCGCTGGCGCAGGTGCTCTCCTATTTGCGCATTCAGCTGGCCTTGCTGAAACGGGCTGTCCCGGCCGAAAATCTGCCTGCCCAGCGTATTATTGATGATTTTTCCCAGGCGCTGAATGACGCCTACCGCCAGCTGCGTGAACTGCTGACCACCTTCCGCCTGACGCTTCAGCAAGCTGATTTACCCGCAGCGTTACAGGAGATGATTGCCCCGCTGCGCCAGCAGACGGCAGCCCTGATTACGCTTGACTGTACTATCCCTACCCAGGCGCTGGATGCCCCGCAGCAGGTGCATTTGCTGCAGATTATTCGTGAAGGCGTCCTGAACGCGATTAAACATGCGCAAGCGGGTAAAATATCCGTAAGCTGTAGCACATCGCTTTGCGGAACGCATACGGTGAATATTCTTGATGATGGCAGCGGAATTGCCAGCCTGACGGAGCCTGAGGGGCACTACGGCCTTAATATTATGCATGAACGCGCCGCCCGTTTAGGCGGCGAGCTGACTATCTCCCGCCCACTACAGGGGGGAACCTTGATTACGATGAATTTTCCGGCACCGCCGCCACAACAGGCGCTGCCGGAAACAACCATAAATCCATAATGATAATAATGTGAAAAGTACTGGGGACTCTTATGAGTAAGCAAACTGTCTGTCAGGTATTAATTGTCGACGATCATCCGTTAATGCGCCGCGGCATTCGCCAGCTGCTGGAGATGGATAGCGGTTTTAGTGTCGTAGGGGAAGCCAGCAGCGGTGCGGAAGCCATCAGCATGGCAAACCGCCTGACTCCTGACCTTATCCTGCTCGATCTGAATATGAAAGGGTTAAGCGGGCTCGATACCCTCAACGCCCTGCGTCGCGACGGTATTAGCGCACGTATCGTGGTGCTGACGGTTTCTGATTCACGCAGTGATATTTTCACGTTAATTGACGCAGGCGCCGACGGTTATTTGCTCAAAGACAGCGATCCGGAAGCGCTGCTGGAAGATATCCGCCGTGGCGCGACAGAAGGTGAAGCATACAGCGCGCAGGTCGCCGAGTATTTGCGTACCCGCAGCAGCGACAAACGCAGTGACGACCCTTTCGCGGTGTTGACCGAGCGTGAGCTGGATGTGCTGCAGGAAGTGGCTCGCGGCTTGTCGAACAAGCAGATTGCCTCAGATCTGCATATCTCAGAAGAGACCGTCAAGGTTCATATTCGGAATTTATTGCGTAAGCTTCAGGTGCGTTCCCGCGTTGCGGCAACGGTGCTGTTCCTTGAAAGCCGGGGCTTCTGACCCAGCTTAATCGAAGGCAGCAGCACAGGGCGCGAAGATAATTTACAATATCTCCTCAATTTCTCCACGTTTGGACCTGCGGTTAAGGCTACAGTGACGGCTGATATCAATAATCACAATCTGAAGTACTGACGAGGTCCTGACTGAATGGCGAATTTCTTTATCCATCGCCCGATTTTTGCCTGGGTGTTGGCTATTATTTTGTGCCTCACCGGCCTGCTCGCCATTTTTTCGCTCCCTGTAGAGCAATATCCCGATCTCGCGCCGCCCAACGTGCGTATTACCGCCAACTATCCCGGGGCATCGGCACAAACGCTGGAAAACACCGTCACTCAGGTTATCGAGCAGAATATGACCGGGCTGGACAATATGATGTATATGTCCTCCCAGAGCAGCAGCACCGGCCAGGCCAGTATTACGCTGAACTTTAAAGCGGGAACCGATCCTGATGAGGCGGTACAGCAGGTGCAAAACCAGCTGCAGTCGGCATTACGTAAATTGCCCCAGGCGGTACAAACCCAGGGCGTGACCGTCCGCAAAACCGGCGATACCAATATTTTAATGGTGGCCTTTGTTTCCACCGACGGCAGCATGGATAAGCAAGATATCGCTGACTATGTTGCCAGTAATCTTCAGGACCCGATAAGCCGGATCAACGGCGTGGGCGACGTGGACGCCTACGGTTCGCAATATTCGATGCGGATCTGGCTCGACCCAGCCAAACTCACCAGCTATCAGATGACCACGCAGGATGTGGTTAATGCGATTAAATCGCAGAATGCGCAAATTGCCGTCGGCCAGCTGGGCGGGACGCCATCCGTCGATATGCAGGCGCTTAACGCCACTATTAACTCGCAGTCATTGTTGCAAACGCCAGAGCAGTTCAAAGCTATTACGCTGCGCGTAAATCAGGATGGCTCGCTGGTTTCGCTGGGCGAGGTGGCAGAGGTGGAGCTGGGGGCCGAGAAATATGACTTTCTTAGCCGTTACAATGGCCAGCCAGCATCAGGGCTGGGAATTAAGCTCGCCTCCGGTGCTAACGAGATGGAGACCGACAAACTCGTGCGCGCCAAAATAGAGGAGCTGGCGCAATATTTCCCCCATGGGCTGGAAGCGAAAATCGCTTACGAAACCACGCCTTTTGTTAAAGCCTCGATTATTGACGTGGTGAAAACCCTGCTGGAAGCGATTGTGCTGGTGTTTCTGGTGATGTACCTCTTTTTGCAAAACTTCCGCGCCACACTGATCCCCACCATCGCCGTACCTGTGGTGCTGTTGGGCACTTTATCGGTGCTGTATGCGTGTGGTTACAGCATCAACACCCTGACGATGTTTGCCGTGGTTCTGGCTATCGGTTTATTGGTGGATGACGCCATCGTGGTGGTGGAAAACGTTGAACGCATCATGAGCGAAGAGGGCCTGTCGCCCAAAGATGCGACCCGTAAATCAATGGGTCAGATTCAGGGCGCGCTGGTCGGAATTACGATGGTACTTTGCGCCGTCTTCGTGCCAATGGCCTTTTTTGGCGGCACCACCGGGGCAATTTACCGCCAGTTCTCGATTACCATCGTTTCCGCGATGGTGCTGTCGGTACTGGTCGCGATGATACTGACGCCCGCCCTGTGCGCGACGCTGCTCAAACCGCTGCAGCAAGGTGAACATCACGGCCAGAAAGGTTTCTTTGGCTGGTTTAACCGCATCTTTAATCGTTATGCGGATCGCTATCAGGCGCGGGTCGGGAACATTCTGACTCACAGCCTGCGCTGGATTTTGCTTTACGTTCTGCTAATTGGCGGCATGGTCTTGCTGTTCCTGCGCCTGCCAACCTCCTTCCTGCCGCAGGAAGATAAAGGGGTATTTACCACCTCCATTCAATTACCGAGCGGTTCAACACAGCAACAAACCACCAAAGTGGTTGAGAAGCTTGAGCGCTATTATCTGACCCAGGAGCAAGATAACGTGCTGTCAGTCTTCACCACTATCGGTTCCGGCCCCGGCGGTAACGGGCAAAACGTTGCGCGCATGTTTGTGCGCCTGAAAGACTGGGATCGGCGTGACCCGCAAACCGCCAGCTCGTTCGCCATTATCGAACGAGCCACCAAAGCCTTCCGGGAGATTAAAGAAGCGCGCGTTATCGCCAGCAGCCCGCCCGCCATCAGCGGTTTAGGCAACGCCGCCGGGTTTGATATGGAATTGCAGGACCATGCAGGAGCGGGACACCATGCGCTGATGCAGGCGCGTGACCAGTTGCTGGAGCTGGCAGGCCAGGAGAAAATGCTGGCTCGCGTGCGGCATAACGGGTTAGACGATAGCCCGCAAATGCAGATCGATATCGACCAGCGTAAAGCGCAGGCGCTGGGCGTCTCGATTGAAGATATCAATAACACGCTGCAAACCGCCTGGGGCTCAAGCTATGTGAACGATTTTATGGATCGTGGCCGGGTGAAAAAGGTGTATGTGCAGGCGGCGGCGAAATATCGCATGCTGCCGGGCGATATTCATCAGTGGTACGTGCGCAATAAAGGCGGCGACATGGTTCCCTTCTCCGCCTTTGCCTCCCTGCGTTGGGAAACCGGTTCACCGCGCCTGGAGCGCTATAACGGCTACTCATCGTTAGAAATCGTGGGTGAAGCCGCGCCGGGGGTGAGCACCGGCACCGCCATGCAGGTGATGGAAAGCCTGGTGCAGCAGTTACCCAGCGGTTTTGGCCTCGAGTGGACGGGGATGTCTTATCAGGAACGGCTTTCTGGCGCGCAAGCTCCGGCGCTGTACGCCATTTCGTTACTGGTGGTGTTCCTGTGCCTGGCAGCGCTTTATGAAAGCTGGTCAGTTCCGTTCTCGGTCATGCTGGTGGTACCGCTGGGGGTGATTGGCACCTTGCTGGCGACCTGGATGCGCGGCCTGGAAAACGACGTTTACTTCCAGGTGGGGCTATTAACGGTTATCGGGCTGGCGGCGAAAAACGCCATTCTGATCGTAGAGTTTGCCAATGGCTTGAATGCACAAGGTCGTGAGCTGGTGGCTGCGACGCTTGATGCCTGCCGCCAGCGCTTACGTCCGATCCTGATGACATCGCTGGCATTTATCTTTGGCGTGCTGCCCATGGCAACCAGCAGCGGCGCAGGCTCCGGCAGCCAGCACGCGGTTGGCACCGGGGTGATGGGCGGAATGATTTCAGCCACGGTATTAGCGATATTCTTCGTGCCGCTGTTCTTTGTGCTGGTGCGGCGAAGATTCCCGTTGCAAGCCGGCGGCGAAAGCTAACCATGAAAAAAGCGACGCTCAGGAGTCGCTTTTTTCATGGCTCAAAGGGTATTGAGAATAAGCACGTCAATTGCTGTTCTTTATTATTGCTGGTCAGATCATTTACGAAGCATATCTTCAATGAAATCTTTCCAGTTCCCTAGTTCGCGTTCAATCATAACCGCCTCGCTTATCATTGCTTTAATTATACGTAATCCCTTCCCTGGCGTGAAACGCTACAAACTGGCGGCTTCACTGGCTATCATCAAATATTGAGAGTCGACTGCGTATCGGCGTAATTATTAGTGCAGCAGTAATTTAATAATGTGACGAACCCCCTGAGATTTGAAATTAGCCTTAGATTTCAGGGTGAAAAATCAATCACCCCGGCAAAAGAAGAGGCTATTCCCTGGGTTTTAAAATCGCAACTGGGTGAGATTGCTGACAAAGAAGGAAAAGGCGTAGTTTTCCCTCTTTTTTATTGATGGTCTCCGTTCGTTTTGCGAAACACATGGGGTTTGTCATCGGTCTGGGTTATATTTTTCGCTGCGACTTTTTTATCGTTCTAATTATTCTTAATTTTCGCATAAATAATCATCATCAAAAAATAAGGACTTAACCCGTGATCGTTCTCTACGGTATCAAAAACTGCGACACCATCAAGAAAGCGCGCCGCTGGCTGGATGCCCAGGGCGCAGAGTATCAATTTCATGACTACCGCGTAGACGGGCTGAATGCAGAATTATTGAATAGTTTCATTGCGCAACTGGGCTGGGAGGCGCTGCTGAATACCCGTGGAACCACGTGGCGCAAACTCGATGAAGCGCTGCGCGCCACCATTATTGATGCCCGGTCGGCCGCAGCGCTGATGCTTGAAATGCCGGCAATCATCAAACGCCCATTGCTCTACGCGCCCGGTCAGCCTATGCTGCTGGGTTTCAATGAATCGAACTATCAGCAGTTTATCAACGAGGTATAGTCCTATGTCCTGCCCGGTTATTGAGCTGACGCAACAGCTTATCCGTCGCCCTTCCCTTAGCCCTGACGATGCGGGCTGCCAGGCGCTGATGATTGAGCGGCTGCGTGCCATCGGTTTTACCGTGGAGCAGCTGGATTTTGGCGACACGCAAAACTTTTGGGCATGGAGAGGAAAAGGCGAAACGCTGGCGTTTGCAGGCCATACCGATGTCGTACCTGCCGGTGATGCCGACCGCTGGATTAACCCACCGTTTGAACCCACTATCCGCGATGGCATGTTATTTGGCCGCGGTGCCGCTGATATGAAAGGGTCCCTGGCTGCGATGGTGGTTGCTGCCGAGCGTTTCGTGGCACAGTACCCGCATCATAAAGGTCGCCTGGCGTTCCTTATTACGTCGGACGAAGAAGCCAGCGCCAAAAATGGTACGGTGAAAGTCGTTGAAACGCTGATGGCGCGTAATGAAAGGCTGGATTACTGCCTGGTGGGGGAACCGTCGAGTACCGAAGTCGTCGGCGACGTGGTGAAAAATGGCCGCCGCGGCTCCCTGACCTGCAACCTGACGATTCATGGCGTGCAGGGCCACGTGGCCTATCCGCATCTGGCTGATAACCCGGTTCACCGTGCGGCGCCGATGCTAAGCGAACTGGTCACCATCGAATGGGATAAAGGCAACGAATTTTTCCCGGCCACCAGCATGCAGATTGCCAACGTTCAGGCGGGCACCGGCAGTAATAACGTGATCCCAGGCGATATGTTGGTTCAGTTCAACTTCCGTTTCAGCACTGAATTGACTGATGAAGCGATCAAACAGCGCGTGATTGCGCTGCTCGATAAATATCAGCTGCGTTACACCCTGGACTGGTGGCTTTCGGGTCAACCGTTCCTGACCTCACGCGGCAAGCTGGTCGATGCGGTGGTGAATGCAGTTGAGCACTATAATGAAATCAGACCGCAGCTATTGACCACAGGCGGTACGTCCGATGGGCGTTTTATCGCACGTATGGGCGCCCAGGTAGTAGAGCTGGGGCCGGTGAACGCAACGATTCATAAAATTAATGAGTGTGTTAACGCCGCCGATCTGCAGCTGCTTGCCCGTATGTACCAACGTATTATGGAGCAGCTTGTCGCCTGACGGGCCGCAATTAACATTAACGATCGCCAAATTAATTGGCGTTGTAGCAAGGCAGCCAGGGAGCTTATCCCGATGAGCTTACTTGAGGGTAAGGGAGTGCAGCTCACGCCGCTACAACGTCAAGTAAGAAGGCAAAAGAGGTATTGGCATGGAATGGCTATCGCATTACTGGTGGATTATCGTACTGGTGCTGTTACTCGGCATTTTCCTTAATGTGATTAAGGACCTGAAACGGCTCGATCATAAGAAGTATATGGCAAACAAACCTGAGCTTCCCCCCCATCGTGACTTTAACGATAAGTGGGATGACGAAGACGACTGGCCGAAGAAAAAGCCTTAAATTTCAGCAACAGCCCAGCAGAGGG
>NZ_RPOH01000094.1 GCF_003818135.1 Buttiauxella warmboldiae | reverse complement strand
ACAGCGTTCCGTGTAAGTATTGGGCGTTGACGATATTAGCCGCCTTACCCCACTGTGCCGCCTGAACCGCTTCCTGTTCGTCAGACCCGCATTTTGCTTTCAGCTTCCTTCAGATTTCACCTCACGATGAACACCCTTGCCGTTCAGCTAACACTTCCCCTTACCGGGTGTGTAGAGGACTTTCACCTCCAGGTCATCAGTTAACCACCACAGTCAACTGACAGCGCCCGTCAAGGCGCTACGCGCCATGCTCGGCGCACTAAAAAAATGGAGCACTGTATCAACAGTGCTCCCGGTTCGTTTCGCAGCTAATCCGGCTACTTTTGGTGCTCCCTGCTCGTCCGTGACAACTATGTCCTGCGGTCTCCTGACCTACAATCCGTCGTACTCGCGTCCTGCTACCTTCATCCTGAGGTGTTCCGGCATCATCCTGATGCGATATCCTTTGGTCTTCCAGACCCACCGAACGTTCCTGATTCGGCTCTCATTCTCCATCCTGGAGGTGTCCCTTACTCTTCCTGAGCGATCCTTTGCTTCATCCTGAAGCCTTCCCTGCAACACCATCCTGGTGCGTTCCGCTTCATCAATGAAGTAACATCATCCTGATATCTCCTTCATTTCCCGACTTCCTGTCGACGGGGCATAGAATCTACCATTTCCGGCCCTCTGACAAGACACTCACAACCAATGCTTATCATAACTTTCATTCAAAAGCTGAGGTTGTAAAAGTTAAGTTCCTGATAATTAATAACTAAATTTTATGGCGCTAAAAAATGTCTGCACGTAAAGTTAGCGATCTCTTACAGCTTGTGTAAGAGATGTCTCACAAGCCCGGCAGCGATCGACGCTTAACTCACCTGCGGCTGCAGCCCCTGGAGGAACAGACTCAGCGTGGCGGCCAGGGTTTTACGCTGCTTAGTACCGATTTTCTCCAGCACCACCTCACCGGTTAAGTTGCACAATGACACCACTTCCATTTCATCAGGGGTTGTCGCAAGGAACAGCGTCGGTGAAATTTTCAGCCGCTTTTGCGTAACCAGATGGCCAATCAAATTTTCCTGCACGCGCTGGAAATCATCTTCGCTCCAGGCCTGTAACAACGTGAGCGGCTGGTTGCCCGAGAGCGCAGGCATATCGCCGGCAAACTGGGTGGTATAAAACTGATGGGCCGCGGGCTGCAAAGCAATGTCCATAGCACGCTCTACCGCACTCAGATCGTTTGCCGGAGTAAAAGGCTGCGGTTGCCAGCGCACGTCGTCACCGGTCGTGGTTACGATACATGGCGACGGTACACCATATAATTCTTCACTGGCGGGCCATCCTCCGGTCTGCTCACGCCATGCCTGGCAAAAGCGACGGGTAAAATCTTCCAGCGCCTGACGTACGTCGTTATCCACCAATTTCTCACTCCCTCAAGGCTGCGGTACAATAAAGGCCAATTGTACCTGCATTCTACCGGTGACACATGTCTTATGAAAAACACCAGGCCCTGAGCGGCCTGACGCTGGGCAAGCCAACCGCTTACCAGGATAAATACCAGGCGGCCTTACTCCAGCCCGTACCGCGCAGTCTGAACCGCGACCCGCTTGGCTTACAGGCTGATAGCCTGCCCTTTAGCGGCGGCGATATCTGGACGCTGTACGAACTATCATGGCTGAATAGCAAGGGGTTGCCGCAGGTTGCCATCGGGCATGTGCAGCTTGATGCCAACAGCGTAAATCTGATTGAGTCCAAAAGCTTTAAGCTCTATTTGAACAGCTTCAACCAGACGCAGTTTGCCGACTGGGAAGCCGTGCAGGAAACGCTAAAGCGCGATTTAAGCCTCTGCGCGCAGGGGGATGTCAGCGTGGTGCTGTTCCGTCTGCATGAGCTGGAAGGCCAGGAAATCGCCGCGTTTTCAGGGGAGTGTATCGATGAGCAAAATATCACTATCGATAATTACCAATTCAACGCCGATTACCTGAGCGGTGCGGCGGGTGATGAGATCGTCGAAGAAACGCTGGTTAGCCATCTGCTGAAATCCAACTGCTTGATCACCCATCAGCCGGACTGGGGCTCCGTACAGATTCGCTATCGCGGCCCGCGTATCGACCGTGAAAAACTGCTGCGTTATCTGGTGTCGTTCCGCCATCACAATGAATTTCATGAGCAATGCGTTGAGCGCATCTTTAATGACATTCACCATTTTTGCCAGCCGCAGAATCTGAGCGTCTACGCGCGCTATACCCGTCGCGGCGGGCTGGATATTAACCCGTGGCGCACCAATACCGATTTCCACCCCTCGTTTGGTCGCCTGGTACGCCAGTAGGTGCGAAATATCTCGCAGCCGGGAAAGGATTATTGTTTTCAGGTTGTTAAAATGAACGACGCAGGGCTATTGTAATCATTGGGAGCGGCACTTCACGCTTCGTAAGGAGTTAACTTGATTACACATATTAGCCCGCTAGGCTCAATGGACATGTTGTCGCAGCTGGAAGTGGACATGCTCAAACGCACGGCCAGCAGCGACCTTTATCAACTGTTTCGCAATTGTTCACTTGCCGTACTGAACTCAGGAAGCCAGACCGATAGCAGTAAAGAGCTGCTGGCGCGTTACGAAAACTTCGATATCAACGTGCTGCGCCGCGAGCGTGGCGTCAAACTCGAACTGATTAACCCTCCTGAAGACGCCTTCGTCGATGGCCGTATTATCCGGGCTTTGCAGGCAAACCTGTTTGCGGTGTTGCGCGATATTTTATTCGTCAACGGCCAGCTCTCCAGCGCCGGTCGCTTCCAGCATCTCGATCTCGAAGACCCGGCCAATATCACCAATATGGTGTTCTCTATCTTACGTAACGCCCGTGCCTTGCACGTCGGCGAAGCGCCAAATCTGGTGGTTTGCTGGGGCGGACACTCTATCAACGAAAACGAATATCTCTACGCTCGCCGCGTCGGAACCCAGCTGGGCCTGCGTGAACTTAATATTTGCACCGGCTGCGGCCCGGGGGCAATGGAAGCACCAATGAAAGGTGCGGCGGTAGGCCATGCCCAGCAGCGTTATAAAGAAAGCCGCTTTATCGGCATGACAGAACCCTCGATTATTGCCGCCGAGCCGCCGAATCCGCTGGTGAACGAGCTGATTATCATGCCTGATATCGAAAAACGTCTTGAAGCGTTTGTCCGTATTGCGCATGGCATCATTATCTTCCCGGGCGGGGTGGGGACGGCGGAAGAGCTGCTGTATCTGCTCGGTATCCTGATGAATCCGCACAACCACGATCAGGTGCTGCCATTGATTCTGACCGGGCCCAAAGAGAGCGCTGATTACTTCCGCGTGCTGGACGAGTTTATCGTCAGCACCGTAGGCGAGCAGGCTCGTCGCCATTACCAAATCATTATTGATGATGCGGCAGAAGTGGCACGTCAGATGAAAAAGGCGATGCCGAAAGTGAAAGAGAATCGTCGTGAAACAGGCGATGCTTACAGCTTCAACTGGTCGATACGTATCGCGCCGGATCTGCAGGTGCCTTTTGCACCCACCCATGAAAACATGGCCAATCTTAAACTCTATCCGGATCAGCCGGCAGAACAGCTGGCGGCCTCTTTACGCAGAGCGTTTTCGGGGATTGTCGCAGGCAACGTTAAAGAAGGCGGGATCCGCGCAATCGAGCAGTTCGGGCCGTATAAAATCCACGGCGATGCAGAGATGATGAAACGCATGGATGTATTGCTACAGGGGTTTGTGGCCCAGCACCGTATGAAATTACCCGGTACGGCATACATTCCTTGCTACGAAATCTGCACCTGAATTCCCCGGGGTGGAGCGACTCCGCCCCTCTTTTTCTCTCTTTTTCTCTCTTTTTCTCTCTTTTTTCTTCTCTTACTGGCTTCCCCCTATCTGCAAACGCTTCCGCCATCAGTGTTTTAATCTGCATAAAAACTTATGTTTTACTCTGAATTTCTGCTGAAAATCACATTTATACAGACTATTACACCGAAACGACATATTGAAACACCGTTTTATTATCTAAAAAAACGCATTTAAATGAAATAAATTCCGTTAAAAACACCAGTCACAGACTTAAAATCTACCAACAACACCATAAGCAGTATAATTCCTATAATTGAGATCTTGATCACTGATGGATTTACGCTATGAATGTATCTTTCCGCCCGCTGATTATCACCGGCCAAAATTACTATAAAACCGCCTGTCGGCAGTATTAAGTTTCAGTCGTCAATGGCAAGTCAGCGCGATTGACGCAGATTTCGAATCATATGTTCCTTTGGAGAAGTAGATGGAAACCACTCAAACCGGCAGTATTGCCTCTGTCGAGAGCACCAGTTCATGGCGCAAGTCCGATACTATGTGGATGTTGGGCCTGTACGGTACCGCCATTGGCGCGGGCGTTTTATTCCTGCCGATTAACGCCGGCGTAGGCGGTCTGATCCCGCTGTTCATTATGGCGATCCTCGCCTTCCCGATGACCTTTTTTGCTCACCGTGGCCTGACCCGTTTCGTGCTGTCAGGCAAAAACCCTGGGGAAGATATTACTGAAGTTGTGGAAGAGCACTTCGGCGTGGGAGCGGGTAAAGTCATCACCCTGCTTTACTTCTTCGCAATCTACCCCATTTTGCTGGTGTACAGCGTCGCTATCACCAACACCGTGGATAGCTTTATTACCCACCAGCTGGGGCTGGTTTCGCCACCTCGCGCGATTTTGTCTCTGATCCTCATCGTCGGTCTGATGACCATCGTTCGTTTCGGCGAGCAGATGATTGTCAAAGCGATGAGTATTCTGGTGTTCCCGTTCGTTGCCGCATTAATGGTTCTGGCGCTGTACCTGATTCCTGAATGGAGCGGCGCTGCATTCGAAACCCTGTCATTTAGCGCATCTCCTGCGAGCGGCAGCGGCCTGTGGATGACGCTGTGGCTGGCCATTCCGGTAATGGTGTTCTCCTTTAACCACTCACCAATCATTTCGGCCTTTGCGGTAGCAAAACGTAATGAATACGGCGCAGAAGCGGAGAAAAAATGCTCCCGCATCCTCTCCTACGCCCACATCATGATGGTAATTACCGTGATGTTCTTCGTATTCAGCTGCGTACTGAGCCTGTCTCCAGCCAACCTGGCCGAAGCGAAAGCACAGAACCTCTCGATTTTGTCTTACCTGGCGAACCACTTTAACGCGCCGGTTATCGCCTGGATGGCACCGATTATCGCGATTGTGGCGATCACTAAATCCTTCCTCGGCCACTACTTAGGAGCAAGTGAAGGCTTTAACGGCATGGTGATTAAATCGCTGCGCGGTAAAGGTAAGAGCATTGAACTTAATAAACTGAACCGTATCACCTCCATCTTCATGCTGGTGACGACATGGATTGTTGCCACCCTGAACCCAAGCATTCTGGGGATGATTGAAACCCTGGGCGGCCCAGTCATCGCGATGATTCTGTTCCTGATGCCGATGTATGCGATTCAGAAAGTCCCGGCAATGCGCAAATATAGCGGTCATATCAGCAATGTATTTGTGGTCATCATGGGTCTGGTCGCAATTTCTGCTATCTCTTACTCTTTATACTCTCTGTTCATCTAACTGCTCTAAGCCGCCTGCGCACGCGGGCGGCTTTTTCGCCTCTAAAGTGACTCAAGCAACGGACGCAACATGATTAGCGTATTCGATATTTTCAAAATCGGTATTGGCCCTTCCAGCTCCCATACCGTCGGCCCGATGAAAGCAGGCTTTCAATTCGCAGACGATTTAATTAAGCAAGGGATTTTGCATAACGTCACGCGCGTAGTGGTTGATGTCTATGGTTCACTGTCGCTCACCGGTAAAGGCCACCATACCGATATCGCCATTATTATGGGTCTTGCTGGTAATATGCCGGACACCGTCGACATTGATGCTATCCCACACTTTATTCAGGACGTGAATACACACGGTCGCCTGCTGCTGGCAAACGGCCAGCATGAAGTAGATTTCCCGGTCGATAGCTGTATGAACTTCCACGAAGATAATCTTTCCCTGCACGAAAACGGCATGCGGATTACTGCGCTTGCCGGCAGTGAAGTTATCTATAGCCAAACCTATTACTCCATCGGCGGCGGTTTTATCGTCGATGAAGCGCACTTTGGCCTCACTGATACTCAGCAGGCGGTTGTGCCGTATCCTTATAAAAGCGCAGCCGATCTACAGCGCCATTGCACAGAGAGTGGGCTTTCACTGTCTGGCCTGATGATGCAAAACGAACGCGCGCTGCGCCCGCAGTCGGAAATCGACGCGCACTTTGCTAATGTCTGGGGTGTGATGCGCAGCGGTATTGAGCGAGGGATCGCTACCGAAGGCGTACTGCCGGGTAAAATGCGGGTACCGCGCCGCGCCGCAGCGTTGCGCAGGATGCTGGTCAGCAGCGATAAAAACAGCTCTGATCCAATGGCAGTTGTCGACTGGATTAATATGTTTGCCCTGGCGGTGAACGAAGAGAATGCGGCCGGTGGCCGTGTGGTTACCGCGCCAACTAACGGTGCATGCGGTATCGTTCCTGCGGTTTTGGCCTATTACGACAAATTTATCCGTGAAGTTAACGCAAATTCTTGCGCACGCTACTTCCTTGCTGCCGGTGCGATTGGTTCGCTGTATAAGATGAACGCGTCGATTTCAGGGGCGGAAGTCGGTTGCCAGGGAGAAGTGGGCGTGGCCTGTTCCATGGCGGCGGCAGGTCTTGCTGAACTGCTCGGCGGCAGCCCAAGCCAGGTCTGTATTGCTGCGGAAATTGGCATGGAGCACAACCTCGGTCTGACCTGTGACCCGGTTGCCGGGCAGGTTCAGGTGCCCTGCATCGAACGCAATGCCATAGCGGCAGTGAAAGCGGTGAATGCGGCACGAATGGCATTACGCCGTACCAGCGAGCCACGCGTTTGCCTCGACAAGGTTATCGACACCATGTACGAAACGGGTAAGGACATGAACGCTAAGTATCGGGAAACCTCCCGAGGCGGACTGGCGATGAAAGTCTCCTGCGACTAAAAAAAACCCCGCGGGATGGACTCAGCGGGGTTTTTTAATGGTGGGCCGTCTTAACGCAGATCGCCCACTTTCACATGGTCCATATCATCAAATACCTGATTCTCACCCACCATACCCCAGATAAAGGTATAGGCGCGAGTCCCCACGCCCGAGTGGATTGACCAGCTTGGGGAAATCACGGCTTGCTCGTTTTGCATCACGATATGGCGAGTCTCTTGCGGCTGGCCCATCATATGGAAGACGCAGCTGTCCTGCTCCAGACCGAAGTAGAAATAGACTTCCATACGACGTTCATGAGTATGGCAAGGCATGGTATTCCACAGGTTGCCAGGCTCAAGCTCAGTCAGCCCCATGCTTAACTGGCAGGTTTCCAGCACATCCGGAACGAAGTACTTATTGATGGTACGGCGGTTGCTGGTCACGCTGTCGCCCAGGGTCACTGGCGATACGTCCGCAGGGGTTACGCGTTTAGTTGGGTAAGCGGTATGCGCCGGAGCACAGTTGTAGTAGAAGCGAGCCGGATTTGCCGGATCGATACTGGCGAATACCACCTCTTTAGCGCCTTTACCCACATACAGACCATCACGGGTACCGATTTCATAGCAGGTCCCATCCACAGTAATAGTGCCCTGACCACCGATGTTGATAACCCCCAGCTCGCGGCGTTCCAGGAAGTAGCTCACCCCTAACTGTTTCCCCACCTCACCGCCAACGCTCACCGTGCGAGTAACTGGCATGACGCCGCCCACAATAATGCGATCGATGTGGCTGTAGGTCATGGTGTACTCATCGGCGGTAAAGATAGTTTCAATCAGAAACTCTTTACGCAGGCCGGCAGTATCCAGCGTTTTTGCATGATCACTATGAATGCTTTGACGAATATCCATTACTGTTCCTTACGGGAAATAAAAGGCGGAAGAAAAATCACGCCCGTTACTATTAATAATATTTTAGCAATTAAAACGGAGTTGTTCACAACAACGCTACATTTCACTGCCCCACAAAGACAGTTTATCACCTCGATAAATAAATAATGTGATCTAAACTGAAATATTGTTTCAATTTGATTGAATCACCATTCCGATAGTGGGATAGTTTATTCTGAAGAGCGTCACCGGAAGCATGAAGCGAAGGCAAGTCGCTCAACAAAGTTAATGAAACTGCCATTAAGAGCAATGATATCTCTGGCCTGATACGTAATAAAACAGGGAAAACAAACGGTTTTCACCGAACATAGTTAAGCAATTTTTTCATTAACTCACTGTAAATAATGAAAAAATAACAAGGAATTATTATGAAGATTAAAGCCACTATTGAACGTATCCCTGGTGGGATGATGTTGATCCCACTGATTCTTGGAGCAGTTTTAAATACTTTTGCTCCTGATACGGGCGCCTATTTTGGTTCTTTCACTAAAGGGATGATTAGCGGCACCGTTCCCATTCTGGCGGTTTGGTTCTTCTGCATTGGGGCATCCATCGATCTGCGAGCCACCGGCACCGTACTGCGTAAATCCGGCACCCTGGTGCTGACTAAAATTGCTGTGGCCTGGGTGGTGGCGATGATTGCCGCTTCCTTTATCCCGGAGGGCGGGATTCAGACCGGTATGTTTGCGGGCTTATCTGTTCTGGCCCTCGTATCGGCGATGGATATGACCAATGGCGGCCTGTATGCCAGCCTGATGAACCAGTACGGAACGAAAGAAGAGTCTGGCGCATTTGTGCTGATGTCTCTGGAATCTGGCCCACTGATGACCATGGTGATTCTGGGCTCTGCGGGTCTGGCTTCATTTGAAGCACATCACTTTATCGGCGCCGTGCTGCCGTTCCTGATTGGTTTTGCCTTGGGCAACCTGGACCACGATTTCCGCACCTTCTTCAGCAAAGCCACGCCAGTCCTGATCCCGTTCTTCGGCTTCGCGTTGGGTAACACCATTAATCTGGGCGTGATTATGGATACCGGCCTGCTGGGTATTATGTTGGGTGTTGCGGTGATCGTCATCACCGGCATTCCATTGATTCTGGCTGATAAATATATCGGTGGCGGCAACGGTACTGCGGGTATCGCAGCCTCTTCCGCAGCAGGTGCCGCGGTGGCAAACCCGGTTATCATTGCCCAAATCAACCCGGCGTTTGAACCTGTCGCCGCGTCAGCTACCGCACTGGTGGCAGCAAGTGTGATTGTGACCGCGATTCTGGTGCCGATTATTACTGCGCTGTATTCAAAACGTGTCGGGGGAACCCCGGTCAAAAACAGTGAAGATAAAGACGATATCGTCGAGCTTTCTCATTAATTCTGGGAAGCGCGCATAAAGAAATGGAGCCGAATGGCTCCATTTGAGGTTGCTGACAAAGAAGGAAAAAGCGTGGTTTTTCCTTCTTTGTGGTTATCAGCCGAAAATCAATAAATTGATTTTCCTTGTTTTTTATTGATGGCCTATGTTCGTTTTGCGAAACACGTGGGTT
>NZ_RPOH01000093.1 GCF_003818135.1 Buttiauxella warmboldiae | reverse complement strand
GCCCCATGACACGTTCACCGGATACAGAAGTTGCAGAGATAGCTATAGGTTCAGGTGAACGGAAAACCTGCGAAGCTTACATAACTCACCCTGACTGGTTGCCAAAGTGAAGGGTAAGTTGTGTATAAGAGACAACTCTCCCGTGGGAGAGGGCCGGGGTGAGGGCTAAACGCCCATTACCTTTTTCGCCTTCGCCACCACATTCTCGGCGGTAAAGCCAAAGAACGGGAACAGCTTATCGGCGGGAGCCGATTCGCCGTAAGTCGTCATGCCGACAATTGCCCCTTTCAAACCGACATACTTGTACCAGTAATCCGCAATACCGGCTTCTACAGCCACGCGTGCGGCCACATCTGAAGGCAGAACTGACTCGCGATACGCTTCATCCTGGGCATCAAAAATGTCGGTTGAAGGCAGCGAAACGACGCGAACTTTATGGCCTTCGGCCTTGAGTGTATCCGCCGCCAGCACGGTGATTTCCATCTCAGAGCCGGTAGCAATCAGGATCACCTCCGGCGTCCCGCCGCCATCTTGCAGAATATAACCGCCGCGGCTGATGGCCTGGACCTGTTCCGGCGTTCGCTCCATTTGCGCCAGATTCTGGCGTGAAAGGATCAGTGCGGTCGGGCCGTTGTGACGTTCGATGGCCGTTTTCCATGCCACCGCGGCCTCAACCTGATCGCAGGGACGCCAGGTGCTGAAATTCGGCGTCAGGCGCAGGCTGGCGAGTTGCTCAACTGCCTGGTGCGTTGGGCCATCTTCGCCCAGGCCAATGGAGTCATGGGTATAAACCATAATTTGCCGCGCTTTCATCAGCGCCGCCATGCGCGCCGCGTTACGCGCGTATTCCACAAACATCAGAAACGTTGCGGTGTAAGGCACAAACCCGCCGTGATGGGCAATGCCGTTGGCGATGGCCGTCATGCCAAATTCGCGCACGCCGTAGTGAATGTAATTCCCCGCGATATCGTCTTTAATCGATTTGGATTCTTTCCAGATGGTCAGATTGCTCGGTGCTAAATCCGCAGAGCCGCCAAGCAATTCCGGCAAGCTCGGGCCGTAAGCGTTCAGGGCATTTTGCGAAGCTTTACGGGTGGCGATTTTTTCCGGGTTAGCCTGCAATTTTGCGATGAAGTTCTGCGTGGTTTCCTGCCAGTTTTCAGGCATTTCACCGTGCATGCGCCGATTAAACTCGGCTGCTAAATCAGGATAGGCTTTGGCGTAAGCGGCAAATTTGTCGTTCCACGCGGTTTCTGCTTTCTTACCTTTTTCTTTGGCATCCCAGGCGTGATAAATCTCCTGCGGGATTGCAAATGCCGGGTAGTTCCAGCCCAACTGCTGACGAGCAAGGGCGACTTCCTGCTCACCTAGTGCGGCACCGTGCGCCTCTTCTTTACCGGCTTTATTTGGCGAGCCAAAACCAATGATAGTGCGGCAGATAATCAGCGAAGGTTTATCCTTCACGCTTTGCGCTTCCTGAATCGCTTTTTTTACTGCCTCAGGATCGTGGCCGTCAATTTCATGCACCACGTGCCAGTGATAAGCCTCGAAACGTTTGGCGGTGTCGTCGGTAAACCAGCCTTCGGTTTCGCCATCGATGGAAATCCCGTTGCGATCGTAGAAACCGATGAGCTTGTCGAGGCCGAGAGTCCCCGCCAGCGAGCAAACTTCATGGGAGATGCCTTCCATCAGGCAGCCATCCCCCATAAATACATAGGTAAAATGATCGACAATTTCATGATCGGGGCGGTTAAATTGCGCCGCTAAAGTGCGTTCTGCAATCGCCAGGCCGACCGCGTTAGCCAGCCCCTGACCAAGCGGCCCGGTGGTGGTTTCAACGCCGGGGGTGTAGCCCAGTTCCGGGTGACCCGGCGTTTTGGAGTGAAGCTGACGGAAGTTTTTCAACTCCTCTATCGGCAAGTCATACCCGCTGAGGTGCAGCAGGCTGTAAAGCAGCATTGAGGCGTGGCCGTTGGAGAGAATAAATCGGTCCCGGTCGGCCCAGGTTGGGTTGGTCGGGTTATGGTGCAGGAAGTCGTTCCATAACACTTCGGCAATATCTGCCATCCCCATCGGTGCGCCCGGGTGGCCTGAATTGGCTTTTTGTACCGCATCCATACTCAGGGCACGAATGGCATTAGCAAGCTCTTTACGAGATGACATATTTCACTCCGTGGTTGGCGTTCAAAGTTTGGCGGCGAGTAAATCTTCCAGTTTGCGCTGGTCGATGGCGAACAGGCGGATACCTTCCGCCAGTTTTTCTACCGCCATCGGGTCCTGATTATGCTCCCAGCGGAAATCCGCTTCGCTAATCGGTTCCGGGCGACGGAAGCCCTGCGAGCCTGGGATCAGTTTACGAACCACCGGTTCTTCACTCTCCTGTAGCTGTTGCAGCAGGTTAGGGGCGATGGTCAGCCGATCGCAGCCCACCAGCGCAAGGATTTGTTCGGTGCGGCGGAAGCTCGCCCCCATGACAATGGTGCTGTAGTTGTGCTGCTTAAAGTAATCATAGATATTGCGCACCGATTTGACGCCCGGATCTTCTTCAACCACATACGGGTCCTGCGGCTTGCGCGCCTGATACCAGTCGTAGATACGCCCGACAAAAGGTGAAATCAGGAACACTCCGGCTTCGGCACAAGCGCGCGCCTGAGCGAATGAAAAGAGTAGGGTGAGATTGCAGTCGATGCCCTCTTTTTGCAGCTCTTCGGCGGCGCGAATCCCTTCCCAGGTGGAAGCCAGCTTGATAAGCACGCGGGATTTATCAACGCCGAGCTCTTGATACAACGCAATCAAATGGCGGGCTTTCGCAATACTCTTTTCTTTATCGAAAGAGAGGCGGGCATCCACTTCAGTCGAGACGCGTCCCGGAATGCTTTTCAGAATTTCCGCACCAAAATTGACCGCCAGTTTGTCGCAGGCCTGCGCAACCTGGGCTTCTTGCGTGCTACCGCGCTGTTTACCGTAGGCGATAGCATCGTCAATCAGCGTTTGATAGTGCGCAAGCCCCGCCGCTTTCAGCAATAGCGAGGGATTGGTCGTGGCATCAATGGGCTGGTAATGGCGGATGGATTCGATATCACCGCTGTCGGCAACTACCGTGGTGAATTTTTTAATACTCTCAAGCTGATTCATGTTTTTCTCCTTTTAATACATATCGTTACTCGAATGCTCCATCTCATTCGCGACGAAAATTCATCCTAGGCATAACTAAAAAGCATAGCAGACAGGCATGGTAATGTTGTTAATGCCGGGTAACATAGTCGCTTTGATTCCCTAACATTTTTGTCGGACATTGTTGATAGTATGGTGATGTTCAAAGTTTAGCGCGCGCGCAAGCGTGATACTACGTGACCTCACGAATGACCCTACGACCCTTTAGCGTGTTAAAAAGGAACGAAGAAATGGATGAACAACTGAAGCAAAGTGCCCTTGATTTTCATGAATTCCCCGTCCCCGGAAAAATTCAGGTCTCCCCAACCAAACCGCTGGCAACCCAGCGCGATCTGGCATTGGCCTACTCCCCGGGCGTGGCGGCACCTTGTCTTGAGATAGAAAAAGATCCCCTGGCGGCTTACAAATACACCGCGCGTGGTAACCTGGTTGGCGTGATTTCTAACGGTACCGCAGTGCTGGGGTTGGGCAATATCGGCGCGCTGGCGGGCAAGCCGGTGATGGAAGGTAAAGGCGTTCTGTTCAAGAAATTTGCCGGTATTGACGTGTTCGATATCGAAGTGGACGAGCTGGACCCGGACAAACTGATTGAGGTGATTGCGGCCCTCGAACCCACGTTTGGCGGCATCAACCTCGAAGATATCAAGGCGCCGGAGTGCTTCTACATCGAGAAAAAACTGCGTGAGCGCATGAATATTCCCGTGTTCCATGACGATCAGCACGGCACGGCCATTATCTGTACCGCTGCGGTGCTCAACGGTTTGCGCGTGGTCGAGAAAAACATTTCTGACGTGCGTCTGGTGGTTTCTGGCGCAGGCGCATCCGCCATTGCCTGTATGAACCTGCTGGTGCAGCTTGGCATTCAGAAACACAATATTGTGGTTTGCGACTCGAAAGGCGTTATCTATAAAGGCCGTGAAGAAAACATGGCGGAAACCAAAGCGGCTTACGCGGTGGAAGACAACGGTAAACGCACGCTTGATGAAGTCATTGAAGGCGCGGATATTTTCCTCGGCTGTTCTGGCCCGAAAGCTATGAGCCAGCAAATGGTCAAGAAAATGGCGCGTGCGCCACTGATTCTGGCGCTGGCAAACCCGGAGCCGGAAATCCTGCCGCCGCTGGCAAAAGAAGTGCGTCCGGACGCGATTATCTGTACCGGCCGTTCTGACTTCCCAAACCAGGTGAATAACGTGCTGTGCTTCCCGTTCATCTTCCGTGGCGCGCTGGACGTCGGAGCAACCGCCATCAATGAAGAGATGAAGCTGGCGGCGGTTCATGCGATTGCCGAACTGGCTCACGCAGAGCAAAGCGACGTGGTGGCTTCGGCCTATGGCGAAGAAGAGCTGACGTTCGGCCCGGATTACCTGATCCCAAAACCTTTCGACCCGCGTCTTATTGTGCAAATTGCCCCGGCCGTGGCAAAAGCGGCAATGGACACCGGTGTGGCAACGCGTCCGATTCAGGACTTCGATGCCTATCGTGAGAAACTGACCGAGTTCGTCTACAAAACCAACCTGTTTATGAAGCCGATTTTCTCGCAGGCGCGTAAAGATCCAAAACGCGTGGTGCTGACGGAAGGCGAGGAAGCTCGCGTGCTGCACGCCACTCAGGAGCTGATTACGCTTGGGCTTGCGAAGCCGATTCTGATTGGCCGCCCGGCGGTTATCGAAATGCGCCTGAAGAAACTGGGGCTGCAAATGCAGGCCGGGCGTGACTTTGAGATCGTCAATAACGAGTCCGATCCGCGCTTCAAAGAGTACTGGAACGAGTACTACAACATCATGAAACGCCGCGGGATTACGCAAGAACAGGCGCAGCGCGCGGTGATCGGCAACACTACGGTGATCGGCGCCATTATGGTGCATCGTGGTGAGGCGGACGCCATGATTTGCGGTACCATCGGTGAGTATCACGAGCACTTCTCGGTGGTAGAGAAGCTATTTGGCTACCGTGAGGGCGTAAAAGCGGCGGGGGCGATGAACGCGCTGCTGCTGCCAAGCGGCAACACCTTTATTGCGGATACCTATGTTAATGACGATCCGTCACCGGAAGAGCTGACTGAAATCACGCTGCTGGCCGCGGAAACGGTGCGTCGCTTTGGTATCGAACCGAAAGTTGCGCTGTTATCGCATTCGAACTACGGCTCTTCTGATTCGAAAGCGGCCTGCAAAATGCGTGCAACGCTTGAGATGGTGCGCGAGCGTGCGCCTGAGCTGGAAATTGACGGCGAAATGCATGGCGATGCCGCACTGGTGGAAAGCATCCGTAACGATCGTATGCCAGACAGCCCGCTGAAAGGTTCGGCAAATATCCTGATCATGCCAAACGTGGAAGCGGCGCGCATCAGCTATAACCTGCTGCGCGTTTCCAGTTCCGAAGGGGTGACCGTTGGGCCAGTACTGATGGGCGTGGCGAAACCGGTGCATGTGTTAACGCCGATTGCGTCTGTTCGTCGTATTGTGAATATGGTGGCGCTGGCGGTAGTTGAGGCGCAGACCGCTCCGCTTTAAGCGTCGGACGCCCTTATCCCTGCCTTATCCCCCTGGTGAAGGGGGAACTCTCCCTCAGGGAGAGGGCTTGGGTGAGGGTTGATTTAAATCCAATCCTTAACCGGCAGGAAATCACGATACAAGGCAGCCTCCGGGCTGCCTTCTTCTGGCCGGTAGTTATACTCCCAGCGCACCAGCGGCGGCATCGACATTAAAATTGACTCTGTGCGCCCGCCGGTCTGCAAGCCAAACAGCGTTCCGCGATCCCACACCAGATTAAACTCGACGTAGCGGCCGCGGCGATAAAGCTGGAAGTCGCGTTCCCGTTCGCCCCACGGTAAATTTTTGCGCCGTTCGACAATGGGCAGATAGGCTGCCAGATAGCCATTGCCAACTGCCTGCATAAAGTTAAAGCAATAGTCGAAATCTGGCGTATTGAGATCGTCGAAGAACAGGCCGCCAATGCCGCGCTGCTCATTGCGATGTTTGATAAAGAAGTAGTCGTCACACCATTTTTTAAACCGTGGGAAGACCTGATCGCCAAAGGGCTGACACAGATCGCGCGCGGTTTTATGCCAGTGAATGGCATCTTCCGCAAAGCCATAAAACGGCGTTAAATCAAAGCCACCGCCGAACCACCATACCGGGTCGCAACCGGGTTTTTCCGCGATGAAAAAACGCACGTTGGCGTGGCTGGTGGGGATATAAGGATTGAGTGGATGCACCACTAACGATACGCCGATCGCTTCAAAACTGCGCCCGGCGAGTTCCGGGCGATGCGCGGTTGCCGATGCTGGCATGGCATCGCCGTGAACGTGGGAGAAATTAACCCCCGCCTGCTCAAAGATCTTCCCGCCGCGTAATACCCGGCTACGGCCGCCACCGCCGCCTTCACGCTGCCAGCACTCTTCTTCAAATGCGGCACCGTCAACGCGGCTGAGCTGCTGGCAGATGGTGTCCTGCAACTGCAGCAGGAATTGTTTTACGGCCTGGATATCTGGCAGATTCATAGGATTCAACGTTTCTTACTGTGCGCTTTTTGGTTATCAAACCAGTGGAAATAGCTAATAACGCCCGAAGCAATAGCCTTAGCGATTTTCTGGCGGAATGCTGGCGTGCCTAAGAGCTTTTCTTCCCCCGGGTTGGTGATAAACGATGTTTCAACCAGCACGGATGGGATCGACGGTGATTTGAGCACCACAAACGCCGCTTGTTCAATATTGCGGCTATGCAGTTTATGCACCGGCTTTATCTGTTTGAGAATATGCGAGCCGAGCGTCAGGCTGTTTTTAATGGTATCGGTTTGCACCAGGTCGAACAGAACCTGCTGCAGGTATTGATCTTTATGTCTGACCTTGCTGCCAGCCACGTCATCGGCGGCGTTTTCTTTATCAGAGAGATATTTTGCCATGGCGCTACTGGCGCCGCGGTTAGAGAGGGCAAACACTGACGCACCGGCAGCGGATGGGTTAGTGAAACCATCCGCATGAATCGACATAAAGAGATCGGCCCCGTGTTTATGGGCGACTTCCACGCGGTCGTAGAGCGGAATAAATTCATCGCTGGTACGCGTGAGTTTGGCCTCTATCCCGTTGCTTTTTAGGATGTTGCGCACATTTTTCGCAATGGCCAGCACCACGTGTTTCTCTTTGGAACCGTTATGCCCAATCGCGCCGGTATCAATACCGCCGTGTCCCGGGTCGAGCACCACTACCCGACGGCCGCCGGCTTTTTTGGTTGGTTTACTGTGTTGAGTGGTGGTTTTAAGTGGTTTAGTCTCGGAGCTGGCTAAAGCCTTATTTACCCCGGTTAACGTTAAGGCAGCCAATCCAGTAAGCAGTAACTGGCGGCGGGTGGTCAGATGCGTCAGTGATTTAATTTTGCTCATGCGGCTAATATTATTATCTTAAAAATTGCTGATAGGCATTTATAGCGTATCGGTAACGGGTAAACGACAACCATTTTCCTGAAATGATTATCTTTTCATTTCAATCAATGAATGAGCGGCAAGTATGCCATTTTTTAGCGGCTTTTGCGGCAGATATTGGCTAAACATCAACTTACCGCCATAATCGGGGTTTTAGACTAATAACGGCTAATACCATGGAAATACGTGTTTTTCGCCAGGATGACTTCGAAGAGGTTATTACGCTTTGGGAACGTTGCGACTTACTGCGTCCGTGGAACGATCCTGAAATGGATATTGAACGTAAACTTAACCACGATGCGGATCTGTTCCTCGTGGCCGAAGTGGGCGGTGAAGTCGTGGGATCGCTGATGGGCGGTTATGACGGGCATCGGGGCTCGGCTTATTATCTCGGGGTGCATCCGGAATATCGGGGGCGCGGCATTGCTAATGCGCTGCTCAGCCGCCTTGAGAAAAAGCTTATCGCGCGCGGCTGCCCAAAAATCCATATCATGGTGCGTGAGGAAAACGAGCTGGTGATTGGCATGTATGAACGCCTTGAATATGAGCAGCAGGACGTGCTGCTACTGGGCAAGCGCCTGATCGAAGACCAGGAATATTAATGTCTGGTCTGTATCACCCTTCGGATTACGATACGCACGGTAATCTGAGAACCCCCTTGCTGTTCTGGTGCATTCTGCTGTTGCAGGGGCGAACCTGGTTTGTGCTAGTGCTGGCGGCGGCATCGCGCCAGCAGGGGGATGCTATTCTCGGCCTCTTCTATCCCGAGCGCGATAATTTTTGGTTTGGGCTTTTGCCCGGCATTCCTGCGGCACTGGCATTTCTGATTAGCGGCCGTCGCCATTTATATCCCCGATTATGGGCCGCGTGGCGCTGGGGGCTAATCGTCGCGCAGGCTGGCGTCCTGGCCTGGCAAATTGTCTTGTTATGGCAAGGCGAAGAGCTCAGCGCAATAACTTTAGCGCTGCTGATTGCCGATGTTTTTGCCCTGTGGTGGTTGTGTAGCAACCGCCGTTTACGCGATTACTTTTCTGTGAGCGGTGAATAAGCGGCACTTTTGGCAAAATCTGTACTCCAAAGCGCGTCTCCATGCTTAATAAAGGAATGTCTAATGAAAACTCTGCGCCTGATGATGTTAGGGCTGCCGCTGGTTCTGAGCGGGTGTTCGACGCTCTCCTCGGTCAACTGGTCTGCGGCCAATCCCTGGAACTGGTTTGGTTCATCGATTGAAGTGAGCGAGCAGGGCGTGGGTGAGTTAAATGCCAGTACGCCGATGGATGAAAAGGCCGTCAGCACGGCATTAAATGATAACTACCGCCTGCGCAGCGGGATGAAAACCGACAAGGGTGAGATTGTTCGTTTCTATGAGGCGATGGATGATAAAACCGTGATGGTTATCATCAACGGCGCAAAAGGCACCGTCAGCCGCGTGGACGTTATGGATAGCGAAATTGAAACCGACAGCGGCGTGAAGCTGGGAACGCCGTTTAGCGACTTATACAGCAAAGCATTTGGCTCGTGTATAAAAGCCACCGGCGATGATAGCGATGCCGTGGAGTGTAAAGCGCCAGATAGCCAGCACATAAGCTACCTGTTTAGCGGCGAATGGCACGGCCCGGAAGGTTTAATGCCGTCTGACGATACGCTCAAAAGCTGGACGGTCAGTAAAATTATCTGGCGCCGATAAAAAATACCGCCTGGCTTGCGCCTTCTCAAGAAGGCGTAGCCGTAATTAAGTATCATAGGGGAAATAAACGCCACGGCGAGTGGCGTATGTTTTTTCTCGGAGGATTCATGTCTGGTGTTCAAACCGGTATTCTGCCGGAACATTGCCGTGCCGCCATTTGGCTGGAAGCGAGTTTGCAGGGCGATTTCGCGGCTATTCGTCAGGGTTGCAAAACCTTTCATCAATCGCTGAGTTCTCTTCAGGAAACATTCCCGGAGGCGAATTTAGGCGCGGTAGTCGCGTTTGGTCACGATCTGTGGCGCGACCTCAGCGCGGGCGTAGGTGCGAGCGAGCTGAAAAATTTTACCCCTTTAGGCAAGGGGCTGGCTCCGGCGACTCAGCGCGACGTAATGATCCATATTCTTTCGCTGCGCCACGATGTGAACTTCTCGGTGGCGCAAGCGGTTCTCGCCGCCTTTGGCGACGCGCTGAAAATTGAAGAAGAGATCCACGGCTTCCGCTGGGTGGAAGATCGCGACCTGAGCGGCTTCATTGATGGTACTGAAAACCCGCAGGGTGAAGAGACTCGCCGTGAAGTGGCGGTGATCAACGACGGTGTGGATGCGGGCGGCAGCTACGTGTTTGTACAGCGTTGGGAACATAATCTCACCCAGTTAAACCGCATGAGCGTTCACGATCAGGAAATGATTATTGGCCGTACTAAAGAGGCCAATGAAGAAATTGACGGGGACGAGCGTCCGGAAACCTCTCACTTAACCCGCGTCGATTTGAAAGAAAATGGCAAAGGGTTGAAGATTGTGCGCCAGAGCCTGCCGTACGGCACCGCCAGCGGTCCGCACGGCCTGTACTTTATCGCTTACTGCGCACGTTTGCATAACATTGAACAGCAGCTGCTAAGCATGTTTGGCGAAACGGACGGGAAGCGCGATGGTATGTTGCGCTTCACCAGGCCCGTTACCGGCGGCTACTATTTCGCGCCGTCACTCGACAAGCTGCTGAACCTGTAATTTCCCCGGCGCGGCACTCGTCGCGCCTGCTTTTTGTCTTATACCCCTTTCTTATTGCAAATCACCAAACGATATATAAAACCGTTACAGCTTTGACACGCGTTATAAATACACTGGTAACTCTAAAGTTCGATGGTTATCACATTTATAAGGGTGCCCAATGGCCAAAACATACGTTAAAAAAGTCTGGAATGCTGTCGTTGTTTCTGCATTGCTGGCAGGCTCGGCCCACGCCACCGAACTGCTGAACAGCTCTTATGATGTGTCGCGCGAGCTTTTTAGCGCTCTGAATCCGGCGTTCCAGCAGCAGTGGGCTGCGCAAAATAACGGTGACAAGCTGGTGATTAAACAATCTCATGCCGGGTCATCAAAACAGGCGCTGGCCATCCTGCAGGGGTTAAAAGCTGACGTTGTAACTTATAACCAGGTCTCTGATGTGCAGATCCTGCACGACAAAGGCAAGCTGATTCCTGCCGACTGGCAGAGCCGTTTACCCAATAACAGCTCGCCGTTCTACTCCACCATGGCGTTCCTGGTGCGCAAAGGTAACCCGAAAAACATCCACGACTGGAGCGATCTGGTGCGCCCGGATGTGAAACTTATTTTCCCAAATCCAAAAACTTCTGGTAACGCTCGTTACACCTGGTTAGGTGCGTGGGGGGCGGCGAATAAAGCTGACGGTGGCGATAAAGCCAAAACCGAACAGTTTATGACGCAGTTTCTGAAAAATGTTGAGGTGTTCGATACCGGCGGTCGTGGCGCGACTACCACCTTTGTAGAACGCAAGCTCGGCGATGTGCTGATCAGCTTTGAGTCCGAAGTGAACAACATCAGCAAACAGTACCAGAAAGAGGGCTACGAAGTTGTCGTGCCTAAGGTCAATATCCTGGCTGAATTCCCGGTGGCCTGGGTGGATAAAAACGTTAAAGCCAACGGTACTGAAAAAGCGGCGCAAGAATACCTGAACTTCCTCTACAGCCCGGCGGCACAAACCATCATCACCGACTACTACTACCGCGTAAACAACCCGGATGTGATGGCAAAACTTAAAGATAAATTCCCGCCGACCGAATTGTTCCGCGTGGAGGATGAGTTCGGCGGCTGGCCTGAGGCGATGAAAACCCACTTTGCCAGCGGCGGCGAATTTGACAAGTTGCTCGGCAAGGGGCGTGAGTAATGTTTGCTGTGGCCTCCAAACGTGTGCTGCCGGGCTTTACTTTAAGCCTCGGCACCAGTTTGCTGTTTGTCTGCTTGATTTTGCTGCTGCCGCTCAGCGCGCTGGTGATGCAGCTTGCTGAGATGACGCTTGCTCAGTATTGGGAAGTGATTACTAACCCACAGGTGGTGGCAGCCTATAAAGTCACGCTGTTATCTGCGGGTGTCGCCTCCCTCTTTAACGGCGCCTTTGGCATGTTGATGGCGTGGATTTTAACGCGCTATCAGTTTCCGGGCCGCAGCCTGCTTGATGCGTTAATGGATTTACCCTTTGCGCTGCCAACGGCGGTAGCGGGGTTAACCCTTGCCGGACTGTTTTCCGTCAACGGCTGGTACGGTGAGTGGCTGGCGCAGTTTGGTATTAAGGTGACATACACCTGGCTGGGGATTGCGGTTGCGATGGCATTTACCAGTATCCCGTTCGTGGTGCGCACGGTGCAGCCGGTGCTTGAAGAGCTTGGCCCTGAGTATGAAGAAGCTGCGGAAACATTGGGGGCTACGCGCTGGCAGAGCTTTCGCCGCGTGATTTTACCGGAGCTTTCACCGGCCCTGATGGCTGGCGTGGCGCTCTCTTTCACCCGTAGCCTGGGCGAATTTGGCGCGGTTATCTTTATCGCCGGTAACATCGCCTGGAAAACAGAAGTGACGTCGCTGATGATTTTTGTGCGCCTGCAGGAGTTCGACTATCCGGCCGCCAGCGCGATTGCTTCGGTGATCCTGGTGGCCTCGCTCCTGCTGCTGTTCACCATTAACACCTTGCAAAGTCGCTTTGGGCGACGCGTGGTAGGTCACTGATGACGGACGTAACCGAATTGAAACGCTATCGCCGCTCCGGTTTTAACTGGGGCAAATGGACGTTAATCGGCATTGGGGTGCTGGTGTCGTTTCTGCTGCTGGTGGTGCCGGTAGCCTCTATTTTTGCCCAGGCGTTTTCCAAAGGGTTGATGCCGGCGCTAAACAATATCGTTGACCCGGATATGCTGCACGCCATCTGGCTCACGGTGATGATTGCGCTGATTACCGTGCCGGTCAATCTGGTGTTCGGCATTCTGCTGGCCTGGCTGGTGACGCGTTTTGATTTCCCCGGCCGCCAGTTATTGCTGACGCTGCTGGATATTCCCTTTGCGGTTTCGCCAGTGGTTGCAGGCCTGGTTTATCTGCTGTTTTACGGCTCCAACGGCCCGCTGGCGGGCTTTATGGACGAGCATAACATTCAGATTATGTTTGCCTGGCCGGGCATGGTGCTGGTAACCATTTTTGTGACCTGTCCGTTTGTGGTGCGTGAGCTGGTGCCGGTGATGTTAAGCCAGGGCAGCCAGGAAGATGAGGCGGCAATTCTGCTGGGCGCGTCCGGCTGGCAGATGTTCCGCCGCGTGACCTTGCCAAATATCCGCTGGGCGCTGTTGTACGGCGTGGTGTTAACCAACGCCCGCGCCATTGGTGAATTTGGTGCGGTGTCGGTGGTATCCGGTTCTATCCGCGGTGAGACATTCTCGCTGCCGTTACAGATTGAATTGCTGCAACAGGATTACAACACCGTCGGTTCGTTTACCGCAGCGGCGTTGCTGACCCTGATGGCAATCGTTACGTTGTTCTTAAAGAGTGCGGTGCAGTGGCGTTTGAATAGCCAGGAAAAACGCCTGCAACAGGAGGGGAATCATGAGCATTGATATTACCAATATTAAGAAATCTTTTGGTCGCACCCAGGTGCTGAATGATATCTCGCTGGATATCCCTTCTGGCCAAATGGTGGCGCTGCTGGGGCCGTCGGGCTCCGGTAAAACCACGCTGCTGCGTATTATCGCGGGACTTGAGCACCAGAACAGCGGGCGTATTAGTTTCCACGGCACCGATGTGAGCCGAATCCATGCCCGTGAACGTAAAGTGGGGTTTGTCTTCCAGCATTACGCGCTGTTCCGCCATATGACCGTGTTCGATAACATCGCTTTTGGCCTGACGGTGTTGCCACGCCGTGAGCGCCCGTCGGCTGCGGTGATTAAACAGAAAGTGACTCGTTTACTGGAGATGGTGCAGCTGGCACATCTGGCCGACCGCTACCCGGCACAGCTTTCTGGTGGTCAGAAACAGCGCGTGGCGCTGGCGCGTGCATTAGCGGTTGAACCGCAAATCCTGTTGCTCGATGAGCCATTCGGCGCGCTGGATGCCCAGGTGCGTAAAGAGCTGCGCCGCTGGCTGCGTCAGTTACATGAAGAGCTGAAATTCACCAGCGTGTTTGTGACCCACGATCAGGAAGAGGCGATGGAAGTTGCTGACCGCGTGGTGGTGATGAGCCAGGGCAATATCGAACAGGTTGATACGCCGGAAGCCGTGTGGCGAGAGCCGGCAACCCGCTTTGTGCTGGAGTTCCTTGGTGAAGTTAACCGCATGAACGGTACGGTTCGTGGCAGCCAGTTCCACGTTGGCGCCCACCGTTGGCCGCTTGGCTTTACGCCTGCGTATCAGGGGCCGGTGGATCTGTTCCTGCGGCCGTGGGAAGTGGATGTCAGCCGCCGCACCAACCTTGATTCCCCACTACCGGTACAGGTGCTGGAAATCAGCCCGCGTGGTCACTACATGCAGCTGGTGGTACAGCCGCTTGGCTGGTATCACGAACCGTTAACGGTTGTTTTACGTGAAGATCATATTCCGGTACGCGGCGAACGCCTGTTTGTTGGCCTGCAGCATGCGCGCCTGTATGAAGGGAATAACCGTATTCAGGGTGTAGACCTGGCGCAATCGGCCTGATAAGTTTCCTCATCATCCTTCACGCTGCTGGTGCGTTGGCTGCCCTCATTCACCCCGGTCACGTAGTTTATCTACGCTCCCGGGGATTCATTCTGTTGCCGCCTTCCCGCAACATGAATGATTTCGAGGAAACAGAGCTTACCCTGTAGCTTTTATATTTTCTGGATAATAAGTGAACACCTTAGAAAGTACGATTGGCAATACGCCGCTGGTTAAATTACAGCGTACCGGCCTTGATAACGGCAGTGAAATTTGGGTCAAGCTTGAGGGGAATAACCCGGCAGGATCGGTAAAAGACAGGGCTGCGCTCTCGATGATTGTGCGGGCGCAGGCCAGAGGTGAAATTTCGCCGGGCGATACGCTGATTGAAGCAACCAGCGGCAATACCGGCATCGCCCTGGCGATGATCGCTGCGCTCAAAGGCTATCGCATGAAGCTGTTAATGCCCGACAACATGAGTATGGAACGCAAAGCGGCGATGCAGGCTTATGGCGCAGAACTGATTCTGGTGACCAAAGAGCAGGGCATGGAAGGCGCTCGTGAACTGGCACGTTTGATGGATGAGCGAGGCGAGGGTAAAGTTCTCGACCAGTTTAACAACCCTGATAATCCGTATGCGCATTACAGCACTACCGGCCCGGAAATCTGGCGGCAAACCCAGGGACGAATCACGCACTTCGTCTCAAGTATGGGAACGACCGGAACAGTCACGGGGGTCAGCCAGTTTATGCGCGAGCAAGACAAACCCGTCAAAATTGTTGGGTTACAGCCAGAAGATGGCAGCAGCATTCCAGGGATTCGTCGTTGGCCGGAAGAGTGGTTGCCGAAGATTTTCAACCCTAATTTGGTTGATGAAGTGCTTGATATTTCACAGGTAGACGCCGAAAAAACGATGCGAAGACTGGCACGCGAAGAGGGGATTTTCTGCGGTGTGAGTTCAGGTGGTGCCGTCGCTGGCGCACTGCGTGTGGCGCAGGTAAACCCCGGTTCTGTTGTAGTGGCGATTATCTGCGATCGCGGCGATCGTTATTTATCGACAGGCGTTTTTGGTGAAGAGAGCTACTCGCAAGGTTCTGGTATCTGAGGTTTTAAATACAAACAAAAACGGCACCGCAAGGGTGCCGTTTTCTATTGTGCGGACAGCTTACTTCTTGATGCGGATCACCGGAGTTTCACCCACGGTCACGCTACCAGTCAGTTTGGTAAGCTCTTTGATTTCGTCCATGTTGGAGATAACAACCGGAGTCAGGGTAGACTTCGCTTTCTCTTCCAGCAGGGCTAAATCGAACTCAATGACTACATCGCCTTTCTTAACACGCTGGCCTTCTTCTGCGATACGCTTGAAACCTTCGCCTTTCAGTTCAACGGTGTCGATACCGAAGTGGACGAACAGTTCAATGCCGCTATCGGATTCGATAGAGAAAGCATGGTTAGTTTCGAAGATTTTACCGATGGTGCCGTCAACCGGAGCAACCATTTTGTTGCCGGTAGGTTTAATTGCAATACCATCACCAACGATCTTCTCGGCGAAAACAACATCTGGAACATCTTCAATATTGACGATTTCGCCAGAAAGTGGGGCAACAATCTCAATGGTTCCGGTGTCTTTTTTATCATCAGAAACCAGAGATTTCAGTTTATCAAACAAACCCATGATCTTCTCCTAAGCAGTAAATTGGGCCGCATCCGGTGGATTAGCAGATTGTTTTTTCTTCAATGAACTTGTTAACCAGCGTCATTAACTCGTCCGTTGTCGGTTGAGCAAGAGCTTGCTCTGCTAACACCTTCGCATCTTCGAAGTTCGTGTTACGAATAATCTTCTTAATGCGCGGGATAGAAATGGCACTCATACTAAATTCGTCCAGACCCATACCCAGCAACAGAAGTGTAGCACGTTCGTCGCCTGCAAGCTCACCACACATACCGGTCCATTTACCTTCAGCATGAGAAGCATCAATAACTTGCTTAATCAGAGTCAGTACGGACGGTGACATTGGCTGGTAAAGATGTGAAATCATATCATTACCACGGTCAACTGCCAGCGTGTACTGCGTCAGATCGTTGGTGCCGATACTGAAGAAGTCGACTTCTTTTGCCAGATGACGAGCAATCGTAGCCGCAGCCGGAGTCTCCACCATCACGCCAACTTCGATAGTTTCGTCAAACGCTTTGCCTTCTTCACGCAGCTGCGCCTTCATGATTTCAATTTCTGCTTTCAGCGCGCGCACTTCTTCAACAGAGATAATCATTGGGAACATGATGCGTAATTTACCGAAAGCAGAAGCACGCAGAATCGCGCGCACCTGGTCATGCAGGATCTCTTTACGATCCATGGCGATACGCACGGCACGCCAGCCCAGGAACGGGTTCTCTTCTTTCGGGAAGTTCATATACGGCAGCTCTTTGTCACCACCGATATCCATGGTACGTACGATAACGGCCTGTGAGCCACAGGCTTCAGCAACCGCTTTGTACGCCGCGAACTGCTCATCTTCTGTTGGCAGTGAATCGCGGTCCATGAACAGGAATTCTGTACGATACAGGCCTACACCTTCTGCACCGTTGCGCTCTGCACCGTCGATATCACGTACGGTACCGATGTTGGCGCAAACTTCTACCTGATGACCGTCGAGCGTGATAGCGGGCAGATCTTTCAGTTTTGCCAGCTCAGCTTTCTCAGAAGCCACCTGCTGCTGTACCGCGCGCAGGGCTTCGATCTCGTCGTTGGTTGGGTTAACGTACACTTTATTGTTAACCGCATCGAGGATCAGGTAATCGCTGTTTTTCACCTGGCTGGTCACGCTACCGGTACCCACAATCGCTGGCAGTTCAAGAGAACGGGCCATAATAGAGGTGTGGGAGGTGCGGCCACCGATATCGGTGATGAAACCCAGAACCTTCTGCAGGTTCAGCTGTGCGGTTTCCGACGGGGTCAAATCTTTCGCAACCAGGATAACTTCGTCCTGAATCGAGCTAAGGTCGATAATCGCCAGGCCCAGGATATTACGCAGCAGACGCTTACCGATGTCGCGTACGTCAGCCGCACGCTCTTTCAGGTATTCATCGTCTAACTCTTCCAGTGCGACCGCCTGGCCTTCGATAATTTCGTGAGCCGCTGCATCAGCAGTAACGAGCTTATCGGTGATAAGGGCTATGATTTCCTGCTCAAGCTCTTCGTCTTCCAGCAACATAATGTGGCCTTCGAAGATAGCTTCCTTTTCTTCACCGAAGGTCTCGCCAGCTTTAATTTTGATCGCTTCCAGCTGTGCTGACGCTTTTGCGCGCCCGCTTAAGAAACGTTCAACTTCCTGCGCAACTTTGTCGGCAGAAATTTTCTTCCGGTCGATGACAATTTCATCTTCCTTCAGCAACAGTGCCTTGCCGAAAGCGATACCCGGGGATGCTAAAATGCCTGAAATCATAACCCTACCTTACTTGTGACTGATATTTACGAAGAACCCAGAACTTATTCGAGTTCAGCCATCAGTTTTACCAGATGCTCAACTGCTTTCTGTGAGTCTTCGCCTTCAGCGGAGATGGTCACAACGGTGCCTTGAGTCAGGCCCAGGGTTTGCAGTTTGAACAGGCTTTTTGCGCTAGCGCTTTTGCCGTTGGAGGTCACAGTGATCTCAGAAGTGAAGCCTTTTGCTTCTTTAACGAACTGAGCAGCAGGGCGGGTATGCAGACCGTTTGGAGCGGTGATGGTAACTTCTTGCTGGAACATTGTATTTCCCCAACTTATAGGTTTAGTGTTGTGGAACTAAAGTCTAGCCTGGTGGCAAAACTTTAGCCTGTATAGTTAGTGCCGACGTGAGCTGTTACTGTACGCGACACGAGATGCTTTCGGGAATCACGAAATGTGCTTCGGTTCAACCATACGCTTCGCGGTTCGCTCGACATTAATCATTATGCCGTGAAATATAAGATTGCACCAAATCGTTAAATCGATTCAGCAGATCTAACTCACACTCCGATTAATTTCGCGCATCAAAATAATTTGCTGGATAGATACCAGACCTGACGGAGTGACGCAATGGCAGGGAGGGTAAAAGTTTGACGAATACCACAAAAAAGCACCCAAACGGATGCTTTTTTGCACATATTCACCTGTATGGCATCACTGTTGCAGCTCTTTTTCAGTGAAAAGATCGGCAAACAGGGCGGTACTCAGGTAGCGCTCCCCGGAAGATGGCAGGATAACCACGATGTTTTTATTGATAAAGGCTTCATCTTCCTGAAGTTTTAATGCAGCGGCCACCGCGGCTCCGGATGAAATCCCCGCCAGAATACCTTCTTCTTCCATCAAACGGCGCGCGGTGGCAATCGCTTCGTCGTTGGTGATGGCAATGACCCGGTCAATCAGTTTCAAATCGAGGTTGCCAGGAATGAAACCTGCCCCGATGCCCTGGATTTTATGCGGTCCAGGCTTGAGTTCTTCACCTGCCAGCGCCTGGGCAATGACTGGGGAGTCAGTTGGCTCAACAGCCACGCTGATAAGGTCGGTTTTGCCTTTGGTGTTTTTGATATAGCGGCTAACGCCGGTCAGCGTGCCGCCGGTACCGACGCCGGAAATGAAGACATCCACTTCGCCATCGGTATCTTCCCAGATCTCCGGGCCGGTGGTTTTTTCGTGGATTTCCGGGTTTGCCGGGTTGCTAAACTGTTGCAGCAGCAAGAATTTTTCAGGATTGCTGGCCACAATCTCTTCAGCTTTCTGAATTGCGCCTTTCATCCCTTTCGCGCCTTCTGTCAGCACCAGGTTCGCACCCAGCGCTTTGAGCAGCTTACGGCGTTCAATACTCATGGTTTCTGGCATGGTCAGCGTGAGCTTATAACCACGGGCCGCCGCCACATACGCCAGGGCAATACCGGTGTTGCCGCTGGTAGGTTCAACTAATTCAACGCCTGGTTTGAGCACGCCGCGTTTTTCGGCATCCCAAATCATATTGGCGCCGATACGGCATTTAACGCTAAAGCTCGGGTTACGGGACTCTACCTTCGCCAGGATGCGTCCATTACCGATACGGTTCAGTCGAACCAGCGGCGTATGACCGATAGTCAGAGAATTGTCTTCATAGATCTTGCTCATAACCCGTCCTTAACTGTATGAAATTTGGGAAACGACACCAGCATACCTGCTTGAGAGTGATGCGGAAGTAAAGAAATCGCATATCTATATGTAGAAGGGAAATAAGCAAAAGCAAGAAGGAATAAGCGGGGGAATAAGAGCGACCGTAGCCGCTCCGCTAAAAACTACTTCCACATCGCATGTTTTGGGCGATAACAATCGACCCACATTGCGGTCGCGCCACAGATGGCAACAGGCATGATAACCAGGTTGAGGAAGGGAATAAGCGTAAACAGGCTTACCAGCGAGCCAAACTGCATATTGGTGACCTTTTTCTCACGCAGCGCAATACGCATCTCTTTGAAGGGCACTTTATGGTTATCAAAAGGATAGTCGCAATACTGGATTGCCAGCATCCAGGCGCTGAATAAAAACCATAAAACCGGGGCCACGGTTTGCCCAATACCCGGAATGAAGTAGAGCACCAGCAGTAACAGCGCACGCGGCAGATACCAGGCGAGTTTTTGCCATTCACGCTTCATGATGCGCGGAATATCTTTCATGATGCCCAGAACGCCGGTATCAGGCGGTATGGCGCCGGTCAGGCGGGCTTCCAGCTGTTCTGCCAGTAATCCATTAAAGGGAGCGGCAATCCAGTTAGCGATGGTGGAGAAGAAATAGCCAAATACCAGCAGCAGCGAAACCACCGCCAGCGGCCAAATCAGGTAGCTTAACCACTGTAGCCAGTCCGGGACGTAGGAGAGCATTGTGGGAACCCAAATATCCAGGCGGGTAAAGAGCCACCAGAATGCGCCTCCCATCAAGAAGATATTGATCAATAGCGGCAATAAGACGAAGCGCCTGATGCCAGGCTCTCGTACCAGCTTCCAGCCCTGGGAAAAGTAATAAATACCACTACGTGGCCCGGCTTCTGCAGTTGAAACCATATCTTAACGAACTCCTTTTTAGTCATTGCGATGACGCGCACAGCTATCATAACCGAGTGTCAGGAGAAAAACTTATTAAGAAATGGTCGAAAAAACAGCAAAAAACCATTTTCAGCCCATCTTTATGCGGAGAAAACCGTGTGCGGACTTGCACTTGAGCAGATGGGCAAATACTCTTAGTGAGTAAATGTTTGCCGCGGTGGCAAGGTGTTAGAACAACAGAGAATATAATGATGCAGGATTTGCGTCTGATATTAATTATTGTTGGCGCGATCGCCATAATAGCCTTACTGGTTCACGGTCTGTGGACAAGTCGTAAGGAGCGCTCTTCCGTTTTTCGCGATCGTCCCATGAAGCGTCTGCAATCTAAGCGTGACGAATACGAGTCGCAAGAGCATGAGGCTGAAGACGAGCTGGATGATGGCGTAGGCGAGGTACGCGTGCGTCGGGTTAATCCTGCGCCGGAAACGGCGAGTCGCGAGCCAGAAATGCCTCGTCAGCCGCAGGCGCCTCAGCATCAGTACGAGCCGCCTTATGCTTCTGCACAGCCGCGTCAGAGTGCGCCTGTACGCCAGCCTGAAGCGCAAGCGCCGCGTCAGGAAGTGCCCGCTGCGCCAGCACATCAGCCTGTGCCTCAGCCAGCACCTCAACCACACGCGCAGCCGGTTGTTCATCAACCGGTGCAGCAACCCGCTCAACAACCGATTGCCGAGCAGCCGCAGCCTGTGGCACCGCAAGCGCCGGTGCAGCCGGTTCATCACGCTGAACCGACTCCTGAGCCTGTTGCGGCCCAGCCCGCTCCGGCCCCGGAACCTCCGGCTCGTCGTAAAGAGACGGTGATTGTGCTTAACGTCTCGGCTCATGCGGGCAGCATGATTAACGGCGATGTGCTGTTAAACAGTATTCAGCAAGCGGGCTTTATTTTTGGCGAGATGAATATTTTCCACCGCCATCTCAGCCCCGATGGCAGCGGTCCGGTATTGTTTAGTCTTGCCAATATGGTTAAACCCGGCTCGTTTGATCCGGAAAGCATGACCAACTTTGCCACGCCTGGCGTGACCATCTTTATGCAGGTGCCTTCATATGGCGATCCGGCGCAGAACTTTAAGCTGATGCTCCAGTCTGCTCAGCATATTGCCGATGAAGTGGGTGGTGTGGTGCTCGACGACCAGCGCCGCATGATGACGCCGCAAAAAATGCGTGAATATCAGGATCGTATCCGCGAAGTCGTGGAAGCAAACGCCAGCGTCTGATATTTCTCTTGCTGACATGTTTTTCTCTAAGCCCCCGACATGTCGGGGGCTTTTATATTGATGGTGCGATATGGACACAATCGAACAACAAATAACTCAACTGCGAACCACGCTTCGCCATCATGAATATCTCTATCATATACTTGATAACCCGGAAATCCCGGATGCGGAATACGATCGCCTGATGGCGGAGCTGCGCTCGCTTGAAGAAGCGCATCCTGATTTAATCACCCCCGATTCTCCGACTCAGCGCGTGGGCGCGGCACCGCTGAGCGAATTTACTCAGGTCCGTCACGAAGTCCCGATGCTGTCGTTGGATAACGTCTTTGATGAAGCAGGCTATCTGGCATTCAACAAACGGGTGCAGGACCGGTTGAAAAGCCCCGATGCCGTCACTTTTTGCTGCGAGCTTAAGCTCGATGGTCTGGCGGTCAGCCTGCTTTATGAAGAGGGGATATTGATCCGGGCGGCCACGCGTGGCGACGGCACTACCGGTGAAAATATCACCGCCAACGTGCGCACCATCCGTTCCATTCCGCTTAAATTGCGCGGCGAGAATATTCCCCGCCGCCTGGAAGTGCGCGGTGAGGTGTTCCTGCCACAGGCGGGTTTTGAAAAAATTAATGATGAGGCGCGCCGTACCGGTGGGAAAATTTTTGCCAACCCGCGTAATGCCGCGGCTGGTTCGCTACGCCAGCTCGATCCACGCATCACGGCAAAACGCCCGTTGACCTTCTTCTGCTACGGCGTTGGTTTGCTTGATGGCGGCGCATTACCTGCCAGCCATCACGGGCGTTTACAGCAGTTCAAAGAGTGGGGATTGCCGGTCAGCGATCGCATTCGTTTGTGCACTACAGCTGAAGAAGTGCTGGCATTTTATCACCAGGTGGAGGCGGATCGCCCGAGCTTAGGTTTTGATATCGACGGCGTGGTGATTAAAGTTGATTCGCTCGCGTTGCAAGAGACGCTTGGCTTTGTTGCCCGCGCGCCGCGCTGGGCCGTGGCGTTTAAGTTCCCGGCCCAGGAACAGATGACTTTTGTGCGTGACGTCGAGTTCCAGGTTGGACGTACCGGCGCCGTTACTCCGGTCGCCCGTCTGGAGCCGGTCCAGGTTGCAGGTGTGCTGGTCAGCAATGCTACTTTACACAACGCCGATGAAATTGAACGTCTGGGGTTAAGAATTGGCGATCGCGTAGTGATCCGCCGTGCGGGCGATGTTATCCCGCAGGTTGTCGGCGTGGTGGAATCTGAGCGTCCGGAAAACACCGCGGCCATCATCTTCCCGACGCACTGCCCGGTTTGCGGATCTGACGTGGAGCGCGTGGCAGGCGAAGCGGTAGCTCGTTGTACCGGCGGGCTGATTTGCGGCGCGCAGCGCAAGGAATCACTGAAGCATTTTGTCTCACGCCGCGCGCTGGATGTGGAGGGGATGGGTGACAAGATCATCGATCAGCTGGTTGAGAAAGAGTACGTTCATACGCCTGCGGATCTTTTCCGTCTGACGCCCGGAAAACTGACCGGGCTGGATCGCATGGGGCCGAAGTCGGCGCAGAATGTTGTGGATGCGCTGGCGAAGTCAAAAGAAACTACCTTTGCACGCTTCCTTTATGCATTGGGGATCCGTGAGGTGGGCGAAGCGACGGCGGCAGGCTTGGCGGCATATTTTGGTACGCTGGATGCGCTGATTGCGGCAGGCATCGAAGAGCTGCAAAAAGTACCTGACGTCGGCATCGTGGTGGCGACTCATGTCTTCAATTTCTTTGCCGAAGAGAGTAATCGCGAAGTTATCCGGCAGTTAACGGAAGAGGCAGGGGTTCACTGGCCCGCTCCGATCGTTATCAAAGCGGAAGAGATAGACAGCCCGTTTGCCGGTAAAACCGTGGTGCTGACGGGGTCGCTGAGCATGATGTCCCGTGACGACGCCAAAGCTCGCCTGGTTGCGTCAGGTGCTAAAGTCGCAGGCAGCGTGTCGAAGAAAACCGACCTGGTCATTGCCGGCGAAGCGGCGGGTTCTAAACTGGTGAAAGCCCAGGAGCTGGGTATTGATGTGATTGATGAAGCTGAAATGATGCGTTTATTAGGTGAATGAGATGGATAAACAGCAGCTGATTGAAATTGCCAATACCGTGATGCCCTTCGGCAAGTATAAAGGCCGCGTGCTGATTGATGTGCCGGAAGAGTATCTGCTGTGGTTTGCCCGCAAAGATGGGTTTCCGCAGGGCCATTTTGGCGAGTTGATGAAGCTGACTTTACTGATTAAAACCGAAGGGTTAGAGGGGCTGGTGAAGCCTCTCAAACGCATTGATTAGCTCTTTTTGATGGCGGTTTGGTTGCGACTGTTTTTCTTCGGTCATGCCGCCGCCGAATCGCACATAGCAAAAAGGCGCCTTTAGGGCGCCTTCGTACATTGGTGGGGCGTGCAGGATAATGACTCGTCTCATCCTGAGACTCGCCCTTCGGGCCGCCACAAGTGGCGTTCAAAATCGTTCCCGACGATTTTGTCGAATCTGCAGCAGGTTCAAATCCTGCCCGAATTGCACATAGCAAAAAGGCGCCTTTAGGGCGCCTTCGTACATTGGTGGGGCGTGCAGGATTCGAACCTGCGACCAATTGATTAAAAGTCAACTGCTCTACCAACTGAGCTAACGCCCCGAATGGTGGGTGATGACGGGCTCGAACCGCCGACCCCCTCCGTGTAAAGGAGGTGCTCTACCAACTGAGCTAATCACCCAAACTTCGGTACTGCTATTGCAAGAGGTGATAATGGTGGGTGATGACGGGCTCGAACCGCCGACCCCCTCCGTGTAAAGGAGGTG
>NZ_RPOH01000092.1 GCF_003818135.1 Buttiauxella warmboldiae | reverse complement strand
TTTTTTATTGATGGCCTATGTTCGTTTGGCGAAATACGTGGGTTTGTCATCAGGCTGAAGACACCGTGAGATGCCTTCAGCGTGATAAGGGCTGCATTGGCAATCAATGGCAATCAATGCTTACGATAATCGTTTACCTGGTAATCACTGGACTCAATCTTAGCAATCCCGGCTTCTAAAATAGAAATAAATTGCCGGGCAACCTCGGTAGTCAGCCATAAAGTCTGGCCGATTTCAGTTTCGTCGTGCTTTTGCGTGTTCGAAGAGAGGTAGTGCAGGCGAAGCATCAGCGCATCATAGCTATCAACGGTGCTGATGTCCCATCCGACAAGGGGATGGGTCTGGATAACATCACTATTTTTTTCCATCATAACCCCTTTTATTCGTGTATTTAAGACAACGGTTGGCGAGGTTTAATGCTTGTTTATGTGAAGCTAGTTAAGTATATCCATGATTAAGCTAATTCGACGGAGAAATAAATACCCGGCAACACTTTTCTTACAATAAAACGTCTGATTGCGCAATTTATCAACAGATCGTTGTGTGGAGCTATCAGTGCATTCTGAGTCATGAGTGAAAAGGGAAAATTATTTAGCGCGTGAATTTCAGACAATTAAAAAAACCGGATGGCGACACCCGGCATAAAGTAAAACAACGAGGGAATTTTTTACCTGAAATGGGCGGCGACTTAATGTTAAATCCGCCCCTTCAATGGTGAGTTTTAATCCGCAGCAAACCAGTCGTCAGCGCTTTCCCAGGTCTCTTGCAATATTTCGCTAATACGATCGCGTTCTTCTTTGCCTGCCCCTAAAACCGACAGGTTATTCGCTGCGGCATAACGTACCTGAACGTGGTTCTGATTTTCAGGATAGGATTGAGTAATTCGGCGTGAAAGTTCATTGGCAAGCGCGTCTATCGCGCCTGGTGGCAGAGATGTAGTTCTGGCAATAGTGACTTCAATACGCATAACGGCCCCCTGTATAATGTACTGGATATTTATACAGTCATATCCAGTATTATGCAACAGAGGGCGTTAAAAATTATGCCGTTACCGACCAGTTCACCCGCTCACCGGCCAGGAATGGCACGATGCTGTCATCACTGGTTTCAATCCGTTCTGGCATCTGCACCGGAGTGCGCACCAGCTCGATGGTTTCTTCATTTACCGGCAAGCCGTAGAAGCGTGGGCCATTGACGGAGGTAAAGGCTTCGAAATGCTGCAGCGCATTCATCTCTTCAAACACCGTAGCGTAAGCGCCAAGGGCTGAAGGGGCATTAAAGCAGCCCGCGCAGCCGCAGCAGGCCTCTTTACGATGGCGCGCGTGGGGGGCCGAATCCGTGCCGAGGAATACGCGGTCACAGCCGCTTGCCACCAGCTCGCGTAACGCTTCCTGATGCACGCTGCGTTTTAAAATTGGCAGGCAGTACAGGTGAGGGCGCACGCCGCCAACCAGCATGTGGTTGCGGTTAAACATCAGGTGCTGCGGAGTAATCGTCGCCGCAAGCAGGGAGCTGCCTTCCTTCACGTACTGAGCGGCGTCTTTGGTGGTGATATGTTCAAACACCACTTTCAGTTCCGGCAGCTGGCTGCGCAGCGGTTCCATCACGGTTTCGATAAAGCGCGCTTCGCGGTCAAAAATATCAATATCGGCGTGCGTGACTTCACCGTGAATAAGCAGCGGCATCCCGATTTTTTGCATGCGTTCAAGCACTTTTAAAATCGCGGCGGTGCTGGTTACGCCGTGGCTGGAGTTGGTGGTCGCGTTAGCCGGGTAGAGTTTTGCCGCGGTGAAGACGCCCTCATTAAACCCGCGCTCAACCTCGTTTGGATCCAGCGAGTCGGTCAGATAGCAGGTCATTAATGGTTCGAACTGGTGCCCTTGCGGTACGGCATCAAGAATACGCTGGCGGTAAGCGATAGCGGCTGCAACCGTTGTCACCGGCGGCGCCAGGTTTGGCATCACAATTGCGCGACCATAAATTTCGCTGGTATAAGGCACCACCGTTTTTAACATCTCACCGTCGCGAAGGTGAACATGCCAGTCGTCTGGGCGGCGAATTTTTAATACCTGAGGTAATACGGTCATGAAAGTGCTCCGGCGTAGGAAGGAAATAACGATGATTTATGCCGGGCACTAAGGATAGGCGCAAACGTTTCGCTTTGCACCATTTTCGTTGAGAATTTATCGGGGAAGAGATGTCCCTCCCCGTATCACGCCGGGTTACTCAGTGAATGGAATGATGATTTCACCAGGCTTCACTTCAATCCCTTTAGCGTATTTCTTCGCCAGTTTTTCACCCGCGCTGTTGTCTTCGCTTAATACGTAAGCAGGCTGTTGATTAAAGTAATTGCGCAACGACTGATTGAGATAGGGGATCAGGGTCTGAACGATGGTCTGCATTTTTTCAGGCTCAACGCTTGCCTCCACCACTTCCATCTCTTGCAGATAGATGGCGCCCTGCTCTTTATTAAACGCCGGCAGGGCTTTAAGTTTCAGCTTGATATTGGCTTTTTGATTGCCAAATAGCGAGGTCATATCCAGTCTGGCATCGCCGGTCAGGGTGATTTTATTCGGCTCTTCACGGCCAATAGCGCTGGCTAAATTGGTTAATACAATATGGGCATCGGCAATGCCGGGCAGGCCGATATCTTTAGAGAAATTATTCCGTTTATGCAGCGCCTGGTTGATCTCTTGTTCGCTGACGGTGTACTGCGTTAGCTGATTACACCCCACCACTAATCCGCTGAGCACCAGCGCTGCGGCTACGATAATCTTTTTCATAGAATCCCTTAACATCCGGCTTTAGTCACAGATCCTGACATAAAGCAGCATGCTGTACCAGCGCCGGGCGTGCTACAGGAAAAAGCTGAAAATCCCCGCCATCTGCCGGGCAATCGTGCTGCGGCGGACAGTATGGCGGGGAAGGGGCGGTATAACTATTAAAACGCGTGGGATGACAGCAGATTAATTTGTGTCTGTTTGGCCATGTTATCGCGGTATGCCGCAACACGGCTTGGCCAGTCAATACCGGCAACCAGCGTCAGGTTACGCAGCAGCGGGAACAGATGGATATCGTCATCCGACAGCTCGCCGTTAACCGCATTAGGTTGCACAATCAGCTTATCGAGCTTGCGTAAATCATCGCTGATTTTTTTGATAAGCCCGGGTGAATGGGCGAGGCTATCGGCAAACGGGCCAATTAGCGCCTCTTTTTTCTGCGTGAAGTAAGCCCGCGCCTGCGGCGTGGCAAACTCATCAAAAGGCGCTTTTGCGATGCGCGGGATCGTTAGCTGTTGCACATAGCTCTGCACATGGCGCAGCCAGTCGCTGATTGCGGCGTTGCTGCTGCCGGTGAGTAACGGTTCCCCATCGAGTTTGTCAACGTAGTGCACAATATCCATGCTTTCCGGCAGGTAGCGGCTATCGTCTTTTTGCAGGATCGGCGCCATTTTTTTGCCAATCATTTTCGTTGGGGTGGCTTCATCGTCATTGAGCAGCACCTTCAGCTCAACGGGAATATTCTTTAAGCCAAAAATCATGCGCGCTTTAAGGCAGAAAGGGCAGTGATCGTAGATATAAAGTTTCACCTTATTCCTCCATCTCTATTACCGGACAAACTCCGTCAATTTTTGAGTATGGAGGAGAAGCGCGCGTGTCGCAAACTAGTTACCGGGCTCCAGCATCGAAGGCGCTACCGGTTTCGCGCTGAATTGCCACCACAGCGCAAGCAGCGTGATCGCGCCGACGATCCCTAACATCACCCACGGCAGCTCGGGCTGGTTAAGGCTTTTACCGGCATCAAATAACCAACCGCCACCGGCGTAGCCGAACGCGCCACCTATCGCCAGGCCTAAACGGCTGAAGCCCATATAGCTGCCGCGCGCACGGGAATCAGCAAGCGATGCCCCCAGGGTTTCACGAGCGGGTTCCGCAATAATCGATCCAATATAAAATACGCAAATCAGGGTGAGCAGCTGCTGGAGAGTGCTTGCCAGCCCAATCGGTAGCATGGCAATGGTCATCAGGAACAATCCCGCCATCAGGCGTTGTTCAAGGCGGAAGCGTTTTTCGCTCCAGCGGGCAATCGGGTAAAGCAGCGTTAGCGAGAGCGCGGCCTCAATGGCATACATCCACTTCACCGCGGCAGGAGTGCCGGCAATGTCGTTAACCATAATCGGCAGCATCAGCATGACCTGCACCGCCAGCATGTAATACCCGGCCAGCGTCAGCACATAGGTGACAAAACGCCTGTCGCGCAATACGCGCCCCATTCCTTCAAGCATCGGCGTACGAACGGTGGAGAGCTTATAGGCAGGCAGTAGCCAGGCATTCACGCCAGCGCAAATCACAAACATCACCGCGCCGGTGCCACAAACCAGACGGAAATCATATTGCAGCAGCCAGCTGCCGAGCAGCGCGCCGATGACTGCGCCAGCGCTGTCTTGCATCATCAGCAGCGAGAAAAAACGGCCGCGCTGATGCGGGCGCACCAGCTTCACCACCAGAGCCGCGCGTGGCGGGTCGAACAGCGTGCCGCCAATCCCGGAGATAAAACAGGATAACCACAGCACCCATGGCTCATGCGCAATCCCCATCAGGGCAAAACCCGCCGCCCGCAGCAGCATACCGGTGACAATCATCGGCTTAGCGCCCAGCCGGTCAGCAATCGCGCCGCCAAAAATACCCAACCCCTGCTGCGTGAGCTGCCGCAAGCCGAGCGCAATACCGACCATCAGCGCCGCCCAGCCCATCTGGTCAACGAAGCGAATGGAGATAAGAGGGAACACCACGAAAAAACCTAATACCACTAACATGTTATCGAGCAATAAGAAGTATTTACCCAGGTTTCTGGCCTGCGCGACCCGTGACATCTCCCCTCCAGGGAATTTTAAAAGTGTGATCAGACTCTATTCTCTACCGGCGCGTGGCTTTTTGACAGCCGCCCCCTCGACAATATTTTTTTATCAATCCGGCGCTTTGATTGATGCCGTTAATCGAAAAAAGTATGGGCTGATGAAAAATCTGCATGTTGTTGTTTTCCTTCTGCCGCCAGCCGCAGGTATAGTAATGAAGTGCCGAAGAAAATGTGGGATGTGAGGAGTAGGGTGAACATGTTTGGCTACCGCAGTAACCTGCCGAAAGTACGCTTAACCACCGACCGTTTAGTCGTGCGTCTGGTGCATGAGCGAGATGCCTGGCGTCTGGCCGATTATTACGCCGAAAATCGCCAGTTCCTGAAACCCTGGGAGCCGATTCGTGATGACAGCCACTGCTACCCCTCCGGCTGGCAGGCGCGGCTTGGCATGATCGGCGAAATGCATAAAACCGGCAGCGCCTACTACTTTGCGCTGCTCGATCCAGAAGAAAAAGAGATACGCGGGGTGGCTAATTTTTCGAACGTCGTGCGCGGCTCATTCCATGCCTGCTATCTCGGCTACTCCCTTGGTGAAAAGTGGCAGGGGCAAGGCATGATGTTTGAAGCGCTGACCACGGCTATCCGCTATATGCAGCGCAGCCAGCATATCCATCGCATCATGGCGAACTATATGCCGCACAACCAGCGCAGCGGCGATCTTCTCGCCCGCCTCGGATTTGAAAAAGAAGGCTATGCCAAAGCGTATTTGCTGATTGACGGCGTCTGGCGCGATCATGTTCTGACCGCGCTCACCAACAAAGAATGGACCCCCGGTCGTTAAGGACAAACCATGAAATATCAGTTAACTGCGGTAGAAGCGCGGGTCGTGGGCAGCCTGCTGGAAAAACAGGTGACCACGCCCGAACAGTATCCTATGTCGCTCAACGGCGTGGTGACGGCGTGTAATCAAAAGACCAACCGTGAGCCGGTGATGGACCTGCAGGAACATGAGGTTCAGGAAACGCTGGATACGCTGGTTAAACGCCACTTTTTGCGCACCGTCAGCGGGTTTGGCAATCGCGTCACAAAGTACGAACACCGTTTTTGCAATTCAGAATTTGGCACCCTTAAACTTTCGGCTGCTGAAGTCGCGGTGGTGACTTCTCTGCTGCTACGCGGAGCACAAACGCCGGGGGAATTGCGCACCCGCGCCGCAAGAATGTTTGAGTTCAGCGACATGGCGCAGGTAGAAACCACGCTCGAAACCCTCGCTAACCGTGAAGACGGCCCATTTGTGGTGCGTTTGCCGCGTGAACCTGGTAAACGTGAAAGCCGCTATATGCACCTTTTCAGCGGCGAGGTTGATGTCTCTGCGTTGGCTGAAGTGCAAAATTCTGCGCCACCCGCAGAAAATTTAACGGCTCGCGTCGAACGGCTTGAAAATGAAGTTGCTGAATTAAAGCAACGCCTGGATTCACTGCTCGCCCATCTCGGGGATTAATTGATGACTAAACTTCGCGTCGGCGTGGTCGGTTTGGGTGGCATCGCGCAAAAAGCGTGGTTGCCGGTATTGGCTACGGCAGGCGACTGGACGCTTCAGGGCGCGTTTTCGCCAACCCGGGCAACAGCGCAGAAGGTTTGTGACGCTTACCGTATCCCTTACGTTTCGTCTCTTGCGCAGTTGGCAGAGCAGTGTGATGCAGTATTCGTTCATAGCGCCACCAGCAGCCATTACGCGGTGGTCAGTGAATTATTGCAGGCGGGCGTGAATGTTTGTGTCGATAAGCCGCTGGCTGAAAGTCTCTCCGATGCGCAACGTTTGGTCGAGCTGGCGCAGCGGAAAAAGCGCACGCTGATGGTCGGTTTTAACCGCCGTTTTTCACCGCTGTATCAGGATCTGAAAGCGAAGCTGGCGAATGGTGCATCAGTACGTATGGATAAACACCGCGCCGACAGCGTCGGGCCGAACGACCTGCGTTTCACCCTGCTGGACGACTATCTGCACGTCGTTGATACCGCGCTGTGGTTGGGGGGCAGTGAAGCACAGCTGCAGAGCGGCACGTTACTGACCAACGATCGGGGCCAGATGCTGTATGCCGAACACCACTTCGCCAGCGGCAATTTGCAAATCACCACCAGCATGCATCGCCGTGCCGGTAGCCAGCGCGAGTGGGTGCAGGCGGTGACAGACGGCGGCTTATTTGACGTTACGGATATGCGCGAATGGCGTGAAGAGTGCGGCAGCGGGGTGGTGAATCGTCCTGTTGCCGGCTGGCAGTCAACGCTTGAGCAGCGTGGTTTTGCAGGCTGCGCGCGCCACTTCCTCGATTGCGTGGCAAATCAGACGGTTCCTGAAACGTCTGGCGAGCAGGCATTGATGGCCCAGCGCGTGGTTGAGAAACTGTGGCGCGACGCGATAAGCGAATAACGCCAGTGCTATTTAAATAGAGTATCGGTAGACTACGCGCCTGCGAAATGCCCATGGTTATTTTTTGATGCGATACGTTCGTATTGCAACCGTATTTGTATTGGCAGCCTATGTTCGTTTGGCGAAACACGTGGGTTTGTCATCAGTCTGAACGCCTGCTTAGCAGGCGTTGATGTTTGTGGAACCACATAATAAATGAATCTATTAAAATCGCTGGCGGCAGTCAGCTCGATGACGATGTTTTCTCGCGTGCTGGGATTTGCACGTGATGCCATTGTGGCAAGGGTTTTCGGGGCCGGGATGGCGACGGATGCCTTTTTTGTGGCATTTAAATTACCGAATTTGTTGCGCCGAATTTTTGCCGAAGGCGCTTTTTCACAAGCGTTTGTCCCGATTCTGGCCGAATACAAAAGCAAGCAGGGTGAAGACGCCACGCGCGTGTTTGTCTCGTATGTTTCCGGGTTGCTGACGCTGGCGCTGGCTGTTGTCACCGTGATTGGCATGATTGCCGCGCCGTGGGTGATTCTGGTCACGGCTCCGGGCTTTGCCGACACCGCCGATAAATTCGCGCTGACCTCCAGCCTGTTGCGTATCACCTTCCCGTATATCTTCCTGATTTCACTCGCTTCATTATGCGGGGCGATACTCAATACCTGGAACCGTTTCTCGGTCCCGGCGTTTGCACCAACCTTCTTAAACCTCAGCATGATTGGCTTTGCGCTGTTTGCCGCGCCGCATTTTAACCCGCCGATTCTGGCGCTGGCCTGGGCGGTTACCGTCGGCGGCGTTTTGCAGCTGGCCTACCAGCTTCCGCATCTGAAAAAGATTGGCATGCTGGTTTTACCGCGTGTAAATCTGAAAGACGCCGGTGCGATGCGCGTAATTAAACAGATGGGGCCTGCCATTCTCGGGGTGTCCGTCAGCCAGATTTCATTAATCATCAATACCATTTTCGCCTCGTTTCTTGCCTCCGGCTCGGTTTCGTGGATGTACTACGCCGATCGCCTGATGGAGTTCCCATCCGGCGTGCTGGGCGTGGCGCTGGGCACCATCCTGCTGCCGTCGCTGGCGAAAAGCTTTGCCAGCGGCAATCACGATGAATATTCACGCCTGATGGACTGGGGTTTACGTCTGTGTTTCCTGCTGGCGCTGCCCAGCGCTGTGGCGCTGGGTATTCTGGCCAAACCGCTCACCGTGTCCCTGTTCCAGTACGGTAAATTTACCGCTTTCGATGCGCTGATGACACAGCGCGCGCTGGTGGCCTATTCCGTCGGCTTGATGGGGCTGATTGTGGTGAAAGTGCTGGCGCCGGGCTTTTATTCGCGCCAGGACATCAAAACGCCGGTTAAGATCGCCATCGTGACGCTGATCCTGACCCAGGTGATGAACCTTATCTTTATCGGCCCGCTCAAACACGCCGGGCTGTCGCTCTCCATTGGCCTCGGGGCCTGTCTGAATGCCAGCCTGCTATACTGGCAGCTGCGCAAACGCAACATTTTCCAGCCTCAGCCGGGCTGGGCTGGCTTCCTGTGGCGTTTGATCGCCGGTGTGATGGTGATGGGGGCGGTATTGTCCGGCATGATGCATGTGATGCCGGCATGGGATCTCGGCACCATGCCGTACCGGTTATTGCGCTTGATGGCGGTGGTGGTCGCCGGTATTGCGGCGTACTTCGCAACGCTTATGGTGCTTGGGTTCCGCGTGAAAGATTTTGCCCGTCGGACTATTTAGCAAAGGCGTTCTGCATTAAACTGCGCGCTGCAAAATTTGACATATTGAACGATTAATTAGGCGGTAATAGCGATGCACGGAACAATCACAACCTGGTTTGCAGACAAAGGTTTCGGTTTTATCAAAGATGAAAATGGCGACAACCGTTATTTTCATGTGATTAAGGTCGCCAATCCAGATCTGATTAAGAAAGATGCTTCGGTGACGTTCGAGCCAACGACCAACAACAAAGGCCTGTCGGCGTATGCGGTGAAGGTTGAGCCTGATAGCAAATACATCTATATCGCCGGCGAGCGCATCAAAATCACCGCGATCAAATCTTTCCTGGTGTACAGCGAAGAGGTCCCCGCTGAAACCAGGATTGATAAAGAGAACGCGGTACTTTCCGTTGGCGCACTGATGAACAGCATCCGCCCGAAAGCTGACCCTAAGCCCGGGGAAATGCGCACGCTGAAAAAGCTGGCGGTGACTACATTCCAGGGCTCAACGTTGATTTTCTCGGAAGATGAAATTGATGTGGAAGCGACGATGAAGGTTCTGAAGGCGTTGCCGCGTTAAGGGTAAACCATCCTCACCCTGGCAATTTTTCAGGGTGAGATCTGTAAGCTTCGCAGGTTTTCCGTTCACCCGAACGCAGGCTTATCTCTGTGGCTTCTGTA
>NZ_RPOH01000091.1 GCF_003818135.1 Buttiauxella warmboldiae | reverse complement strand
CAAAGTTATCCACAATCGTGATGGAACCCTAAATTATGCGAGCGTGACGCAAACGTTTTCGCTACAATATGCCCGCATTAAAAGGACGCCCCGTTTTGGGGCGTTAGCTGAGTTTTAGGGAAAATAACTAAAATTCAGCTAACGCTCTTCTATATGCGAACCAAAGCTAAGGGATCAAACCATGCAACAACGTCGTCCTGTACGCCGCGCTCTGCTCAGTGTTTCTGACAAAGCCGGTATCGTCGAATTCGCCCAAGCGCTCTCCCAACGTGGCGTGGAGCTGCTTTCCACTGGCGGAACCGCTCGCCTGCTGGCTGAGGCTGGCCTGCCGGTAACAGAAGTCTCTGACTACACCGGTTTTCCTGAGATGATGGATGGACGCGTCAAAACCCTGCATCCAAAGGTGCATGGCGGCATTCTCGGTCGCCGCGGCCAGGATGATGCGATCATGGAACAACACGCAATCTCCCCAATCGATATGGTTGTCGTCAATCTTTATCCATTTGCTCAGACCGTTGCCCGCGAAGGTTGCGCTCTGGAAGATGCGGTGGAGAATATTGATATCGGCGGCCCGACCATGGTGCGCTCCGCGGCGAAGAACCATAAAGATGTGGCAATCGTAGTAAAGAGCAGTGACTACGAAGCGATCGTTAGCGAGCTGGATGCTAATGAAGGATCGCTGACTCTTGAGACCCGTTTCGATTTGGCGATTAAGGCCTTCGAACACACCGCCGCTTACGACAGCATGATCGCCAACTACTTCGGTAGCCTGGTTCCTGCTTATCACGGCGAAAGTAAAGATCCTTCCGGTCGCTTCCCTCGCACGCTGAACCTGAATTTCATTAAGAAGCAGGATATGCGTTACGGTGAAAACAGCCACCAGCAAGCAGCTTTCTATATAGAAGAAGAAATTAAAGAAGCCTCGGTGGCTACCGCCACTCAGGTTCAGGGCAAAGCGCTTTCCTATAACAATATTGCCGATACCGATGCGGCGCTGGAATGTGTGAAAGAGTTCAGCGAGCCAGCCTGCGTTATTGTTAAGCATGCCAACCCTTGCGGCGTGGCGGTCAGCGATTCTTTATTAGATGCCTACGACCGCGCTTATAAAACCGATCCCACTTCTGCATTCGGCGGCATCATCGCGTTTAACCGCGAACTGGATGCCGAAACCGCGCAGGCGATTATCTCCCGTCAGTTTGTCGAAGTCATTATTGCCCCTTCTGCCAGCGCCGCAGCGTTAAAGGTAACCGCTGCGAAGCAAAACGTTCGCGTACTGACTTGTGGCCAGTGGCAGCAGCGCGTTGCGGGTCTGGATTTCAAACGCGTGAACGGTGGCCTGTTAGTCCAGGATCGCGATCTGGGCATGGTGAGCACCGCCGACCTGCGCGTGGTCAGCCAGCGCCAGCCTACCGAGCAAGAACTGCGTGATGCGCTGTTCTGCTGGAAAGTAGCCAAGTTCGTTAAGTCCAATGCGATTGTCTATGCCCGCGAGAATATGACTATCGGTATAGGCGCAGGCCAAATGAGCCGCGTTTACTCCGCTAAAATTGCCGGTATTAAAGCTGCCGATGAAGGTCTGGAAGTGAAAGGCTCCGCCATGGCATCTGATGCGTTCTTCCCGTTCCGCGATGGTATTGATGCCGCTGCGGCAGTCGGCGTGAGCTGTGTTATCCAGCCTGGCGGTTCAATTCGCGATGACGAAGTGATCGCCGCCGCTGACGAACACGGGATCGCCATGATCTTTACCGACATGCGCCACTTCCGCCATTAATCCGGAGCGACCATAAATGAAAGTATTAGTGATTGGTAATGGCGGGCGCGAACACGCGCTGGCCTGGAAAGCGTCACAGTCGCCGTTAGTGCGCACTGTATTCGTCGCGCCGGGTAATGCGGGCACCGCGCTGGAACCCGCTTTGCAGAACGTGGCAATTAATCCGACGGATATTCCCGCGCTGCTCAACTTTGCGCAAAATGAAAAAATCGACCTGACGATTGTTGGCCCGGAAGCGCCGCTGGTGATTGGCGTAGTTGATGCCTTCCGTGCCGCGGGCCTGAAAATCTTTGGCCCAACTCAGGGGGCCGCGCAGTTAGAAGGCTCCAAAGCTTTCACCAAGGATTTCCTGGCTCGCCATAAAATCCCAACGGCTGAATACCAGAACTTTACTGAAGTGGAGCCTGCGCTGGCTTACGTACGTGAAAAAGGCGCGCCGATTGTGATTAAGGCCGATGGCCTGGCCGCAGGCAAAGGCGTGATCGTGGCGATGACGCTGATCGATGCTGAAGCTGCGGTAAACGATATGCTGGCGGGCAACGCCTTTGGTGACGCCGGGCACCGCATCGTGGTCGAAGAGTTTTTGGATGGCGAAGAAGCCAGCTTCATCGTGATGGTTGACGGCGAGAACGTGTTACCAATGGCCACCAGCCAGGATCATAAACGCGTGGGCGATGGCGATACGGGTCCGAACACCGGCGGTATGGGGGCTTACTCCCCCGCTCCGGTAGTGACAGATGAAGTCCACCAGCGCGCAATGGATCTGGTTATCTGGCCTACCGTACGTGGTATGGCGGCGGAAGGGAATACCTATACCGGTTTCCTGTACGCCGGCCTGATGATCGATAAGCAAGGCAATCCTAAAGTTATCGAGTTTAACTGCCGCTTTGGTGACCCGGAAACGCAGCCGATTATGCTGCGCCTGCAGTCCGACCTGGTTGAATTATGCCTCGCCGCCTGTGATGGCAAGCTTAACGAAACCACCTCAAAATGGGATGAGCGTCCATCGCTGGGGGTGGTGATGGCGGCTGGCGGTTATCCTGCGGATTACCGTAACGGTGACGTGATTCACGGCCTGCCGCTGGAAGAGGTAGCGGACGGTAAAGTATTCCATGCCGGAACGAAACTGCGCGCAGACGATATGGTGGTGACTAACGGTGGCCGCGTTCTGTGCGTGACCGCATTAGGCGATACCGTAGCACTTGCGCAGCAGCGTGCTTACGAGTTGATGAAGGATATCCACTGGGAAGGCAGCTTCAGCCGCTCAGATATTGGCTATCGCGCCATTGAGCGTGAAAACGCGAAGTAATGATTGAAATGCTACTAAGACCGCCCGCGTGGCGGTTTTTTTTACTTTAAAAAGTCGCAGGCTTAGGCTGCCAGCTACAGAAGTCCTGGTTCGCTACCAGTAACAGCTGTGACCCTTCAGGCGCCTCCAGCCAGGCCAGGCTGACATCCATCGAGGAGTGGCGTTGGCGATGAGCAATATGGTTTAGCGACGCGCTGTCGAGCTGCGGCTCAATAACCTCACCTTCGCAGGTTGTGACTGTGCCATTGTCATGCCAGCGGCCCTGGCGCAACACAACACGCCCGATGCGTAGTGCCTCGCTGGTCGCTTTAGTCTGGCTTGCCTGATACTGATACAACGCAATCTGGTCGTTAGAAAGCTGCTGCTTTTGCCCATTCACTTCACGCTGCATAAAACTTAGCTCGCCGCGATCGTCAAAACGCACTTTTATATGCTCAGGTGGCCGGCTTTGAATGGTCATCTCAATAGAGACAAGCTGCTCGCCCTGCCAGCGGTAATCACTGGCCGTGGTCGCCCCTTTCTGTACCGGGCTAAACGCCGTAAGCAGATGAACGCCGCCATCGTCGTGATTATCTTTGCGCCAGATGCGCACCACGCCTTGATCGGCAAGATAGCCGCTCGCGGTAAAGGGCGGGAGTGGCGGTTGGCTGCTGCATGCCATTAACAGCGCTGTGCTTGTCAGTACGGCCAGAGGACGCCAGACAAACAAAAGGGGCGTAAACGCCCCTCTGCTAAAACTGTTCACTGACACTGGTTAACTTACTTAACAGCGTCTTTCAGTGCTTTGCCTGAAACAAATGCCGGCACGTTAGCTGCGGCGATTTTGATTTCATTACCGGTCTGTGGATTGCGGCCAGTGCGCTCTGCACGATGGTTTACCTTAAAGGTACCGAAACCAACCAGTTGGACAGCATCACCTTCTTTCAGAGACTCAGTAATTGCAGCCAGGGTGGATTCCAGAGCAGCTTTCGCCTGTACTTTAGACAGATCAGCCTTGTCAGCAATTACATCAATCAGTTGAGTCTTGTTCATAAGTTATCCTTACAATGTGTTTATCGCTTGCTCAGCATCGAGTGCGACGGAAATGCCAAAAAAGCACTCTCCTGCATACACGCACCGATAGCCACTTTTTTTCGCCCCACAAATGTAGACCAGACGGGGGGCTAATTGGAAGCCTTCAGGGGTGACAATTCGGACTGTAAGTCACGTTTTACTGTCTTACTGCTGCAAATTTATACCAATATTGCTGCTACCCGCTTCACGCAGGTCGGCGCGCAGTCCTTTGATCAGTTCAATATCGCGTTCTTCACAGTCAGCCAACAGGCGGAAAATCTCCCACTGGATATCCCATTCTTCTTCAACCGCCGGGTTTGCTCGAAGCTCTTCATCGGTCATTTCACGACCGGCCTGAGTCATTTCCAGCATCGCAACCGTGGTAATCGATGCCTTGCTGACTTCAATAGCGTGTTCCAGCGTTTCCCCGGAAAGGCGTGAGTGCAGCAATTCGCTCAACGCGACGCAGGCATCGATCGCCGGGTAGACGCCGTAAATATCATAGTCGTCTGCAACAGGAATGCCTTCTTCAAGCTTCTCAAGCTGGCTGTCGAAGTTTACTTTCGCATCTTTGACCGTCAAGGTTTCCCAAATCAGATCGAGAATACGACGATACAGCTGAGGATCGCCAAATTCAGTCTGCTGGCAGAACATAGCGTAATTCGGATACATACGTTCGCATAAAGAGGCCATGAAAGTGACATGCTGCCAGCTTTCCAGCTTCTCCAGGCGCAAATGGATTGGGTTTTGTAACATAACGATGTCTCAAAGACGGAATATTAGCGGCAGTTTACCTTAATCACCCCTGAATTGCTTGCCACCGCGTGAAAGCCGGGCGGCCCGACGCCACGGCATCTGCCCAGCGCGTCGGCTCCGGTAAACGGTAGCCCGCCATACAGCGACTCACCCAGAGCAAAGCGGTATTGAGGCTGACCCGATGGCCTGTTGAGACAAATAGCGGGTTGCAGCGCTTTTTACTGCGCAGCACCCAGGCAAGCGACTCGCCTTTGTCAGTCAGCAACTGGCTGGAGCCAGGCTCTTCCGGGAGCGCTGCAAACTGGCCGCACAGGCGTTTCTTGGCAACGCCAATGGTCGGGACATCCACCAGCAGGCCAAAGTGGCTGGCCACCCCCAAACGGCGGGGATGCGAAATCCCGTGGCCATCGACAAACAGCAGGTCAGGTTGTTGCGACAGCAATTCCCAGGCGGCTAATAAAGCCGGGTATTCGCGAAAAGAGAGAAAGCCGGGAATGTAAGGCATGGTGGTGGCGATACGCGCCACCTGGTGCTCAACCAGTTCGAGAGAAGGATATTTCAGTAGCACGATGGCGGCGCGAGTTACCTCGCCCCCCTGCTCAAACCCCACATCCGCCCCGGCGATTAACCGGGGAGGATCCTGTTCAAGGCGATCCTCGCGGCAAACCTGCGAGGCTAATTCGATCTGCTGTTTACGCAGGCTTGTGAGATCCATTCCCTCTCCTGAATTTTACTGGTGATACGGCTTCGATAAACGGTGCACCGCTTCAACAAATGCCCCCGCATGCTCTGGCGGAACATCCTGGTGGATACCATGGCCAAGGTTAAAGACGTGACCTTCACCCTGGCCAAAGCCAGCCAGAATAGTCGCCACTTCTTCTTCAATGCGCGCAGGCTGTGCGTACAGCATTGAAGGGTCCATGTTGCCCTGCAATGCCACTTTGTGGCCCACGCGACGGCGAGCATCGGCAATATCGGTTGTCCAGTCTAATCCCAGCGCGTCACAGCCCGTTTCTGCCATTGCTTCCAGCCACTGACCGCCGCCTTTGGTGAACATCGTCACCGGCACGCGACGCCCTTCGTTTTCACGCAGCAGGCCATCAATGATTTTATGCATGTAATAGAGCGAGAACTGCTGGTAATCACGCCCGGTCAGCACGCCACCCCAGGTGTCGAAAATCATCACCGACTGCGCGCCCGCTTTAATTTGCGCATTGAGATACAGCGTGACGCTTCGCGCCAGCTTATCGAGCAGAAGATGCAGCGCCTGCGGATCGGCATACATCATCTTTTTGATCACGGTGAAGGCTTTGCTGCTTCCGCCTTCAACCATGTAGGTTGCCAGCGTCCACGGGCTGCCGGAAAAACCAATCAGCGGCACTTCACCTTTGAGCTCACGGCGAATAGTGCGCACCGCGTTCATCACATAACCCAGTTCATCTTCCGGGTCAGGCAGCGGCAGTTTTTCAATATCCGCGCGGCAGGTTAAAGGGGTGCGAAAACGCGGGCCTTCACCCGCTTCAAAATACAGACCTAATCCCATTGCGTCCGGCACGGTGAGAATGTCGGAGAAGAGGATCGCTGCATCAAGCGGGTAGCGGCGCAGCGGCTGCAAAGTCACTTCACAAGCCAGCTCCGCATTTTTACACAGTGCCATAAAATCACCGGCTTGTGCGCGAGTCGCTTTGTATTCTGGCAAGTAACGACCTGCCTGCCTCATCATCCATACTGGCGTGGTATCTACAGGTTGGCGTTGCAGCGCCCGCAGGTAACGGTCGTTCTTCAGTTCAGTCATTTTGAATTTCCTTTGGCTGTATCGCTCAAGTTTATCACTCATAGTCCGCGCGACACAGGGCGACGGTATCTTCAATCAAACGACGCGCCACCGTACCTGGCGGCGGCAACAGCGGGAGCTGATCATATCGATACCAGCCCGCGTCAATTAACTCTTGCGGGTCAATTTTAATCTCACCACTGTGATATTCCGCCATAAACGCGGTCATCAACGATTGCGGGAACGGCCACGGTTGCGAAGTGACATAACGTAAATTCTTCACGCGAATGCTGCTCTCTTCCATCACTTCACGCGCCACGGCTTGTTCGAGGGTTTCCCCCACTTCAACGAACCCGGCCAGTACGGTATAAACCCCGTTGCGATGGCGCGTATGTTGGGCGAGCAGGATTTGATCGTCGCGGCGAATGGCGACAATGATGCACGGTGAAATTTGCGGGTAATAACGTTCACGGCAATGGTTGCACAGCATTGCCCATTCGCTTTTGCTGACGTGCATCTCATGGCCGCAGTAGCCGCAGAATTTGTGCGCACGGTAGAACTCGGCCAATTGCACACCGCGCCCCGCCAGCTGGAACAATCCTGGGTCCTGGTCAATCACCTGGCGCACCGACCCCATGTCCGCCTGGCGGTTTTGCTGCACCAGCCACACCGGCTCACTTTCCCACTCGCCGATAGGCATTCCAGACGCCCCATCGAGCTGAAAATCTTGTGCTGCTCCGTGAGGCAGCTCACCTTTCGGCAGCCACAGCTTTTGTTGGTGGCTGACGATAAACCAGCCCCGATCTAACTTTTGAATTACACGTTCCATAACCTGGTGCACATCCCCGAGTTCGCTGGTATAAACAACTGGTCGTAACAATTTTAGGTACGTTTGCGTTACATCTTTTACTCACGGAGTCAATCATGCTTAACCAGTTAGAAAATCTGACTGAGCGCGTTGGTGGTAGTAATGAGTTAATCGACCAATGGCTACATGCCCGCAAACATTTATTGGTGGCTTATTACAATATGGTTGGGATCAAGCCTAACAAGGAATCCCATACCGCGCTCAATGAAAAGGCTCTGGATAACTTTTGCCATAATCTGGTGGATTATCTTTCTGCCGGTCATTTTAATATTTATGAACGTATTATCGGTGAAATGGAAGGCAACAGCCCACTTTTAGCCGCCACCCATCTTTACCCGCAGCTTGAAGCCAACACCCAGCAGATCATGGATTTTTATGATACGCATCTTGAAAGCGCAATCGACCATGATAACTATATTGAGTTCCAGAAAGCCTTATCCGGTATTGGTGAGGCGCTCGAGGCGCGTTTCTCTCTGGAAGATAAGCTCATTTTGTTGGCGTTCGATAACCATTTAAATCACAGATCTCAGGATACCGGCAACCTTGCAAGTCCTGCTTGAATTCTGTGCGATTGGCGAGTAGTTTAAAACATCACGGCCCGTAGCAATACGGGTTTATCTTGTCGGAGTGCCGAGTGCGTAAAGCACCGGCTGAGACCGTTAATTCGGGATCCGCGGAACCTGATCAGGCTAATACCTGCGAAGGGAACAAGAGTAATTCTGCTGTTGGGCTCATCCGTATGCGGGTGGACCTATCTTCATTACTCCTCCGTTGTTCTGACAAGCCACTTCCTGATAACCACTGGAATGAGCTATGTCTGATACTGAAAAAAAAACCAACCGCCGCGAGCAGCGCGCCGCCGCACAGCATTTTATCAATACGCTCGAAGGCACCGCTTTTCCCAACTCCCAACGTATTTATCTGACCGGTTCGCGTGCAGATATCCGTGTGCCAATGCGTGAAATCCAACTCAGCCCGACCGCAACCGGCGGGAGTAAAGAAAACCCTCAGCTCACCCCTAACGATGCGATTCCGGTATATGACACCTCAGGTCCGTATGGCGATCCGGCCATTGCTATCGACGTTCTGCGTGGGCTTTCCCCGCTGCGAGCCAGCTGGATTGCCGAACGTGATGACTGCGAAACATTAACGGACCGTAGCTCTGCGTATACCAAAGAGCGCCTTGCAGATGACGACCTGAACGCGCTGCGTTTTGCGACACAGCTGGCGCCAAAACGCGCCAAAGCCGGGAAATATGTCACCCAACTGCACTATGCGCGCCAGGGCATTGTGACGCCGGAAATGGAGTTTATCGCGATACGTGAAAACATGGGGCGCGAGAGGATCCGCGATGAAGTGTTGCGCCACCAGCATCCAGGACAGGGTTTTGGCGCTCGCCTGCCGGAAAATATCACGCCGGAATTTGTGCGTGACGAAGTAGCCGCTGGACGGGCAATTATCCCCGCCAACATCAACCACCCCGAATCTGAACCGATGATTATCGGGCGTAATTTCCTCGTCAAAGTGAACGCCAATATCGGTAACTCGGCGGTCACTTCATCCATTGAAGAAGAGGTGGAAAAACTGGTGTGGTCAACGCGCTGGGGGGCAGACACGGTAATGGATCTCTCCACAGGCCGCTACATCCACGAGACCCGTGAATGGATTTTGCGTAATAGCCCGGTCCCCATCGGAACCGTGCCAATTTACCAGGCGCTGGAAAAAGTGAACGGGATTGCGGAAGAGCTCAGCTGGGAGATATTCCGCGATACGCTGCTGGAGCAAGCTGAACAGGGGGTGGATTACTTCACCATTCATGCCGGCGTGCTGCTGCGCTACGTGCCGATGACCGCGAAGCGCCTCACCGGGATTGTTTCACGCGGCGGCTCGATTATGGCGAAATGGTGCCTGTCGCATCATCAGGAAAATTTCCTGTATCAACACTTCCGCGAAATCTGCGAAATCTGTGCGGCTTATGATGTCTCGCTCTCTTTAGGCGACGGCCTGCGCCCGGGTTCTATTCAGGATGCCAATGACGAGGCGCAGTTCTCCGAGCTGCATACGCTTGGCGAGCTGACGAAAATTGCCTGGGAGTATGACGTGCAGGTGATGATTGAAGGCCCGGGACATGTGCCAATGCAGATGATCCGCCGCAATATGACCGAAGAGTTAGAGCACTGCCACGAGGCCCCTTTCTATACGCTCGGCCCACTCACCACCGACATTGCGCCGGGCTACGACCATTTTACCTCCGGGATTGGGGCGGCGATGATCGGCTGGTTTGGCTGCGCGATGCTCTGTTATGTCACCCCTAAGGAACATCTCGGCCTGCCGAATAAAGAAGACGTTAAGCAGGGGCTGATTACCTATAAAATTGCGGCCCACGCAGCAGACCTTGCCAAAGGCCATCCCGGGGCGCAAATCCGTGATAACGCGATGTCGAAAGCCCGTTTCGAGTTCCGTTGGGAAGACCAGTTTAACCTCGCATTGGACCCGTTCACCGCACGGGCTTATCACGATGAAACGCTGCCGCAGGAGTCCGGCAAGGTCGCGCACTTCTGTTCAATGTGCGGGCCAAAATTCTGCTCGATGAAAATCTCTCAGGAAGTGCGCGATTTCGCCGCTAAACAAGCCATTGAAGCTGGACTGGAAGATATGTCGCAAACCTTCCGGGCAAAAGGCGGCGAAATTTATCTGCGTCAGGAGGAAGTGTGATGAGCAAAGCTGCATTTCCCGCCGTGCCGCAGCGGCTGGGTTTATACCCGGTGGTTGATAGCGTTGAATGGATTGAACGACTGCTGGGAGCTGGCGTGCGCACCATTCAATTGCGCATCAAAGACAAACTCGACGAAGAAGTTGAGGATGATATTGTTGCGGCGATCAAACTAGCCCAGCGCTACGAAGCACGGCTGTTTATTAACGATTACTGGCGGCTGGCAATAAAATATCGCGCTTACGGCGTGCATCTGGGCCAGGAAGATATGGATGTGGCCAATCTGGATGCCATTCGGGATGCCGGGCTGCGCCTCGGGCTTTCCACACATGACGTTATGGAAATGGAACGCGCGCGGGCTTTGCGCCCATCTTACATCGCCCTTGGCCATGTTTTCCCAACTAACACCAAACAGATGCCGTCCGCCCCGCAGGGGCTGGCGCAGCTGGCTGCCCACATCAAAAAGCTGGGCGATTACCCTACCGTCGCCATTGGCGGAATCAGTATCGATCGCGTGCCCGCCGTGCTCGCAACCGGTGTCGGGAGTGTTGCGGTAGTCAGTGCTATCACTCATGCCGCCGACTGGCAAGCTGCCACCGGGCAGCTGCTGGAAATGGTAGGAGCCGGCGATGAAGGATAGCGATTTCATGCGTTATAGCCGCCAGCTATTACTGGAAGATATTGCGCTCGAAGGGCAACTCAGGCTGCTCGCCAGCAAAGTGCTCATCGTCGGGCTTGGCGGGCTGGGTTCTCCGGCAGCGTTATACCTGGCAGCTGCGGGCGTGGGTACGTTAATTCTGGCTGACGACGATAACGTGCATATCAGCAACTTACAGCGCCAGATTCTTTTTACCTCCGCGGATATCGACCAGCCGAAATCGCGGGTCGCCCGGCGCCACCTCCAGCAGCTAAATCCTGATATTACGCTTCAGGTTATCGGTGAACGCCTGGCTGGCGAGACGCTCGCTCAGGCCGTACAAAGTGCCGATCTGGTGCTGGATTGCAGCGATAACATGGCGACACGCCAGGCGGTTAACGCCACCTGTGTTGCCCATAACAAACCGCTGATTTCCGCCAGTGCGGTGGGATTTGGCGGGCAACTGATGGTGTTAACACCGCCCTGGGAAAACGGCTGTTACCGCTGCGTGTGGCCTGATGAGCACGAGCCGGAACGCAACTGCCGCACCGCGGGCGTGGTCGGCCCGGTGGTTGGCGTGATGGGAACACTGCAGGCGCTTGAGGCGATAAAAATGCTCAGCGGAATGGTTCCGGCTACCGGTTCGTTACGCCTGTTTGATGCACGCCTTCACAGCTGGCGAACCCTGGCCATGCAGAAAGCGCCAGCATGTCCGGTGTGCGGAGGCCTGCATGAACATTCAGTTTAACGACGAGCCGCTAGCGTGTCCGGATAACCTGACGCTGGAAAAACTACTGCAACAATTGCATTTACTGAAGCCGGGTGTCGCTCTGGCAATCAATCAGGCCATTGTTCCCCGCGAGCAGTGGGCGACTTATTGGTTGAATGATGGCGACCAGATCCTGCTCTTTCAGGCCATAGCCGGGGGTTAACATGCTACAGATTGCTGATAAAACTTTTTCGTCACGTTTGTTCACCGGCACGGGGAAATTTGCCTCCCCACAGGTGATGGTCGAAGCGATTCGCGCTTCTGGTTCCCAGCTGGTGACAATGGCGATGAAGCGCGTCGACTTGCGTAATCATCATGATGCGCTTCTCGCGCCCTTGCGGGAAGCGGGTGTGCAGTTGCTGCCTAATACCTCGGGTGCCAAAACGGCAGAGGAAGCGATTTTTGCCGCGCAGCTGGCACGTGAAGCGCTCGGCACCCACTGGCTGAAACTGGAAATTCACCCGGACGCCCGCTACCTGTTACCGGACCCCATCGAAACCCTGAAGGCCGCCCAGAAACTGGTAAAAATGGGATTTGTGGTGCTGCCTTATTGCGGCGCCGATCCGGTTTTATGCAAACGGCTTGAAGAAGCAGGGTGCGCGGCCGTGATGCCGCTCGGTGCGCCTATCGGCTCCAGTCAAGGCTTACAGACCCGTGCGTTTTTAGACATTATTATCGATCAGGCCCGGGTGCCGGTAGTCATTGATGCAGGTATCGGGGCGCCGAGCCATGCTGCTGAAGCACTGGAAATAGGTGCTTCAGCGGTGCTGGTTAACACGGCCATTGCCGTGGCGCGCGATCCGGTGCAGATGGCTCATGCTTTCCGGCTGGCCGTTGAAGCGGGCGTCCTCGCGGCTCAGGCTGGTCTGGGGCCACGCCACCAGCAGGCGCAGGCATCCAGCCCGTTAACCCAGTTTCTGCAATTCAGCCAGGAGGGCGCGTGATGGCGCAAACCTTTACCGCCCGCTGGCACGAACTGGACTGGGATGACATTACGCTTCGCATCAACAGCAAAACAGCGCTTGACGTGGAGCGTGCGTTAAACGCCAGCAAAATCACGCGCGAGGATTTGATGGCCCTGCTCTCTCCCGCAGCCAGCCACTATCTTGAGCCTCTCGCACAGCAGGCACAGCGTTTAACGCGCCAGCGTTTTGGTAATACGGTGAGTTTTTACGTGCCGCTGTATCTCTCCAACCTCTGCGCTAACGACTGCACCTATTGCGGTTTTTCCATGAGCAACAAGCTCAAACGTAAAACGCTGGACGCGCAAGAGATTGCGCGAGAATGCGAGGCGATTCGCAAATTAGGCTTTGAGCATTTGCTGTTAGTCACCGGCGAACATCAGAGCAAGGTGGGGATGGATTATTTTCGCCAGCACCTTCCGGCGATTCGCCGCCGTTTCAGCTCGCTGCAGATGGAAGTGCAACCGCTGGATGAACATGAATACGCCGAGCTGAAAACGCTGGGGCTGGATGGGGTAATGGTTTACCAGGAAACCTACCATCAGGCGGTCTATGCGCAGCATCACCTGCGCGGAAACAAGCAGGATTTTTTCTGGCGCCTGGAAACGCCCGACAGGCTGGGCCGGGCGGGAATAGATAAAATCGGCCTGGGTGCGCTGACGGGCCTGTCTGATAGCTGGCGTAGCGACTGTTTTATGGTGGCAGAGCATCTGCTGTGGCTACAGCAAAACTACTGGCAAAGCCGCTATTCGATTTCATTTCCACGCCTACGCCCCTGTGCAGGCGGTGTAGAACCGGCATCGGTCATGACGGAAAGCCAGCTGGTGCAGGTGATTTGCGCGTTCCGTCTGTTCTCTCCGGACGTGGAGCTTTCCCTCTCTACGCGTGAGTCCCCCTGGTTTCGCGATCATATGATCCCCCTCGCTATCAATAACGTGAGTGCGTTTTCCAAAACTCAGCCGGGAGGCTATGCCGACAATCATCCTGAGCTTGAGCAGTTTGCCCCCCATGATGGGCGCACGCCTGCCGAGGTCGCAGCCGCGCTAACTCGCTCCGGCTTGCAGCCCGTATGGAAAGACTGGGATAGCTTTCTGGGAAGATCCGCACACTAGCGTTGCATGTTTGCATGGGGCTGAAAAAAGCATCCGAGGCATGCCAAAGAGTAGCGTCCTCATCCTTGCGGCGAGGGTTTGCGTAAAATATTGTCTCCCCCGTTGGGCGTCAGCCCGACCGGGGCGGCAATTTCCCCTTCTTATCACCGCCCCGCCTTTCCAGTATATGTAACCGGTTTCAGACCGTCGGAGTTTCTTTTGTGATAGCAGACACACAATCACCGCAAAGCGGTTGTTGTACTAAGGCGTCACGGATAATTATCTGGTATCCAACGGACACTGAGAGCAGATCTATGAAGAATATCGTTTTGTGTTGTGCAGCGGGTATGTCGACCAGCATTTTGGTCCAGCGCATGAAGGACGCCGCTCAGAAGAAAGGTATTGATGTCTCTATCAAGGCAGTGCCGGTTGCAGAATTCAAAGACAATATCGACACCGCTGATATTGTGCTGCTGGGTCCGCAGGTTAAATATGAACACGCCAGGTTACAGGCGCTTGCAGAGCCAATGGGTAAAACGGTAGCCGTCATCGACATGATGGATTACGGCATGATGAAAGGCGATGTCGTGCTGGATAAAGCGTTAAAAATAATGGAGTCATAAGACATGGAAGATTTAGAAACAATTATCATGGAATTGCTGGTCAATGCCGGTAGCGCACGCAGTCAGGCGCTGACGGCGCTGCAAATGGCGCGTAAAGGCGATTTCGCGGCCGCTCAGCAAGCGATGGAAGAATCACGTGAATTTGTGAAGCATGCCCACAAAATTCAGACTCAGCTGATCGGATTAGATGAAGGCACCGGCAAATTACCGGTTAATCTGATTACCGTGCACTCCCAGGACCACCTGATGAATGCAATGGTGATTCAGGATCTGGCCGAAGATATGATCGAACTGTACCGACGACTGCCATTAACTAACTGATTTTTCATTTCTTTCAGGTATAAAAAAACCGCTCTTTCGAGCGGTTTTTATTTTGGCGTCGCTAACGATTAATCGTTATCGCTTCCGCCCAGGTTACCTGCGTTCAGCAATTCTGCAAGGCTTGCAGTTGCATCTTCAGCGGTGACCTGAGGTACAACCGGCGTTTCACCCGCTGCACGACGGCGCATACGATCCTGGTGGTACGCATAACCGGTACCCGCTGGGATCAGACGACCGACGATAACGTTCTCTTTCAGGCCGCGCAGTTCGTCACGTTTACCCGCAACGGCTGCTTCGGTAAGCACACGAGTTGTCTCCTGGAACGATGCCGCGGAGATGAAGGACTCGGTTGCCAGAGAGGCTTTGGTGATACCCAGCAGATCGCGTGAGAAGGACACGTTGATCTTGCCGTTCGCTTCCAGTTCGCGGTTAGCGATCTTGACGCGAGAGTATTCAGCCTGCTCACCTTCGAGGAAGTCAGAACCACCAGCATTAACGATAGTCGCTTTACGCAACATCTGACGCACGATGACTTCGATGTGTTTATCGTTAATCTTAACGCCTTGCAGACGGTAAACGTCCTGCACTTCGTTGGTGATGTAACGAGTCACAGCATACACGCCACGCAGACGCAGAATGTCATGCGGAGATTCTGGACCATCGGAAACCACGTCGCCGCGTTCTACAACTTCGCCTTCGAACACGTTCAGCTGACGCCACTTAGGAATCATCTCTTCGTAAGCATCGCTGCCGTCGAGTGGAGAGATTACCAGGCGGCGTTTGCCTTTGGTTTCTTTACCGAAGGAGATGATCCCGCTGATTTCAGCAAGGATTGCAGGCTCTTTCGGACGACGCGCTTCGAACAGGTCAGCAACGCGTGGCAGACCACCGGTGATGTCTTTGGTACCACTGGATTCCTGAGGAATACGCGCCAGGGCGTCACCAGAGTGAATCTGAGTCCCATCTTCCAGCTGAACAATCGCTTTACCCGGCAGGAAGTACTGAGCTGGCATATCGGTACCAGGGATCAGAACGTCGTTGCCCTGAGCATCAACAATTTTCAGTGCTGGACGCAGATCTTTACCACCCGCGGTACGTTCTGCAGAATCCAGAACCACCAGAGATGACAGACCTGTCAGTTCGTCAGTTTGACGAGTAATGGTCTGGCCGTCGATCATGTCAGTAAAGCGGATGAAACCACTTACTTCAGAAACGACTGGCATGGTGTGCGGATCCCAGTTTGCTACGGTCTCGCCCGCTGCAATCTGCTCGCCATCACCTTTGCCCATTACCGCACCGTAAGGAACTTTATAGCTCTCTTTAGTACGACCGAACTCATCAATCAGTTTCAGTTCAGTGTTACGAGAAGTCACTACCAGTTTACCGGCAGAGTTCACCACCGACTTCGCGTTGCTGAGCTTGATGCTACCTTTGTTCTTAACCTGAATGCTGGATTCAGCAGCAGAACGAGATGCCGCACCACCGATGTGGAACGTACGCATCGTCAGCTGAGTACCTGGTTCACCGATGGACTGTGCCGCGATAACCCCGATAGCTTCACCTTTGTTGATGATGTGACCACGAGCCAGGTCACGACCATAGCAGTGCGCACAGACGCCGAAGTCAGTTTCACAACCCACAACGGAACGTACCTTCACGCTATCAACAGAGTTAGCTTCTAACAGGTCACACCATTGCTCATCAAGCAGGGTGTTACGGGTTACCAGGATGTCTGCAGTACCCGGCTTGATCACATCTTCAGCCGTAACACGGCCCAGAACGCGATCGCGCAGTGGTTCTTTAACGTCGCCGCCTTCGATAACCGGAGTCATCGTGATACCTTCGAGGGTGCCACAATCGTCTTCGGTAACTACCAGATCCTGTGCAACGTCAACCAGACGACGCGTCAGATAACCGGAGTTCGCAGTTTTCAGTGCGGTATCCGCCAGACCTTTACGCGCACCGTGCGTGGAGATGAAGTACTGGAGTACGTTCAGACCTTCACGGAAGTTCGCGGTGATTGGCGTTTCAATGATCGAGCCATCTGGCTTAGCCATCAGACCACGCATACCTGCCAGCTGACGAATCTGTGCCGCAGAACCACGAGCACCGGAGTCGGCCATCATGTAAATGCTGTTGAAGGAAACCTGCTGCTCTTCGACGCCGTCACGGTTAATAACGGATTCAGTTTGCAGGTTGTCCATCATCGCTTTAGAGACGCGATCGTTCGCCGCAGCCCAGATATCGATAACTTTGTTATAGCGTTCGCCGGCTGTGACCAGACCAGACTGGAACTGTTCCTGAATTTCAGCCACTTCCGCTTCCGCTTCAGAGATGATTTCAGTTTTCTTCGCAGGGATGACCATGTCATCGATACCAACGGAGACACCTGAACGCGCTGCATAAGCAAAGCCGGTGTACATCGTCTGGTCAGCAAAGATTACCGTAGGCTTCAGGCCCAGAATACGGTAACAGGTGTTCAGCATTTTGGAGATGGCTTTCTTACCCAACGCCTGGTTGACGATGGAGTAAGGCAGACCTTTCGGTACGATCATCCACAGAATCGCACGACCAACGGTGGTGTCGATTAAGCTGGTTTTCGCCACGAACTGTTCGTTAGCATCTTTTTCGTATTCAGTGATACGCACTTTGACACGCGCATGCAGAGAGGCCAGACCTGCGCGATAGATACGCTCAGCTTCTTTCGGGCCAGTCAGCACCATGCCTTCGCCTTTGGCGTTAACACAGTCACGGGTCATGTAGTACAGACCCAATACCACGTCCTGAGAAGGAACGATGATTGGCTCGCCGTTCGCTGGTGACAGGATGTTGTTGGTAGACATCATCAGCGCACGCGCTTCCAGCTGAGCTTCAAGCGTCAGCGGAACGTGTACTGCCATCTGGTCACCATCGAAGTCGGCGTTATAGGCCGCACAGACCAGCGGGTGCAGCTGGATAGCTTTACCTTCGATCAGTACCGGCTCAAATGCCTGGATACCCAAACGGTGCAGGGTTGGTGCACGGTTCAGCAGTACCGGGTGTTCGCGGATAACTTCGTCCAGGATATCCCAAACGACGGCTTCTTCGCGCTCAACCATTTTCTTCGCAGCTTTAATGGTGGTAGCAAGACCACGCAGTTCCAGCTTGCCGTAGATGAACGGTTTGAACAGCTCCAGCGCCATTTTCTTCGGCAGACCGCACTGATGCAGACGCAGGTATGGACCTACGGTGATAACAGAACGACCGGAGTAGTCAACGCGTTTACCCAACAGGTTCTGACGGAAACGACCCTGCTTACCTTTGATCATATCGGCCAAAGATTTCAGAGGACGCTTGTTAGAACCGGTGATCGCACGACCGCGACGGCCGTTATCCAGCAGGGCATCAACCGCTTCCTGCAGCATACGTTTTTCGTTACGTACGATGATGTCAGGCGCAGCCAGATCCAGCAGGCGTTTCAAACGGTTGTTACGGTTGATCACGCGACGATACAGATCGTTCAGATCCGACGTTGCGAAACGACCGCCGTCCAGCGGAACTAATGGACGCAGATCTGGCGGCAGAACCGGCAGAACTGTCAGGATCATCCACTCTGGTTTGTTACCAGACTGAACGAACGCTTCCAGCAGTTTGATACGCTTGGTCAGCTTTTTGCGTTTGGTTTCGGAGTTGGTTTCGTTCAGCTCTTCGCGCAGAGTTTCACACTCTTGCTCCAGATCCATGTTTTTCAACAGGGCCTGAATAGCTTCCGCACCCATCTTCGCATCGAATTCGTCACCGAACTCTTCCAGCGCGTCCAGATACTGCTCTTCAGTCAGGATCTGACGACGCTCGAGGTTGGTCATCCCGCCTTCGATTACCACATAAGATTCGAAGTAAAGTACACGTTCGATATCACGCAGTGGCATATCCAGCAGCAAGCCGATACGAGACGGCAGCGACTTCAGGAACCAAATGTGTGCCGTTGGGGAAGCCAGTTCAATGTGACCCATGCGCTCACGGCGCACTTTAGTTTGGGTAACTTCAACGCCGCACTTCTCACAAATAACGCCACGGTGTTTCAGGCGCTTGTACTTACCGCACAGGCACTCATAGTCTTTTACTGGCCCAAAAATACGAGCGCAGAACAGACCGTCACGTTCTGGTTTGAACGTACGATAGTTAATGGTTTCCGGCTTTTTAACTTCGCCGAACGACCAGGAACGGATCATGTCTGGCGATGCCAGAGCAATTTTGATCGCATCAAACTCTTCGGTCTTAGTTTGCGCTTTCAGAAACTTAAGTAAGTCTTTCACGGATTAGCTCCCGTCGGAGTGAGACTTCTCAGAGACGTCCGGTGTGACCCGGACATCCTGTAACCAGTACAGCAAATGCGAGTAATTACTCGTCTTCCAGCTCGATGTTGATACCCAGCGAACGGATCTCTTTCAACAGTACGTTGAAGGATTCCGGCATGCCTGGTTCCATCTGATGGTTACCGTCCACGATGTTTTTATACATCTTGGTACGGCCATTAACATCATCAGACTTAACCGTCAGCATTTCCTGCAGGGTATAAGCAGCACCGTATGCTTCCAGTGCCCACACTTCCATCTCACCGAAGCGCTGGCCACCGAACTGAGCTTTACCACCCAACGGCTGCTGAGTAACAAGGCTGTAAGAACCGGTAGAACGCGCGTGCATTTTGTCATCAACCAGGTGGTTCAGTTTCAGCATGTACATGTAACCTACGGTTACTGGACGCTCAAACTGCTCACCGCTACGGCCGTCAAACAGTGTGATCTGACCGGAAGTCGGCAGGCCACCCAGTTGCAACAGCTCTTTGATTTCCGACTCTTTTGCACCGTCGAATACCGGAGTAGCAATCGGCATACCTTTTTTCAGGTTCTCAGCCAGACGCAGAACTTCATCATCGGTGAAGGTGTTCAGGTCTACTTTCTGACGAACGTCTGAACCCAGGTCATACGCTTTCTGGATAAATTCGCGCAGTCTGGACACTTCTTCCTGCTTTTTCAGCATGGCGTTGATTTTCTCGCCGATGCCTTTCGCAGCCATGCCCAGGTGGGTTTCCAGAATCTGACCGATGTTCATACGCGATGGTACGCCCAGCGGGTTCAGTACGATGTCTACCGGCGTGCCGTTTTCATCGTAAGGCATATCTTCGATCGGGTTGATCTTGGAGATAACACCTTTGTTCCCGTGACGACCTGCCATCTTGTCACCCGGCTGGATCTGACGTTTAACGGCCAGATACACTTTAACGATTTTCAGCACGCCAGGTGCCAGGTCATCGCCCTGAGTGATTTTGCGGCGCTTAGCTTCAAGTTTCTTCTCAAACTCGTGCTTCAGCTCGTCGTACTGCTCTGCCAGCTGTTCCAGCTGGTTTTGCTTCTCTTCGTCAGTCAGACCCAGTTCCAGCCAGCGATCGCGTGGCAGTTTGTCGAGCTTCTCAGCTTCAACGCCGCCAGCAACCAGCACCGCATGGATACGAGCAAACAGGCCAGCTTCAAAGATCTGCAGTTCTTCAGTCAGGTCTTTCTTCGCCTGCTTCAGCTGCATCTCTTCGATTTCCAGCGCGCGCTTGTCTTTTTCCACGCCATCGCGGGTAAAGACCTGCACATCGATAACGGTACCGGAAACGCCGTTTGGTACGCGCAGAGAAGAGTCTTTAACGTCAGACGCTTTCTCACCGAAGATGGCACGCAGCAGCTTCTCTTCTGGCGTCAGCTGGGTTTCGCCTTTAGGCGTGACCTTACCAACCAGAATGTCGCCACCGGTCACTTCAGCACCGATATAAACGATACCGGATTCATCCAGTTTGGAGAGAGCAGCTTCACCCACGTTAGGGATGTCAGCAGTGATCTCTTCTGGCCCAAGCTTAGTGTCACGAGACACACATGCCAGTTCCTGGATGTGAATAGTTGTGAAACGATCTTCCTGAACAACACGCTCGGATACGAGGATGGAGTCTTCGAAGTTGTAACCGTTCCACGGCATGAACGCTACGCGCATGTTCTGGCCAAGAGCCAGTTCACCGAGGTCAGTAGACGGACCGTCTGCCAACACGTCGCCACGTTCAACTGGCTCACCCAGAGAGACACAAGGCATCTGGTTGATACAGGTATTCTGGTTAGAACGGGTGTATTTGGTCAGGTTGTAGATGTCGATGCCTGCTTCACCAGCCAGCATTTCGTCTTCGTTAACTTTGATAACGATACGAGAAGCATCCACGTACTGAACAGTACCACCACGTTTAGCAACTGCAGTAACACCGGAATCAACGGCAACAGCACGTTCCATACCAGTACCAACCAGCGGCTTATCAGCACGCAGAGTTGGAACGGCCTGACGTTGCATGTTCGCACCCATCAATGCACGGTTGGCGTCATCGTGTTCCAGGAACGGGATCAGGGACGCACCGACGGAAACCACCTGCTGGGTGGAAACGTCCATGTAGTCAACCTGGTCGTTGCTGAACAAGCTTGATTCGCCTTTGCTACGGCAAGTTACGAGGTCGTCTACGAAACGGCCTTCTTCGTCCAGGTTGGTGTTCGCCTGAGCGATAACGTAGTTACCTTCTTCAATTGCAGAAAGGTAATGAATCTCGTCAGTCACAACACCGTCAACAACGCGACGATACGGAGTTTCTAAGAAGCCGTATTCGTTAGTCTGTGCATAAACAGACAGGGAGTTGATCAGACCGATGTTCGGACCTTCAGGGGTTTCGATTGGACATACACGACCGTAGTGGGTTGGGTGTACGTCACGGACTTCGAAGCCTGCACGCTCACGGGTCAAACCACCCGGGCCGAGTGCGGAGATACGACGTTTGTGCGTAATCTCAGACAACGGGTTGTTCTGGTCCATGAACTGAGACAGCTGGCTGGAACCGAAGAACTCTTTAACCGCAGCAGAGATAGGCTTAGCGTTGATCATATCCTGAGGCATCAGGGTATCGAGATCGCCCAGAGACAGACGCTCTTTCACCGCACGCTCTACACGTACCAGGCCAACGCGGAATTGGTTTTCCGCCATTTCGCCTACGGAACGGATACGACGGTTGCCGAGGTGGTCGATATCATCCACTTCGCCCTGGCCGTTACGAATACCGATAAGCTTACGCATTACCTGGATGATGTCGTCTTTGCTCAGGATACCTGAACCTTCGATCTCATCACGCAGCAGGGAACGGTTGAACTTCATACGACCAACCGCAGACAGGTCATAACGGTCTTCGGAGAAGAACAGGTTCTCGAACAGGTTTTCAGCCGCTTCGCGAGTTGGTGGCTCGCCAGGACGCATCATGCGATAGATTTCAACCAGCGCGCTTAAGCGATCGTTGGTTGGGTCGACACGGATGGTCTCAGAAATGTATGCGCCGTGATCCAGGTCGTTGGTAAACAGCGTTTCGATACGCTTATGACCACACTGGCTCAGCTTAGCTAACAGATCCAAAGACAGTTCCATGTTCGCCGGGCAAATAAGTTCGCCAGTCGATGCATCAACGTAGTCTTTAGCCGCGACTTTGCCAGCAATGTATTCAACCGGAACTTCGATAAGCTTAATATCGTCTTTTTCCAGCTGACGAATATGGCGCGCGGTAATACGGCGGCCTTTTTCGACATAAATCTTGCCGTCAGCTTCGATGTCAAATGATGCGGTTTCGCCACGCAGGCGCTCCGGAATCAATTCCATCTGCAGCTTGTTGTCACGGATTTCAAAATTAACTTTTTCAAAGAACAGATCGAGGATCTGCTCAGTGGTGTACTGCAATGCGCGCAGAATGATGGTCGCAGGGAGTTTACGGCGACGGTCGATACGCACGAACAGGTTGTCTTTCGGGTCGAATTCGAAATCCAGCCAGGAACCACGGTAAGGGATGATACGTGCGTTATACAGCACCTTCCCTGAAGAGTGGGTTTTACCTTTGTCACTATCAAAGAACACGCCTGGGCTACGGTGCAGCTGAGAAACGATAACGCGCTCAGTACCGTTAATAACGAAGGTGCCGTTATCCGTCATGAGTGGAATTTCACCCATGTAGACTTCTTGTTCTTTAATATCTTTAACGGTGCCTTCCGGCGCTTCACGCTCGTAGATCACCAGACGCAGTTTAACGCGCAGGGGAGCGGAATAGGTCACGCCGCGGATCTGACATTCTTTAACGTCAAATACCGGCTCACCCAGACGATAGCTCACGTATTGCAGCTCAGAGTTACCGCTGTAGCTGGCAATAGGGAACACGGAACGGAAAGCCGCTTCCAGACCGTACTGACCTTCAGGATCTTGCTCGATGAACTTCTGGAACGAGTCAAGCTGGATAGAAAGGAGATAAGGAATGTCCAAAACTTGTGGACGCTTTCCAAAATCCTTACGAATACGTTTTTTCTCGGTATAGGAGTAAACCATAGGGTTCCTCAGCTCGCTGACAAGTCGACCCATCTGCCCGACAAGGGGACAGTTTGTGCAACACTATTTTGTGGACCGGAAAGTGGAACACTTTCCGCAATACCTGTTTCTATCACTCTTAAACCATTTCGCCACGCTTTACCCCGGAACTCCCGGCGTAGAAAGTCGTAGTATATTAAGGCGTAGATAGAGACAAACATTGAAAGGAGACCAGCAGTCAAACAGTGTGAAACGCTACTGGTACCCTACAGCGCAAAAAGGCTGGTGACTAAAAAGTCACCAGCCATCAGCCTAATTTCTCAGGCTGCAACCGGAAGGGTTGGCTTATTTAACTTCAACTTCAGCGCCAGCTTCTTCCAGAGATTTTTTCAGAGCTTCTGCGTCATCTTTGCTCACGCCTTCTTTCAGCGCAGCTGGAGCGGATTCAACCAGGTCTTTAGCTTCTTTCAAGCCCAGACCAGTTGCGCTACGTACTGCTTTGATGACGGCAACTTTGTTAGCGCCAGCAGCTTTCAGAATAACGTCGAACTCAGTTTTTTCTTCAGCAGCTTCAGCTGGGCCTGCAGCAACAGCTACAGCGGCAGCAGCAGAAACGCCGAATTTTTCTTCCATTGCAGAAATCAGTTCAACAACATCCATTACAGACATAGCTGCAACTGCTTCAATGATTTGATCTTTAGTGATAGACATAACAATTGTTCCTGAAAATCAGAATAAGTTTATACGTAAGCAAATGCGTGAGAAAGAAAAGTGCTATTAAGCCGCTTCTTTCTGATCGCGTACAGCAGCCAGAGTGCGAACCAGTTTGCCTGCAGAGGCTTCTTTCATGGTTGCCATCAGGCGTGCGATTGCTTCTTCGTAAGTTGGCAGAGTTGCCAGGCGATCGATCTGGGCCGCCGGGATCAGCTCACCTTCAAAGGCTGCAGCTTTAACCTCAAATTTTGCATTCGCTTTAGCGAAATCTTTGAACAGACGAGCAGCAGCGCCCGGGTGTTCCATAGAATATGCAATCAAGGTTGGACCAACAAACGTGTCTTTCAGGCACTCAAACTGAGTCCCTTCAACAACGCGGCGCAGCAGGGTGTTACGAACAACACGCATGTAAACGCCAGCTTCACGACCTGCTTTACGCAGTTCAGTCATTTTATCTACGGTAACGCCACGGGAATCCGCAACAACCGCAGACAGCGCACCTTTGGCTACTTCGCTGACTTCAGCAACAATCGCTTGTTTGTCTTGAAGATTTAAAGCCATTAGCTTTGCTCCTGGATATTAGCCGGGGTTATCCCCCGGAACTCACTTCATTCATCACCAAAACGATGATGAACGTCGACATACGGTGAGCAGAAACAAGCCAAAGACTATCAAAATATTCTTCAGGTTCTGTCACCGTCTACGCAGGAAATTAAGTTTCTTGCGAAACTCCTGCGGTCTTGGACGGAGGCCTGGATAAGGCCAGGCTCCAACCGAAAATTCTGTGTGCCTCGCAAGCAAGGCAACGGGCGTAAGATTTTAGACTAATCGAACGCCCGCGTAAAGCAGTGAATCTTAGTTCACTACTGCGCTCAGACCAGACTGGTCGATCGCAACACCTGCACCCATAGTGGTAGACAGGCTAACTTTCTTAATGAAAACGCCTTTCGCCTGAGATGGTTTCGCTTTTTTCAGCGCAACCAGCAGAGCTTCCAGGTTTTCTTTCAGTTTGTCAGTGTCAAAATCCACTTTACCGATGGTGGTGTGAATGATGCCGTTTTTGTCGTTACGGTAACGAACCTGACCCGCTTTAGCGTTCTTAACCGCTTCGGCAACGTTAGGCGTTACGGTACCCACTTTCGGGTTAGGCATCAGGCCACGTGGACCCAGAACCTGGCCCAGTTGGCCAACAACGCGCATTGCATCTGGAGATGCGATAACCACGTCGAAGTTCATTTCGCCTTTTTTGATCTGGTCAGCCAGATCTTCCATACCTACCAGCTCAGCGCCAGCAGCTTTAGCTGCTTCAGCGTTAGGGCCTTGGGCAAATACGGCTACGCGAACTGAACGGCCAGTACCGTGCGGCAGTACAGTTGCACCACGAACGTTCTGGTCAGATTTACGCGCGTCGATGCCGAGGTTTACAGCAACGTCAACGCTTTCTACGAATTTCGCAGTGGCCAGCTCTTTGAGCAGAGCAACGGCTTCGTTGATGTCATACTGTTTAGTTGCATCAACTTTGTCACGGATCACGCGCATGCGCTTGGTCAGTTTAGCCATTTCTTAATCCTCCACTACCAGGCCCATGGAACGAGCAGTACCTTCGATGGAGCGAGTCATCGCTTCAACGTCAGAACCAGTCATGTCCGCAGCTTTGGTTTCTGCGATTTCACGCACCTGAGCACGGGTTACTTTACCCACTTTGTCTTTGTTCGGCTTACCGGAACCAGACTTGATACCCGCAGCTTTCTTCAACAGAACAGCAGCCGGTGGAGTTTTAGTAACGAAAGTGAAAGAACGGTCAGCGTAAACGGTAATAACAACCGGAGTTGGCAGACCTTTCTCCAGGGATTCAGTTTTGGCGTTAAACGCTTTACAGAATTCCATGATGTTCACACCTTGCTGACCCAGAGCTGGACCAACTGGTGGACTTGGGTTCGCCATACCAGCTGCAACCTGCAGCTTGACGTAGGCTTGTACTTTCTTAGCCATCTTAATTTCCTCTAGTGGGTTATAACGCCTTCCACAATGAAGGCTCCCCGTGAATAAATCGTTTTACGCGTACCAGACCCGTAAAAACAAAAGGCGCGAAATTGTAGTTCAATCTCGCGCCTTGTGCAACGAATAATCGCTGCTTTTACAACCTGATTATCAGGCTTTCTCTACCTGAGCAAAATCAAGCTCAACCGGCGTAGCACGACCGAAGATAGATACAGAAACCTTCAGGCGGCTCTTTTCGTAATCGACTTCTTCAACTACGCCGTTAAAGTCGGCAAACGGGCCATCGCTGACGCGTACCATCTCGCCTGGCTCAAACAGCGTTTTCGGACGCGGCTTATCACCCACCTGCTGCAGGCGGTTCATAATCGCATCAACTTCTTTATCGCTGATTGGCGCCGGACGGTCAGAAGTCCCGCCAATGAATCCCATTACGCGTGGAACGCTACGCACTAAGTGCCAGCTTGCGTCATTCATAACCATCTGGACCAGAACATAGCCCGGGAAGAATTTACGTTCGCTTTTGCGACGTTGGCCGCCACGGATTTCGACCACTTCTTCGGTCGGAACCATGACTTCACCAAACAACTCTTCCATGTTGTGCAATTTGATATGCTCACGCAGCGATGTTGCTACGCGGCCTTCAAAACCGGAAAACGCCTGAACGACGTACCAGCGCATTTTAGGGGCTTCAGACATCTCAGAACCTCAGGCCAGTAATAAAAGAAACCAGGCGGACGAGAATACCATCCAGCCCCCACAAAATCAGTGACATTACGGCCGTAACTGCCGCCACGATTAAGGTGGTGTGTAAAGTCTCCTGGCGAGTTGGCCAAATCACTTTACGAACTTCGGTTCTCGCTTCGCGGGCGAAAGCGACAGTCGCTTTGCCTTTGGTCGTAAACAGCGCGACACCACCCGCTGCAGCAATCAGCACAACCACGGCCAGGGCACGCAGAGGCACAGAGACATCACGATAAATGTAGTTGCCCACGATAGCCACAATCAGCAGAGCAGCAACTGCCAGCCATTTCATCGCTTCCAGGCCGCGCCCGCTTCCTTGAGCTTCGGTATTCGCACTCATAAACCAACCCGTCACAATAAATTCAGACAAACATTTTTGCCCCGCATATGCGAGGCAAAACCAAACCGAATGGCTATTTTTCAGGCACTATTCGGTATAACGCCTTCTTCAGAGCCTGTCTCAGCAATGATTATGAATAAAAAATCACTGATGAGCCAGGTTCTGGGCAGAGAGCGTACAAAAAGGGCATCAAATGATGCCCTTTTCTTGCGTGTTGCGTCAAATGTTATCAGTAATTAAGCGATAACTTTAGCAACAACACCCGCGCCTACAGTACGGCCGCCTTCACGGATTGCGAAACGCAGACCGTCGTCCATTGCGATTGGGTGGATCAGGGTAACAACCATTTGAATGTTGTCACCAGGCATGAC
>NZ_RPOH01000090.1 GCF_003818135.1 Buttiauxella warmboldiae | reverse complement strand
TATCGACAGAGTACGGGTCGATCAGGCGAATCAGTTACGGGATAACAAAAAAGCACGGAAGGTGATTAAACGCAGTCGCTGGCTGCTGTTGCGTAATCCGGAAAATCTGCCGGAGGGTCATGAAGTGAAACTGGCCGAGTTACTGGGAGGCAAACCAGCCGTTAAATACGGTGTATGGTGATGAAAAGCGCCTGAAAGAGCTGTGGTATGCCCCGGATAAGAAAGTCGCACAGCGTCGCTGGAATGAGTGGTACAGGCAGTCACAGGAAAGTGGCATAAAGGCGCTACAGCAGTTCGCGGAGAAGCTGAAAGGCTACATGAGCGGAATAATCGCCAGTGCCACACATCGTCTGAATACCAGCGTGCTGGAGGGAATGAACAACAGGATCAAAGTGATAAAAAGGATGGCATATGGATACCGGGATAACGACTACTTTTTTATGAAGATAAAAGCAGCGTTCCCCGGTAAAGCGCGATGAACCTTATTTTTCTCCTTCTGGGCCATCACCTGGATTACTCAACCGCTCAATCGCCTGCGCACCAGCCTGGCTAACCGTTCTGCCGACAACCTGACGCCTTTGCCGATGTATTCGGATATGGAAGAGATGGTTGCCGTTACCAATTCCCTAAACCAGCTGCTGGCACGCCTGGACCATACCATTCAGCAGGAGCGATTATTTACTGCCGATGCCGCCCATGAATTACGCACGCCGCTCGCAGGGCTGCGTTTGCACCTTGAACTCATGGCCAATTCCGGCGTTCAGCAAGCCCCTATGCTGCTGGAGCGCATCGATCGGCTAATGCACACCATTGAGCAATTGCTGATGCTCGCACGCGCCGGACAGGCGCTGGCGAGCGGCCATTACGATACGCTGAACTGGTATCGCGATATTATTTCACCGCTCAAAATGGAAATGGAAGAGATGGTTGCCCTGCGTGGGCAAAACATTATCTGGCCAAACGAAAGTACTGATATGGTGCAAGGAGATGCAGTGCTGCTTCGCCTAATGTTACGGAACCTGATGGAAAATGCATTCCGCTATAGTCCAACAGAAAGCACCATCACGGTGTCATTAGTGACTCAGGGAAATGGCGCAATGCTGGGGGTTTCCGACCAGGGACCAGGTATTGACGAAGAACATCGCCAGACGATAACCGATCCCTTCCGCCGTCTGGATCAACGCTACGGTGGCAGCGGGCTGGGGCTGAATATTGTGCAGCGCATTGTTCAGCTCCACCATGGCAGGTTAGCCCTGGATAGCGGCCCTCAGGGCGTGGGCCTGCAGGCCAGTTGCTGGATACCTGCGCAAAACCAGTAAATGAGATTGCTGACAAAGAAGGAAAAAGCGTGGTTTTCCCTTCTTTGTGGTTATCAGCCGGGTAAATCGTCCATAAAAAAGGCCGGAACATGTCCGGCCCCGCTGCAGATAACGTCTTACTTCTGGTAGATGAATTCGACGCCTTCGTCGTCATCTTCATCCCAGTCGTCATCCCAGTCTTCGTCTTCTTCCGCTTCCACGGCGTCAAGCTGCTGCTGATGATAGTCATCCCACATAAACTCGACTTTCTCAGGAGCAACGGGCTGCAGCTCGGCAATTTTCGGGTTAGCGATGATAAAGTCCATCACATCCCAGCACAGCGCGTTGACGCCTTCGCGGTTAACCGCAGAGATCAGGTAGTATTTCTCTTCCCAGCCCATTGCGGTGGCAATTTCTTTTGCCCGCGCTTCGGCATCTTCTTTGCTCATCAAATCGCATTTGTTGAAGACCAGCCAGCGTGGCTTCTCGGCCAGTTTCTCGCTGTATTTTTCCAACTCGCCAATGATAACTCGGCCATTTTCAACCGGATCGGATTCATCAATAGGCGCGATATCGATGAGGTGCAGCAGCACGCGACAGCGCTCAAGGTGTTTCAGGAAGCGGATACCAAGACCTGCGCCTTCGGCCGCGCCTTCAATCAAGCCCGGGATATCGGCAATCACAAAGCTCTTCTCGTTATCCATACGAACAACGCCAAGGCTTGGAATCAATGTAGTAAACGGATAGTCCGCAACTTTTGGTTTCGCCGCAGAGACAGAGCGGATAAACGTCGATTTACCGGCATTCGGCAAGCCCAGCATCCCTACGTCAGCCAGCAGCAGCAATTCCAGCTGAATATCACGCTTCTCACCAGGCGTACCCATGGTTTTCTGACGTGGCGTACGGTTCACGGAGGATTTGAAACGGGTGTTACCCAGACCGTGCCAGCCGCCCTTAGCGACCATCAGTTTCTGACCATGCTGGGTCATATCACCCATGGTCTCGCCCGTGCCCTGGTCGATAACGCGCGTCCCTACAGGGACCTTAACGGTAATGTCTTTACCACGTTTACCGGTACAGTCACGGCTCTGGCCATTTTGACCACGTTCAGCGCGGAAAGATTTTTCAAAGCGGTAGTCGATCAGGGTATTGAGGTTCTCATCGGCCTCAAGCCACACATCACCGCCATCACCGCCATCCCCCCCGTCCGGGCCGCCTCTGGGAATATATTTTTCACGACGGAAGCTAACGCAGCCGTTACCGCCATCACCTGCTACGACCAGGATCGTTGCTTCATCAACAAACTTCATTTCACTTCTCCGTAAATCATTCGCCCGAACGTTGTACTGGAAGAACAGCTTCGGTTTTGCGCCAGCGTCCCCAAAGACGGTGACCAATGGCTGAATACATTGCACCTGCAACCACGACGAACGCACCGAGATAACCGATAAGGTTAAGTGACGGCATGGCGAAGAAATCGGGCCAGGCTAACGCTAATAAATCTGAAAACAGCAAAGTAAACAGCGGGGTTAACGTAATAATGGCGCTAACCTGTGCCGCCTGCCACCGTGCCATGGCTTCTGCCAGTGCCCCATACCCAACCAGTGTATTCAGGCCACAGAAAACTAAACACGCCAGTTGCCCGTCGCTGAGCAGGAAAATTTTATCCCACTGAGCCAGCGGCAAAAGCGCAAGAGTACATAAAGTGTACAGTAAAAAGAGGATCTGTTGCGAGGCCAGGCGGCGTAATAATACCTTCTGCGCCACACCATAGGTGACCCACACTGTCGCCGCCAGCACGCCGAATATCACCCCAAGGGTGTAATCAGTCAGGCGGGTAAAAATTTCTATCAGGCTGGTATTAAAAAACATCACCAGCCCGCTAAGTAACATGATGGCCCCGATAACCTGCGTGCCGCGCATCTTCTCTTTGAGCACAACGACGCTGGCCACCATCATTCCCACCGGGGAAAGCTGGCCAATCACCTGGGATGCCGTCGGGCTCAGGTACTGCAATGAGGAACTGAACAGCAAAAAGTTGCCGAATAAGCCCCCGGTGGCAATGGCGAGTAATACCAGCCAACGAGGCTTGCGGAACAGGCGTAACGGCGGCAATTTTCCGCGCCAGGCCAGGATACTGCCCAGCCCCACGCTTGCCATCAGGAAGCGATAAAAGACCACCGTCGGCGGTTCCATTACCGTCAGTACCTGCTTCATCGCTATCGGCAATGCCCCCCAGCAAACCGCTGTCGTCAGCGCGAGGAGAATGCCAATGCCTGCCTGCTGTTTCATCACCCACTTCCCTGCGCCAATTTAATTTACCGGTCGCAGAATGTAAAAAGCCCCGCAACGTGTTGCGGGGCTCTCATCCGTTACCGGGACGCGAAAAACTTATTCAGCAACGATGCTGATGAACTTACGGTTTTTCGGACCTTTAACTTCGAACTTAACTTTACCGTCAGTCAAAGCGAACAGAGTATGATCTTTGCCGCAACCTACGTTGGTACCCGCGTGGAATTTAGTCCCACGTTGACGAACGATAATGCTGCCTGCCAGAACTGCTTCACCGCCGAAACGTTTTACGCCCAGACGTTTAGCTTCGGAATCGCGACCGTTACGAGTAGAGCCGCCAGCCTTTTTATGTGCCATTTAATATGCTCCCCTGTATTAAGCGCTGATGCCGGTGATTTTCACATCAGTGAACCACTGACGATGACCCTGCTGCTTACGGTAGTGTTTACGACGACGAAACTTAACAATCTTAATTTTCTCGCCACGACCATGAGCAACAACTTCAGCTTTGATTACGCCGCCATCGACGAAAGGAACGCCGATTTTGATTTCTTCACCGTTAGCGATCATCAGCACTTCAGCAAACTCAACAGCTTCGCCAGTTGCGATGTCCAGCTTTTCCAGGCGAATGGTTTGACCTTCGCTTACTCGGTGTTGTTTACCACCACTTTGGAAAACCGCGTACATATAAAACTCCGCTTTCCGCACGCACCCTATGTATGTTTCAGGTGGCGCTATAAATATTCACAATAGGGCGCGAATATTACGCAAAAGCGGAGCCTTTGACAAGCCCTCTCATGAAACAGAGTAGAAAAAAAACGCAACCTCACACCAGCCGTTTATCTGCCTCGTTTTTTCAGTACAATCTGTACTACATTATCACTCCTCTACCCTCACGTGATTCCGTTAAGACATGTGGTAAACAGGACATGAAGCCAGACTTTTGCGATGAATTTAGAAAAAATTAATGAGTTAACCGCGCAAGATATGGCGGGAGTGAATGCGGTCATCCTTGAACAGTTGAATTCAGATGTTCAGTTGATCAATCAGTTAGGGTATTACATCGTCAGCGGCGGCGGTAAACGTATCCGTCCGATGATTGCGGTACTGGCGGCCCGTACCCTCGGTTATCAGGGCAATGCGCATATCCATATTGCGGCCCTCATTGAATTTATCCACACCGCAACCCTGCTGCATGATGACGTTGTCGATGAATCAGATATGCGCCGCGGCAAAGCAACCGCCAACGCGGCGTTTGGTAATGCCGCCAGCGTGCTGGTGGGTGATTTTATTTATACCCGCGCCTTCCAGATGATGACGCAGCTCGGCTCGCTCAAGGTGCTTGAGGTGATGTCCGAAGCGGTGAACGTGATTGCCGAAGGTGAAGTTCTGCAATTAATGAACTGCAATGACCCCGATATTACCGAAGAGAGCTACATGCGGGTGATTTACAGCAAAACCGCGCGCCTGTTCGAAGCGGCGGCCCAGTGCTCGGGTATTTTAGCCGGTGCCACGGCAGAACAGGAACGAGCGCTGCAGGATTATGGCCGCTATTTAGGCACCGCTTTCCAGCTTATCGACGATCTTCTCGATTACAGCGCCGATGGACAGACATTGGGTAAAAATGTGGGCGATGACCTTAACGAAGGCAAGCCGACGCTCCCTCTGCTGCACGCGATGCGTAACGGTAGCCCGGAGCAGGGAAAAATGATTCGCGAAGCCATTGAACAAGGTAACGGGCGTCATTTGCTGCAGCCGGTGTTAGAAGCGATGGCGGCCTGCGGCTCCCTGGCATGGACCCAGCTGCGGGCAGAACAAGAAGCGGATAAAGCGATTGCCGCACTGAGCATTTTGCCTGAAAGCGAGTATAAAACCGCCTTAATTGCGCTGGCTCATATGGCGGTGCAACGCGATCGTTAATCTCTTTAGCGCGCCGCTTAAAGGCGCGCTAAGTTTCCAGTAACTGCAATTCCCCTTCCGGCATCACATCACATAGCCTATTGCTTTCATTGATTTTCAGTGACTTTGTGTGGGTTAACACAGATTTGATTTTTTAAACTATTTTCTGGAGCTTTTTGGCTATTTATTGTGCTATAACCTCCGTTGAGTCAACCGGTAAAATGATACGGTTACAGGGGAGGAACATGGAAAGTAAAACTACTGACTGGCACCCGGCAGATATTATTGCAGGGCTGCGTAAACGCGGAACATCACTGGCGGCGGAATCCCGAAAAGCGGGACTGAGTTCGTCGACGCTGGCAAATGCGTTAACGCGTCCATGGCCAAAAGGTGAATTGATCATCGCTCAGGCCCTGGAAACTTCGCCCTGGGAGATCTGGCCATCTCGCTACTATGATCCACAAACACATCAGTTTATCGATCGCACGAGTCTGATGCGTAAAAGATGAAAAAAACCGGGCTTGCCCGGTTCAGACTGATGACAAA
>NZ_RPOH01000089.1 GCF_003818135.1 Buttiauxella warmboldiae | reverse complement strand
GCTGACCATTAGGTCTTAACTGGAATTTGAAGGCTTGTAGTCGTTTCATATGGAAGATGATATTTTTGGCCTATGACAAAAGAAATTGATATTCGTCGAGGAAGACATTGCACATTCCTGATGCATGTTCACTTGGTATTACCACGTCCATAGGACGTGGTATTCATTTAGAAATAAAAACGGCTCCCTGTTACAGGAGCCGTTTATTGCCGCAGAGCGTGCGTGAGTTTTGCTACGAATTAGCGATGCGCCAGCTCGGCTTCGTCATCGCTGTTAAGCAATTCTTTATCGGTTTGTTTCATCAGCTGGCTGGTTATCGTGCCGGCTGTCATGGAACCGCTAACGTTCAGCGCGGTACGGCCCATATCAATGAGTGGCTCAACGGAGATCAGCAATGCCACCAGCGTTACCGGCAGACCCATGGCTGGCAGAACGATCAGCGCGGCGAAGGTTGCCCCGCCGCCAACGCCGGCAACGCCTGCGGAACTGACGGTGACGATACCCACCAGGGTTGCGATCCAAACCGGGTCCAGCGGGTTAATCCCCACGGTTGGCGCGACCATCACCGCGAGCATTGCTGGATACAGACCGGCACAGCCGTTCTGGCCGATAGTGGCCCCGAAAGATGCGGCAAAGCTTGCGATAGATTCCGGAACGCCCAGACGGCGCGTCTGCGCTTCAACGTTCAATGGAATACTTGCTGCGCTGGAGCGGCTGGTGAAGGCAAAGGTCAGAACCGGCCAAACTTTACGGAAGTATTTCAGCGGGCTGACGCCATTGACGGCCAGCAGTATCGCATGAACGCCGAACATGATTGCCAGGCCGAGGTAGGAGGCCACCACAAAACTACCGAGCTTAATGATGTCCTGCAGGTTTGAACCGGCAACCACTTTGGTCATCAGCGCCAGCACGCCGTATGGCGTCAGCTGCATGACCAGGCGCACCAGCTTCATCACCCAGCTTTGCAGCGTATCAATCGCCACCAGAACGCGTTCGCCTTTTGGCGCATCGTCTTTCAGCAATTTCAGGGCGGCGACGCCGAGGAAGGCGGCGAAAATCACCACGCTGATGATCGAAGTCGGGTTGGCACCGGTCAGGTCGGCAAACGGGTTTTTCGGCACGAAGGAAAGGATCAGCTGCGGTACGTTCAGGTCAGCCACTTTACCCACGTAGGTGGTTTCAATAGCGTTTAAACGCGCGGATTCAGCAGTGCCCTGCACCAGGCCTTCTGCGGTCAGACCAAACAGGTTGGTGACCAACACGCCGACCAGCGCCGCAATCAGGGTAGTAAAGAGTAAAGTCCCGATCGTCAGGAAGCTGATTTTACCCAGCGAAGAGGCATTGTGCAGGCGGGCAACCGCGCTCAGAATCGAGGCGAAGACTAATGGCATGACGATCATTTGCAACAGCTGGACGTAGCCGTTACCCACGATGTTAAACCACTGGATAGACTGTTTCAGTACCGGACTGTTGGCACCATAAACGGTATGCAGCGCAAGGCCGAATACCACGCCGATGGCCAAACCAAGCAGCACCTTCTTTGCCAGACTCCACTGTTTGTGACGCGTTTGCGCCAGCAACAGCAGCAGAATAACGAACACAATAACGTTCGCTATAAGTGGAAAATTCATCCCCGTATCTCCTGTGTGTATTTTAAACAGATGGACTGATTGCCACCTTTATCGGGTAAATCGTACCAGAAGCTTAGAACGGCCCTTATATTCAAAAGGAATTGATTATTACATTTTGAGTTATTACGGCTAATTATTGTGCTGAATGGTGATTTAACAGACTGCTGAAGGTGGTTTGCATGGAAATTATCACCTGGGATGACCAACGGACGGCGCTGTTATCGGACAAACTTTGCGGCATCCACACTGCCAGGCCAAACAGCACCATGCATAAAGCACGTTCCAACTGGTTGCCTTTTTGCGGCCTGACTAGCGGAAAACGAAAGCGCCAGCGGCATGGCCACAGCAGCGGCACGCCTGCGGGGGTGAGCATATCCGCCAGAATATGGCTCAGATAGCCCAGCACCATTCCCTGTAGCGCATCGGCGGGGATCACCCAGCTTTCAGGGACCTTAAGATAGAACAATGCCAGGGCGGCAAACACCGCAAGCAAGCTATGGGTAAAGCCCCGATGGCCGCAGGCGCGGGCGATAGGTTTCGCCACCCAGGGAACGCGCTGGCCCAGAAACGACTTTGGATGGTCAATATCGGGCAACAGGCAGGTCAGGATAGCGGAAGGCACAATGTGCCACCAGTCTCCCTGAGCAAGTACCGGCGTGAGTTCGGCGTTTTTGGCGAATACTGCGCAGGCGATGGAAAAAAGAAGGTGGCCTTCCGCCGTCATGATACTACCTGGATGAAAACTGTCGATTCATACAGTATAGGGATTTTATACAGTAGACGGAAGAGGTGACGGCGTAACATTTTGCAACCGCCGGTTACCCGGCGGTGCTGCTAGCGGGCAAGCCAGCCGCCGTCCACCGCCAGAGTGTAGCCATTGACATAATCTGAGGCGCTGGAAGCGAGGAAAACCACCGGCCCTTGCAGATCGGCTGGTGACCCCCAGCGGGCTGCGGGAATGCGGCCGAGAATTTCCTGGCTACGCGCTTCATCATCGCGTAGCTGCTGGGTATTGTTGGTCGCCATATAGCCCGGCGCGATAGCATTGACATTAATCTTGTGCTGCGCCCATTCGTTTGCCAACAGGCGGGTCACGCCAAGCACCGCACTTTTCGATGCGGTATAGGAAGGAACGCGAATTCCGCCCTGGAAAGAAAGCATGGAGGCGATATTAATAATCTTGCCGCCGCTGCCCTGCTTAATAAACTGTTTGGCTACCGCCTGCGAGAGGAAGAAGACCGACTTAATATTCAGATTCATCACGTCGTCCCAGTTTTTCTCGCTGAACTCCAGCGCATCCTCACGGCGAATGGTACCGGCGTTATTCACCAGAATATCGATCCTGCCCATCCCGGCGATCGCCTCCTCGATAATCCCAGGGATAACGTCGTGCTGGCTAAGATCGGCCTGAATAGCCATAAACCGGCGGCCCAGACTCTGCACTTTTTGCGCCGTCTCATGAGGAATTTTGCTGTTCACGCTAACGATGTCACAACCAGCCTCAGCAAGGCCAATCGCCATTCCCTGGCCCAGCCCGGTATCGCAACCGGTGACAATAGCGACTTTGCCCTGCAGATTAAAAGCATCGAGAATCATAGTTACCCCGGTATCCGGAAAAGCGCATTTTGCGCGTATGAATAAAGAGTAGAGAGGGGTTAACGGAAATTCAATTTTTTTTGAAATATCGTTTTGAAATTTTTGACATGGGTGGGGTTTTGAGAAAAAGTGCGGGGAGTCCCGCACCTTTTGCACTCAGCCAATCAGATGTTCAGCACGCAATTCCACCAGCGATGACAGTTTGACATTTGCCAGGCACCAGCGAGCATCGTCACGGTTTTCTGCCGCGGGAACCACAATAGAACGCATGCGCGCAGCTTTAGTGGCAATCATGCCATTTACCGAATCCTCAAGCGTGACACAGGTCAGCGGATCGACCCCAAGTTTCGCGGCGGCATCCAGATAAACCTGCGGATGCGGCTTGCTGTAGGGCAGGCGCTCAGCTGAAGCGATGGCATCAAACTGGTCACGCAGGCTAAGCATCTCCAGCACGCGCTCCAGCATATGCAGAGGCGAGGCCGAGGCTAATCCTACTTTTAGCCCCTGGGCCTTACATAAAACAACCGCTTCGCGCACGCCTGGTAAGACAGGGCGCTTTTTCTCAACTAAAGTCATCGTCCGGGTAATGATACGCTGCGTCACTTCTTCACGCGTTGGGCCGTTCCACGGCTGTTGGGCAAACCACAAATCAACGACCAGATCGATACGTAAACCGAGGGTGTCCGGGAGTTCGCCACGGCGGGAAATATCTACCCCAATGCTCGCCAGTACCTCCAGTTCTGCTTCGTCCCATAACGGCTCTGAATCAACCAGCAAACCGTCCATATCAAAAATTGCAGCTAAAATTTGGCGAGTAACAGCCATTGATCGACTCCTGTCATATGTAGCGGAAAAATAATCTCTTTAATCAATAGCTGGATTTATCCGATGATGCCACCGCTTTATGAAAATCGCCCGTAAAGCTCAGGCGAAATCACATGGGACAAGGTAAACTTTGAGCGTGCAAGCGACGTCTCAAACAAGGGGAAAGAATGACGTATCAACAAGCTGGACGCATTGCCGTACTTAAACGTGTGGCTGGCTGGGTGATTTTCATCCCGGCGCTAATTTCTACACTGATTTCAACGCTGAAGTTTATCTATCAACATAGCGAAAAACAGACGGGCATAAATGCAGTGTTGCTGGATTTTGCGCATGTAATGATTGAGATGATGCGTTTTAATACGCCCTTTTTAAATTTTTTCTGGTACAACTCGCCGCAGCCTGACTTTCACCAGCAGGCAAACATCTTGTTTTGGGCAATCTACGCGCTGATATTCATTGGCCTTGCGTTACAGGCTTCCGGCGCCCGAATGAGTCGCCAGACGAAGTTTCTGCGTGAGGGGGTGCAGGATCGCTTGATTCTGGAACAGGCCAAAGGCCCGGAAGGATTAACCAAAGCGCAGATCGATGCAAAAATCGTGGTGCCGCGCCACACCATTTTCCTGCAAATTTTCCCGCTCTATATTTTACCGATCGTGATTATCGTTATCGGCTACTTCTGCTTTTCGCTGCTGGGTTTTATCTAGCAAAACGCCACTCCCGATCCTGATACGGGAGTGGCGCCTGCGCTATGCTGCCAGCACGCGGTCGAGCGCTTTTTGTGCCACCACTAAGTGCTGGCCACCAAACAATATGGCCCGGTTAAACAGAGTATAGAGCTGATAAATTGGCTGACGCTGGAGGAAATCGAGGGGAAGCGGGGAGACGGACTGGTAGCCATCGTAGATTTGCGGCGGCTGATCCGGGTGCCAGGGCAACATCGCCAGATCGCACTCCCGGTCGCCCCAGTAGCAGGCCGGGTCGTAAATAAACGGCCCATCCGGCCCCATGGCGCAATTCCCTGACCACAAATCACCGTGCAACAAAGAGGGCTGCGGCTGGTGGGAGGCGAGGCTTTGATGGACAAAGTCGACTATCGAATCGATATCGCCAAACTGGATGCCTTTTTCTGCCGCCAGTTCTAGCTGCCAGCCAATGCGCTGCTCGGCAAAAAAGGTTGACCAGCGCCGTTGCCAGGCGTTGGGCTGCGGGGTGGTGGAAAGATCGTTATCAAAATCCAGCCCGAACTGCGGCTGGTCGCTCCATTGATGTAAACGAGCCAGCTGCTGCCCGAGCAAAAAGGCGTTGTGCGCATCCAGCGGTTTCGCTGGCATATATTCAAGCAGCAGGAAACTGTAATCACGATCGCTGCCTACCGCCCAGACTTTGGGGACCCGCACGGTATGACTGCGCGACAGTAATTCAAGCTGGTCGGCTTCGGCGGTAAAGATAGGCAACATTTCACGCGCGTCGCTTTTGACAAAAATCTCATGACCGGCATAGTGAATGCGCCAGGCTGCATGAATTTCGCCGCCGGGTAATTCCGTGCGTTGTTCAATTTCTGCGGTGCCGAGTGGTTCACTTAACAGCCGACTAATGGCTTGCCACATGATGCTTCTCCCCAGGTTGTCTGGTAGATCATTAGCTTATCGCTGTTAACCGGGTCAAACTTCGAACTGACGCACATCCCCGGTCATGATATTGAAAACAGGTCTACGGGCTCTCTTGCAGCCATTGTTGCCAGGTCGTAACGGACACTTCTGGCTCCACGCCCAAAGCCAGTTTACCGAGGCCGCGGGCTAATTCTTCAACTTCTGTTTGCGGTAGGGCGCTTATTAAGCCAAAGGTATTGATACCTAACTCATGGATTTTTCCCTCCTCGTCGGACATGGTGAGTAAAAAACCGCCGCGCGTCAGATGGTTATTCAACTCGTTAACATCTGTGAGATTGTGTTCCTTAAATTTTAATGTCACGACATAGCGCGCGATATCTCCGTTACTCATGGCTCACCTCATTGTTATCCTGAAGGATTTAGCATAGTTGATCTGCGTGAAATGGCGACTCCGGGCGCAGCCAAAGCCGCCGTTTTCCGTCGAATCCACTAGTTGCGTAAGTAGTGGTAGATTTTTTGCGTGCTTTCCAGCGAGCACAGGCGAGTGCCCTGATTCAGCGTTGCGGCACTCCCCGCAGCAACACCGAAACGCACCATGTCCAGTAACGGGGCGTCTTGCGCAAGTTTTAGCGTCATGGCTCCCACCATGCTGTCGCCGGCACCCACGGTGCTTTGGCTTTTCAACGGCGGTGGGACAACTTGTACACAGCCGCCGGCATCAACGCCAAGTGCACCTTGTGGACCCAGCGAAACCACCACGCGCTTAGCTTTGCCGCTATCAATAATCTCTTGTGCGGCCTTACGCACGTCATCAGGCTGAGTCAGATCGCGGTTAACTAACGCGCCGAGCTCTTTTTGATTGGGCTTCACCAGTTCAATATTGCCGATCTCCAGCGCGGCCTTAAGCGCTTCGCCTGAGCTATCGATAATGCAGCGAATCCCCGATTTTTGCGCAGCCCGCACTAATGCGCACAGTTTAGAAACATCAATCCCCGGCGGGAGGCTACCGCTGACGACCAGTATCGAATCTGACGTAACGGACAACACTTTCTCTTCGAGGCGGCGGAATTCATCATCACTGAGTGCCGCACCCGGCATCACAAAGCGATACTGTTCACCGGTAGATTGCGCATAAACATGCAGATTCTGGCGCGTCCAGTCATGGGCATCAACGGTATCAATGGCGACGCGCTCATCTAATAATAGTGCGCAAAGGTGCTCTCCGGTTGCGCCGCCAGCAGGGAATATTGCGGTTGCCTGACCGCCGAGATTGGATATTGCTCGGGCCACGTTAATGCCGCCACCGCCGGGCTCAAAAACCGGAGCGGTGCAGCGCAGTTTACCTTCAGGATAAATTTGTGCGGTCAGAGTGGCGCTATCCAGAGAGGGGGCCAGCGTCAGCGTATAAATACGAGTCATATCTCCTCCTTTATTTAGCTCTGGGATCAAGGGTAGCACCGATTCAGGCAAGGAATGTGAATTAACACCATGATTTATAGAATGATTTGTAAAAAGGTGTTCTCCCTTATGCTTATGAAAATAAAGATGTTTTAAGAGCTCTCTTATTCAAAAAATGAAACAAGAATCCATTGCTATGTTATTCGGGCTTTTTTATAATTTGTAACCTTTCTTGGCTCATAATTATTTGATCCACAGAAGAGATTCCGGAACCTTGAGGGTTTCTTTTTATGCTGTACGGGCGATGAAATGAATTTTGTTAAAACAGTGCCGGCTGCAATTTTGCTGACCGGAAGTGCGCTATTGAGTCACTTTGCAATTGCAGATAATTCGGTTTTCACCGTCATGGATGACCCAGCTACCGCCAAAAAGCCGTTCGAAGGTAATTTGAATGCGGGCTACCTTGCTCAATCAGGTAACACCACCAGCTCCTCGCTGACGGCTAACTCCAACCTGACCTGGTATAACACCGCGACCGCATGGTCACTGTGGGGGAATGCCAACAATACTTCTGCTAACGATAAGCGCTCTTCTGAGACTTATGCGTTGGGCGGACGTAGCCGCTACAACATGACGGACAGCGATTATCTGTTTGGCCAGGCGAGCTGGTTAACTGACCGTTATAACGGTTACCAGGCGCGTGATGTGCTGACTGCGGGTTATGGCCGCCAGTTCTTTAGCGGCCCGGTGCATAGCCTGCGTGTGGAATTTGGTCCGGGGGTTCGTTATGACGAATACTCTGATGGCGGCCACAAAACCCAGCCATTAGGCTACGCATCAGGCATCTACAACTGGCAGCTGACGGATAATGCGAAATTTATCCAGGGCGTGTCCGTATTGGGTAGCGAAGATACCACGGTAAACTCTGAGACTGCGCTTGAAGTCGCCATCAATGAGCACTTCGGTTTGCGGGTGGGTTATAACGTCACCTGGAACTCGAATCCTCCAGCGTCGGCGCCTGAGCATACCGACAGACGTACCGCCGTGACTCTCGGTTATAAAATGTAATTGCTGAGGTTGCTGACAAAGAAGGAAAAATCGTGGCTTTTCCTTCTTTGTGGCGCTCTGTAAAGCCGGGCCTCCCGGCTTTATTGTTTTAATTTATCGGTGCGTGCTATTATTATTTTGGTCCTCAGTTTTATTTTAAATAAAATGTAATATATTTTACTTTTCTCCATAATCTCTCCTTATTCTACCGTTTTGTCATATTTTTTCTCTGTTTGACACGAATTGATAAATAAACGCCCTTGTCAAAAGTGTGATCTGGATCTAGTCTTATTTTGTCGCGAGGAAATAACTTGCCGGCCCACTAAATAAGAGAATAAAGAAGATGAAAACTATTAAATATACTACGGTAGCTGTTGCACTTTCAGTGCTTTCATTTGGCGCATTGGCAGCCGCTCCTGCAACCCCTACGGCTACGCAAGCAGAGCCATCCGCCGTCTGGCAGGTGAGCGACATTGAGGCCGGTTCTAATATCCAGCCCGGCGCGCAATCTACGGGGCAATCAATGGATGATGCATTTAATGTCTACACCCTGGTTGCGGGTGAGTGGTCGTAATTCATCACAATGACTTTATTATCGTTGATGGTGACTTGATAATTGATCGCTCACTTTGAAAGTCACCTGAAAAATAAGGCCGGGCATAAGTCCCGGTTTTGTATATCTGCCATTTTGCCCCGCTATTATTAAACTAACCCCGGCAAGAAACCTTTAGCAAAACTTATTAATCACAAATGCACTGGCTGCATTCAATGAATATTTCCACCGCTTTTATAAGACCCAAACAGAGATAAAACAGCTGGTTACTATTATCGTTTTGTCAGCGGCCACGGGCAGCAAAGCGCGACATTCCCCCCTAAAAGTGATAGTATTGCCAGCCGTCGTGAAGCTGACCTATATGCTCACGCATAAATTGTGCAGTCGGCCTTGCAATTGTAGGCGAGATGGCTACACAACCATTTGAAACTAAAGCAAAATAAATGTTGCATGTGATCTTGCGTATGGGTCACCACTGCGAATAAGGACTTATAATGCCTGTTATTACTCTTCCTGATGGCAGCCAACGCCATTACGACCACGCCGTTAGCCCGCTGGATGTGGCACTGGACATCGGTCCGGGCCTTGCAAAAGCGTGTATCGCAGGCCGTGTTGATGGTGAACTGGTTGATGCATCCGATCTGATTGAGCACGATGCCAAACTCGCGATTATCACGGTGAAAGATGAAGCTGGCCTGGAGATCCTCCGCCACTCATGTGCCCACCTGTTGGGTCATGCTATCAAACAGCTGTGGCCGCACACCAAAATGGCGATTGGCCCGGTGATTGACAACGGTTTTTACTACGACGTTGATATCGACCACACGCTGACGCAGGAAGATCTTGAGCTGCTCGAGAAGCGTATGCACGAGCTGGCTGAGAAAGATTACGATGTCATCAAGAAGAAGGTGAGCTGGCATGAAGCTCGCGAAACTTTCGTCAACCGTGGCGAAAGCTACAAGGTGGCGATTCTTGATGAAAACATCAGCCATGATGATAAGCCTGGTCTGTATCATCATGAAGAATATGTTGATATGTGCCGTGGCCCGCACGTACCTAATATGCGTTTCTGCCACCATTTCAAACTGCAGAAAACGTCCGGCGCTTACTGGCGTGGCGACAGCAACAATAAAATGCTGCAGCGTATCTACGGCACCGCGTGGGCAGATAAGAAGCAGCTGAATGCCTACCTGCAGCGTCTGGAAGAAGCGTCCAAGCGTGACCATCGCAAAATTGGTAAGCAGCTCGACCTGTATCATATGCAGGAAGAAGCGCCTGGTATGGTATTCTGGCACAATGACGGCTGGACTATTTTCCGCGAGCTGGAAGTGTTTGTGCGTTCCAAACTCAAAGAGTACCAGTACCAGGAAGTGAAAGGCCCGTTCATGATGGACCGTGTGCTGTGGGAAAAAACCGGCCACTGGGACAACTATAAAGACGCGATGTTTACCACTTCTTCCGAGAACCGTGAATATTGCATCAAGCCAATGAACTGCCCTGGGCACGTTCAGATCTTCAACCAGGGTCTGAAATCCTACCGCGATCTGCCGTTGCGTATGGCTGAGTTTGGCAGCTGCCACCGTAACGAACCTTCAGGTGCGCTGCATGGCCTGATGCGCGTTCGCGGCTTCACCCAGGATGATGCTCACGTCTTCTGTACCGAAGAGCAGGTTCGTGATGAAGTTAACAGCTGCATCCGTATGGTTTATGACATGTACAGCACCTTCGGTTTTGAAAAAATCGTCGTGAAGCTGTCTACCCGCCCGGAAAAACGCATCGGCACCGACGAAATGTGGGATCGTGCAGAGGCGGATTTAGCCGTAGCGCTGCAGGAAAATAATATTCCGTTTGATTATCAACCGGGTGAGGGTGCATTCTATGGCCCTAAAATTGAATTTACCCTGTATGACTGCCTGGATCGTGCATGGCAGTGCGGCACGGTACAGCTGGACTTCTCTTTACCATCACGCCTGAACGCGTCTTATATCGGCGAAAGTAACGAACGCCTGGTGCCGGTAATGATTCACCGTGCCATTCTCGGGTCAATGGAACGCTTTATTGGTATCCTGACCGAAGAATTTGCGGGCTTCTTCCCAACCTGGCTTGCGCCGGTACAGGCAGTGGTGATGAATATCACTGATGGACAGTCTGATTACGTTAACGAATTGACCCGTAAACTGCAAAATGCAGGCATTCGTGTAAAAGCGGACTTGAGAAATGAGAAGATTGGCTTTAAAATCCGTGAACACACGTTGCGTCGTGTCCCTTACATGTTAGTTTGTGGCGACAAAGAGGTCGAAGCAGGCAAAGTAGCCGTTCGTACCCGTCGTGGCAAAGATCTGGGGAGCATGGACGTAAACGAATTGATTGAAAAACTGCAAAACGAAATTCGCAGTCGCAATCTTAATCAACTAGAGGAATAGAGTTATTAAAGGCGGAAAAAGAGTTCAACCGGCGCGTCCTAATCGCATAAACAGAGAAATTCGTGCCACTGAGGTTCGTCTGACAGGTATTGACGGCGAGCAGCTAGGTATTGTCAGTCTGAATGAAGCTTTAGAAAAAGCCGAGGAGGCTGGGGTTGATTTAGTTGAAATCAGTCCTAATGCTGAACCGCCTGTTTGCCGAATTATGGACTACGGCAAATTCCTCTACGAAAAAAGCAAATCTTCTAAGGAACAGAAGAAGAAGCAAAAAGTTATTCAGGTCAAGGAAATCAAATTCCGACCTGGTACCGATGATGGCGACTATCAGGTAAAACTCCGCAGCCTGGTTCGCTTTCTGGAAGAGGGTGATAAAGCTAAAATCACACTGCGTTTCCGCGGTCGTGAAATGGCTCACCAACAGATTGGTATGGAAGTGCTTAACCGCGTCCGTGACGATCTGAGTGAACTGGCAGTGGTCGAATCCTTCCCATCGAAGATCGAAGGCCGCCAGATGATCATGGTGCTCGCTCCGAAGAAGAAACAGTAAGGCCATCCAAGTAACAGCTCTCGCGGGGCTCAGGCCTCGTGAGATTTGTTCGCCTTCTGGTTCGTTTTATTAACAATGCGAAGTGGAAAGTTATTAAATGCCAAAGATTAAAACTGTACGCGGCGCCGCTAAGCGCTTCAAAAAGACCGCCGGTGGTGGTTTTAAGCGTAAGCACGCTAACCTGCGTCATATTCTGACTAAAAAGTCTACTAAGCGTAAACGTCACCTGCGTCCGAAAGGTATGGTCTCCAAAGGGGATCTGGGCCTGGTTATCGCTTGCCTGCCGTACGCATAAGTAGAACTTTTTAATTCATTCAGAATATAGAACAGGAGAGCTAATATGGCTCGCGTAAAACGTGGTGTTATCGCACGTGCTCGTCACAAAAAAATCCTTAAACAAGCCAAAGGCTACTACGGTGCGCGTTCACGCGTTTACCGCGTTGCTTTCCAGGCTGTTATCAAAGCTGGCCAATACGCTTACCGTGACCGTCGTCAACGTAAACGTCAATTCCGTCAGCTGTGGATTGCACGTATCAACGCTGCAGCTCGTCAGAACGGGATCTCTTACAGCAAATTCATCAACGGCTTGAAAAAAGCTTCTGTTGAAATCGACCGTAAGATCCTGGCTGATATCGCCGTATTCGACAAAGTGGCATTTACTGCACTGGTTGAGAAAGCGAAAGCAGCTCTGGCGTAAGTCAGTTATCAGAGGGAGCCTGTCTCCCTCTTTTAATTTGTAACGGTTTTGTTTAACAGCGATCGATAAGGTAACTGCAAGCATGAATGCTGCTATTTTCCGTTTCTTTTTTTACTTTAGCACCTGAATCAGGGGGCTGCGCGCGTAAGAAAAGAAACGAAAAATAGCGCCGAAAGCCTCCACTATGGAGGCTTTTTTTTTGCTTCTGTATACGGATCAACTACCCCGGCAATTGTGCCGGCATAAGAGGAATACCATGCCACATCTCGCAGAGCTGGTTGCCAATGCAACGGCCGCCATAAACGAGGCCCATGATGTTGCCGCGTTGGACAACGTACGCGTCGAGTATTTAGGGAAGAAAGGGCATCTGACCCTCCAGATGACAACCCTGCGTGAATTGCCACCAGAAGAGCGTCCAGCCGCTGGTGCGGTAATCAATGAAGCGAAAGAGAAAGTGCAGGAAGCATTGAATGCACGCAAACACGCCCTCGAAAGCGCCGCGCTGAATGCGCGTCTGGCAGAAGAAACCATTGATATTTCCCTGCCTGGCCGTCGCATTGAAAATGGCGGCCTGCACCCGGTGACTCGCACCATTGACCGTATTGAAAGCTTCTTTGGTGAGCTTGGCTTTACTGTGGCAACCGGCCCGGAAATCGAAGATGACTACCATAACTTCGATGCGCTGAATATTCCAGGGCACCACCCAGCTCGCGCTGACCATGATACTTTCTGGTTTGATGCAACTCGCCTGCTGCGCACCCAAACGTCTGGCGTGCAGATTCGTACCATGAAAGACAAGCAGCCGCCGATTCGCATTATCGCGCCGGGCCGCGTCTATCGTAACGACTACGATCAGACCCACACGCCCATGTTCCACCAGATGGAAGGTTTGATTGTTGATACCAACATCAACTTCACCAACCTGAAAGGAACCATCCACGACTTCCTGAACAACTTCTTCGAAGCGGATCTGCAGATTCGTTTCCGTCCATCCTATTTCCCGTTCACTGAACCGTCCGCAGAAGTTGATGTGATGGGTAAAAACGGTAAATGGCTGGAAGTGTTAGGCTGCGGCATGGTGCATCCAAACGTTTTGCGTAACGTCGGCATCGACCCGGAAGTTTATTCAGGCTTCGCCTTCGGTATGGGCATGGAGCGTTTGACCATGCTGCGCTACGGCGTGACCGATCTGCGCGCATTCTTCGAAAATGATTTACGTTTCCTCAAACAGTTCAAATAAGGGCGGGATATCCAATGAAATTCAGTGAACTCTGGTTACGCGAATGGGTAAACCCAGCCAACAGCAGTGAAGAGCTTTCCAACCAAATCACTATGGCTGGTCTGGAAGTTGATGGCGTTGACGCCGTTGCCGGTGCATTCAATGGCGTGGTGGTGGGTGAAGTGGTTGAGTGCGGCCAGCATCCAAACGCTGACAAACTGCGTGTCACAAAAGTCAACGTTGGCGGCGATCGCCTGTTAGACATCGTTTGTGGCGCGCCGAATTGCCGTCAGGGCCTGAAAGTTGCGGTGGCAACTGTCGGTGCCGTACTGCCGGGCGATTTTAAAATCAAAGCCGCGAAACTGCGCGGAGAGCCGTCTGAAGGGATGCTGTGCTCGTTCTCCGAGCTGGGTATTTCCGACGATCACAATGGTATTATCGAGCTGCCGCTGGATGCGCCAATTGGCACTGACATCCGCGAATACCTGCAGCTTGATGACAACACTATCGAAATCAGCGTCACGCCAAACCGTGCCGACTGCCTCGGTATTATCGGTGTTGCGCGTGATGTAGCGGTTGTGAACCAACTGCCGCTGCACGAACCAGAAATGCCCGCAGTAGCGGCGACCATTACCGACACGCTGCCCATTCGTGTGGATGCGCCTGAGGCGTGCCCGCGTTACCTTGGCCGTGTGGTTAAAGGCATCAACGTTAAAGCGCCAACCCCGCTGTGGATGAAAGAAAAACTGCGTCGTTGCGGTATTCGTTCTATCGACGCGGTGGTTGATGTGACCAACTACGTTCTGCTTGAGCTGGGCCAGCCGATGCACGCATTCGACCTGAACCGCATTGAAGGCGGCATTGTGGTGCGTATGGCGCAAGAGGGTGAAACCCTGACGCTGCTGGACGGCAACGAAGCGAAGCTTAACGCGGATACGCTGGTTATCGCTGACCATCACAAAGCGCTGGCAATGGGCGGCATCTTTGGTGGCGAACATTCAGGTGTGAATGCTGAGACTCAGGACGTGCTGCTGGAGTGCGCATTCTTCAGCCCGCTGTCTATTACGGGGCGCGCGCGTCGTCACGGTCTGCATACCGATGCCTCCCATCGCTATGAGCGTGGTGTGGATCCAGCGCTGCAATACAAAGCAATGGAGCGCGCAACCCGCCTGTTGACAGAGATCTGCGGCGGTGAAGCGGGCCCGGTGATTGATGTCACTAATGAAGCGCATCTGCCAAAAGCGGCCACCATTATGCTGCGCCGCAGCAAGCTGGATCGCCTGATTGGTCATCATATTGAAGATGCACAGGTGAGTGATATCCTGCGCCGCTTGGGCTGTGAAGTGACTGAAGGTGACAACCAGTGGACCGCAGTGGCACCAGGCTGGCGCTTCGATATGCAGATCGAAGAAGATCTGGTGGAAGAAGTGGCTCGCGTTTATGGCTACAACAGCATCCCGAATGAGCCTGTTCAGGCGGGTCTGATTATGGGCAGCCATCGCGAAGCAGACTTATCGCTCAAGCGGGTGAAAACCATGCTGGTTGATAAAGGCTACCAGGAAGTGATCACCTACAGCTTTGTTGATCCTAAGGTTCAACAGTTGCTGCACCCGTGTGAAGAACATCTGATTCTGCCAAGTCCAATTTCCAGCGAAATGTCGGCTATGCGTTTGTCTTTGCTGACCGGCCTGCTTAATACCGTGGTTTATAACCAGAACCGTCAACAGAGCCGCGTGCGTATCTTCGAGTCTGGCTTACGCTTTGTTCCTGATACTCAGGCAGACCTTGGTATCCGTCAGGATCTTATGCTGGCTGGTGCCATCTGTGGCAACCGCTACGAAGAGCATTGGGATCTGGCGCGTAACACCGTCGACTTCTATGATTTGAAGGGCGATCTGGAAGCGGTTCTGGATCTGACGGGTAAGCTTGCCGACATCGAATTTAAAGCGCTGAACAATCCAGCTTTGCACCCGGGCCAAAGTGCTGCCATTTATTTAGCCGGGGAATACGTTGGTTTCATTGGGGTTGTGCACCCGGAGCTTGAGCGTAAGCTGTCGCTCAATGGCCGTACTCTGGTGTTCGAAGTGCTGTGGAACAAGCTTGCAGACCGCGCTGTGCCTGAGTCGGCAGAAATTTCTCGCTATCCGGCGAACCGTCGCGACATCGCTGTGGTGGTCGCTGAAAACGTTCCCGCAGCAGATATTTTGGTCGAGTGTAAGAAAGTTGGCGCAAATCAGGTAGTTGGCGTAAACTTATTCGATGTGTACCGTGGCAAAGGCGTAGCCGAAGGCTATAAGAGCCTTGCCATAAGCCTTATCCTGCAGGATACGGGCCGTACACTCGAAGAAGAGGAGATGGCCGCTACCGTTGCAAAATGCGTAGAGGCATTAAAAGAGCGATTCCAGGCATCATTGAGGGATTGAACGTATGGCGCTTACAAAAGCTGAAATGTCAGAATATCTGTTTGATAAGCTAGGGCTTAGCAAACGTGATGCTAAAGAGTTGGTAGAACTGTTTTTCGAAGAGATCCGTCGCGCTCTGGAAAATGGCGAGCAGGTTAAACTATCAGGCTTTGGTAATTTTGACTTACGCGATAAAAACCAACGTCCCGGGCGTAACCCGAAGACTGGTGAAGATATTCCTATTACGGCACGCCGTGTAGTGACCTTCCGACCTGGTCAGAAGTTGAAAAGCAGGGTTGAAAACGCGTCGCCAAAAGACGAGTAACCTGAGTTAACCAAAAAGGCCGCCTGGAGCGGCCTTTTTCTTGTCTAAAACAAACTTGTGGGTTCAGTTTTATCTCTGTGTGAGACGAGACGGTAACATTCGTCAGCTACCGACAATAACAACGAGTGCGCCTAACCAGCAGCAAGCGGTAACGCTATTTTACAAAAAACCAACCCTGCCTGTTGAGAAGGGGGCATCCAGATGGATGTGGCTAACTGCATTAAGCGCTGCCGTGTAATACAGCGGTCAAAATAGCACCTGACGCTGCGCTAACGGCAGCTCATCAACAAGGGCTTATTCACAGAAAAGGTTGAGTTTGCGGGGGCTATATTTCGGAGAGGCATAATAATAGCACTAAATTTACGGGATATGTCGCAGATTTGTAACGAAATAGCATAGATTCGTTGCGATGATATGGTAGTCAACTTATACTAAAAATCTGTTCTGATTTTTATAAAACAAATGCGATCGAGGTGATTTAATGGCTATCGCAGATCTGGATAAACAACCTGATTCTGTCTCTTCCGTCCTGAAAGTTTTTGGCATTTTACAGGCGCTTGGCGAAGAACGCGAAATTGGTATTACCGAATTATCGCAACGCGTAATGATGTCAAAAAGCACCGTCTATCGCTTTTTACAGACGATGAAATCCCTGGGATATGTCGCTCAGGAAGGCGAATCAGAAAAGTACTCGCTGACGCTCAAGCTGTTTGAACTGGGCGCGCGTGCGTTGCAAAACGTTGACTTGATTCGTAGTGCCGACATTCAGATGCGCGAACTGTCGCGCCTGACAAAAGAAACCGTCCACCTGGGTGCGTTGGATGAAGACAGCATTGTCTATATCCATAAAATTGACTCAATGTACAACCTGCGCATGTATTCGCGCATTGGCCGCCGTAACCCGCTTTACAGCACCGCGATTGGTAAAGTTCTGCTGGCATGGCGCGACCGCGAAGAAGTGCGTGAAATTCTTACGGATGTGGAATACACGCGCAGCACTGAACGCACCATTACCAGCACCGAGGAGTTGCTCAACGTGCTGGATACCGTGCGCGAGCAGGGCTATGGTGAAGATAATCAGGAACAGGAAGAAGGTTTGCGCTGCATCGGTGTACCGGTATTCGACCGTTTTGGTGTCGTCATTGCGGGGTTGAGTATTTCATTCCCGACGCTGCGTTTCTCCGAAGACCGGCTGCATGAATATGTGGCGATGCTTCATGATGCCGCGCGTACTATTTCTGAACAAATGGGCTATCACGAATATCCATTCTGATGAAAAAAACGCCGCTTAAAGCGGCTTTTTTTTCATCTTTTAGTTGCCCGTGTCGATAACTTCCTTGCTTTTACGCAATACGGGGCAGTCGCTAACGCCGATAATACCGCTGTTGGTATGAATGAATTGCGCCGTGGTGACATTCCGTGCAGTTAAGTATTGGCATTGTAGCCCCATCCCCGCCGCATTCTCATGACTTCCAATCAAAACTCCATATCCAGACAGGAGTAAACCGATCCACAACAGCGCGATGACGATAATAGTGCGGATCACAATACGCATAGGTACCTCTTATTATTAAACCATTAGATTCCTGAGCGTAGCGGATTGCTATGCAGTATCAATATGATGATTCTTAAATAATAAGTACGTGAGTTAACGGTGGTTTAGGTTACGTATGCCAGGCTTTATATTCATTGAGTACGAGGTGGAGGTGAAGTGAGAAAGTACAGATGGGTCATTCTGGTGGTGGTTTTCTTCGCCTGTGTTCTTTTATGGGCCCAAATGATTAATGTGATGTGCGATCAGGAGGTACAGTTTTTCACCGGCATTTGCACAATCAATAAATTTATTCCCTGGTAGTGTGCTTTTCTTCACATTGTGGTTACCTTATGGCCCGGCAGGTGTAGAATAGCGCGTTTTGCTGAGGTGGTAAGATGAACGAATTAAGTGTTGGCGCGTTGAATATCCTGTCGTTAGCCGTTTCCCTGGTGATGTTGATTATCGGCCTTATCGTATGGTTCTTTGTTAACCGGGCGAGCAACCGCACTCATGAACAGATCGAACTTCTTGAAGAGATGCTCGATCAGCAAAAGCGACAGACTGCGCTGCTGCGTCGCCTGTGTGAAGCAAACGAACCCGACGTGGTTAAAGAAGAACCTGAAACGAGTAAGGAAGCCGTCGAAGAAGACGATTTTATTCGTCTGGTTGCTGAGCGTTAATTCTGCGATCGCAATCGTAGCTTATCGGGTGCGGATGGGTAGCCGAACACGGCCAATGGAACACAATTCGGCGGCAATTCCGGCTACACGCAGAGGGGAGGCCGCACTTCCCCCGTTACGTATCAGGCAACGTGCGCTTTTAGTGAAGCTAAGTATTCACGATATTCGAAAATTTTAAGGCGTTATTATAAGAATCCATAACGTTTCATTATTACTGGAAAATATAGCGAAACGTTTTTATTGCCGCTTGCGGGAGCGCAGTAATATTAAATTTTTATTATATTAGTGCAATATAGTCAGATAGCCGCTCAAGCTTTATTCATTTTTCTATTTTTGTTATTTCTTTAGCCGATTCTGCTGCTGGCGTAACAAACGACAATTGTTCATTTTTTGCATAGCTATGCTAAAAAAATCATATGGATAATGTCTATAATGTCGACTTTTTTACACTTCGCCTGGACGAAAAGATAGCTTTGGGCTATGGTAAAACACGTTATCTGCGATAGTCATATGAATGTACGGAATCATCATTGTTCACTGTTAATTTATGCACCATTTGTGCATGTCGTTTGTGTGACAATATAGCTTGCGGAATTTGTGCGGCAGATCGATACACGCCGAAAAATGGCTTGCCATCGATTGCGTTGTATGTGATAACACGTTGAGTTAAACGAGGTACAGTTCTGTTTATGTACGGCATTTTCAGTAAAGAAGTTCTGAGTAAACACGTTGTCGTTGAATACCGCTTCTCTGCCGAGCCTTATATTAGTGCCTCATGCAGTAATGTCTCTGTTTTAGCTAAGTTATGCCTGCGGGCGAAGAAAACAATTTAAGGAATTTTGCAAAATGGCAAAGATTAAAGGTCAAGTTAAGTGGTTCAACGAGTCTAAAGGTTTTGGTTTCATTACTCCTGCTGACGGCAGCAAAGATGTGTTCGTACACTTCTCTGCAATCCAGGGTAACGGCTTCAAAACTCTGGCTGAAGGCCAGAACGTTGAGTTCGAAATCCAGGACGGCCAGAAAGGCCCTGCAGCGGTTAACGTAACTGCTATCTAATTCGTCTGAATTAGACCTGGCGCGAAACGCCAAATTTTGATGAAGGCCCCGCTCTTGTAGCGGGGCTTTTTCATGGCTGAAGCTTAGCCAGATCGGCGATGCCCTGCGGCGGGAGAAGATCAAACCTGGTGGTTTATCCGCAGGGGATGCAAATATCATGGTGTTAAATGTCTTGCCGGGAGTCACTGTGCAGGTTAGTGGCTTTTCGAAGCAGGGCGTTTAGCGGTACACTTGCGCCCTTTACGATTGCCTGGAGTTCTCATGTCCTATCTTTGCCCGCTTTGTCATGCCCCGCTTGCCCCGCAAGAACGGAGTTTTGTTTGCCCGCAAGGCCACCAGTTTGACAAGGCAAAAGAGGGATATGTGAATCTGCTGCCCGTCCAGCATAAGCGCTCGAAAGATCCGGGTGACAGCAGCGAAATGATGGTGGCGCGCAGGGCTTTTCTCGATGCCGGGCATTACCAGCCGCTGCGTGACGCTATCTGCCAAATCCTGGAGCAGGCGGCACCGTCAAGTTTGTTGGATATCGGCTGTGGGGAAGGGTACTACACCGCGGGTTTTGCGCAGATTATCGCGCAACAAGAAGGGACAACCTGGGGATTAGACGTGGCAAAGGTGGCGATTCGCTACGCGGCAAAACGCTATTCTCAGGTGCAGTTCTGTGTGGCATCCAGCCACCGCTTGCCGTTTAATGACCAGAGTCTGGATGCCGTGGTGCGTATTTTTGCACCGTGTAAAGCACAGGAGCTGGCGCGGGTGGTAAAACCCGGTGGTATCGTGATTACCGCAACGCCTGGCCCACGTCATTTAATGCAGCTGAAAGGCTTAATTTATGACAATGTGGTGTTACACAGCGCGGAGTCTGAGTCTTTAGCTGGGTTCATTGCTGAGCAAACACAGCAAATCAGCTGGCCGATGACGTTACGGGGCAATGAGGCGGTAGCGTTATTGCAGATGACGCCGTTTGCCTGGCGCGCTCGCCCTGAAGTCTGGCAGGCGTTAACGGCTGAAACGGCATTCCATTGTGAGACCGATTTTATTGTTCGCGTCTGGCGACGTGAAACCTCAGCTTAACGTGCTGTAATGGTTGTAAAGGATCTGGCAACCAATTCCGATTAGCACCACACCGCCGAGGATCTCGGCGCGCTTACCCAGCAGCGGGCCGATAAAGCGGCCCAGCATCATACCCAGCGTGGACATGATCATGGTCGCGCAACCAATGGCCAGTGCGGTTTCAATAATATTGACCTGCAAAAAAGCGAGGCCGACACCCACCGCCATCGCATCCAGACTGGTTGCAATAGCGGTGGTGACCAGTAACCAGAATCCGTGACGTTGCAGCTTTGGCGCCGCTTCGCCCTCGCTGTTGCGCACACCTTCATACATCATACGCATGCCAAGAAACAGCAGCAGGGTAAACGCCACCCAATGGTTCCATTCCAGCACCACCTGGCTTGCCAGCAGACCCAGGCACCAGCCGATAAGCGGGGTAATGGTTTCAATCACGCCAAAGATAAGGCCTGTGCGCAATGCTTCGGAAAACTTAGGTTTATGGAGTGAGGCACCTTTACCGATTGATGCAGCAAAAGCATCCATCGACATGCCGAAAGCGAGAATAAGAGTAGCGGAGAGATTCATGCAAACGCCTCAGTTGGGAATATCCATATACACGCCGCCATCCCCAACTAAAACGATGGTTACGTGCCTATGGTCTCGCCTACTCAGTGTCTGAGTCGTACATGCCACGTTATTTTGTTGCTTAAACAACTAACGAGTATGTTGACATGTACATTTTCGCAACGGCGAAAATCGGCTACTCCCCAACGACGGGCGCAACCTTAACATATTTTTCAAAGATAAAACAATAATTGAAAGCTATTATTCCCGGCAGATAAGTGATAACGATTTTCATTTGTCTTTCAAGCCCGGGAGATCGTTAAAATAAAGCACGCTAACTGTGCGAAATAGCATCGGCTATATTTTATCCTGCGCATAAAAAATAGCACAACATAGCGATTGCTATATCAGTAATCTATTGATTATTAATCATTAATTTATATATTTTTTCCAGGTCATCGATATCTTTTACCCGGATAAGTAACCGCCGTTGCTCTAATTGCATCACCAGCACGCCGTCTTCAGATAAATTCATTTCTTTAATCCGGGAATATAAAATCCAGACATTGGCGAAGAAGAAACCGTCGGCTTTGAACAGCAGCTTAGGCTGACGAATCCATGAAATATAAATAGCCAGTAAAGCCAGAGCAGATAATAACCAGGTGGTAAGTGCGGTGCCGTGAGTGGTGACGTTGTTATAAATGAGAATGGCGACCAGGCCAACAAAGATGGTGCTGTCGATACGGTTGCGGCGTAGTAGAGTGATTTTTAACAGGGTTTTGCCTTTGCGCTTATCCATAATGAACTCGTCATAAATGGCCCAGCCAAGCAGCAGTACGATAAATACCAGTAGAACCACATCCGTCAAAGTCATAATGCTCCCTTCACTTTTTCCAATAAAAAACCGGGGGCAGGCCCCCGGTTGAGGTTGCTGACAAAGA
>NZ_RPOH01000088.1 GCF_003818135.1 Buttiauxella warmboldiae | reverse complement strand
GATTGAAGCCGGGAATAAGGGCGTCGCGTTAAGCCTGAGAAACGCGTTAGCACCAGTGTTGCTAACGCTCATAAAAGATGTAACTAAGAGATAGCCTTTTCTGGAGAGGTAAGATCCTTAGTGTTTTCGGTTATCGATAGTCACGACTGGGTTGCCACTCGGGTCAGGCCGCCAAAGTCGTTAATCGCCTGCCAGCTCACGGCTCCTCCACAGGCGGTATTCCATCTCCGGTCACTGAATGGGGCAATCATGCCGGGTTCTTTAATCGCAGACGCCGCAACTTTCACCTGATAAAAAGAGATGAAATAAGGCGTTGGGTTATGTGCCGTCAGACGGTTCCCGTCGCAGCTAAAAGTGAGCTGTTTATAGGCCAGCGCAGGTTCACCTTTCAGCCCTTGCGGGCGGAAAAAGATTTTAAATTTCGACTTAACGTTAATCTGTAATTTATTGCTGTTCTCTTTACGCGCCGGGGCAATATTCTTCACGTTGAGCCAGAAAACAGATTCCCGGTCGGCAGGAAGCGGGGTGCCTATATAGCTAATACGCAGAACGTTTTTTTGCTCCGGATCGAGGCGAAATAGCGGTGGCGTCACCACAAAAGGCGCCGTCTGCGTATTTTTGCTGTCAAAATTCTCAATCCATGACTGAATAAGATAGGGCGTCTGTTTTTCCATGTTAGTAACAGAAAAGGAGACTTCGCGTTTACCTTGCGGATAAATAACCCGGGTGCCGCCCATTACCACGCCAGCATGAACATAATTGCTCATGACAGCCGAAAGCAGCAGCGCCGCCGTTGTCAATTTTCTCATCATGATTGTCCTGCCAGGAGATAAATAAGCAGAAGTGGCCTCCTGCTTATTTGAGATTGCTGACCTATGCTGGTGTTGCGAAAAATATAAGCTGCGCCAGCGGTCTGATTTTCAGAAAGAGATTAGTTATAGACCATCAGGAAGTTAGCATCCGCGTCCGCTTCGCCGGTGGTCACGGTATCGGTGATGGCATTGTAGTTGGCGTAGAAATCCAGCGTTTTTGAGTCTTCACCCGCGGCCAAATCGACTTTCTTCGAGACGTTGCCGATTTTAATCTGTGTATTGCGGTCGCTTTCATACAGCTTAACGGCAACGCCGGTCGCGGTATTTCCGTCGCTGTCTGCCGCAGAATTCAGACCCAGCAGGGTGTTATCCGTCGTGTCTTTCGTGCCGTCAAATAACACCGCAATTGATGCAACCGAATCCGGGCAACCATCAACTGAAATGTGGAACGGGGTACGGGTAGTCTCTTTTTGGGTCGCAAAATAGCTGGCAGCCCAGCTTCCGAGATCGACATTCTGGCCAGCGGTATCGGTGGTGACATTACAGGAAGCATCGGTGATTTTCCCGGTGAAGTGAACCACGCCGCCCGTGCCCTGGGTTCCTGCGTCCGTACCCGCATTGGTGTTCATACCGTTATCGGTATTATCGTTCGGCCCTGCCGCCAGTGCCGCACCGCTTGCGGCCATCAGACCACATACGGCTAACGCCAGAATACTGTTCTTCTTCATACGCAACGTTTCTCTTTTTATTTAAATAGACAAATTTAGCAAAGATGCCGGGCGTGTTTCCGTGTAGCTATTCAGAAGTCCATTTGAGTATTGGTGATGCCATACGGTCATTCCGCACTGGCTACTACTACGCAGCAAATCATTCATGCAGCTCGCAGAAAATATAAAATAGCCGGTAACCTGCCGTTGATTATTCTACCGCCGGGTTATCGATCACATTTATTCTTAAGCGCATGGAAAACATCAGCAACATTGTAATTAAAATGCCTCAGGATGCTAATTTAAGTTATTTAAAAATAAATTTTCGCGCGTATTTTTCGCAAACAGAACAGAGACTGACAATAAGCTATACCCTAAATAATTCGAGTTGCAGGAAGGCGGCAAGGGAGCGACAAATTCGTCGGGAACGAATTTGTCCAGCCAGAGGCTGGCCTCCGGTGAGAGACAGGATGTCTCTCATTAATCCCCAGGAGCTTACTTTAGTAAGTGACTGGGGTGAGTGAGTGCAGCCAACGCACATGCAACTTGAAGTATGACGGGTATATACCCTTGCGGATATAGCTCAGGCTGATGACAAACCTTATGTTTTTCGCAACACCAATATATCCATCAATAAAAAACCGGGGCCATCAATTTATTTTCGCCCTGCCATATCAGGAATAATCAAATCGCCACCCAGCACGTTCGACCCGAGAGCACTTTTACTGTTCTGTGTAAGCCACGTCACGATGCGTGCCGCCATCGCATCCATGGAGGACTCAATGGCAGGAATGGTCACCATACCCGGCAGCCAGTTTTCAGTAGTGACTAGCCTTTTTCGATGGAAACATATTTTCCATACCGTATCCAAACCCTGAACAGAGCGGGCTATTCCGTGATGACGATCCAATAAGCAAAGCCTTTATTCAATGGATATTGATACGTATCACAGATCCGTACCCCTCACATGGAAAACGGTTTCCATAAAGTATCAAATCATTTCCGCAATACTTTATTTACATTTTGAGGAGGAAGGTCAATGGTCAAAATCATGCTGTGTTGTTCCGCCGGAATGTCTACCAGCCTGCTGGTAAGGAAAATGCTGGACGTCGCCCGGGAGCGGGGAATGGCGGTGGAAATTGATGCCTACGGCGTCGCTGAATTTGATGTGCAGTTTCCGCGCTACCAGGTGGTGCTGCTCGGCCCACAGGTGAAATATATGTTAAGTACGCTCGCAGAAAAGACCGCCCCACACGGTATTCCCGTTCAGCCTATCGACATGATGGACTACGGTATGCAGCGTGGCGATAAAGTGCTGGATTATGCTCTGTCGCTTATCGCAGCGGCTCACTAAAAGGGTATGCATATGAGTTCGCTATATCAATCAATGGTGAAGGTGATAGAGGAATCTATCACGCCGCTGGCGGGCCGTCTGGGGCAACAAAAGTACGTTATCGCCATTCGCGACGGCTTTACCGCTGCTCTGCCGTTTATGATCATCGGCTCTTTTATGCTGGTGTTTATTTTCCCGCCGTTCTCGGCCGACACCACCCTCGGCTTTGCCCGCGCGTGGCTGGATTTTTCACAGACTTACCGTGAACAATTGATGCTGCCTTTCAACCTGAGCATGGGGGTAATGACGTTCTTTATCTCGGTTGGGGTTGGCGCCAGCCTGGGCCGGCAGTTTAATCTCGACCCGGTGATGTGCGGCCTGCTGGCATTTATGGCATTTTTACTGGTCGCAGCCCCCTATGCCGATGGCAAAATTTCCACGCAGTACCTTTCCGGGCAGGGCATTTTCACGGCGCTGATTACCTCTATCTACTCCACGCGTGTTTATGCATGGCTAAAAGAGCGCAAAGTCACCATCCGTCTGCCAAAGGAAGTGCCGACGGGCGTCGCGCGCTCCTTTGAAATACTGATCCCGGTGGTGGTGGTTATCGGTACGCTGCACCCGCTGAATTTATTTATTGAAGCGCAAACCGGCATGATCATGCCGCAGGCGATTATGCATCTGCTGGCGCCGCTGGTCTCCGCATCAGACTCGCTGCCTGCCATTTTACTCTCAGTGCTGCTGTGCCAGATATTCTGGTTCTCCGGTATTCACGGCTCGCTGATTGTGACCGGCATCATGAGTCCGTTCTGGATGACCAACCTTGCGGCAAACCAGGCGGCGCTTGCCGCAGGCACCGCGTTACCGCACATTTATCTGCAGGGTTTCTGGGACCACTATTTGTTGATTGGCGGCGTTGGTTCCACATTGCCATTAGCTTTCTTGCTGTTGCGCAGCAAAGTAACCCACTTACGCACCATCGGCAAAATAGGCATCGTGCCGAGTTTCTTTAACATCAATGAACCGATTCTGTTCGGCGCGCCGATTATCATGAACCCGCTGCTGTTTATTCCGTTTATTTTCGTACCGATGGTTAACGCGGTGCTGGCTTATACGGCAACGAAACTGGGCTGGCTGGCACAGGTAGTTTCACTGACGCCGTGGACCACACCTGCACCTATTGGCGCGGCCTGGGCAACCAACTGGGCCTTTAGTCCGGTGGTGATGTGTCTGATTTGTATGATCGTGTCCACCTTAATTTATCTGCCCTTCCTGCGTGCCTATGAGCGTTCATTGCACAAAGCTACAGCAGAAAATGAAGCGCATGCACCGCTGACAAATACGGCAACCAGCAATTAATGATCACCGCTGAATAACTCTGGAAGAAATGATGATTGAATTAGAAGAAGCCGTCATGGAAATTATTATGAACGCCGGTCAGTCACGCAGCCTGTGTTTTGAAGCACTGCACTCTGCACGCCAGGGAAATATCGAAGAAGCCAGGCTGCTATTACAGGAGGCGGATGGCTATGCGCGTCAAGCCCATAAGATGCAGACCAAACTGATTGAACAAGACGCCGGTGAAGCTAAACAGCCCATGACGCTAATTATGGTGCACGCTCAGGACCATTTAATGACGTCGATGCTGGCGCGTGAGCTTTCAAGCGAAATTATTCACCTGTACCAACGTTAAGCATTACGTAAAAAACTATTTAACCTCTGGCAGGGAGAACTTATTAGCTAACCTATTTTAATTAAGCCCAATCCGATGAAAGTATAAAAAGATAACCAGGCTCTGGCGCAAGAGATTTTTCTATTAGCCGCGAGCAGGATATTTATCGTCTGAAAAATAAATTACTAAGTTGAGATTATTATGAAATTAATTAAACAGCTTCCATTAACCATGGCGATCATCGCCGCGCTTGGCCCAATTTCTGTATTCGCGCAAGAACCCATGACTCAGGAACAGATCGATCGGATAGTGGCTAAAGCCGTTGATAAAGCGCTGGCCGATCGTGAAGCCAAAATGGATGCCGCGCGAATTAAAAATACCGATACCCTGGTGACGCCACAGGTTCCCACCACGCCGGACCTCTCCATTCCCCTCGGGCTTAAATTTACCGGTTACGCCCGTTACGGCGCACATTTCCAGGCGGGTGACCAAAAATATATCGGCGTTGACGGCTCTTATAACGGCTCCTCCGCCATTGGCCGTTTAGGTAACGAAGGTAACGGGGGTGAGTTCCAGCTCACCAAAGCCTTTAAAAGCGAAGCCGGGGCGATTTGGGATGTCGGGGTAATGATCGACCACTGGGGTGATGAAGTTAACCTGAAAAAAGCCTATGCCGGCGTGACTAACCTGTTTGAATCACAGCCGAATGCTTATTTCTGGGCGGGCCGCGACTTCCACCAGCGTCCGCAGCAGGGCATTAACGACTACTTCTGGATGAGCCACGACGGGCAAGGCGCGGGGGTGAAAAACTTTGACCTCGGCTTCGCACAGCTGGACCTGGCAACCGTGGCGTCGGTTGAGCAGTGCGATCCGCAGATGATTGAGGACGGCAGCAACCCATCGCGCCTCTCTTGTACCGGCGGCTCCGGTACCGGCGACAAAGGGAACTATGCGGCAACTTCAAAACTGCACGGCATTAAATTTGGCCCGATTGATTTCGAGCTGTATGCCAACTACGGTTTTGATTCTAAAGCCATCGACAGCGATGAACGCGCCAAAGCCTGGCAGGCCGCCGTGGTGTTAAGCCATGCCGGAGACAACGGCGTGAATAAAATCATCACCCGCTATTCTGACCACTCCGATAACAGCGTTTATAACAAAACCAATGGCCTGCACACCGTGTACGCCAGCTTCGAGGGGAACTATAAGTTCACTCAGCAGGCGCAGGTGGAATACCTTCTCGCCTTCCACGACTACAATAATGACATACAAAAAGCCGACAATCGCCGCAACTATGGCGCGATTGTTCGCCCGATGTATTTCTGGAACGACGTGCATTCAACCTGGCTTGAAGCGGGTTATCAGCGCGTAGATTATGAAAACGACGGCGATAACAAAGGCTGGAAACTGACCCTTTCGCAGAACATTTCCATCGCGATGGGGCCGGAATTCCGCCCAATGCTGCGCTTCTACATGACCGGTGGCCAGGTTGAAAACAACCATACTACTCGTGTCGCGGGCGTAGAGAATACCCAGCTTGATTCATTCAACGTCGGCGCAATGTGGGAAGCCTGGTGGTAATCTCCCCTGCCGCCTTAACGTGGCTTAAATTATTCGGGATATAACACGCATAGCGCGGTGGGGTTTTCCTCACCGCAGCGCATCATAAATGGCCTGCTGTATTTCCACGGCGCGTTTTACGCCGCTTTCCGGCGGCTCGTTTTTACGCTGCTGTTGAGCGCTCAGGCGCAGTTTTGCTCGCTCCAGCTCCTCTTGCTGGCGTTTAATAGCTGCTGGCGTACGGCAAAAAGTGACCAGGAATTTTTTACGCAGCGCAGTCAGATTCTGGCCGTCATTCATCGCCTGGCTGAGGGTTCCGATCATGCGTCGGCACGGGCGCGTTTCATCCATCTGCGAGCGGTATTGTAATAAGGTATTGAGCGCATCGCGGTAATCCCCCACCAGCGCGGACTCGGTGAAATAAACTTTCCAGTTCATGCCGCCCTGCATAAACAGCCGCACCACGGTGGCATCTCCCCGCGCTATCGCCGAACGTAGATTCCCCTCCTCCCAGGCGATGCCGATATTAGCCAGCTTTTCACGCGCGCTTTCCGTTTGCGGGAGCGAATCAACGATCGAAAGTTTCGCGGGCTCCCTTTTCAGCACGGCGGGTTTATTGGTGATATCACTCAGTAAATACATACCCAAAATAGCCGCGCCCATCACCGCCACTCCGACCACGCACCACATCACCATCATTAGCGTCTCACTGGCGTCCTGCCGGCCTTTGGTGTTGCGTAAACCCGCTCGTTCAATGGCATCACACACCTCTTCACTGTCGCGCCCGGTGGCCTGATATTTTTTCTGCTCCAGCGCAAGCCAGCTCTGCAACTGCGCCTCATCCACCACCAGAAGCACCGCCGGGTTGACCCTGGTTCGCCCTTCATCAAAGGCTCGCTGAACGGGCGCGCTGCTTTGCTGGTAGTAACTGTCCAGCAGGGCAAGCTGTACCGAAGTGAGTTTCTGCTGTGCAATGAGATCGTTGCGAATTTCACGCACATCGTCGAGAAAAGTTTGCAGCGTTTTGCGCTGATCGATAAGCAGGCTCAGCTGTGAAACGTGCTGGAATAGCCCGGCGTAATGGTTGGCGTACTCTTTTTTATCGACCACCATCAGCGCCAGCTCGCTAAAACGCATTCCGCTGAGCACATCGCCACGTTCGCCATTTTTCAGCCAGCGGCGCACGCGGTCGGCGCCAAACTGCATTTTCAGCTTATGCACCAGCTGCGGCTGGCTGGCATAACTTTGATTCACCAGGGTTTTAAGCATCCATTCCAGCGCCCGCATCTGGCGTAACGCTTTTTGCTGCCCGGCCGTATCGTTACTTTCCACGACCGTTGAGTAACTCAATAGCGGCTGCCTGGCCCGCACATGTTCGAGATAACTCACAAAACGCAAGGCGGCAATTAACTGATTGTGGCTGACTTCCTGGCCGCTTTCATACTGCGGCACCAGCTGCTGGAGGTGGCGCAGCAATAGTGTGAAATGGGAGGTTTCTGCATCATTAAGATTTAAACGTTTTGCCACCGCCATCCAGCTTCCCAGCACCTGCCGTGCCTGCTCAAGCTGTTGGAAAAACCATTGCGGATCTTTGCCTTCGCGGACTTTAATGGTGAGCAGCGGCAGGATTTGCAATGAGGCCTGGCGAATCACTTTCAGGCAAGTCTCGAACTTTTCCCGCATCGGCAATTGGGTAGCGCTGGCCATGATTGTCCCTTTCCAATAAGAAGCCCGCATTCGGGTACAAGACGCAATTCAGACTGATGACAAACCCCATGACTTCCGCAAAACAAACATGGGCCATCAATAAAA
>NZ_RPOH01000087.1 GCF_003818135.1 Buttiauxella warmboldiae | reverse complement strand
GCCTCATGATTTTCATTCTGAAACGCAAGTGAGCGATTAAAAACAAAGCGACAAGCCCCAGCGAAGCGCCGCATATCGCGCTCTTGCTGGCCATTAGGTCTTAGCTGGAATTTAAAGGCTTGTAATCGTTTCATATGGAAGATGATATTTTTGGCCTATGACAAAAGAAATTGATATTCGTCGAGGAAGACATTGCACATTCCTGATGCATGTTCACCTGGTATTTGTTGCCAAGTATCGACGCCGAGTATTTGATCAGGATGCTATCGAGAAGTTACGCAGTTACTTTGCCAGTGTATGCGCTGATTTTGATGTTGAACTGGTTGAGATGGATGGAGAAGGTGATCACATTCATTTGTTGGTTAACTACCCACCAGAATTAGCGGTATCCAGTTTGGTTAACAGTCTTAAAGGGGTGTCCAGTCGATTGCTTCGTCGTGATCGCCCAGACATTACCACACGGTATTACTACAAAGGCGTTCTGTGGACTCCGGGCTACTTTGCCAGTAGTTGCGGCGGTGCGCCAATATCCATCATCCGGCAATACATTGAGCAACAGCAAACACCAGGTTAGGTAGAAAACCGTGCCTTCGCCCTGAAGGACGGGGATATAAGGCACACTGGGTAAGCGTCGGCCACACCAGCGGCCGACACAATAAAACGGTTATGAAATTGGATAGGTGTACGGTGCGTTAACGCCCAGCGGCAGCCCCAGCGCCCACCACACCAGCAGGAAGATGCTCCAGCAGATAAAGAAGATCACCGAGTAAGGCATCATCATGGATACCAGGGTACCCACACCGGTGGATTTCACATAGCGCTGGCAATAGACCACCACCAGAGGGAAGAAGACCATCAGCGGAGTAATAATGTTGGTGGTTGAGTCACCGATACGGAACGCCGCCTGGGTCAGCTCCGGGGAAATGCCCACCGCCATCAACATTGGTACCATGATTGGCGACAGCAACGCCCATTTCGCAGAAGCAGAACCAATCAGAATGTTCACTACCGCCGTCAGCAGAATCATACCAATGATGGTGGCTTCACCCGGCAGCGCCATGGTTTTCAGCACATCCGCACCCGCCAGCGCAATCAGCGTACCAATATTGGAATCGCCAAACGCTTTGATAAACATCGCGCAGAAGAATGCCATCACCATGTACGAACCCATTTTACTCATGGATTCATTCATCGCATTGATCACATCTTTACCGCTGGTAAAGGTCCCGGCAACAAAACCGTAGACGATGCCAGGAATGATGAAGATCAGGAAAATCAACGGCACGATAGATTTCATAATCGGTGCGCCGTAGCTGGTGAGCGAGCCATCCGTTGGGCTGCGCAGCAGTGAAGTTTCCGGCCATGCCAGTGCGGCCAGACCTGCCAGCCCCAGAATCATCACCAGACCTGCGGCTTTAAAGCCGCGGCTTTCCTGAGGGCTGTAGCTGCTCATATCTTCGTTATGCTGAAAATCACCGTCAATTTCCAGTTTAGAAACGCGCGGTTCAACAATACGTTCGGTGACCCACCAGCCCACCAGGGTAATCATGATGGTCGAGCCGATACCGAAGAACAGGTTACATAAGGTGTTAACGGTGTAAGTGTTATCCAGAAGCTGCGCGGCAGTCTGGGTGAAACCTTGCAGTAACGCATCATTACCGGTTGGCACCATATTGGCCGCAAAGCCGCCAGAGACACCGGCAAATGCCGCCGCAATACCTGCCAACGGGTGGCGTCCGGCGGACATAAAGATAATGGCACCCAGTGGGATCACCAGCACGTAGCCCGCATCTGCCGCCACGTGGCTGAACATGGCGACGAAAATAATCATCGGCGTCAGCAGCTTCTTCGGCGTCACACGCAGCATTTTTTTCAGGCCGGTATTAATAAAGCCTGAGCTTTCCGCCACGCCCACGCCCAGCATTGCCACCAGCACAATACCCAGCGGGGCAAAACCGGTGAAGGTGGTGACCATGGAGGAAATCGTGACGGTTAAGGCCTGCGCTGAAAGCAGGTTGTTGATTTTAACGGCTTCATTCGTCACCGGGTTGACGACGTCAAAATCAACGGTGGAAAGCACCGCCGACATCGCCATCACTACCAGTAAAAAATAGAAAAAGATTAACGCGGGTTCGGGTAATTTATTTCCTGCTTTCTCAACGGCGTTGAGAAACCCTGTCATTAGACGACCTTCCGTGTTCCTTGTCGTTGTGCTCATTACTACCTCGTCTTCCTGTTACATTCATAAAAGTCATTGCTCGGCGCAATTAATAACATTTTAGAATAATTAACAGCTACTAACTTTACGTTACTAGTAAAAACGCGACATTGTAGAGTGATAGATATCAAGAAATTGGCGAAAAGCCATACAATGCGGTAATGAACCGGCTACAAATTAGAATAAAAAACGCCTAAAACTTCCCAAAACGCCAGCCTGTGTATCAGGTGGTCGCCGTATGCTGGCGTACAGAATGTGGTGGGAATGTCGGATTCGCTTGCGCTAATCCGACTTAAGAGGACTATTCCGGCGGTAAAACGGGCTGTTTTTCAGGGCGCGGATATTTTTTAAGCCAGCGGCCGCTGACCATTCGCCAGTAGAACAGCACGCCGCGCACCGTCCAGTCGAAGAACATCCCCAGCCAGACGCCAACCACTCCCATACCCAGTATCACCCCAAGAGTGTAACCCGCGACCACGCGGCAGCCCCACATGCTTGCCATCGAAACCCACATCGCAAAGCGGGCATCCCGCGCGCCTTTCAGCCCGGCAGGCAGCACCCACGAGGCCGCCCAGATTGGCATAAATGCCGCATTCAGCCAGATTAGGATCTTAACGACTTCTTTTACATCATCTTCATGGGTGTAGAACGAAGCCATCAGGCCTGCGAAGGGCGCCGAACCCCAGGCGATAATTGTCAGCCCAAGCGTGGCGAGCCAGAACACATGGCGCAGCTGCCGTTCGGCCTGACCGATCTGCCCCTTACCTAAGCGCTTACCGACAATAATCGTAGAAGCCGACCCCAGCGCGTTGCCCGGCAGGTTAATCAATGCCGCAATCGAGAAGGCAATAAAGTTACCGGCAATGACGTTTGTTCCCATCCCGGCAACAAACATCTGCGTCAGCAGCTTACCTGCGTTAAACAGCACCGATTCAATGCTGGCCGGAATACCAATTCCCAGCACTTCCCACAAAATGCCTACTTTGAGCGGCCTGAAATAGCTTTTTAGCGAGATGCGCAACGAAGGGGCAATCCCCGCCACTAACACATAAATAAAAGCGAGCGCGCCGATGTAGCGCGAGATTGTCAGCCCCAGACCGGCCCCGAAGAAGCCCAGACCGTTCCACCCCAGCGCGCCGTAAATCAGGATGCTGCTGATAATAATATTGAGAATATTCATTCCGCCATTAATCAGTAACGGAATTTTGGTGTTTCCTGCCCCGCGCAATGCGCCGCTGCTGATAAGCGCGATGGCCGCCGCCGGGTAGCTCCACACCGTGGTTTGCAGGTAGGAAAGCGCCAGCGCTTTCACTTCCGGCGTTGCCGCTCCGGCAATAACATCTACCACATGTTCGCCCGCAAGGTGGATGCCCGCCGCAAGGCCAATGGCGATGATAGTCATTAATATCAGCGACTGGCGCGCGGCATCACGAGCACGCTTTGGATCACGCTTGCCTAAACTGAACGCCACCACCACTGTGGTACCGAGATCGACGGCAGCAAAAAATGCCATAATGACCATGTTAAAGCTGTCAGCAAGGCCGACCCCCGCCATCGCCTCTTTTCCCAGCCAGCTCACCAGGAAGGTACTCAAGACCCCCATCAGCAGAACGCAGGTATTTTCGAGGAAAATAGGCACCGCAAGGGGTGTAATCTCGCGCCAGAACAGCACTCGATAGCTTTTTCGTTTGGCATACCAGCGTGTTTTTGCCACGCGCTGGCGTAGTGCAGCATGTAAATTCAAGATTGACCCTGGGGGAAGTGAAACCACATTTCAAATAATGATTTACAAACGCTTATCCTGCAAAGGATTTTTCAACCGTTTGCCTGGAAAAGCGGCAATGGCAGACGAATGGCCGGGCTGAGATTTTTTACCAGATGAATCTATGCCACCAATAAAAAACCTGCAAAATCAATTTATTGATATTCAGCTATTCGCCAGGCAGAAGAAAAAACTACACTTTTTTCTTCTGTAATCAGCGCGCTCAATAAGTGGCGATGTTTGCCGTTTTGCATCAGTAATGGTTTTAGATCACGAAGGGTTAACATTACTTATAAAAATAACTTTCACTGCAACAACCTTCAGGGCGACGGGATACAACGATTTGCTTTAATACTCAACAGGTTGAACATTAAAAGAGCAAACAAAATTTTTTTTCGCATCCCCTTTGACATGGCATGAGCTAATCGCTACTATGCGCCCCGTTCACACGATTCCTCTGTAGTTCAGTCGGTAGAACGGCGGACTGTTAATCCGTATGTCACTGGTTCGAGTCCAGTCAGAGGAGCCATTTTGTTATTTTCATGCATCCTTGCGAATCTTGATTCAACGGGTTAGCGTGAAAAAGCTTCCCGATGCGTTTTTAGTTTTCCCTCTGCATTGGGAAAGTTTGGTGGTCTGATCTGGGGTCATTTCAGTTCGATTATGGAGTGACCACCAAATGTCTCTTACCGACGCTAAAATTCGCAGTACCAAACCCTCTGATAAACCCTTTAAGTTGACCGATTCTCATGGGCTGTATCTGCTTATCACTCCCTGCGCTCCCGTCTCTGGTACCTCAAATATCGCTTTGATGGCAAAGAATCCCGTATTGGTTTAGGCCCCTACCCTCAGTTATCCCTTACCGAAGCAAGGCAACAACGGGAAGGTATTCGCAAGCTACTGACTTAGAATATCAATCCAGTTCAAACCTCCAGATACTGGATATAAGGCCCAATATCTGGAAGCAATACAATCTAGCCGATCATTCGATCCCATCATTAATGTTGCAGATAAAAACGGTCGAGGTTCATGACTTTCGTCCATGCTTTTATAAAATCCTTGTAGAATTTTTGCTTTGCATCAGCAGAAGCGTAGGCTTCGGTCGTAGCTCGAAGCTCTGAGCTTGCACCAAAGATTAAGTCTACATTGGTTGCCGTCCAGCGTTTTTGACCGCTTTTTTTATCGAAACCGTCGTAAACTCCCACTTTACTGGTATTTTTCTCCCAACGTGTGTCCATGCTTAAAACATTTACGAAGAAGTCGTTGCTAAGGACACCGGGATTATCGGTCAGCACACCATTTTCAGAATGACCTTGGTTAATATCAAGGGAGCGTAAGCCGCCTAGTAAAACCGTCATTTCTGGAATGGTCAGATCAAGCGTACTGGCCTTATCTACCAACGCATCGATAGGTGATAACGCATCCGGTTCATTATGGTAATAGTTACGGAACGCATCGGCTGTAGGTTCAAGCACAGCAAAAGATTTCACATCCGTTTGTTCCTGGGTTGCATCCACCCGACCCGGTTCGAATGGGACATGAATAGTAACTTTAGCTTCTTGTGCTGACTGTTCTAAACCGACATTACCAGCCAGCACAATCACATCAGCAAGAGACACTTTACGCTCGCCGTGAGAAGCTTGGTTAAAGTGATCGCGTACGGTCGTTAACTTATCAAGGACTCTTTTTAGCTCTGGTGGATCATTAACGGCCCAATCACGTTGAGGCTCCAGGGCAATGCGTGCACCATTTACTCCGCCACGATGATCGGTGGTGCGATGGGACGCCGCCGCCGCCCAAGCTGTTTTGACAAGTTCTCGATTACTTAGACTCGTTGCTGTAATTGCCTTTTTCAGCTTATTGATATCCTGCTGATTAATTTTCGCATAATGCGCTTTTGGCAATGGATCTTGCCAGAGGAAGTCTTGTTCAGGGACTTCTGAACCCAAGTATCGAGATTTTGGCCCCATATCACGAACGACCAGTTTGAACCATGCACGTGCAAAAACGTCAGCAAATTCTTTGGGATTTTGTGCCCAACGTTCGATAATTGCTCTATAAACGGGGTCTGTTTTGAGGGCGATATCCGTAGTGAACATCATTAACGGGTGCATTTTTTCTAAATTATCTGGCTCCGAAGCATCCGGAACCACGTTTTTAGCGTCTTTAGGGACCCACTGAGTGGCTCCTGCAGGACTTTTGGTTTGTACCCAGTCGTACTTAAGTAAATTTTTAATGTAGTTATTGGTGAAGTGAATAGGATCAGAAGACCACGCCCCTTCCAGGCCACTGGTAATAGCATCTGTCGCTTTTAACTTGCCTGTTACACACTTATTTTTCCACCCCAAATCTTGCTGTTCGACCGGGGCAGCTTCAGGAGCTGCTTCGACACAAGAAGCTGGCGCTGCACCATGTGCTTTACCAAAGGTATGACCACCCGCGATTAAAGCTACGGTTTCTTCATCGTTCATCGCCATGCGTCCAAAAGTAAGGCGAATCATTTTTGCGGCAAGGGCCGGATCTGGAACGCCAGCGGGGCCTTCTGGATTGACATAAATAAGGCCTTTATTACTGGATGCTAAAGGTTTTTCTAACTGAGCCTGACCATTACCCTCAAAATGGCCCTGTATCGCTTCTTTGTCCGGGAAAAATTTAGTCCCAGGCCCCCAATAAACCCGCTCAGATTGCCAGTCATCAGGTCTTCCTCCGACAAAACCGAGGGTTTTAAAACCCATTGAGTTCAAAGCTACATCACCAGATAGAACGATCAGATCTCCCCATGATAGTTTCTCTCCGTATTTTTGCTTCACAGGCCAAAGTAAGCGACGTGCTTTATCTAAGCTGGCATTATCTGCCCAACTATTGAGTTCGGCGAAGCGTTGTTGGGCACCTTCTTCTCCGCCACGGCCATCCAGTAGACGATACGTCCCGGCATTATGCCAGGCCAGGCGAATAAAGAAGGGGCCATAATTTCCGTAATCGGCAGGCCACCAATCTTGCGAAGTGGTCATGACATTAAGAATATCTTTGCGAACCTCCGCCAGATTCAGAGTAAGAAATTTTTTACGGTATTCTGCTTGATAATCGGCGCCATAAGGATTGGATTCGCTGTTATTAAAGCGAAGAGAATCTAAATCTAATTGGTTTGGCCAATAGAATTGATTGCTCTTTTCTATACCATTCGCCATTGCCGTAGGCAGGACACCGGCAAATAAGTTTGATGTCAGTATTAAAACAGTCAATTTCAGTTTATTTTTCATATATTAGCCCACTCGTTATTGTCAATAATCAAGAAAATAAAGATTCTGTTGCATTAAGGTACCGTCAGGTAACATACTTTTTTTATGATGTTGTCTGCTATATCTCTGATCCAAAAAGCGTTGCGTCGTCAACATTATTCCCGTCGAATTAATGCCCTGTGTGTTCGCTGAAATCTGGCTTATGCAATGCCTGTGCACACTCTCGGATAGATGCTGGAATTCTATTTTTCAGCTCAAGATTGCCAAACTGGGCAGTCTCAAAAAGAGAGTGCGGCGGCATGTTTTATTATCCATGACTCATGATTGTTTAACTTTACGCTCTGAGTTTACTTTGATAATTGCAGCAGTAACTGATTCTATTTTCAGGAAAATGGAAGAATGGGCAAGTTTAAAAATATGACCTTTCTGCTGGACGTAGTGATGGCGGGTGGACTGACCGGTGCAGGGATTGCCAGTAAAGCCTGGTAGGAAGTAGAGCGGATGTGTAACAGCGGCGGCTGATCGTTATTTTTAGCCTTGTCGGTTTTAGCCGCAACGATAAAAAACATGTCGGCCCCAGTTTGTCCACCCACAACGACATTTTCAACCGTTGGAGGTCAGCGTATTCAGTGAGTTCTTTATCAATGGGCTGGATAAAAAATAAGTTGGTTCTCAGGGTTTTGTTCATAAAAATAAAATAATTAATTCTGTTTTACTGCAATTATCAAAAGTGAATATGTAGCCCAGAATGACTCATAATGATCTGTACACATGTATCTCGGTTGTCAGCACCCTATTTATGAAGATATCTACAGGGGGAATAACGTCGATTGAACATTAAATTAGCCAAAAAACGCGCGAGTGGTGCGAGCAATTACTTTAGATTTACTCAGGATATTGAAAGCGACGCTCGTTGATATTATTCAATAAAACTGGAGGTTTTTATGTTAGTTAAAAAAATTAGTGATAACCATGAAAATATTTCAGCACTTACAAAGTGTACCAATAAAAATATAGGCACACATAAGCTACTAGAAAACAATGAATTTACCATATGGCAAATTCACCTGGAGCCAGGGGAAGAACTCCCGCCACATCTCCATGACAAGCCCTACTTTTGGACCGTATTAACTGATGGATACGCACGCGCACTTTACGACGATGGTAGCGTGATCGAAGTAGAATATAAGAAAGGAGACACTAAATACTTTCCAGATTTAACTTCCAAAAAAAAATTCATTCACTCTCTTATTAATCAGGGCCAGTCACCACTTGTTTTCGTCACAGTTGAATTTCACTCTGTCAGATAGAGGAATATTGCTATCCCATCTAGTTCATTATTTTATACCCATACTAAATCAAGTTGCATCGCGGCGGTAAAAGAATAAAACCCGATGAGGTTATTGAAGTAAGTGATTATTCGGCCCATAAATGCGCCTTCCCCGTCGGGACCACTGCTAGCGTCATTCAAATCTACTGAAAGCAGATTTGTCGGGCGCGTGAGTGTAGCCAGCAAAGAGGCAACTTGAAGAATGACGGGTATAAACCAATATAGGTATCCATTATGACCAAAGGTTCTGATCTCCTCGTCGCTGCACTAGAAAATGAAGGTGTCGACCAAATATTCGGCATCCCCGGTGAAGAAAATCTCGACGTAATGGAGTCGCTCCGCAAATCCTCGATCCAGTTAGTTTTGACTCGACACGAGCAGGCAGCCGCATTCATGGCTGCGACGTACGGTCGGTTAACCGGCAAGCCGGGCGTCTGCCTTACAACACTTGGACCGGGTGCCTTGAATCTTTCGACGGGTGCGGCATACGCGCTTCTCGGTGGTATTCCAATGGTAATGATTACCGGGCAGAAAGGAATACTTTCGTCCCGACAGGCCAGATTTCAGGTGGTCGATGTCGTGGCATCGATGAAACCGCTGACTAAACTTACCCGGCAAATCGTCTCGCCGCAGATAATCCCGACAATGGTCAGGGAGGCATTCCGGATCGCACAGGAAGAAAGGCCCGGCCCGGTTCATCTTGAGCTTCCAGAGGACATCGCAGCCGAGGAATGCGAGCCGATCGGCTTGGTTACTCCGAATAAGCTGGAGCTGCCAATAGCAAGTGATGCGGCACTCGATCACGCAGCTTCACTGATCACCGCTGCACAGCGCCCGCTGCTCATGTTCGGAGCAGCAGCCTCGCGTCCCCGCTCAACGTCAGACATTTCGCATTTTGTCGTTCGTACTGGCATTCCATTTTTTACGACCCAAATGGGGAAGGGAACGGTTTCCGGCGGAACAGATCTGTACATGGGTACTGCCGCGCTATCGGAAAAGGACTATGTCCACGAGGCAATCGAGCAGGCTGACCTCATCATCACCATCGGCCATGATACGATCGAAAAACCGCCTTTTATTATGGGTAAGAGTGGTCCAAATGTCGTTCATATCGGCTATCAGCCTGCGACCGTCGAGCAAGTCTACTTCCCGCAATCGGAGGTCATCGGCGACATCGGCCCCTCACTGAAGGCGCTGGCAGATCGCCTTGAAGGCAAGCTACCAAACGCTCAGGCCCTTCTTCATCTGAGAGCGCGAATCCTTGAGCGTGTCACCGTTCGTGAGGAAGAGGATCGATTTACGCCCCAGCGACTGGTCCACGACATCCGGGAGGTCATGCCACAGGACGGTATCCTCGCGCTTGACAATGGCATGTACAAGATTTGGTTTGCGCGGAACTACCGCACGCGCGTTGCAAACACACTGCTGCTCGACAATGCTCTTGCGACAATGGGGGCTGGGCTCCCATCGGCCATTGTCGCCTCGATGCTTTACCCCAAGCGGCGTGTCATGGCGATCTGCGGCGACGGTGGTTTTATGATGAACTCGCAGGAACTCGAAACGGCCGTCAGGTTAAAACTTAATCTTGTCATTCTCGTCATCGAGGACAATGCCTACGGCATGATCCGCTGGAAGCAGGCGGTAGAAAAATTCCCGGATTTTGGGATGACGTTTGGTAATCCGGATTTCGTCAAATATGCACAGTCCTATGGTGCAAAGGGTATAAGAGTCAACGATATCGCCCAATTTAAGCAATCTCTTGAGGATGCTTTTTCTGCTGGAGGCGTCTGTCTGGTGAACGTTCCCGTCGATTACTCTGAAAATGAACGAGTACTTGTGAAGGAGTTACGTGAGCGGCTCCCTACTATTCTGGAGGATGGAGATGGCGCATAATCTAAAGGTTTATCAGGCATTCGACCATGAGGTCATCGCAGAAATCTCGACGGACGATGCGAACGCTCTTGAGTGTAAGCTCAACATTGCCGCAAGGGCTTTCGCAGATCGTGATGGCTGGTTGCCGGCGCATAGCAGGATGGCGATCCTCAGAAGGGTGTCAGAGCTTCTGTCGGAAAACCGAGATCGGTTCGCTGTCATGATTGCACGCGAGGGTGGAAAGCCGCTCACTGATGCAATCAACGAGGTTACTCGGGGCATTGATGGTCTTATTAATGCAGCCGACAAGTTACGACATTTTGGCGGCAGTGAAATCCCGATGGGCCTTACTGCCGCCAGCATGAACCGATGGGCATTCACAACCAAGGAGCCGATCGGTGTCGTGGCGGCGATATCGGCATTCAACCATCCTCTGAATCTCATCATTCATCAGATTGCGCCTGCGGTAGCCGTGGGCTGTCCAGTCATCATCAAGCCGGCAACAACCACTCCGATCTCTTGTATCGAGATCGTCAAACTATTCTGGGAAGCTGGGCTGGACAAACGCTGGTGCCAGACTTTCATCACAGAAGACAGCGCGCTTGCCGAGAGACTTGCCACGGATCATCGTATCGCCTTCATGAGCTTCATCGGCTCGGCAAAGGTTGGCTGGTATCTGAAGAGCAAGCTGCCCCCAGGCACGAGATGTGCGCTGGAACACGGCGGCGCGGCTCCCGTCATTATCGACCGTAGCGCCAATATCGACGCCATCGTCGGGACGATCGTCAAAGGCGGGTATTATCATGCGGGTCAGGTCTGCGTTTCCGTGCAGCGCCTGTACGTTCATAATGACATTCTATCCAACTTCACCGACGCGCTCGCTGCCACGGTAGCAAACCTTCGTGTCGGTGACCCCACATTGAAAGAAACTGAGGTCGGGCCGCTTATCTTGCCTCGAGAAGCTGATCGTGTTTCAAGCTGGATCAGGGAAGCTACCGATGCAGGTGCTAAACAATTCGGTGGAGGACGGCTGTCAGAGACGACCCTAATGCCCTCCGTACTGCTTGAGCCACCTGTTGATGCTAAGGTATCGCGACTGGAGGTCTTTGGCCCCCTCACCTGCGTCTATGGCTATGGCGATGTTGACGAGGCGATCCGAATAGCTAATTCGCTGCCATATGCGTTCCAGGCAAGCGTCTTTACCTCGGATATCGCGATTGCCCTCAAGGCGGCACAACACCTTGATGCAGCTGCTGTCCTCGTGAACGACCATACCGCTTTCCGAACCGACTGGATGCCCTTTGCTGGTCGTAGGCAGTCCGGATATGGTGTCGGAGGTATTCCATGGACGATGGAAGATATGGCCAATAACAAGATGGTAGTGTTTAACGGCGTGAGTTGATCAGCAATATCTTTGCGACGGGCAGGAGCCGTGGTTCTATCACATTAAGGCGTCGTCAGGTAACCTGAGCACCCTCGGAGAGAGGGTGAAAGCTTCATGCGGACGCTTGCATCGAATTCCTGCCAGTCTTTTGCCACAGATAATTGATTGGGAATAGTGAACTGATCTTACCCGCGAATAGTGGACACGCGACTAAGTGAGTAAACTCTCAACCAGAGGTGACTCACATGACAAAATCAGCATCAACCATCAAAAACATCCGCAAGCAGCACTCGCCTAAATTCCGTCAGGAAGCCCTTAAACTGGCTGAGCGCATTGGTGTTGCCGCTGCAACCCGCGAGCTCAGCCTGTATGAATCGCAGCTTTATAACTGGCGCAGTAAACAGCAGCAACAGCTCTCATCCTCTGAGCGTGAAAATGAACTCGCTGCTGAAAATGCCCGTCTCAAACGCCAGCTGGCGATCCCAGTCAGAGGAGCCAAATTTAGAAAAGCCTGCTTAGGAAACTTAAGCGGGCTTTTTGTTTTGCAGCATCTATTAGCCTGCCGTTCCAGGCGTCCATAACAATTATTGCTTTTATGGCCCCGCTTGCCACTTCCGTTCGATCCCGTCGATGACATACTATCGAAACCTGCTTATTGAAAAGCAGGATTAAGGAGAGAAGATGACGCATCAGACAGTCGCCAGCGCCCTTACCCCAAACCAGGCCCTCGATAAACTAGAGGAGCTGTACGATGCCGCGGTCAATGCGCTGCGTGACGCCATTGGCCAGTATGTAGAGAAGGGTTCACTCCCCGAATTACAGCAGCGTGCCGCAGGATTGTTTGTTTACCCGGAGCTGCGCGTCAGCTGGGATGGCACCGTTCGTCACCCCAATAAAACTCGTGCCTATGCCCGCTTCACCCATTCCGGCAGCTACACCACCACCATTACCCGCCCCACGCTATTTCGCCATTATCTCGCCGAACAATTAACGCTGCTTTATGAAGATTATGGCGCCCGGATTGAGGTCGGTTTATCGCAGCATGAAATCCCCTACCCTTATGTAATTGATGGCTCCAGTTTATCGCTTGACCGCTCCATGAGCACCGGTTTGCCGCGCTATTTCCCGACGACCGAACTGGCGCAAATTGGAGATGAAACGGCTGACGGCCTGTTCCATCCCACCGAGTTTTACCCGCTTTCCCATTTCGATGCGCGCCGCGTCGATTTCTCGCTGGCCCGCCTGCGTCATTACACCGGTACGCCGGTTGAACATTTCCAGTCATTCGTCTTATTTACCAACTACACCCGCTATGTCGATGAGTTTGTACGCTGGGGCTGCCAGCAGATCCTCGACCCGGAAAGCCCGTACGTTGCTCTTTCCTGTGCAGGAGGCGTGTGGCTGACTGCCGATAGCCAGGCCCCGGAAGAAGCCATCTCCGATCTCGCCTGGAAGAAGCATCAGATGCCGGCCTGGCACCTGATTGACGCCAACGGCACCGGCATCACGCTGATTAACATTGGGGTGGGTCCGTCGAATGCGAAAACTATCTGTGACCACCTGGCCGTATTACGCCCGGCAGCATGGCTGATGATTGGCCACTGTGGCGGCCTGCGTGAAAGCCAGTCGATTGGCGATTATGTGCTGGCGCACGCTTATCTGCGCGATGACCACGTGCTGGATGCGGTGCTGCCACCGGATATCCCAATTCCAAGTATTGCCGAAGTCCAGCGCGCCCTGTACGACGCCACCAAGCTGGTGAGCGGGATGCCGGGTGAAGAAGTTAAACAGCGTTTACGCACCGGTACGGTAGTCACTACCGACGATCGCAACTGGGAATTGCGCTATTCAGCCTCGGCCCTGCGTTTCAACCTCAGCCGCGCGGTGGCTATCGATATGGAAAGCGCCACTATCGCCGCCCAGGGTTATCGCTTCCGCGTGCCGTACGGTACCTTGCTGTGTGTTTCCGATAAGCCGCTGCACGGTGAGATAAAGCTCCCCGGCCAGGCCAACCGTTTTTATGAAGGGGCGATTTCCGAGCATTTGCAAATTGGCATTTGCGCCATTGACCTGCTGCGTGCCGAAGGCGAACGTCTGCATTCGCGCAAGTTACGCACCTTTAATGAACCGCCTTTCCGCTAAGAGAAGAGAAGAATGCAACCTCAATCACCTCTGGCTGCGCTACGCAGCCTGCTTAAAGAGCGCGAACTGGATGGCATGCTTATTCCACGCGCCGATGCTCATCAAAGCGAATACTCGGCCCCCTTTGACGACAAGCTGGCATTTATCAGCGGTTTTGATGGCTCGGCGGGGCTGGCTTTAATTCTGGCCGACCGCGCATTGCTGTTTGTTGATGGCCGCTACCAGGTTCAGGCGCGCCAGCAGGTCAAGCTGGATGAGTTTGACATTCACCATTTACACGATGAACCGGTACATCTCTGGCTACGCGACAACCTGCCTTCCGGCAGGCGCATAGCCTTTGAACCGATGCTGATGGTCAATAGCCAGTATGAAAGTCTGCGTACCAGCGGCTGCGATCTGGTTGCCGTTAACGACGATCCTCTCAATGAGATCTGGACTACGCGCCCGGCAGCGCCGCGCGGCGCGATCCGCCCAATGCCCATTGCGGTTAGCGGCGAATCAACAGCCTCTAAATGCAGCCGTGTGGCAAAAGCACTGGACCACGCAGGTGCCGATTATCTGGCCGTGACTTTGCCAGACAACATCGCCTGGCTGTTAAATGTCCGTGGTTCAGATATCCCGATGAGCCCGGTGCCGCTCTCTTTTGCGCTGGTCAGCGCCGAGGGCGGTGTGGAATGGTTTGTTGATGAAGAGAAACTGCGCCAGCTCGACAGTTCACTGCTGGAGTCTGTCAGCATCCAACGCCCGGAGGCTTTTATTGCGCGCTGCCAGCAACTCGCCGCCGGCAAGAGATTCTTGCTTGATGAGGATAACGCGCCGGTCGCGGTTCGTTTTGCCGTGGAGCAAGGTGGCGGTGCGATTAAGTGGCAGGCTGACCCTATCACGCTGATGAAAGCCAACAAAAACGACGCTGAGCTGGAAGGCTATCGCGCCTGTCACGTCCAGGACGGGGCGGCATGGGTGAATTTCCTCGCATGGCTTAGCCACGAAGTCCCGCTGCGTGAAGCGGCAGGCAACCCGCTTAGCGAACTGGAAGCGCAGGAAAAGCAGCTCGCATTGCGCAAAGCGTGTGACAACTTCCGGGAACAGAGCTTCGGTACCATCTCTGCCGCAGCGGCTAATGCAGCCATGTGCCACTACCACAGCACCCCGGAAACCAACGTCGCCATCACCAGCAACGAATTTTACCTTAATGACTCCGGCGGCCAGTATTCCAATGGCACCACCGATGCCACGCGCACGCTGAATTTTGGGCAAGTCGACGCCCAGCGCCGCCTGCACTATACCGCCGTGTTAAAAGGCTTCCTGTCGCTGATTTCACTGCAATTTCCACAAGGTACGCAAGGCCACCAGCTGGATGCTTTTGCCCGGCGCCCGTTGTGGGAGCTGGGGCTGGATTACGATCACGGCACCGGTCACGGCGTTGGCCATTGTCTGCTGATTCATGAAAATCCTCACCGGATGGCAAAGAAGGTTAATCCATGGCCAATGCAGCCGGGCAACATTCTGACCATCGAACCGGGTTATTACCTGGCGGGAAGCCACGGCATCCGCATTGAAAACCAGGTTGAAGTGGTCGCCTCTCAGCCGGGCTTCTGTCAGTTCGCCTCGCTGACGCTGATCCCCATCGACCTGAGTGCCGTAGAGCTGTCCTTGCTTAGCGAGCAAGAGATAGCCTGGCTTGATGAATATCACCAGAGGGTACGCGAGACGCTATCGCCACACGTTGCAAGCGAAGCGCGCCCATGGCTGATTGAAGCCACCGCACCGGTCAGAACGCAGCGCGCGTAATGACGCTTAAGAGCCGTGTTTTGCCGGCTCCCTGCGTCTGTTTGCTGATTAAACCAGCAAACAGACGCATTTCCTCAAAACAGCCTTTGACAACCCTGCGGCCGCTCGTTACTATGCGCCCCGTTCACACGATTCCTCTGTAGTTCAGTCGGTAGAACGGCGGACTGTTAATCCGTATGTCACTGGTTCGAGTCCAGTCAGAGGAGCCAAATTTAGAAAAGCCCGCTTAGGAAACTAAGCGGGCTTTTTGCTTTTCGGGCCTGCTTATAAGTCCCTGTTCAGTTAGGTTTTAATAAGTTAGCATAAAAATATTTACCGATGGGTATCTGTTTTTCCCTGAGCATGCGGCGAAATTGGTGGTCTGATTTGGGGCCATGTCAGCCCGATAATGAAGTGGCCACCATATGTCCCTGTCCGACGCGAAAATCGGCAGTATCAAGCCTTCTGATAAACCCTTTAAACTGACTGATTCTCAGGGTCTGTATCTTTTACAGTAAAAATCCGTAGTGAGAACCATCCGGCAGTTCAATATCAAGGCGTAGCTTGCCGCCGGTCGCTTCAACGTAACGTTTCAGTGTGGAAAGCTTCAGGTCGCGCCCTGGTTTTTCCATTCCTGCAACGGTAGGTTGCCTGATGCCCAGCGCTTGCGCCATTTCGACCTGCGTTTTCTGTACTTTCTCGCGCAGTTCGGCAAGGTGAATGTTGAGCAGGATGTCCGTCGCCATCGCCTGAGCTTCGGCCACAACTTCAGGTTTTTCATCCGCAATAAGCTGTTCCAGAGTTCTGCCCATCGCGTTACTCCTTCTCTTTTATTGTGTTCAGCCAGTTCGTGAATTCCCGATCTGCAACCGGGAGCATCTCATCGTAAAAACGTTTTTCATTGCCGATTTTATTTCCAGCACAAAGTACAATGCCGGTACGGGTTGGATCAAAAGCGAAAAATGCCCGTATCGGATTGCCCCGGCTCTGAATGCGCAACTCTTTCATGTTGCTAAAGCGGGAGCCTCTGAGCGTATCGGCATAAGGTCTGGACAAACGCGGCCCCTTTTCCCGCAGGACCAACAGCGCTGCAAGCACGCTGGCCCGCTCGGTATCATTGAGCGAGGAAAACCAGCGATCAAACGTATCCGTTGTTTTAATCGCCCACACGGGATCTCCAGAGAGATATAGGTTAAATACTATATAGATGTAAAGCTATAAAGATGATTATGAAACGATGGAATGAGGGATTCATGCGACGTTGCTGCAAAGGCTTCGCAGTGATTAGCGAGTACGGTGAAATCCATGGTGGTATTAAAGGGAACATGAACAGTTCGTCCGACACTAGCTAACCTGTCGGGATGCTGATGGTTCTCTGGAGTGGAACCGCCCTCTGTCGCCGGAGAAAGATCGGCTGATTTTAGCCGTAAGGACCAAAGCATCAGCGATTGTTCGAACCGACCTTTCCGCCGCGTTACGCCATCTTTCCCAGCAAGGCTGCAGAGCAGCCAGTTAATGGCAAAGGCGATCCCAGTCAGCGGCGCCAAATAATGAGTAACAGTTACCGTTAAAATCGGTAACCATTACTTATTTAAGAAGGTTTTTTCACGCAGGATTAAGCGCCGGAGCTATCGAGCAAATCTTTGCTGGCCGCTTTTAAGTACTGGAACATAGACCAGAAAGTGAGTACCGCCGCGATAAAGAACAGGCCTATCCCCGCATACTCGACCCACAGATTCGGCCGCCAGAGCATACCGATCAGCGCCAGCATCTGCGCCATGGTTTTGGACTTACCGATCCAGGAGACCGCGACGCTGCTGCGCTTGCCAATTTCCGCCATCCATTCGCGCAACGCCGAGATAATGATTTCGCGAGCAATCATGGTGGCCGCAGGCAGCGTCACCCACCATGAATGGTAATGTTCAACCACCAGCACCAGCGCCACTACCACCATCACTTTATCCGCTACCGGATCGAGGAAGGCACCAAAACGGGTGCTCTGATTCCAGCGACGCGCCAGAAAACCATCAAACCAGTCGGTAATAGCGGCAAACCAGAAGATAAAGGCGCACAGGAAAGGTGCCCAGCTGAACGGCAGATAAAAAGCCAGCACAAAGAATGGGATAAGGATGATACGAAACAGAGTAAGCAATGTTGGGATATTAAATTGCATAGTGCTGGTTAACTGTCTGTCGTAAGTGGAAATTGTCTCTATGTTGCTACAGAGGCCTTAATGTTTCAACGAGTAGAAGATCTTTTCTGCAAGCAGCTGCGAGATACCCGGCACTTTTGCAATTTCTTCTACCGATGCATCCTTTAACGGTTGCAATCCACCCATATATTTCAACAACATCTGGCGACGCTTTGGTCCAACGCCCTCAATGGTCTCCAGCGCGCTGGTATTTTTCACTTTGGCACGCTTTTTCCTGTGGCCAGAAATCGCGTGGTCATGGGATTCATCCCGGATATGTTGGATAACATGCAGCGCCGGTGAATCTGACGGCAGCGAAAAGCCTTCCCCTTCCGGTTCAAAAAACAGGGTCTCAAGCCCGGCTTTACGATCGGCACCTTTTGCCACGCCTAATAATAAGGGATGATCTTTGTCCCATGCGACATCAAGCTGCGCGAAGACCGTTTTCGCCTGGCCGAGCTGCCCTTTCCCACCATCGATAAGAATCACGTCAGGAATTTTATCCTCATCAAGGGCTTTGCCGTAACGGCGACGCAGCACCTGATTCATCGCGGCATAGTCATCACCCGGAGTAATACCTTCGATGTTATAGCGGCGGTATTCAGCACGCAGCGGGCCACTGGCATCAAAAACCACGCAGGAAGCCACCGTCTGCTCACCCATGGTGTGGCTGATGTCAAAACACTCCATTCTTTTAATTTCCGGCAACGCCAGCACGCTGGCTAATGCCGCCAGCCGTTGGTGAATGGTCGACTGCTGCGCCAGCCGCGTCACCAGCGCGGTAGCGGCATTGGTGCGGGCAAGCTTGAGGTAACGGGCGCGATCGCCGCGTGGCTTCGTCTGCACGTTGATACGCCGCCCTGCCAGCTCCGTCAGGGAGTCTGACAGCAAGGTTTTATCCGGCAGATTGAAATCCAGCAGGATTTCAGAAGGCAGCGTACGCATCTGGCTGCCCTGCAGATAAAACTGCCCGACAAAGGTTTCCACCACTTCCGCAAGCTCCGTGCCGCCTGGCACTTTGGGGAAGTAGCTGCGGCTACCCAGCACCTTGCCCTGGCGGATAAACAGAACGTGAACGCAGGCCATCCCCGAGTCAAACGACACGCCAATGACGTCCAGATCGTCGCCGGTATTGGAAACAAACTGCTTTTCAGTGACGCGACGCACGGCCTGAATCTGGTCACGAATGCGGCCGGCCTCTTCAAACGCCAGGTTTTTGCTCGCCTGCTCCATGCGCTCAATCAGCTGATTGAGAACCTGATCGTCCTTACCGGACAGGAATAAGCGGACATATTCTACCTGCTGAGCGTAATCTTCTTCGCTCACTAAACCGGAGACACACGGCCCCAGGCAGCGCCCAATCTGGTATTGCAGGCAAGGACGCGAGCGGTTGCGATAAACATTGTTTTCGCACTGGCGGATCGGGAAGATTTTTTGTAATAACGCCAGCGTTTCGCGTACCGCATAGCCGTTAGGGAATGGTCCAAAATACTCCCCTTTCGCGTGTTTCGCCCCGCGATGCATAGCCAGTCGCGGGTGGGTATCAGCGCTCAGGAAAATGAAAGGATAGGATTTATCATCGCGCAGCAGCACGTTATAGCGCGGCTGGTATAGCTTGATGTAGTTGTGCTCCAGCAGCAACGCTTCGGTTTCTGTATGGGTTACCGTGACGTCAATATGCTGGATTAATGCCACCAGCGCTTGGGTTTTACGGCTGGCAAGATGGCTGCGGAAGTAGCTCGACAGCCGCTTTTTCAGATCTTTGGCTTTACCAACGTAAATCACCGTCTCGCTGGCGTCATACATGCGATAGACGCCAGGCTGGCTGGTTACGGTTTTGAGAAAAGCGCGTGGGTCAAAGGTTTCACTCACTACTGATTAACGTCTCCGCACTAAATAAACCATGACGAATGGCCAGGTGTGTCAGCTCAACATCGCCACTGATATTCAGTTTACTAAACATGCGGTAACGATAACTGTTAACCGTTTTTGGGCTAAGACTAAGCTGCTCTGAGATCTCATTGACCTTCTGGCCTTTGGTGATCATCAGCATAATCTGTAATTCACGCTCAGACAAACTGGCAAACGGGGTATCCGTTTTTTCCGGTTCGATCTGGCTTAACGCCATCTGCTGGGCAATGTCGGAGGCAATATAACGCTGGCCGGCATTCACCGAACGAATAGCGTTAACCACATCCTGTGGGGCCGCGCCTTTACTTAAATATCCCGCAGCGCCTGCCTGCATGACTTTTGCAGGTAGCGGATTTTCGGTGTGAATCGTCAACATAATCACTTTGATATCGCTTGAATAGCGTGCGATTTTGCGTGTCGCTTCAAGACCGCCAATCCCCGGCATGTTCATATCCATCAGCACCACATCCACCGGATGGCTACGGCACCACTTTACGGCATCCTCACCGCAATTTGCTTCACCTGATATCTTGATCCCTTTGATATCTTCAAGAATGCGTCGTATCCCTGCGCGCACCAGTTCGTGGTCATCAACAAGAAGTACGTTGATCAAAGGGGAACTCTCCAGAAAAGGAATTACGCTGCTAAAATTACCGCACCATATTAACGGGTTTTCCGACAACTTTAAAATGCAAAAACAGACTTTCAGAAGTTACACGGCTGCTGGTGATTTAATTGTACCGTGGAAACTCGGCAAGCTAGCGGATTTATTTATACTTTAAATAGTAAAAATGCTTTTCACATTAAAAAAAACGACACACCATTAATATAAGAAAACCTGAACAATCGCCGCAGGCAGGCTTTTATTTAACCTTAATTAAACATATTAAAAACAATTCCACAGCATTCTTACCCCTGGCGACCGGTACCCAAAGCGTAAGCACTAATAAAATGGTTTACGACTGTGCTATACTCCGCCGCCTTACGAAACCGTTACGCGAAACAACGGTGTATTCACCGAGACCGAGGAACACAAATGAGCACTCCTGATTTTTCCACCGCAGACAACAGTAGTGAACTGGCTATTGAAGTCACCTGCCTGAAAGCCATGCTGACTCAGATGCTGAAAGCCATGGGCCAGGCCGATGCCGGCAAGGTTATCATTAAAATGGAAAAGCAAATTGCTCAGATGGACGACTCGGCACACGCGGAAGTGTTTGGTAATACGGTTAAGCAAATTAAACAGGCATACCGTCAGTAAGGGCTAAACGACGGCTGGATGAGGCATTTTCTCCAGCCGTTTTGTTGCCGGCATTATCGGCGTACGCTTATCTTTAAATTATTCCAACCGCCGCGGCATAACAGGCAATTTGCGTTTTATTCGGCGCATTGAATTTCTTCTGCATATTTTTCTGGTGAAAGTTAACGGTATTTTCTGATATCGATAAAATCATCGCTATTTCAGCCGAGGTTTTTCCTTCTCCCGTCCACTGCAATATTTCCCGCTCGCGCTTGCTGAGCTTCAACGGCATCGCATCCATTGACGGATCGTGAAGACGCATTAATGTCATCAGGCTCAATTCCCCCAGATATTGCAGGCGCAATGCCAGCTCATCATCGGGTAATATTTTCCCTTTCTCCGTAGTACGCGACACCGAATAAAAGCCAAACGCATGGTTAGGCGCCATCACACACTGGCTGATCCCGCGCCTTAAACCGTGATCCCGAGCGGCATCCCAGAATAGCTGGGTGTCGCTAAAAAGCTCGTCATTCCACGGTAAATGTCCACGGATAAAATTATCCGGACGCAGCACCGGATCAATGGCGAAGTAATTTTCCGCATGGTAACGATCGAGCCAGCTTTGTGGATATGACGATCTTAAAAATGTTTTTGGCCGGGTAAACGGCACCGGATGACGAATGCAAAGCGAGTAATAATCAAACTCCAGCAGCTGCGTTTGCCGCTGGAGAATTTTGTTTATTTCATCCGCCTGCGTGACGGACTGAAAGAGAGCCAGCGCATCCTGCCGCCAGTGGAAAAAGTTGCGAGCATCCATGATGTCTGGCGTTTCTCCTGACATGTATATCATTACCAAATGTAATACGTAACGCTATCACATTTATCAGCATTATTAATCTGTTTAATCACGGCTCCGGTCATGGAGCCGCGTGGCTTGCTGGCTACTGGGTGAGGAATTTTTCGAGGAATTGCTGTGTTCGCGGCTGCTTCGGATTAGCAAAGAGTTCACGCGCCGGCCCCTGCTCCACAATGCGCCCCTGATCCATAAAAATGGCGCGGTCGGCAACGTCGCGGGCAAAACTCATTTCATGGGTCACAATCACCATGGTGCGCTTTTCTTGCGCCAGCTGGCGGATGGTGCTCAGCACCTCCCCCACCAGCTCAGGGTCAAGCGCTGAGGTCGGCTCATCAAACAGAATCACTTCCGGGCGCATCGCCAGCGCGCGTGCAATCGCTACGCGCTGCTGTTGCCCGCCAGAAAGGCGACGTGGATAGCTGGTTTCTTTACCGCTTAACCCGACTTTTGCCAGCAGTTCACGCGCGCGCGCCAGGGCTTCCTCCTTCGGCTCTCCTTTGACTATCACCGGCCCTTCAATGATATTTTCAATCACCGTGCGATGTGGGAAAAGGTTGAAGCTCTGGAACACGAAACCGACGTGCTGGCGCAGTTCGCGCACCCGATTTTTCTGTTTACTGAGCGATTGCGCGGCATCAATAGCGATCTCACCCACTTTAATGGTTCCCGCTTCCGGCTGCTCCAGCAGATTGATGCAACGCAGGAGCGTAGTTTTACCCGAGCCGCTCGGCCCGATAATCGCCACCACTTCACCCGCTTTCACTTCCAGATCGATGCCGTGCAGCACGGTCTGCCCGTGGAATTTTTTGACCAGTTGTTTTACGTCGATGGCGCTCATTTGGGATCCCTGTCCTGGCGATTAAGTTGATTTTCAAAGTAGTTTTGCAACGAGGAAAGCACCGTTGCCATCACCCAGTAAATCAATGAAGCCGCGAGATACATGGTAAACACCTCAAGGGTACGCGAGGTAATCAGCTGAGCCTGGCGGAACAGCTCAGGGACCTGAATCGTTGCCGCAAGGGAAGTATCTTTGACCAGGCTAATAAAACTGTTGCTCAGGGGCGGTAATGCCACGCGAGCCGCCTGCGGTAAAATCGCCCGACGCAGGGTTTGCCAGGGTGTCATACCAATACTGGCCGCGGCTTCCCACTGCCCTTTTTCGATGGAGGAAATCGCCGCGCGCAGCGTTTCCGAAGCATAGGCTGCGGTATTGAGCGATAAACCAATCATCGCCGCCGGAACAGGATCCAGCTCAATGCCGAACTGCGGCAGGCCGTAATAGATCATAAACAGTTGCGCGATTAACGGCGTACCGCGGAACACGGAGACGTAAAAACGCGACAGCCATGAAAATGGCCAGAACGGCGATAAACGCATCAGCGCCAGCAAAAAACCGAGAACCAACCCAAAGAACATGCCGCCGATGCTGAGCTGCAGCGTAAAGACGGCCCCTTTGAGCAGAAACGGCGCTGAGTCCAGCACCAGTTGAATACTCTCTTGCATAGTAACCCTGTATTTTTATTATGACTTAGATGTGCGGATGGTAAGCAAACAGCGCTGGCGCCCCACCGGTATGAATAAAGACTATCGGGCCGGTGTCTTTAAAGCGCTTTTGGGCCACGCCGTCAATTAATCCCGCCATCGCTTTGCCGGTATAGACCGGATCGAGCAGAATGCCTTCCAGGCGTGCCAGCAGTTTAATCGCCTCCAGCCCTTCTTCATTAGGCGTGCCATAACCGGGGGCGAAATAGTCATCCCAGAGCTGAATCGGATTATTTGCGCTAACGCTCAGGGAGTGCGCAACGGCCTGCTGTAGCGCCTCTACTTTCGGCAGCTGTTCGGCAATGGTGCGCGACACGGTGACGCCGATCAACTCAACATCCGGCATAACTTGTTCCAGCCCAACCGCAAGCCCTGCATGCGTCCCTGCGCTGCCGGAGGCGACCACCACAGAAGAGACGTTCACCGCACCTTCACACTGTTGGGCTATTTCCAGCGCGCTTTCCACATAACCCAACGCGCCCAGCGCATTAGACCCGCCAACCGGAATGATATACGGACGGAAACCCTGTGCTTCGAGGCGCACGGCGACCTCTTCGAGTTGGTTATCCGGTGAATGCAGCGCCGCGCACATTTCAATTTCCACATCGAACAGATCGAGCATTAAACGATTGCCGTTGCTGAGGTAGTTTTCTGCCCGGGTGGCAATCGGATTTTCCAGCAGGGCGACGCACTTCAGGCCAAGTTTTGCCGCCACCGCAGCGGTCTGGCGCACATGGTTCGACTGAATCGCGCCGGCAGTAACCAATGTGTCGGCCCCTTCGCGCAATGCATCAGCAGCGAGGAACTCAAGCTTGCGCAGCTTATTACCGCCCAACGCCACGGGCGTAGTGTCATCACGTTTAATGTAGATTTCGCGGCCGAGGTAGTCAGAAAAGCGCGGCAGATAGTCAAGCGGCGTAGGGGCACCAATAAATTCCAGACGCGCAAAGCGCGTCAGATTGTGCAGTGACATGAACAGCTCCGTTACACTGATAAAAATTTCACATTCCTTCATTATGTACCAGCACGGCCCTTTCCCGGCAAATACAAATAAAAAAGGCGGATGTCGCTTACGCTAATCCGCCCAACGCTGCCCGAATGAATTATTTGGTTACGTCAGCCCCAAACCACTTCGCAGAAAGCTTCGCTAAAGAACCGTCTTTGTGCATTTCAGCGATAGCTTTGTCGATCGCTGCTACCAGGTCTTCATTGCCTTTACGCACCGCGACACCCGCTTCCTGACGAGAGAACGCATCCCCCGCTACCGCCAGGGTATCTTTGGTTTTCTTCACCAGATCCAGCGCGGCCAGGCGGTCAACCAGAATCGCGTCAATACGGCCTACGCGCAGATCCTGATATTTCGTCGGGTCATCATCATAGGTGCGGATATCAACGCCCTGCGCGTTGGCGCGCAGCCACTCTTCGTAGTTGGTCCCAAGGCCGACACCCACTTTTTTCCCTTTCAGCGATTCAGGCCCGGTGATGCTGCCCTCATTGCCCTTTTTCACCAGCGCCTGAATACCCGAAACGGTGTACGGCGTGGAGAAATCATATTTTTTCTTACGCTCATCGGAGATGGTGACCTGATTGATCGCCACGTCGATGCGTTTAGAATCCAGCGACGCCAGCATGCCATCCCATTTAGTCGGCTTCAGGGATGCCTTCACGCCGATGTGTTGTGCCAGCTGCTCGGCAAATTCCACTTCAAAGCCGGTCAGCTTGCCATCGTCCCCCTGGAAGCTAAACGGGGGATAGGTCCCTTCCAGCCCAACCAGCAGCGTGCCGCGCTCTTTGACTTTATTGAGTAAATTTTCTGCCGCAAAAGTTTTTACGCTCGCGCCCGCGACCATTGCCACAGCCAGCACGCCCATCAGCGCCTGACGCCCCACCATTGCAAATTTCATAGTCACCCCGAATATTGATAATTTTGTTGTATTGTAACGGCTTAATATAATCAATCAAAACCACTGCGCTACAACTTATGCCATTTTAATATATATCAGAAGTTGATTTATTTTCCTGGAAATGAACATTCATATTTTGCTTCCGGGCCTGAAACTGTCCGTACTTGCGTAGCGCAATGCGGTAGTTATTGGTGCTGGTGGGCGGCAACCAAGGTTCAAGCGAATCGTCGAAGTAGCCTTTAACGGAGCCAGGGGCGGGAATATTGTGCGAGGCCAGATGAGTTCCGAGACGGCGCAGGCGCACCACATATTCACGGATAGTGCCGTGGCTCATTGCGGTTTGCTCGCACAGATACTCTTTAAAGCCGATGATATCAAAATAGTGCTGCTGTTCTTTGCAGTATAAATCGCCACAAAAACGGCACAATGCCGCCCAGGCGTGGCGCTCAACCTGCCAGCTATGCTCATCCATTAGGGTATCAAGCCGTGCGATGGCGGTTTTGCTGACGATTTCGCCCCGGCGTGTGAGAGTAATGCGGTCAAGCAATTTTGCGCACCTGCCGCAATGTGTTTGCGTGTGTTTAAAATCTTTTAAGAAGCGGTTTAATGGCCGTTTTTTTAACTGTTGCACCGTCATGATGGTATCCCGGTAAGCTGATATTTCGGCGGCACTCCCTACAACTTACCGAGCTTAGTGCGTAAGCGTTTAATCGCCTGGCTGTGCAACTGACTGACGCGCGACTCCCCCACTTCCAGCACCGCGCCAATCTCTTTGAGATTCAGCTCTTCCTGGTAGTAAAGAGTCAGCACCATCTTTTCGCGATCGGGTAACGCCTCAATGGCGTCCATCACGCGTTGGCGTAAATTCCCTTCCAGCAGCTGCTGGAGCGGGTTCGCCTGCTGATGATCCTCAGTAATCAGTTCGATACTGTCACCATGCTCTTCATGCCACTCGTCATAAGAGAAAAGCTGGCTGTTATTGGTGTCGAGCAACATCTGACGGTATTCGTTGAGCGGGATATCCAACCGTTCAGCCACTTCTGTTTCGGTGGCATTGCGACCCAGCTCTTGCTCCAGTTGACCCATTGCCTGCGCAACGCCGCGGGCGTTACGCCTGACGCTGCGGGGCACCCAGTCACGGCTGCGCAACTCATCAAGCATCGCCCCACGGATGCGCTGCACCGCGTAGGTGGTAAATGCCGTTCCTTGCAGGGCATCATAACGTTCCACTGCGTTTAACAACCCGATGCCGCCCGCCTGTAGCAGGTCGTCAAGCTCCACACTCGCGGGCAGGCGTACCTGCAGGCGTAATGCTTCGTGACGCACCAATGGTACATAACGCTGCCACAGCGAGTGTTTATCCATCACACCTTCAGCGGTATACAGTGAATTCACGATAAACAGCCCTGCGTTAGTTGAGTTATCGGCATGATTATCCGTTTCTGCAGGGGTTTTAATCGCAAGAATAGTGGGCGAAATAAGGGGTTATTTAGGGTGATGGGTAACAGTGGTTAGCAAAAAACCCCGCAAGCGCAGGGTTTGGTCAGAATTTTGCGTTTAATTAAAAAATTAACGCAGCAGAGACAGCACGCCCTGCGGAACCTGGTTTGCCTGCGCCAGAACAGAAGTACCCGCCTGCTGCAGGATCTGCGCGCGAGACATGTTAGAAACTTCGGTCGCGTAGTCAGCATCTTCGATACGGCTACGAGCAGAGGTCAGGTTATTGATGGTGTTGCCCAGGTTAGTGATAGCAGATTCAAAACGGTTTTGAACCGCACCCAGCGCACTACGCTGAGTATCGATCTGAGCTAAAGCAGCATCAATTGCTTTTAATGGATCGGCAGTACTGCCACTTTTCATATCACCTAAATCTAATGCAGCACCGTTCAGCGTAAAGGTAGCGGTGTTACCTGCTACAGTCGCATCGGCTGGATTGAGAGCAATATAGAACGTTTTTGCCGTACCAGCTTGAACATCTAAGCCTTTATCCTGTGCGTTTTTAGCCTCAACCGCGGTTAAAGTCGCAGCAAAAGTAACGGCCGCAAATAAATTACCATTATCATCTTTTACCGCTGTACCACCTACTGTAACCTTCGTATCTGCAACACCCGTTGCTGTACCAATTTGAGCAGGAGTCACCCCAGCAATTGCTGTTGTAGTCACTGCGGTGGTGGCACCCCAGGTTGCCTGGTAGTCAGCGGCAACGAGAGCGCCAGGCGTTCCGTTTGGTCCAGAAACGTTGAAACCACCTAGTTTAAGAGTACTTGCAGTAACTTCGCTCAACCCAATTTTGATAGTTTCATCATCGTTTGCACCAACCTGAATGGAAAGAGTCTGATTTTTACTCAAGACCTTAGTGCCGTTAAATTGAGTCTGGGCAGAGACACGATCGATTTCGTCTAGACGTTGTTTAATTTCATCCTGAATGGATGACAGGTCAGTCTTAGTGTTAGTGCCATTTTGAGCCTGTACAGTCAGTTCGCGAACACGTTGCAGGTTGTTGTTGATTTCGTTCAGCGCACCTTCGGTAGTTTGAGCCAGAGAAATACCGTCATTGGCGTTACGAGAAGCCTGCGTCAAACCTTTAATGTTTGAGGTGAAGCGGTTGGCGATTGCCTGACCTGCCGCATCGTCTTTAGCGCTGTTAATTCGCTGACCGGAAGACAGACGCTCGATCGCGGAACCCAGAGCGGACTGAGATTTGTTCAGATTGTTTTGGGTCAACAGCGACAGGCTGTTAGTGTTGATAACTTGTGCCATGATTTTATCCTTATCAATTCACATTTTATGGTTGGGCTGTTGCCCACGGTTTCTCACCGTCTACCCATGTATCGGCACGCTATTTTCGAACTTTAGAATAATTTCATTTTTTCTCTAGCCGCCGAAATAACCCGTAACGCCTTCATTATTCCCGCCATTAGACAAGCGCAAATATCATTAAACTTTGCGCTCTCGTTGCCGATACCACAGTGAATAATTCTTAGTAATGAAAAGGGAATAATAATGGCTAGCGTTTCTTCATTAGGAGTCGGCTCCAATCTGCCGCTGGATACCCTGTTAACCAATCTTTCGACCGCAGAAAAAGGGCGACTGACGCCGATTACGGCACAGCAGTCCAGCTATAGTGCAAAACTTACCGCTTATGGTTCACTTAAAAGTGCGATTGAAAAATTCCAGACCGCCAACACGGCACTGAATGATGCCGCTATTTTTAAAAGCAGTATTGCCAGCAGCAGCACTGCTGATTTAGGCGTGAGCACTGGTGCAGGTGCCGCAGCGGGCAAGTACACCATCAGTGTCACGCAACTGGCTCAGGCACAATCCCTGGCAACAGCGGGTAAGAGCAGCGCTACCGATAAGCAGAGCAATGTACTTTCAACCGATCGCAAACTGGTTATCAACCAGCCGGGCCGTGAAAAACCGCTGGAGATACAGCTAAGCGATGACCAAACCTCTTTAAATGGCATTCGCGACGCCATTAATACCGCCGACGGTGGCGTATCAGCGAGCGTAATTAAAAATAAAGACGGCGAGTTTCAGCTGGTTATTTCTTCTGCCGAAACTGGCGTTGAAAATGCGATGACCATTAGCGTCACAGGTGATACCAAACTTAACGATCTTATTGGCTATGATTCAAAGACCACTACTGGTGGTTTATCACAAACCGTCGCCGCCCAAAATGCCCAGTTGACCATTAATAATATCCAGGTTGAAAGCGCCAGCAACACCGTCAAAGATACCCCGGAAGGCGTGACGTTAACGCTAAATAAAGAAGTCACCAACGCCACCGTCAGCGTGAACAAAACTAACGAGAAATCGACCGCGGCGATTAAAAGCTGGGTTGATGCCTATAACTCAATGCTGGATACCTTCAGCTCGCTGACCAAATATAGCGCTGTTGAAGCCGGTGCCAGCCAAAGTTCTGGTAATGGCGTCCTGCTTGGTGACAGCGTCATTCGCATCATTCAAACCGGCATTCGCTCTCAATTCACGACTGGCGATACCGGCTCAAATTTTAGCACCTTATCGCAAATGGGCATTGCTCAAGACCCAACCACTGGCAAACTAAAAATTGATAACGATAAACTGAGTACTGCATTAACCAAAAACTCTGTTGATACGCAAAAACTACTGGTTGGCGATGGCAAAACCACCGGTATCACTACCACTACCGCTAATCTGGTAAAAAATTATCTGGCTGATGATGGCATTATCGACAGCGCCACCACCAGCATTAACGCCACGTTGAAAAGCCTTACTAAGCAATACCTTAACGTCAGCTCCAGCATTGATGACACCATCGCCCGATACAAAGCCCAGTTCACACAGCTCGACACCATGATGAGCAAGTTGAACAACACCAGCTCGTATCTGACTCAACAATTATCATCCAAAAGTTCCTGATAACAAGGGGTAATTATGTACAGCCCGCGGGGTATACAAGCCTATGCTCAAATCGGTGTCGAAAGTGCCGTGATGAGCGCGAGTCCGCATCAACTGATTGTGTTGCTTTTTGATGGAGCATTAAGCGCTTTGGTCAGAGCCCGCTTGTTTATGCAGCAAGGAGAGCTGGCCGCCAAGGGCGAAGCGCTGAGTAAAGCCATCAACATTATCGATAACGGTCTGAAAGCAGGTTTAGATAATCAACAAGGCGGTGAAATCGCCGCGAACTTATCCTCTCTGTACGACTATATGATTCGCCGCCTGATGCAGGCCAACCTGCGTAATGATGTGGCGGCCATCGAAGAAGTGGCAGGGCTATTAACCAATATTGCCGATGCCTGGAAACAGATTTCGCCTCTGAATACTGCGCGGGAGCCTGCCTGATGTCGCCGTATGTAGAACTGATCAGCCGCTGGCAGAACGTGATGCTGCTAAGCCAGTCGTTACTGGAGCTGGCACAGCGCGGCGAGTGGGATTTATTGCTGGAGCAGGAGGTTGCTTATCTGCAAGGCATTGAAACGCTTAACGCGAATCCAGTCCCACCCGGGACGGTAAAAGCGGTGCAGGATATGCTGCAGCAAAACCTTGCGCAAATTCTGGCCAACGAACAGGCGCTAAAAAATTTATTGCAGCAGCGTCTGGACGAGCTCAGTTCATTAATTGGCCAGTCTTCACGCCAGCAAACCCTGAACCACACGTATGGCAGGTTATCAGGCCAGTTACTGGTACCGAATGCGCCACGATAGTGTTGCAGCAATCGATAACTAATCCGCTACCTGCTCTAAAATCTTCCATACTCCAGAAGTCAGCTAAATGACTCCTGGAGCATGGATTGATGAAAAACCCAACTTTGTTGCAATTTTTCCACTGGTATTACCCAGGTGAGGGTAAGCTGTGGGCGGAAGTCGCCGAACGTGCAGCAACGCTCAATGATATCGGCATCAATATGGTCTGGCTGCCCCCCGCTTATAAAGGCAGCTCCGGCGGCTACTCCGTCGGCTATGACGTTTACGATCTCTTCGATTTAGGTGAGTTCGATCAAAAAGGATCGGTTGCCACCCGCTATGGCGACAAAACACAATTGCAGGCTGCGATAAAAACCCTGCAAGAAAATAAGATTGCCGTACTGCTGGATGTGGTGCTCAACCACAAAATGGGGGCGGATGAAAAAGAGCGTATTCAGGTCAATCGCGTCAATGAAGAAAATCGTAATGAAATAGACGCAGAAGTTATCGAATGCGAAGCCTGGACGCGCTACACCTTTCCCGCCCGCGCCGGAAAATATTCACAGTTTATCTGGGATCACAAATGTTTTAGCGGCGTTGACCACATCGAAAATCCTGATGAAGACGGTATTTTTAAAATCATCAATGATTACACCGGCGAGGGCTGGAACGAGCAGGTTGATGATGAACTGGGTAATTTCGACTACCTGATGGGCGAGAATATCGACTTCCGCAATCACGCCGTCACCGAAGAGTTAAAATACTGGGCGCGCTGGGTGATGAGAGAGACCGGCTGTAACGGCTTCCGGCTGGATGCGGTAAAACATATTCCGGCCTGGTTCTACAAAGAGTGGATTGAACACGTTCAGGAGGAGGCGGAACAGCCGCTGTTTATCGTGGCTGAATACTGGTCACACGAAGTCGATAAACTTCAGGACTATATCGCGCAGGTCGACGGGAAAACGATGCTGTTTGATGCGCCGCTACAAATGAAATTCCACCAGGCGTCGAAACAGGGTCGTGATTACGACATGAGCCAGATTTTTACCGACACCCTGGTAGCAGCCGATCCTTTCCACGCCGTGACGCTGGTTGCCAATCACGACACCCAACCGCTGCAATCTCTTGAAGCTCCCGTTGAGCCCTGGTTCAAACCGCTGGCCTATGCGCTGATTCTGCTGCGTGAAAACGGGGTGCCCAGCGTCTTTTATCCAGACTTGTTTGGTGCCAGCTACGACGATGAAGGTGGCGATGGCGAAATTTATCACATCGATATGCCGATCGTTGCGCAGCTCGACGACCTCATCCACGCCCGTGAACGCTTTGCCCACGGCGTGCAAACGCTGTGGTTCGATCACCCCAATTGCATTGCCTTTAGCCGCAGCGGCACTGACGAGTTTCCCGGCTGCGTGGTGGTGCTATCAAACGGGGATGAAGGCGAGAAAACCATGACGCTTGGTGATAATTACGGAGGTAAAAAATGGCGCGACTATCTGGGTAACCGTGAAGAAACCCTCACCACCGATGATAACGGCTGCGCGACCTTTACCTGCAATGGCGGCAGCGTCAGCGTGTGGGTAATGGAGGAGGCGCTATAGCGTGAGCTATGTCTCCCTCTCTCATCGCAGAGAGAGGGGGGAAATCGCCGCTAGGGTCATTGGGTTTCCAGCGGGTTTTTCTGCAGGAAATCCGCACATTCCTGCGTCGGACGGGCAACGCGTTTCATCGTCATCCCTGCATACTCCAGGGTTTCGCCTTCACGCTCAAGGCTGTAAACCTCGCGCCTGTGGGTGACGTTATACCAGTCCTCGGAGCGCATCATAAGCTTACCCGGCAGAGCAATTACCCGCTGCCACTGGCGGCAATCCAGCGTATCCCCGGCGGGCGTAACCACCAGCGTCGCTATCGCCTCTGGGCTTACCATCTCACTTTGCGGCCCTTCGGACTGCCAGTAACCGGCGAGTCCCGCAGGCGCTGGGGTTTTCACCACTTCGCGGTAATCATCAACCTGCACACAGCCGCTCAACGCCAGCAACACTGTCAATAATGCAATCTTCTTCATCATCTATCCCGACCGCGGAGAAAAAATAATTTTCGCATTAAAGCACTTAGCTCGCCAGTGTTTCGGCATAAAGCCATTAATCTATGTAAACAGCGGCACACTACACCTGCATGTTCATGCGTATGAGGCTTTAATTTAGCAGAACATGGAAAACACGTAATAGCACACATTAAGACAGATGCTTAGTGCGAACTTTCAGGACTAAGGTTGTCGTTTATGAAAGCTCACGCTAATTTTTTGTCCCATCCATGCCCTATCATGTTGCTGACACATCACCTAACTCACCGTTCCTGGCGTAGTTCAGCACAGCTTCACCATACGAAACTGATCTTACCTACATATTGTGGGCACAGACCTAAGCGAGGGCGAGGTTTTGGTTTTCAAACTGTTCCAGGCAGAGAGCGCTACAGGCACTGTAACGTCGCCAGCGATTGCGATCGCACACAATATAATTAAACACTGTCGACCACATTATTTCCCGGCTGCCAAAGCGTTATCCGTGAATACATTCCACTTTCAGCGAGCTGAGGTAGAAAAAGCGTATTACGCGTCACTGAATGACCGAGATATGGCAGCCTGAGCTCTCAGGCAAAATACTTCCAGGAAAACCGGAGCAGTTCAGTGCGCTGCTGCGCCAGAATTGTTGCAGGCTTAGGGTATCGCACCATGATGCCCCTCTGGTAAGTGATAATTTACTTTGGCATAACTTTGGCGCACAAGACGATAAAAACGGCCCCTGAAATGAGCGAGCCGGGGAACAGAATCAACCTAACACCATCTTGCCAATCATTAGACCCATCGCCACTGAGACAATTACGTTCACCAGGCCGGGGCGCATAAAGCTGTGGTTAAGCACATATTTGCCGATGCGGGTGGTGCCGGTATCGTCGAAGGCCAGCGCCGCGAGGCACTGCCCGGCCACCGGGATAAAGAAGTAGCCGTTGACCGCAGGCCAGGAGCCAATCAGCGCATACGCCGGTAATCCAAGCGCCAGCCCCAACGGCAGCAGGATCAGCGTGGTCGCCGCCTGGCTGCTGACCATCGCCGAGACAAAGAACATCATGATGGCGATAAGCCAGGTATGTTCCTGCAACAGCACCTGCACTTCCGATTTGATCAGGTCGATATGGCTGCTGACAAAGGTTTCGCTCATCCACGCCAGGCCAAAGGCGCAGACGATGGCCAGCGCACCAGCGCGGAACACGCTGCCACTGAGAATTTGATCCACTGGCGGGCGGCACAGCAGCACAATCAGACAGGCGAAAGAGAGCATTACAATCTGGATCGCCGCCGACATCGAGAGCGGTTGCAGCCCTTTGGCGGTGTCGACCAGCGGACGCAGGCCTGGCACCAGCCCCAGCAGCACAATCACCACCGCGCCGGTCAGGAACAGCAGCACCGAGAGTTTGGCTCGCGGCGCGATTTCGGCGCTGCGCTCCGCTTTGCCAATCGGCTTGAGAAGCCCTTCCACCAGGCGACGCTGGTATTCCGGATCGTCCTTCAGCTCTTTGCCTTTATTAAAGGTGGCGATGGCCCCCGTCGCCACGCCAATCAGAGTCGCCGGGATGCAAATCATCATGATGGTGGAAATAGAGATGCCAAACGGGGCCATCAGGCCGATCATCGCCGCCATAGCCGCCGAAATCGGGCTGGCGGTGATCGCCTGCTGAGACGCTATCACGGAAATCGACAGCGGACGCTCCGGGCGAATACCGGAATCCCGCGCCACTTCGGAGATCACCGGGAGCAGGCTATACACCACGTGCCCGGTGCCGGACATAAAGGTGAAGGTATAGCAGATAAACGGGGCCAGCAGTGTGATATAGCGCGGATGGCTGCGCAGCATTTTTTCCGCCAGCCGGACTAATAAATCCAACCCGCCGGACGCCTGTAATGACGATGCCGCTAATACCACCGAGAGAATAATTAAAATAACGTCGATGGGCGGCGACGAAGGCGTCAGACCAAAACCAAATACCAGCACGCCAACGCCAAGGCCGCCAACCATTCCTAAAAATACGCCGCCAATACGGGCGCCAAACATCAGGGCTACAAGGATAAAACACAATTCTGTCCAGAACATACTTTCCCCCGGATAATGGAGTGAATTCCAGTTATGTTTTTATGTAATCGGTGAGAGGCAATTAGCCGGAATACGGTTTACCAAAGCCAAACGCGCCATAATGATGTAATACCTGGCTGGCTGATTTCCCGCCTGCAGCCATGGCGCGAATAATATCGTCTTGTTCCGGTTGAGGTTTACCGCATGCCAGAATGGACAGCATAAAGCCGGTTAAAAAAGCATCGCCTGCGCCGAGAGTATCGACGGGTTGAATATAAACCGGTTGCCATTCGATGAGTTTATTTCCGGCATAGTAATACACCTTTTCATGTCCGCTCGTGGCAATAACATGTTTACAGCCGTAATCGTAAAATTTATAAATCTTATTAATGGTCTCTTCGACCGATAACGCCCCACAGGAAATAAATCCGTAATCCACCCACGGGCAAACCTGTTTAAAATAGTCGTCAGTCCCACGTCCGGAAAAATCAAACGACAGGGTGATATTGCGTTGTTTAATTTTTGCTAATTCAGATTCGAGAAATCCGTTAATACTGGAGTGCGCCGCATCGAATTGGGAAATATAATCGAGGTCGTCATCGGATAATTGCAGCGGATGTTCCCGTAATACGCCGTTTTTATTACTGGTGACAAATTCCCTGTCGCCATCCACCAGCCGGATACAGGCATAGCCGTTTTCCCCGATATAATGGCGACAGCGCTGACAATCGATTTTCAGTTCCTGCAAAGTATCCCGCACATGCTGCGCGGCCGCATCGTTGCCGAAAGCGCCGAGAAACGCGCTTTCATAGCCCGCCAGCCGGGCGTATACCGCGAAGTTGAGCGCATTGCCTCCGGGGTACATCACGCCGGAATGAAGATATTTATCAACGACATTATCACCAATGCCAATCACCTTAATGTCCATCATTATTCCTTGTTGATAGTGATAAACCGAGCGTCCCTGCCCCTGCGTCAAATCCTGGCGTGATTAATATTCGACCTTCCACATGTAGCGACGGGTCGTTAACGGATGCTGACGGATCTCGGCCAGCGCACGGTTATAAACCGGGTAAACGTTGTTGAACAGCGAATGGTTGAAGTAATCGATCACTGTCGGCTTGATGGTGGAAAGGCCCAGCTCTTTGGCATCCACCACTTCGATACGGCGACCATATTTTTTCAGGAAGTTCAGGGCGCGCTCGTCCACCGCGCGGGTGCTGCCTTCAGAGAACTGGAAGAAGAACGGCGTGTTGGCATCGGTGATTTCGAACGGGCCGTGGAAGAACTCGCCGCTGTGGATGCAGGCGGAGTGGATCCACTGCATTTCCATAAAGATGCAGATGCTCTGCAAATAGGCCGCGCCGTAACCCGCGCCGCTCGCCATGGTGTAGATGACTTTGTCGTCTTTGTATTCCTGAGCGAACGCCTGAGCACGGTTCTGCAAATGATCCCACGCGCGGTACACGATGCGGTTGATTTTGCTCAGGCCATCCTGGAAATCCTCGTAATGGGCATAACCTTCGGTCTGGTTGAGGATTTCTACCGCGGTGATCAGGCCCTTAAGGGTTTTCTCTTCGGCGATGTCTTTGCCGTCGCCAAAGCTGTAGGTTTCTACGAAGTCGCAGTGGGCCACCAGCGGGGAGTCGGTCACCCAGGTCAGGCCGATAACCGGCACGCCGCGGCTCTGGGCCAGCTCTGCTGCTTTAATAGTTTCCGGGGTGTTGCCTTTGTGGGACGCGACCACCACTACCGCGTTATCACCCAGCGCCACTGGCGGGTTATTGATAAATTCGCCGCTGTTGTACAACCCGACTGTGACCTTAGTGGCTTCTTTTTCCAGGAAGGCTTTCGCCGGGTAAAACGCCGCATACGAGCCGCCGCAGGCGACATAATACACATGAGTGATCCCGCCCTTCTCCGCTTTTCTTTCAACGATGCCGCTAATGATTGCTTTAATACTCATCACTTTTCCCCTTGGGTCGTTTCTGACGTTAACCGCGAGACAGCCGCACGCCAATCAATGTATCTAAATGTATTGCTATGGATGTATAACATTTACATACATTTAGATCAACGAGTGGCCCGCCAAAAAAATCGGGATCCACGATACGGATCCCGATTTACGCTGTAACGGCGTAACAATCAACGATGAAAAATGGGGGTCAGACGGTAAAACGCAATTTGTCGCCGACGATCAGCTGATGAGAAATGCAGGACATTTCGCCTTTGTTATCAATCATCTCGCTCTTAATCGAGATCAGCGGATAGCGGCTGGCGACGCCAAGGTAATGGGCCACCTCAAAACTGGCATACACCAGTTCAATGGTTTTGCTGGAGTGGGTAAACCACAGACCATGCTTGTCACGCAGGGTGTCGTACAGCGAATTACTGTTGAGATCTTCATTCAGCAGCGTAGCAAACTGCGGAGGGAACCGGACCGTTTCCAGCGATACCGGCACGTCGTCGGCATAGCGGATACGCTCAATCACCACCGCCTTTTCTCCCTCAGGAATGTTCAGTTTGGCGCGGGTCTCTTCGTCGCAGGCTTCAAACACCGACTTGATGGTGCGCGAACCGGGGCGGCGGCCCTGGGATCGGCACAGCTCGCTGAAGCTCATGATGCCGGTCATGCTGCGCTGGAACTTCTCGCCGGAGACAAACGTCCCTTTACCTGATACCCGGGTGAGGAAGTTTTCTCGCGTCAGCGCATCCAGCGCTTTACGCACCGTCACGCGGCTCACCTGCCAGCTGGCGCTGAGATCGTTTTCGGTGGGGATCTGCTGCCCCGGCTGATACTCGCCCCTTAGAATCGCCTCTTTGAGAGCTTCTTCAAGCTGCTTATACAGCGGTTTGGCACTGGAGGTATCCGGCAGATTCACTTTATGTATCCTTTTGTATTATCCTAAGACCGATAGCGCATAGTTTACAATATACAACAATTTGCTTATGGCTACACTGTAGCTGAGGGTTAGTTAGCAAGGAGAAAGACAGTATGCAATGGAATTCCTCTTTTTAGCCCCGGCACGCCAGCTCGCTATTCTTCCCGATGGCGCTCATTTTCTATGATTTCGTCGCCTATCTCACCACCGATATGATCCAGCCGGGGATCATTCACGTAGTGCGGGAATTTAACGCCGGCGTTAGCCTGGCTCCGGCGTCTGTACGCCTGTATATGGAGGATGGCATTGCATTACAGTGGTTACTCCGGGCGATGTCGGATCAGATAGGGCTGATTTTTCCCATGCTGTAGTGCTTTACTATTTTTTCCAAAGACTTGCCAAAAGGTATGGTTTCCGCCGCGCTGAATATTGTGCTGCTAAGCACCAGTGCGGCGAAGATGAGGAGGAAAGTTGGATTTACTTCCAGCGGATAGAGGGCTGGCGTTTCATACCCTGTCGGTAGTGGATAGCTTGATTGTGGTTTCCTTCCTGACGGGGCTGTTGAAAGGGGGTCGAGAGGACTCTGTAAATAATTCTGTATAACTGCCACCGAATTAAAGGTGATCTCGCAGGCACTCACTAAACTCGATAATAAAATGACTCATCGCCAGCCACCAGTTCTGGATCGGCATATTTCATTTTTTGAAGCATCCTTAATCGTCAGATAAATAATTTTTCGCACCGAGTTGTCTGTCGGGAACACCTTTCGATTATTGATGGCTGCACGGATAACGCTGTTCAGTGATTCGATTGTATTTGTCGTGTAGATTGCCTTGCGGATATCAGGCGGTGTGGTGGCTGAAAAAGCTTAAAATCCGGCGAAGCTTTCTGAACACGACGGTTGCACTGTTTAGTCGTGGATGGCTGATAGCGACCAGATTGCCATTTTGAACCAGAAGTTATCGGCATTTGTCCCATCTATGCCCCACGCAAAAGCTATTTGATGATAATTTCTTTATATATCAAATAGCTTAAACCACTAAACCTGCATGTTCATCACTTCCTGATACGCCGAAACCAGCTTGTTGCGTACCTGGATGCCCATCTGTAGCGAAACTGACGATTTTTGTAGATCGACCATCACATCATTGAGCGCAACGCCGGGCGTGCCGAGGGCAAATTTTTCCGCCTGGGTACGGGCCGTCGTTTGCGTTGTGCTGATGCGGTCAAGTGCCGCATGCAGTTCACCGGCAAAGCTCACTTTTGGCTCGTGATGCTGAACCGAATTCCCCGCCGACAGAGCGGTTGCCTGCAGCTGCTGAAGTACACCTTCGATGCCCTGAATCGCCATTTCCCTACTCCACTGATTTTTTAACCCGGCAAGGTTACCACCCTGCCGCCAGGACAAAGGCGGTAATTAGCGGCAATAAATAGAGCTAATTCAGCCATCGAAAGTACAGATAAAGAAAATAATGACGGTGCCATCTGTGTGGAACTTTTGTTGTGGGAGCCCGGTTTGTTCACTCTTTATAGTAAAAATGATGTTAACGCTCAGCCGCGAGGTGCTCAATGACCGCGGCAAGCCAGACACAAACGTCACCAAACAAAACCCAGGAGTGGCTGACCCGCATTCGTGCAAATCCTAAAATTCCGCTGGCGGTGGCAGGCGCTGCGGCGATCGCCATTATTGTCGCGCTGGTGCTATGGGCTAAAGCACCTGATTACAAAGTGCTTTACAGCAATCTGGCGGATCAGGACGGCGGCGCTATCGTCACGCAGCTCACCCAAATGAATGTGCCATATCGCTTCTCGGATAACGGCAGCGCGATTCTGGTGCCGGCCGATAAAGTCCATGAACTGCGTTTACGCATGGCACAGCAAGGGTTGCCGAAAGGCGGCGCGGTTGGCTTTGAGCTGCTGGACCAGGAAAAGTTTGGTATCAGCCAGTTTAGCGAGCAGGTGAATTACCAGCGTGCGCTGGAAGGCGAGCTGGCGCGAACTATCGAAACGCTCGGCCCGGTAAAAACGGCGCGTGTACATCTCGCAATGCCAAAACCCTCGCTGTTTGTCCGCGAACAAAAGTCCCCTTCCGCTTCCGTCACTCTAAGCCTGGAACCCGGCCGTGCATTAGATGAAGGGCAGATCAGCGCCGTAGTACATATGGTTTCAAGCGCGGTAGCAGGTTTACCGCCGGGCAACGTCACGCTGGTCGATCAGGGCGGGCACCTGCTTACGCAGTCCAATACCGCAGGCCGTGACCTGAACGATGCGCAGCTTAAATATGCGATGGACGTCGAAAGTCGTTTCCAGCGCCGCATTGAAACCATTCTTGCGCCCATTGTTGGTAGCGGGAATGTTCACGCGCAGGTCACAGCACAGATTGATTTCTCCAATAAAGAACAGACTGAAGAGCAGTATCGCCCGAACAGCGATCCTTCTCAGACGGCTGTGCGCTCGCGCCAGCTCAACCAAAGTGAACAGGTCAATGGCCGTAACCCAGGCGGTGTGCCGGGGGCGCTTTCCAACCAGCCGGCTCCGGCAAATAACGCGCCAATTACCACTGCCCCGCAAAACAATGCGGCAAATGCGCCGCAGCAAAATCAAACGACCTCGCTTGGTGGATCGGCCCCAACCGGCTCCAGCAATACTCAGCGCGATGAAACCACTAACTACGAAGTCGACCGCACCATCGTGCACACCAGGCTGAACGTGGGTGAAGTGCAACGCCTCTCTGTTGCGGTAGTCGTGAACTATCGCCAGCTAACCGATGGCAAGCCGCTGCCGTTAACGGCTGAACAGATGAAGCAGATTGAGAATCTGACACGTGAAGCGATGGGCTACTCCGATAAGCGCGGCGACACGCTCAACGTGGTGAATTCACCGTTCAGCGCTACGGAAGATACCAGCCTTGAGCTGCCGTTCTGGAAACAGCAGGCCTTCTTCGAAACGCTGATGTCGGCGGGTCGCTGGCTGGTGGTGCTGATTGCCGCCTGGCTGCTGTGGCGCAAACTGGTGCGCCCACTGGTTCAGCGCAAAGTCGTGATGCAACAGGCTCAGGCTGAAGCCGAACGCCAGCGAGTGACTGAGGAAGATGCCGTCTCCGTTCACCTGAGCAAAGACGAACAGCAGCAACAGCGTAAAGCGAATCAGCGCCTTAGCGCAGAGGTAATGAGTCAACGCATTCGCGAAATGACGGATAAAGATCCGCGCGTGGTTGCGCTGGTGATACGCCAATGGATGAGTAACGAACTATGAGTATTAGCGGAACAGAGAAAAGCGCCATTCTGTTGATGACCATTGGTGAAGACCGTGCGGCTGAGGTATTCAAGCACCTCAGCCCGCGTGAAGTCCAGCATCTCAGCGCGGCAATGGCCAGTATTAACCAGATCTCCCATAAGCAGCTGACCGAAGTGCTGGCCGAGTTCGAACAAGAAGCCGAACAGTACGCTGCGCTATCAATTAACACCAACGACTATCTGCGTTCGGTGCTGATCAAAGCGCTGGGCGAAGAGCGAGCCTCCAGCCTGCTGGAGGATATTCTGGAAACCCGTGATACCACCTCGGGCATGGAAACGCTCAACTTTATGGAACCGCAAAGTGCCGCCGATCTGATTCGCGACGAGCACCCGCAGATCATCGCCACCATTCTTGTGCACCTCAAACGTAACCAGGCGGCCGATATTCTGGCCTTGTTTGACGAACGTCTGCGTCACGATGTGATGCTGCGTATTGCGACTTTCGGCGGCGTGCAGCCTGTAGCACTGGCCGAGTTAACCGAAGTGCTTAACAGCCTGCTCGACGGCCAGAACCTCAAGCGCAGCAAAATGGGCGGCGTAAGAACCGCAGCCGAAATTATCAACCTGATGAAAACCCAGCAGGAAGAAGCCGTTATCTCCGCAGTGCGCGACTTCGACGGCGAACTGGCGCAGAAAATTATCGACGAGATGTTCCTGTTCGAAAACCTGGTGGAGGTCGACGACCGCAGCATCCAGCGTCTGCTGCAGGAAGTGGAGTCCGAATCGCTGCTTATTGCTCTCAAAGGTGCGGCGGAACAGCCGCTGCGCGAGAAATTCCTGCGCAACATGTCGCAGCGTGCGGCCGATATTCTGCGCGACGACCTCTCCAACCGTGGCCCGGTGCGCCTGTCGCAGGTGGAAAACGAACAGAAAGCCATCCTGCTTATTGTTCGCCGTCTGGCAGAAGCCGGCGAGATGGTGATTGGCACCAGCGAGGATACCTATGTCTGACGGACTGCCGTGGCAAATCTGGACGCCGGACGATCTGGCACCGCCTGCACAAAGTTTCGAGCCGTTGTTCGGGGCCGATTCGGCTATCGATGGGGTTGAAGCTTGTCAGCAAAGCGAGCCCGATTTACAACAGCAGCTGGCCCAGGTGCAGCTGCATGCCCATGAACAGGGGTATCAGCTCGGCTATGCCGAAGGGCAAAAAACGGGTCTTGAAGAGGGTCGCCAAACCGGTTTTCAACAAGGCCTGCAACAGGGACTTGACGAAGCCAGACAGCAGCAGGCACCGGTGCATGCACGCATGCAGCAGCTGGTCAGCGAATTCCAGTACACGCTTGATGCGCTGGACAGCGTCATCGCATCACGCTTAATGCAGATGGCGCTGGAAGCGGCACGCCAGGTGATTGGCGAAGTAAAAGTTATTGATAACAACGCGTTGATTAAACAAATTCAGGCGCTGTTACAGCAAGAACCGCTGTTCAGCGGCAAACCGCAGCTGCGCGTCCATCCGGACGATTTAAACCGCGTGGAAGAAATGTTGGGCGCAACGCTCAGCCTGCATGGCTGGCGGCTGCGCGGCGACCCGAGCCTGCATCAGGGCGGCTGCAAAGTCTCCGCGGACGAAGGCGATCTTGACGCCAGCGTGGCCACGCGCTGGCAGGAACTCTGCCGCCTTGCAGCCCCTGGAGTATTGTGATGACCGCCCGTCTGAACCGCTGGCTCAATACGCTGGATAATTTTGAAGCGAGGATGTCGCAGTTGCCAACGGTGCGCCGCTATGGCCGCCTGACTCGAGCCACGGGCCTGGTACTGGAAGCGACCGGGCTGCAATTACCGCTGGGTGCCACCTGCATTATCGAGCAGCACTCCCGGGATATTGAGTGCGAAGTGGTCGGGTTTAACGGCCAAAAGCTTTTTCTGATGCCGCTTGAAGAAGTGGAAGGGATTTTACCGGGCGCGCGGGTTTATGCCCGCGCCACCAGCGATGGCGGTCTGCACAGCGGCAAACAGTTGCCGCTCGGTCCGGCGCTGCTAGGACGCGTACTGGACGGCAGCGGTCGCCCGCTCGACAGCCTGCCTGCGCCGGAAACCGCTACCATGGGCGCACTCGGCGCCGCGCCCTTCAACCCGCTACAGCGAACCCCTATTGAACACGTTCTGGACGTTGGCGTGCGCTCCATCAACGCGCTGCTGACGGTAGGACGCGGGCAGCGTATGGGCCTGTTTGCCGGTTCGGGCGTCGGGAAAAGCGTGCTGCTGGGCATGATGGCGCGTTATACCCAGGCCGATGTGATCGTGGTGGGGTTAATCGGCGAGCGCGGGCGCGAGGTCAAAGATTTTATCGAAAACATTCTCGGCCCGGAGGGCCGCGCGCGCGCGGTGGTAGTTGCTGCGCCTGCGGATGTCTCGCCGCTGCTGCGGATGCAGGGGGCCGCTTACGCCACCCGCATTGCTGAAGATTTCCGCGATCGCGGCCAGCACGTGCTGCTGATTATGGACTCCCTCACCCGTTACGCGATGGCGCAACGCGAAATCGCGCTGGCTATCGGCGAGCCTCCCGCTACTAAAGGTTATCCGCCGTCGGTGTTTGCCAAACTCCCGGCGCTGGTTGAACGTGCGGGGAACGGTATCCACGGCGGTGGCTCTATTACCGCATTTTATACCGTTCTGACCGAAGGTGACGATCAGCAGGACCCGATTGCCGACTCGGCACGCGCCATTCTTGACGGCCATATCGTGCTGTCGCGCCGCCTGGCGGAAGGTGGCCACTACCCGGCCATCGATATCGAAGCCTCTATCAGCCGTGCCATGACCTCATTGATTAGCGATCGGCACTACGCACGCGTGCGTCATTTCAAACAGTTGCTATCGAGCTTCCAGCGCAACCGCGATTTGGTCAGCGTGGGGGCGTATGCCAAAGGCAGCGATCCGCAGCTTGATCAAGCGATCGTGCTGTGGCCGCAGCTGGAAGCCTTTTTGCAGCAGGGAATTTTTGAACGCAGCGGCTGGGAAGAAGCATGTCAGTCACTGGAAATTATTTTTCCGACGGCTTAACGCCGGGCAACAGCTTTCGTCGGTTGGATTAGCTTGATGGGAGAACCTCATGAACCACAGCACAGCACTGGATACCCTACGCGATCTTGCGCAAAAAGAGGTCGAAGATGCCGCCGTACGCTTAGGGGAGATGCGCCGTGGCTGCCAGCAGGCAGAAGAACAGCTCAACATGCTGATTAGCTATCAGTTTGAATACAGCTCAAGCCTGAATGACACCATGAGCCAGGGAATTGCCAGTAACCGCTGGCAGAATTATCAGCAGTTTATCCAGACGCTGGAGAAGGCTATCGACCAGCATCGCCAGCAGTTGATGCAGTGGAATGGCAAGGTCAGCCAGGCGCTCAATATCTGGCAAGAGAAGCAAAAAAGACTGCAGGCCTGGAGCACGCTGCAGGAGCGCAAAGCGGCCCAGGGGCTGCAGGCTGAGAACAAACTCGATCAAAAACTGATGGATGAATACGCCCAGCGGGCAACACTGAGGAAAGCAGAATGATAACGCAGCCCCTGATGATCACGGCTCCTGATGCCGCGAGTCCTTCATCTGCCGCTACCGGCAGCGCAGTCTCCCGCGATAAAGTCTTCAGTGAAGATTTTCTGAGCCTGCTGAGTAACGCATTGCCGGGCCAGCTCACGCTGGCTGACGGGAAAACCGTCTCGCTTGAAGCGGCACTCAATAAAACGGTGGGTAAAGGCGAGGCTTCTGCCGATGAAAAAGCCACCCTTGCCTCGCTGCTGGATAATCCCGATACGCCAGAAGCGTTGTCTGCCCTGCTCTCTAACGTAAAGCAAACCAGCAGCGAAGAAAAAACGGCGCGCAATAACGCGCTGGATGAGCAAACTCACGTCCTGAGCAGCGCGGAAATGCAGGCATTAAGCGCGCTGTTTGCCATGTTGCCGCAGCAATTGCCGACGGCCAATGCGCTGAATACCGAGCCTGCAACCGACAGCCATGCAGCAGTAAGCCTGAACGCATTGCTTGCGGGTGCTGGAGTGAAAAACATCCCTACGGGTGATGGGCGAACCGGTGTTTCTGCATCCGATAACCGCGTGGCGCGGGACAGTACACCGCTGGCCAAAAATACATCTGTGGCCGCTAATCCCGTGGCGGAGACGAAAATCCTTATCGCAAACCATGCGGAAAGCAGCAGCCATGATGCCGCAGCAAACAATACCACTACCGCAACGACGCTCCCGACGCCCGCTTTTAGTACTGCAACAATAGCCACACCGGCCAGCATGCAAATTGCCGTACCGGTCGCACCGCAAATTAGCGCCCAGCTCGGCAGCCAGGAGTGGCAGCAGGCCGTCAGCCAGCATATTACGTTGTTCACTCGCCAGGGGCAGCAAAGCGCCGAACTGCGTCTGCATCCTGAAGATTTAGGGCAGATCCAAATCAGCATGAAGCTTGACGATAACCAGGCGCAGCTACAGATGGTCTCCGCCCACAGCCACGTGCGGGCGGCGCTGGAGGCCACCCTGCCAAACTTGCGGATCGCGCTGGCAGAAAGCGGAATTGAGCTTGGGCAAAGCAGCATCAGCAGCGAAAACTTTGCCGGACAGCAACAGCAAGCGGGACAACAGCAGCAACAGGCACCCCGTTCAGGCGGCGCTTTCCCCTTCATGGGGGAAGCCGAGGCGCTGGCCGTTCCTGCCAGCGTGCAGCGTCTGGCATCGGGGAATAACGCGGTGGATATTTTCGCCTGAGCTTCGCTCCCTAAGCTAAACGCCAGAGGTAGCAACAAATATCCCGTTTTTTCGGCCCTTTGACTGACTAAAGACACCGGATAATCACCCCATATGCCGTACCGATACAGGAAAGATGCGTTTTATGACTGACAACGCTTTATCAAAAGGCCGCAGGCGCTCCATCTGGATACCGTTACTGATCCTGATTACCCTTGCGGCATGCGCCACCGCCGGTTACAGCTACTGGCGTATGCAGCAACAGCCGGCATCGGCTCAGGTGAAAGCCCCTGAACCACCGCCAGCCCCGGTATTTTTCGCGCTGGATACCTTTACCGTGAATCTGGGCGATGCTGACCGCGTGTTATATATCGGTATCACCCTGCGCCTGAAAGATGACGCGACGCGTCAACGCCTGAGCGAATTTCTGCCCGAAGTCCGCAGCCGTTTACTGCTGCTCTTTTCCCGCCAGGATAGCGCAGCCCTTGCCAGCGATGAAGGTAAACAGAAGCTGGTGGAAGCGATAAAGCATACGCTGGCCCCGCCGCTGGTCGCCGGGCAGCCGCAACAGGTAGTCAGCGACGTGCTGTATACCGCCTTTATTTTGCGGTAGTCCCATGGGAGACAGCATTCTTTCTCAGGCCGAAATCGACGCGCTGTTAAATGGCGACAGCGATAGCGCTGACGAAGCCAGGGCCAGCGTCGTCAGTGAAACCGATATTCGTCCTTACGACCCGAATACCCAGCGTCGCGTGGTGCGTGAACGCCTCCAGGCGCTGGATATCATTAACGAGCGTTTTGCCCGCCAGTTCCGTATGGGGCTGTTTAACCTGCTGCGCCGCAGCCCGGATATTACCGTCGGCGCGACCCGCATTCAGCCCTATCACGAGTTTGCCCGCAACCTGCCGGTGCCGACCAACCTTAACCTGATACACCTCAAGCCGCTGCGCGGCACCGGCCTGTTCGTCTTCTCCCCAAGCCTGGTCTTTATCGCCGTGGATAACCTGTTTGGCGGCGACGGGCGTTTCCCAACCAAAGTGGAAGGCCGGGAGTTTACCCATACCGAGCAGCGCGTGATTAACCGCATGTTGAAGCTGGCGCTGGAATCCTACAGCGACGCGTGGAAAGCTATCTATCCGCTGGAGGTGGAGTATGTGCGTTCCGAAATGCAGGTCAAATTTACCAATATCACCACTTCGCCAAACGACATCGTGGTGAATACGCCATTCCATGTGGAAATCGGCAACCTGACCGGCGAATTCAATATCTGCCTGCCGTTCAGCATGATTGAGCCGCTGCGCGAGCTGCTGGTGAACCCGCCGCTGGAAAACTCCCGCCAGGAAGATCAGAGCTGGCGCGATACCCTGGTGCGCCAGGTTCAGCACTCGGAGCTGGAGCTGATCGCCAACTTCGCCGAGATTCCGCTACGCCTGTCGCAAATTTTGAAATTGAAACCCGGTGACGTACTGCCGATTGACAAGCCGGACAGGATCCTGGCGCACGTAGACGGCGTGCCGGTGCTGACCAGCCAGTACGGCACGCTTAACGGCCAGTACGCTTTGCGCGTCGAACATTTGATCAACCCGATACTGAATTCGCTGAACGAGGAACAGCCCAAATGAGTGATATTAATCAACCGTCCGACGACAATGCCGGCTCCGTGGACGATCTGTGGGCTGATGCGTTAAACGAACAAAAAGCCACCACCAGCAAAAGCACCGCAGACAACGTGTTCCGCGCGCTGGAGGGAAATGACATGGCGGGCGCGATGCAGGACATCGATATGATCATGGATATTCCCGTCAAGCTGACGGTGGAGCTGGGCCGCACGCGTATGACCATCAAAGAGCTGCTGCGCCTGTCGCAAGGCTCGGTTGTCGCGCTCGACGGTCTGGCTGGCGAGCCGCTGGATATTCTGATCAACGGTTATCTGATTGCGCAGGGTGAAGTGGTGGTGGTGGCCGATAAATACGGCGTGCGTATCACCGATATCATCACGCCGTCTGAACGTATGCGCCGTCTGAGCCGTTAAGCCGATGAAAACCCAGGCCACGGTCCAACAACAGCCTGCCGCCAGCACCGGTTCACCGCTGGTGCAGGTAAGCGGCGCCCTAACGGCGATTATCGTTTTTATCCTGTTCGCCGCCTGGGTGGCAAAACGCTTTAGCTTTGCGCAGAAAACCGGCTCCAGCAAAGAACTGAAAGTGAGCGCCAGCTGCAGCGTTGGCCCGCGCGAACGAGTGGTGATTGTTGATGTGCAGGACGCCCGCCTGGTGCTCGGCATCACTGCCGGGCAGATCACCCACCTGCATACGCTGCCCGCCGCTGCGGTTAGCGAAAACGCCTCACCCACCCCGCCGCCAGCTGATTTCCAGGGCCTGATGAAAAACCTGCTTAAACGTAACGGGAAAGATTGATGACACGTTGGCTCCCCTTCTCGTTGCTCGGCCTGCTCGTTGTGATGCCAGCCGCCTTCGCCCAGCTGCCGGGGCTTATCAGCCAGCCGATGTCTAACGGCGGGCAGAGCTGGACGCTGCCGGTCCAGACGCTGGTGTTTATTACCTCGTTGACGTTTCTACCGGCCATCCTGCTGATGATGACCAGCTTTACGCGCATCATTATTGTTTTTGGCCTGCTGCGTAGCGCACTGGGCACGCCGTCTGCGCCGCCGAACCAGGTGCTGCTGGGGCTGGCGCTGTTTCTGACCTTTTTTATTATGGCACCGGTGTTCGATAAAATTTATACCGATGCTTATCAGCCGTTTAGCGAAAATAAAATTCAGATGGATGAGGCGATTGAGCGCGGTTCAAAGCCGCTGCGCGAGTTTATGCTGCGCCAGACTCGTGAGGCCGACCTGGCACTGTTTGCCCGTTTAGCCAATACCCCGCCGCTGGAAGGCCCGGAAGTGGTGCCGATGCGCATCCTGTTACCGGCTTACGTCACCAGCGAGCTGAAAACCGCATTTCAGATTGGCTTTACGGTGTTTATTCCATTTTTGATTATCGACCTGGTGATCTCCAGCGTGCTGATGGCGCTGGGGATGATGATGGTACCACCGGCAACCATTGCCCTGCCTTTCAAGCTGATGCTGTTTGTGCTGGTGGACGGCTGGCAGCTGCTGGTTGGGTCGCTGGCGCAAAGTTTCTACAGCTAGAGGGAAAAAAGATGACGCCTGAATCGGTCATGATGATGGGCACCGAAGCGATGAAGGTGGCTCTGGCACTCTCCGCTCCGCTGTTGATGGTGGCGCTGGTAACGGGTCTGATAATCAGTATGTTGCAGGCCGCCACGCAGATAAACGAAATGACGCTGTCGTTTATCCCAAAAATTCTGGCGGTATTCGTCACCATTATCGTTGCGGGGCCGTGGATGCTTAATCTGCTGCTGGATTATATGCGCACGCTGCTGACCAATATTCCGATGAACATTGGATGATTAATATTGATAGCGGGCAGTGGCTCAGCTTATTGAGTATGGGATTCTGGCCTTTTCTGCGCGTGCTGGCCCTGATCTCCACCGCCCCGATCCTCAGTGAACGAGCCATTTCGAAGAAGGTGAAAATTGGCCTCGCGCTGACGATCGTCTGGATAATCGCCCCCACCCTTACCGTCACCGGGGTGACGATTTTTTCCGCCGCCGGATTCTGGCTTGCCGCTCAGCAAATCCTGATTGGCATTGCGCTGGGGTTCACCATGCAGTTTGCCTTTGCCGCTATTCGCACCGCCGGTGAAATCATCGGCCTGCAGATGGGACTTTCGTTCGCCACCTTCTTTGATCCCGGCAGCCGCCTGAATATGCCGGTGCTGGCCCGCTTTATGGATATGCTGGCGCTGCTGCTGTTTCTGGTGTTTAACGGCCATTTATGGCTGATTTCAGTGCTGGTCGATACTTTTCATACCCTGCCCATCGGCGGCAACCCGATAAACAGCAATGCGTTTATGGCGCTGACACGGGCCGGTGGTTTGATTTTCCTTAACGGGTTGATGCTGGCGCTGCCGCTCATCACCCTGCTGCTGACGCTCAACATCTCCCTCGGTCTGCTTAACCGTATGTCGCCACAGCTTTCGGTGTTTGTGATTGGTTTTCCGCTGACGCTTGCGGTAGGTATGCTGGTGATGAGTGCCTTAATTCCATTACTGGCCCCTTTTGCCGAACGCTTATTTAGTGAGGTCTTTAATTTACTTGCAGATATTGTCAGCGAAATTCCCGCAACGCGATAAGACGATTGACAAAGAAGGGCAAGGCATGACTTTTATTATTTTCCAGTTATTGCCCTGGCATTAATTCCCCTTTTTTATTATGCCTTTCTGAGGTTATTCCTAAAAACCATTCTGAATAACATCCACCAGGATATAACTGGTGCGGCTTATATGCTTTTAGGTACTTCACATAATGTAATATTCACTTTACTTTGAGAGCATTCTTAACAAATTATACACAACTTTACTGGATAGTTAGTACGCCTAAAAATACTTAATTACGGGTGGGGGGTATTATGTCAACGATCATTATGGATTTATGCAGTTATACCCGGTTGGGGTTAACAGGTTATTTAACCAGCCGTGGCATCCGAAAACGACAGATGACCAACGTGGAGACTATCGAAGAGCTAGCCGTCGCTTGTGAGTCACGGGCACCTAATGTGGTGTTTATTAATGAAGACTGTTTTATCCATGATGCGCAACGCAGCGAGCGAATTAAGCAGATCATTAATCAGCATCCCAGCACGTTATTTCTGGTGTTTATGGCCATCGCCAATCTTCATTTTGATGAGTATCTTCTGGTGCGCAGTAATCTGTTGATTAGTTCGAAATCTATCAAGCCAGAATCGCTGGATGAAATCCTTGCAGAATATTTAGCAAAAAATGCGCACTGCATCGGGCATATTAATTTACCCACGTTATCATTAAGCCGTACCGAGTCCAGTATGCTTAAAATGTGGATGTCCGGACAAGGCACGATTCAGATCTCTGACCAGATGAATATCAAGGCTAAAACGGTTTCATCGCACAAAGGAAATATAAAACGCAAGATAAAGACCCATAATAAGCAGGTGATTTATCATGTCGTGCGGCTGACGGATAATGTTACCAACGGTATTTTTGTCAATTTACGCTAGCGTAAATTACGCGGCGGCGGATAGCGGGCTTATCCGCCCTGCAAGCGTTACTGAGATTACTGACAAAGAAGGAAAAAGCGT
>NZ_RPOH01000086.1 GCF_003818135.1 Buttiauxella warmboldiae | reverse complement strand
TGAAGGTAGTCGCGGCGGATGTTTGCGATACGAGAGTGCAGGTTTTGTACTTTGCGTTTAGCCTTCTTCCAGTTGTTGCTGAACTTCACCTTGCGGCTCATTTCACGCTGGAGTCTGGCGAGTTTCTTCTGATTGGATTTAAAGCTGTTTACAGGCTCAAACACGGTGCCATCAGAGAGCGTGGCAAGCTTTGCTACCCCTGCATCCAGCCCAACCATTGATGTTGATTCATGTTGAGGTTCAGATACTTCGTATTCCGTCTGGATGCTGACGTACCACTTACCGCATACCTGACTGACGGTGACGTTTTTCACCTCGCCAACAACCTCACGACTGTTGCGGTAGCTGATCCAGCCCAATTTTGGCAATGATATGCGACTATTGTCCTGATCCAGTTTCACGCCTTGCGGATAGCGGAATGAATCACTTTGACCGCGCTTTTTAAACCGCGGAAATGATGCGCGTTTCTGAAAGAAGTTTTTATAAGCACGCTCAAGATCTTTCAATGCCTGCTGCAAAGGCTGAGAAGGTGATTCTTTCAACCATTGAGTTTCAGGTTCTTTTTTCCATTCAACCAGCCATGCTGTCATTTTTGCACAGGAAAGGTATTTGTTACCGGCCTCATGATTTTCATTCTGCAAGGCCAGTGATTTGTTGAATACAAAACGACACGCCCCAGCGAAGCGCCGCATATCGCGCGCTTGCTGACCATTAGGTCTTAACTGGAATTTGAAGGCTTGTAGTCGTTTCATATGGAAGATGATATTTTTGGCCTATGACAAAAGAAACTGATATTCGTCGAGGAAGACACGGTACTTTCCTGATGCATGTTCACCTGGTATTTGTTGCCAAGTATCGACGCCGAGTATTTGATCAGGATGCTATCGAGAAGTTACGCAGTTACTTTGCCAGTAGTTGCGGCGGAGCGCCAATATCCATCATCAGGCAATACATTGAGCAACAGCAAACACCAGGTTAGGTAGAAAACCGTGCCTTATATCCCTGCCCTGAAGGACGGGGCTTTACGGCACACCGGGTAAAACGGAACAAGGTAAAGATGGGTAAAAAGGCTTTCTTGCAATAAAAGAGGCTACTATTCTCAGTCACCATATACACCTGTAATAAGAGAGAGTTTCTGAATGGATCGCATAATTACTTCCTCGCGTGACCGTTCGTCACTGCTAAGTACCCATAAGGTACTGCGTAACACCTATTTCCTGCTCAGCCTGACGCTGGCGTTTTCTGCCATTATCGCCACCGCCAGCACCGTGTTGATGTTGCCTTCTCCGGGGTTAATTCTGACGCTGGTCGGCATGTATGGCCTGATGTTTTTAACCTACCGCCTGGCAGATAAGCCAACCGGTATTCTGGCGGCGTTCGCTTTCACCGGCTTCCTGGGTTACATCCTGGGGCCAATATTGAACTCTTATATTTCCGCCGGAATGGGCGATGTGATTGGTATGGCGCTGGGCGGCACCGCACTGGTGTTCTTTAGCTGCTCCGCCTATGTGCTGACCACTAAAAAAGACATGTCTTTCCTCAGCGGTATGCTGATGGCGGGCGTTGTGGTGGTGTTAATTGGCATGGTGGCAAACATCTTCCTGCAACTGCCTGCTCTGCACCTGGCCATCAGCGCGGTGTTTATCCTGATCTCATCGGGCGCGATTTTGTTTGAGACCAGCAATATCATCCGTGGCGGTGAAACCAACTATATCCGCGCAACAGTGAGCTTGTACGTGTCGTTGTACAATATCTTTATCAGCCTGTTGAGCATCCTGGGTTTCGCAAGCCGCGATTAATGGCCGAAAACTCCGCTTTTCAAAGCCTCGCTATCGCGGGGCTTTGTTTTTTCTGACACGCAAAAATTTGTTACACTGCCGCCAGTTTGTCTGGAGCAAAGAATCATGATGTTGATGTTTGAAGGCCGAGAAATAGAAACCGATGCTGATGGTTATCTGAAAAATAGCCAGCAGTGGAGCGAGCCGCTGGCACAAGCTATCGCTGCGAATGAAGGCATTACGCTTGCAGTTGAACACTGGGAAGTGGTGAGGTTCGTGCGCGAATTTTATCTGGAATTTAATACTTCCCCGGCGATTCGCATGCTGGTTAAAGCGATGGCAAACAAATTCGGCGAGGAGAAAGGCAACAGCCGCTATCTGTACCGTTTGTTCCCAAAAGGACCGGCTAAGCAGGCGACAAAAATTGCAGGCCTGCCAAAGCCGGTGAAATGCATTTAGTAGCGAATACTAAAGTCTGTCCATTGGCGCTCAGGTTGATGAGGTTCAGTCAGCACTTTATCAACCCTGGCACTGCGTGGCCCGCCAGCTTTTAGCCAGGCGACAAGCTTTTCAACCTGTTGCGCTTCACCGCAGGCCAATACCTCAACGCTGCCGTCATCCATATTGCGGGCATAACCGGTTAACCCCAGTTTTATCCCTTCACGCTGGGTGCTGTAGCGAAACCCAACCCCCTGAACCAGGCCGTGGACCCAGGCAAGTGTGCATACTGTGGCCATAACTTCCTCCGTTTCGGGTTCTTGCGTTGCATTTAGCCGGTGTAAGCCGGAAAATGACGCCCAAATCTTAGCAAGAAAGCATAGTAAATTATGAGTGTACGTTTAGTGTTAACCAAAGGGCGCGAAAAATCTTTATTGCGCCGCCATCCGTGGGTATTTTCTGGCGCTGTTGCACGCATGGAAGGCAAAGCCAATCTCGGGGAAACCATCGATGTTGTCGATAGCCAGGGGAAATGGCTGGCCCGCGCGGCATATTCGCCGTCGTCGCAAATCCGTGCCCGCGTCTGGACGTTCGACCCTAATGAAAGCATCGATAGCGAATTTTTCACTCGTCGTTTACAGCAGGCGCAGCAATGGCGTGAATGGCTGGCCGCTCGTGATGGGCTGGACAGCTACCGCCTGATCGCGGGCGAATCTGATGGCCTGCCAGGCGTGACGATTGATCGTTTCGGTAATTTTTTAGTGCTGCAATTACTTTCAGCGGGCGCAGAATACCAACGTCCAGCGCTGGTTGCGGCCTTACAAAGCCTTTACCCGGAATGCGCTATTTACGACCGTTCGGACGTCGCGGTGCGCAAGAAAGAAGGCATGGAACTCACACAAGGCCCCGTCAGCGGCGAGTTGCCACCAGATCTGCTGCCAATTGAAGAGCACGGCATGAAATTGCTGGTCGACATTAAAGGCGGCCACAAAACCGGTTATTACCTTGACCAGCGCGACAGCCGTTTTGCCACGCGCCAGTATGTGAAAGATAAGCGTGTGCTGAACTGCTTCTCTTATACCGGCGGCTTTGCGGTTTCTGCGTTGATGGGCGGCTGTAGCCAGGTTGTCAGCGTAGATACCTCCCAGGATGCTCTCAATGTGGCGAAACAAAACGTTGAGCTGAATAAACTCGATCTCAGCAAAGCTGCGTTCCTGCGCGACGACGTGTTTAAACTGCTGCGCAAATACCGCGACCAGGGTGAGAAGTTCGACGTTATCGTGATGGACCCACCGAAATTCGTCGAAAACAAGAGCCAATTAATGGGCGCTTGCCGTGGCTATAAAGATATTAATATGCTGGCCATTCAGCTGTTGAACCCGGGCGGCATTCTGATGACCTTCTCCTGCTCGGGGCTGATGACCACGGATTTATTCCAGAAAATCATTGCTGATGCTGCCGTAGACGCCGGGCGTGATGTACAATTTATAGAACAGTTCCGTCAGGCCGCCGATCACCCGGTGATCGCCACCTACCCGGAAGGGCTGTATCTGAAAGGGTTTGCCTGTCGCGTCATGTAGCTTGAAAAAGGGAATGTTGCCCGCATATTTTTGGCAGATAATGTTTCTCAGGAGGTGACTATGATTGCCAGCAAATTCGGCATTGGCCAGCAAGTCAGGCACTCTTTGCTTGGTTATCTGGGGGTAGTGGTCGATATCGATCCCGAATATTCCCTCGACGAACCGGCGGAAGATGAACTGGCCGGCAACGATGCCCTCCGTAGCGCGCCCTGGTATCATGTGGTCATGGAAGATGATGATGGCCAGGCGGTGCATACCTATCTTGCTGAGGCCCAGCTCAGTGGGGAGTCACAAGATGAGCATCCTGAACACCCCTCGATGGATGAACTTGCGGCTTCAATACGGCAGCAGCTGCAGGCTCCTCGCCTGCGTAATTAGCGAAAACCCCGCGGAGGCCAAACTGCGGGGTTTTTTATTATTTAGCCAGACCCAGCCTTGGAATTTCAATCGCCGGGCACTTATCCATCACCACGTTTAATCCCGCATCCTGCGCAAGGACGGCGGCTTGTTCGTTAATCACACCCAGCTGCATCCATAATGTTTTTGCGCCGATAGCGATGGCTTCCTGCGCCACTTCCCACACCGCCTCTGAATTTCTGAACACGTCGACCATATCCACTTTCTGCGGAATATCGGCGAGTGCGCCATAGCCTTGCTGCCCTAACAGCGTCTTACCGGCTACTTTGGGCGCAACCGGGATCACTTCATATCCCTGATCCAGCAGGTAAGCCATTACCCGGTAGCTGGGGCGATCGGGTTTGTCACTGGCTCCCACCAGCGCAATGGTTCGGGTCTGTTTCAGAATTGTTTCGATATCTGCCTGTTTCATCACTCTCTCCGCCGGGACTCAGTCACCAAAAGTGTAAGCCATCCCTTACGGACTCACCATCTTTCCCATACCCTGGTAGTAGAGCAATCCCCGGGAATATGTCTATATGTTAATAAACAGCTATGATGAAAAGTTTTGATACATTCAGATAAGAGTTGGTTCTATTTCCCAGGCAGGAGTGAATAATGAGAAGCGCGTTGTTGATCGCACTATGCTGGGCCTCTGTGTTGCCGTCTCAATCCTGGGCAACCACCCTGCGTCTGTCCACAGATATTGATTTGCTGGTGCTGGATGGCAAAAAAGTGTCCAGTTCGTTACTTCGCGGGGCGGATAGCCTTGAGCTGGATAATGGCCCGCACCAATTAGTGTTTCGCGTGGAAAAAAATATTCGCAGCGGTACGCGTGAACAGCGCCTTTATATCTCCCCTCCTTTAGTGGTGAGTTTCGATACGAAAAAAGTCAGCCTGGTCAATTTTAATCTGCCGCGTATTGAAAACGATAGGGAAAGCAATGCGTTTGACCAGGCTCCCCGTATTCAACTGCTGGATGGCGAGGCGACGCTGATTCCGTTGCAGGTTGATATCCTGCCGGTGAAGGCCACTGCCAGGGGAGTTGACTACGAACGCGATACTCAGCATTACAACAGATCAGGCAAAACTGCAGCGGTAAAGGGCTTCGCAACCATGATGGCTGATGATAGTGAGCTACTTTCAAAAACATCTGAACTCGATGCCCCCCAGTCCGATACCTTAGCCGAGCAGCGCCTGAGATATTGGTTTTTACAGGCAGACCAACCCACCCGCGAGCGTTTCTTACAGTGGGTAAAAGATCGCCCCGTGCAATAAATTGCCTCCGAAATCCCTCATTTTTAAAACCCTTCTCTTGCAGCATCAGTAGCTTCCAGTAAGCTGTAGCCAGGATAAATCACTCAGGAAAAACTCATGGAATTAACCTCCCGCACCCTGGCGGCACAGAAACATATTGCGCTGGTTGCGCATGACCACTGCAAAGACGCGCTGCTGAAATGGGTCGAGCGTCATAAAGCGATTCTGGCTCATCATGTACTGTATGCCACCGGCACGACCGGAAATCTCATCGAGCGCGGCAGCGGTCTTGATGTTAATGCCATGCTGAGCGGCCCGATGGGCGGTGACCAGCAGGTCGGCGCGTTGATTTCTGAAGGTAAAATTGACGTGCTGATTTTCTTCTGGGACCCGCTGAATGCCGTTCCACACGATCCAGACGTTAAAGCGCTGCTGCGCCTTGCCACCGTGTGGAACATTCCGGTTGCTACCAACCTCTCAACCGCCGATTTTATTATTCAGTCGCCGGGCTTTGATCGGCCAGTGGAAATCCTGATCCCGGATTACGTGCGCTATCTGGCAGAACGACTCAAGTAATTACGGCCGGTTTGCTGCGGGCACGCCAAGGTGTTTCAGGATATCGACAAAGCGGGAAGGTTCCTGTTTGTTGAACAATAGCCAGACGCGGTGGCGAGCCCGCGTCATCGCCACATACAGTAAGCGCCGCTCTTCAGCGTCAGGATACTCTTCCGGCTGCGGTAACAATGCCGCTTCCATTACCGATTCCCGCGCCACCGCCGGGAAACCATCTTTGCCCTGCTGCAATCCCAGCACCACAACGTAATCAGCCTGTTGCCCTTTGCTGGCATGAATAGTCATGAAATCGATGGCCAGTTTTGGCCAGCGCGTCGCGGCCTTTTCCAGTATCGATGGGCGTAAATGGTGATAACGCGCAAGCACCAGGATCCGCTGCTGCGGCTGCACATAGCCGCTCATCTTATCCAGCAGCGCTTCGAGCTGGTCATCAGCCAGCAACGTCACGGCTTTTTTATCGCCTTTTGAAAGACTATTCAGCGGTTTGGCAAGCTGGTGTGGGTTCTGTTGCACAAAACGGTTAGCAATTTCACCAATGCGATCGTTAAAGCGATAGGTGGTGTCCAGAGCACACTGGTCAGCAGCGCCGAAGTGGTGCGCAAAGGCAGTGGTCAATGTCATTTCAGCACCGCTGAAACGATAAATTGCCTGCCAGTCATCGCCCACGGCATAGAGTGAAGTTTGTGAGTTTTGTCGGCGCAGCGCCGCCAGCAGCGCGGCCCGCTGCGGTGAAATATCCTGAAACTCATCCACCAGAATATGTTTCCAGGGGCTGATAAAGCGCCCTTTTTCCAGCACATTGATGGCCTGATGAATCAGGCCTGAGAAATCGACGGCCTCTTCGGCCTTGAGCGCGCTTTTCCAGGCTTTAAGTAACGGAGCCATTAACTTAACGCGCTTTGCAAACAGATCGCGGATCTCGATCGGAGCGGAGTCAATCATTTCAGCCTGCGAGCCGCCATGCATGCGCATTAGCCCCAGCCAGCGATCGAGGCGGCTTGCCAGACGTTTAGCTAATCGCTCATCTTGCCAGTATTCACCTTCCGGCACTTCCCATTGCAGCTCGTCACGCAGCCAGTCGCGCCAGCCTTTCGCCTGCGCTTTTTTCTCACGACACTGCTGCTGCCAGCTGTCGATAAGCAACCGCTGGCGAGCGCCGGTATCGGATTCCAGTTCGCTCACCCGCGGCGCTTTTTTGCTTCCCTGCTGAATGATATGGAGCGCCAGGGCATGGAACGTACGGGTAGAAATGGCATCCGTATGCAGGCGCTCAGCGATGCGAGCATCCATCTCCTGCGCGGCTTTACGCCCGAATGCCAGCAGCAAGATTTGTTCTTCACTGGCTTCGCCACGCTGCAGTAACCACCCTGCCCGCGCCACCAGAACGGAAGTTTTGCCGCTTCCCGCGCCAGCCAGAACTAACAGCGAATCCTCACCGTTGACCACGGCACGAGCCTGAGAAGGGTTAAGCGGTGAGCTCTCAACTTGCTGGAAAAAATCAGCGTATTTTTCCAGCATATGATTAGCAAAAGCGCTATTACGCTGGTGCCTGCGCGCCTCACCTTGTTCAAGCCAGGCTTTGCACTGTAACCAGACCTCACGGCAATGATCAAAAGCTTCAAGACGGGCCTGAGGCAGGGGTAGTGCGGAAAAAGCTGCGCTAAGGTTTTGTTGTAACGCTTTCATATCGCTACGTTTGAACCATTTCTCTTGCTGAAGCTGGCGCATTATTTCGCCATATTGCTGGTGCAGTACCTGAGCCGCCACCTCGCTCATCTCGGCGCTCCACTTCTGCCATAGCTCATCAAGATGTTGGTAGAAGCGCTGCGTTTCACTCCATTCCGTGCCGTGCAGTCGCACCACTTTGTCATCCGGCAGCACAAACTCCAGCTCGCCCCACACCAGTCCACGCTTACAATTAATTGCTATTAACTGATTGAATGGAATAAGGTATTCATGACGATCGCCCTTAACCTCTACGCCCGCCGTCAGCAATCTCACGCGATTGTAAGGATGTTGTGCTAAATGTTTGCCAAGGGAGGTCGCTTTCAATTCCATTACGCTGTGCCTGATCCAAAAATGGGTTGAGGTTAAGTTTACCCCTCGAAGGAATGACGCTCCAGAGTAAAAACGCGTTACAATTATTGTGGTTATTCATTTATCTATATTTAAACCCACGAAGAGCGATTATGCGTACGGTCCTTAATATCTTGAATTTTGTGCTGGGGGGCTTTCTCACCACCCTGGCCTGGCTGCTGGCCACGCTTGTCAGTATCATTTTTATTTTCACGCTTCCGCTGACTCGATCCTGCTGGGAGATAACCAAACTCTCGCTGCTGCCCTACGGCAACGAAGCTATTCATGTTGATGAACTCAACCCGCAAAGCAAAAGCGCCCTTATGAATACTGGCGGTACGCTGCTCAATATCCTGTGGCTGATATTTTTCGGCTGGTGGCTTTGTTTGCTGCACATCGGCACCGGGATTGCGCAATGCATCACGATTATCGGTATTCCTGTCGGCATCGCTAACTTCAAGATTGCGGCTATCGCGCTGTGGCCCGTTGGCCGTCGCGTCGTTGCGGTTGAAATAGCGCAGGCAGCGCGCGAAGCGAACGCACGCCGCCGCTTCCAGTCATTCTGATAACAATAGTGAGTATTAATGCTTAGCCCAATTCTGCGTCGCTATACCTGGAACAGCAGCTGGCTGTATAACTTGCGCATTTTTATTGCGCTGACGGGCACCGCAGCCCTTCCCTGGTGGCTGGGGGAGGTCAAGCTCACCATCCCACTGACCCTGGGGGTGGTTGCGGCAGCGCTTGCAGATTTAGATGACAGACTAACCGGGCGCATACGTAATCTGCTGATTACCCTGGTGAGCTTTTTTATCGCTTCTGCATCCGTGGAATTGTTGTTCCCGTGGCCGGTGCTGTTTGGTATCGGGCTGATGATTTCCACCAGCGGTTTTATTCTGCTGGGGGGGTTAGGCCAGCGCTATGCAACCATCGCCTTTGGCGCGCTGCTTATCGCTATCTACACCATGCTGGGCATTTCTTTGTACCACCACTGGTATCAACAGCCCATCCTGCTGCTGACGGGCGCCATCTGGTACAACTTGCTGACGCTTGCCGGGCATCTTATTTTCCCAATCCGACCGCTGCAGGATAACCTGGCTCGCTGTTATGAAAGCCTTGCGCGTTACCTGGAAGTGAAAGCCACGCTATTCGATCCCGATACAGAAGAAGAAAGCCAGGCACCGATGCTTGAGCTGGCGATGGCGAATGGCCAGCTGGTTACCACGCTCAATCAAACCAAAGGCTCGCTACTGACGCGCCTGCGTGGAGATCGCGGACAGCGCGGTACGCGCCGCACGCTGCATTACTATTTTGTCGCCCAGGATATTCACGAGCGCGCCAGCTCCTCGCATATTCAGTATCAGGCGCTGCGCGATAAGTTTCGCTACAGCGATATTATGTTCCGCTTCCAGCGTCTGTTAACCATGCAGTCACAGGCCTGTTTGCAGCTTTCACGTTCGATTTTGTTACGCGTGAAATATCAGCACGATCCACGCTTTGAACGTGCATTTACCCATCTTGATGCCGCTCTTGAAAGACTGAAAGCCGACCCATCTCTGGCTGACGAATTAAAAGCGCTGGGCTTCCTGGTGAATAATTTGCGCGCCATCGATGCTCAGCTGGCCACCATTGAATCAGAGCAAGCGCTTGCCGCACCGCAAAACGAGATTGAAAACCGCCTGCTGGACGATCGGCTAACCGGCTTTGGTGATATCTGGCAGCGGCTGAAACGCAACCTGACGCCAGAATCCGCCCTATTCCGCCACGCGGTGCGCATGTCGGTGGTCTTGTGCATCGGCTATGCATTTATTCAGTTTACCGGGCTAAAGCATGGCTACTGGATACTATTGACCAGCCTTTTCGTTTGCCAGCCTAACTACAGCGCCACGCGTCGCCGCTTAGCGTTGCGTATCATCGGGACCCTGGTGGGCGTGGCTGTAGGCCTTCCGGTGCTGTACTTCGTACCGTCCATTGAGGGGCAACTGGTGTTAATTGTCATCACCGGCGTGCTCTTCTTTGCCTTTCGCAACGTGCAGTATGCCCACGCCACGATGTTTATTACCCTGCTGGTATTGTTGTGTTTCAACCTGTTAGGTGAAGGGTTTGAGGTCGCAATGCCGCGTATCTTCGATACGCTAATGGGGTGTGCTATAGCCTGGGCTGCCGTCAGTTTCATCTGGCCAGACTGGCGTTTCCGCCGCTTGCCATTAGTGGTGGAACGCGCGTTTAACGCCAACTGCCGTTATCTGGATGCCATTCTTGAGCAATACCACCAGGGCCGTGATAACCGTCTTGAGTATCGAATTGCGCGTCGGGATGCTCATAATAAAGATGCTGAGCTGGCTTCTGTCGTCTCCAATATGTCATCTGAACCGCGTGTATCGGTGGAGATGCGGGAAACAGCATTTCGCTTGTTATGCCTTAATCACACCTTCAACAGCTATATCTCCGCGTTAGGGGCGCACCGTGAAAAACTCGCTAACCAGGATATTCTGCTGCTGCTTGATGATGCCGTGTGCTATGTCGATGATGCACTTCACCATTTGCCAGCAGATGAAGAGCGGGTACAACAAGCGCTGCGGGGCTTGTCTGAAAGGATAACGACGCTGGAACCACAACCAGATACTAAAGAGCCATTAGTGCTTCAGCAGGTTGGCCTGCTGGTTGCGCTATTACCAGAAATATCTCGTCTCCAGCAACTCGTATCACAACAGCACGATTAACGTCTGTGCCGCTGTTCGTAAAGGTGTCCCCACTCAACTAACTCCTGGCGCATTGCCGCCGGGAGCGCCGCTTCGTGAATGCCGTAAATGGCACCGGCCAACGCCAGTAATACCTGTACACCAAGTCCTTTTTTCATGCTTTTTAGTTTTATCCAGGTCCGTTTTGCACCAAACGCCTGAAGCGTGCGCACATTATCAATCCCCGCTTCCCACAGCATAATTTCCAGGTTATGGGTCAGATTGGGTAAATCTTTCAGCCTCTTCTGGGCTTTCTGCCGGGATTTTTCGCGACGGGCGCTAAACAGCGTCCCCATTGAAAGTTGTAATAGCTGCTGCCGATCGTTCCACAGCCCCTCATCAACACGATAGTAGTTCAGCTTAATCGTGCGCCCACGCTTGGTATAAAGCAGGGGCTGTGCGGCTCTTTTAACGAAATAGACTTCTGTTTCCTCACATGCCCGCAGGTAAAGTTCCCCTTTTGAAACCATGGCAAAGATGACATTTTCAACCATCAAACTATAGCCACCAAACAGCGAGCGGCAGCTAATTTCACCCAGCGGGGATAAATATTCTTTGGATTGGTGAATCCTTGCGTAAGATTTCTTTTTCATGAATATATCCTTAAATATCATGCCATAAATTATCATCCCGGTTTATTACCACTCTCCGTAATACGAAAATAAGTAACCCCTTCCCCCGCGGCAATCAGATTCTTACTTTCCGTCGATTTACATGATGAAATTGCGAGATGCTTTCAGAAATTTAGATTGATCTTTGTGCTGACAGGCATTACTGTACATTCATACAGTAACCCATCAGGCGGGATTAACTATGCAATCACATAACGTTCTAACTCACGTTGCCACTGTTCCAGATTCTGTGTCTTCTGTGGCTCAGGCATTTTCCGGTAACAACATTCAAGGGTTGATCGGTGAAGTGATCTACAGCGAAGACCAGCCATGGGTTACACAACTGGTTTTATTACCGCTCCTGCAGCAGCTGGGTCAGCAGTCTCGCTGGCAGCTGTGGTTAACGCCCCAGCAGAAATTGAGCCGGCAGTGGGTGCTATCAGCAGGTCTTCCGCTGACCAAAGTGATGCAGGTGAGCCAGTTAGATCCCATTTTCACCGTAGAGGCGATGGTAAAAGCGCTACAGACAGGAAATTACAGCGTGGTCATCGGTTGGTTACCGCAAGAATTGACGGATGAGGAGCATTTACAGCTGTCATCGGCCGCTGAAATGGGTAATGCCATTGGTTTCATTATGCGCCCGATGCGCACCTCGAAAACCGGTTGTCGACCACGAAGCGAGTTAAAAATTCACTCTTCTTTGTATCATTAAGTAAATTTAAGAGAATTCCTGGAACTTTTTCTCAACGCCTGACAATTGCCGGTAAATGATCAGAAATCCGCTTCCCAGGCCGCTCCACGCGGCCTTCCTGCCAAGGTTTAGCATGTCAAACAGGCAGCAAAACCGTTAGAAAAGAGATACACAAGTCTTTTTTTTTCATATGCCTGACGGACATCACACTTGTAAGTTTTCAACTACGTTGTAGACTTTAGCTCGCCAGGGTTGCTCTTCCATAACACCGATTGATCGGTAGAGTAACAATTGAGCATAAACTCGGGCGAAGGATTTAACCCTGGGCTTTAGAGCGATTTTAAAGCTCATGGCCTTTTTGGATGATAATGAGGCGCAAAAAATGAAAAAGACAGCTATCGCGATTGCAGTGGCACTGGCTGGCTTCGCTACCGTAGCGCAGGCCGCACCGAAAGATAATACCTGGTATGCAGGTGGTAAGTTGGGTTGGTCCCAGTTCCATGATACCGGTTTCTACGGAAACGGTTACGAGAACAACAATGGCCCAACGCATGAAAGCCAACTGGGTGCTGGCGCGTTCGGCGGCTACCAGGTTAACCCGTACGTTGGTTTTGAAATGGGTTACGACTGGTTAGGTCGTATGCCTTATAAAGGCAGCGTTGATAACGGTGCTTTCAAAGCGCAAGGCGTTCAACTGGCGGCTAAACTGAGCTACCCAATCACTGACGAACTGGATATCTACACTCGTCTGGGTGGTATGGTCTGGCGTGCAGATTCCAAAGGCAACTACGACAACGGTGCTACTCGTAAGAGCGATCACGACACTGGCGTTTCCCCGCTGGCAGCAGTTGGTCTTGAGTACGCAATCACTCGTGATATCGCAACCCGCCTGGATTACCAGTGGGTTAGCAACATCGGTGACGCGCAAACCGTTGGTACTCGTCCAGACAACGGCATGCTGAGCCTGGGTGTTTCTTACCGTTTCGGCCAGTACGATGCTCCAGCACCAGTTGTTGCACCGGCTCCGGCCCCAGCTCCAGAAGTACAGACCAAGCACTTCACTCTGAAGTCTGACGTGCTGTTCAACTTCAACAAAGCTACCCTGAAGCCAGAAGGTCAGCAGGCGCTGGATCAGCTGTATACCCAGCTGAGCAACCTTGACCCGAAAGATGGTTCAGTAGTTGTTCTGGGCTTCACAGACCGTATCGGTTCTGATGAATACAACCAGAAACTGTCTGACAAGCGTGCACAGTCTGTTGTTGATTACCTGATCGCTAAAGGTATCCCAGCTAACAAGATCTCCCCACGCGGTATGGGTGAATCTAACCCAGTGACTGGCAACACCTGCGATAACGTAGCGCCTAAAGCTAAACTGATTGATTGCCTGGCTCCAGATCGTCGCGTAGAGATCGAAGTTAAAGGTATCAAAGACGTTGTAACTCAGCCTGCGGCATAAGTTACCGTTATAAAAAAACCCCGTTTCGACGGGGTTTTTTGTTTCTGAATTCTAAGTCACCAGCAAATGAGAGAAGCACAGCGTCACGACAACTGCTCTTATTCTTTGCCCAGCAATGCCTGCAGATCTTGTTTCAGCGACGACATCTGACTGGCGTATTGCTCTTTACGCTCCGCATCTTCAATCAGCTGCACTATGGTTTCTGAAAGCGTGCATCCACGCCGATGAGCAAGCCCCGCTAACCGCTGCCAGACCAGATATTCAAGATCGATGGACTTTTTACGCGTATGCTGATGTTCGGCATTAAAGTGCCGTTTCCGCCGCGCGCGGATAGTCTGCTTCATGCGGTTGTGAAGCTCTGGATTCATATGTTGCTCTATCCAGCTCAACACATGCACCGGTTCATTTTCGAAGCGCAACAGCCGATCGACGGCTTCCTTCGCTGCACTCGCCTCAAGATAACGTGTGATTAGCTCACCTTCCCGATGCTTCTTAACCAGATACTTCCACTTCCAGCCGCTCTCGAGATTTTCCAACTGTTGATATTTCATTGTTGTCTCAGTGTGACCGTGTAACTCATTTCAGAATAACAGTTTTTTTTATTTTCGCTTACCGGAAAAATGAAAGCTGTGAGCGAAGTAAACTCACCGCTCCGCATAAACCGTGTGCTGCCTTCCCTATTCTTGTATAATCGCGCCTTTGACATCTAATTAATAAATAGCGACTTTGACGACTAATCGACTTGAATGGCGTGCTCTTGTACCTGATACCGAAAGCTATCAGGAAATTTTCGCACAGCCTTATGATTCCGAAACTGCCCCTTTCTCCGCTGTGCAACCCCGTCTGTCTTACGGACTGGTTCAGCTCAGCCAACCGGTAGCCTCGGCCGAACTGATGCTGGTAAAAGCCGCGGAAGAAGCCGAATACCTTAATCTCATTGCCGCAGCCGCACGTGAATGCTGGTCGCAGGATAACGCTCTGACAGGTGGCCATTACCAGATAGAAGGCCATCGCGTGACGTTACGCCCGGCCGAGTCTGCGCAAGACAATTTTGCCGGCCGGTCCGAAGTCGTCGCCGCTGACTGGATTGAAGCAGAACAGCTATTTGGCTGCGTGCGCCAGTTTGCCGGGGAGATCACCCTGACCCCGGGTCTGGTTCACCGTGCAAACGGCGGCATACTGGTGCTGTCATTACGCAGCGTATTGGCGCAACCGCTGTTATGGCTGCGTCTGAAGCAAATGGTGATCCAGGGCCGCTTTGACTGGATTTCGCCTGATGAAACGCGTCCGTTGCCGGTAAATATTCCTTCGCTGCCGCTGAGCCTGAAGCTGGTTCTGGTCGGCGAGCGCGAATCGCTGGCTGATTTCCAGGATATGGAACCCGAGTTAGCAACCTCCGCGATTTACAGCGAGTTTGAAGCGAACCTGCAAATCGCTTCTGCTGACGATATGGCGTTGTGGTGCCAGTGGATTTACGCTGTCGCCAAATCCAAAGCGCTACCGGCTCCTGCGGCTGATGCCTGGCCTGTGCTTATCCGTGAAGCGGTGCGTTATACCGGCGATCAGGAAACGTTACCCCTGTGCCCATCGTGGATTAGCCGCCAGCTACGCGAAGTTGCTGCATTTAGCGCAGATGAAAGCTTTGGCGCTGAAGAGCTGACGCAAATGCTGGCTCAGCGCGAATGGCGTGAGGGTTATCTGGCTGAGCGCATGCAGGATGAAATTCTGCTTGAGCAGATTTTGATCGAAACCGAAGGCGAGATGGTCGGCCAGATCAACGCCTTGTCGGTGATTGAATTCCCGGGCCACCCGCGCGCATTTGGTGAACCTTCCCGCATCAGCTGCGTAGTACACGTTGGCGACGGTGAATTTACCGACGTGGAACGCAAAGCGGAATTGGGCGGTAATATTCATGCTAAAGGCATGATGATCATGCAGGCATTTTTGATGTCTGAATTGCAGCTCGATCAGCAAATCCCCTTCTCCGCCTCGCTGACTTTTGAACAGTCTTACAGCGAAGTCGATGGCGATAGCGCTTCCATGGCTGAACTTTGTGCGTTAATCAGCGCGTTGGCGAACGTGCCGATTTATCAACACATCGCGGTAACCGGTTCTGTCGACCAGTTTGGACGCGTGCAGCCGGTGGGGGGGCTCAATGAGAAGATCGAAGGATTCTTCCGTATTTGCCAGCAGCGCGAGTTTACCGGCAAGCAGGGCGTGATTATCCCGGTTGCCAATGTGCGCCATCTTTGCCTGCACCAGGATGTTCTGGATGCGGTAGAACAAGGGCAATTCACGATTTGGGCCATCGATGATGTCACAGATGCACTACCCTTATTAACCAATCTGCCCTGGGATGGTGAGGGGCAAAACACGCTCATGCGTGCGGTACAGGAGCGAATCGCTCAGGCATCCGCGCAAGATATTCGGCACCGTTACCCATGGCCACTGCGTTGGCTCAACTGGTTCAGTCCAAACTGATCGGAGTTGTTGAGCGTACACGTGTTAGCTAACATGCGTGCTTCATTATAAAAAGGCTTACTGTAAAACATGGTAGATAAACGCGAATCCTATACAAAAGAAGATCTTCTTGCCTCTGGTCGTGGCGAACTGTTTGGTGCTGAAGGCCCACAGTTGCCTGCGCCATCCATGCTGATGATGGACCGCGTGGTCAAGATGACCGAAGACGGCGGTAACTTTGATAAAGGTTACGTTGAAGCAGAACTGGATATCAATCCTGACCTGTGGTTCTTTGGCTGTCACTTTATCGGCGATCCGGTCATGCCAGGTTGCCTTGGCCTTGATGCGATGTGGCAGCTGGTAGGTTTCTACCTCGGCTGGCTAGGCGGCGAAGGTAAAGGCCGCGCGCTGGGCGTGGGTGAGGTTAAATTTACCGGCCAGGTGCTGCCAACCGCGAAGAAAGTGACTTACCGCATTCACTTCAAACGCATCGTGAACCGCCGCCTGATTATGGGGCTGGCCGATGGTGAAGTGCTGGTTGATGGCCGCGTGATTTACACGGCGACCGATCTGAAAGTCGGCCTGTTTAAAGACACCTCCGCGTTTTAATCTCTATTTTCAACGCCCTGATGTGCGAAACCTCCGCGAGCGGAGGTTTCTTTTTCTAAAGAGACAGTGATTACGCGCTAACCGCCCTGTCCTCCATGGCTTCTCGCCAGCCTCCCATCCAGTACGACCTTTGATTCAGCGTCTGATAAGGACACATTTCTTTGGAGCGTCCGACGATACCTGCTTGATAACCACGTTGATGAGCCCGTTCCAGGCGATCTCGTTTTTGTCTCTTCATGCCTCGTTTCCCTCATTTCTCTAATCTGGTGGAAAGAAAACAGTGGCTGCAAAACGTGCAGTCACCTATAAGCAATAATCGCTAATGCCGCTTTCGTCAATGCGCAAAATTCACGCCAGTGTCATAAATGTGAGCTACGAGAGTTTTGTTTTGCACAAAAAGTGTGATGCGAGTTGGGGTAACAAATTAATGCCAAAAGAAAAGCTGCGCTCTGCCCTGCGGGCTGATAACGCAGCTTTTTTGTGCTACCGGATGCTTAATTGATGCGGGTCAGCTGGCTGGCAATGCTCTGGGCTTGCTGCTGCCAGGCCTGAGCTAAGGTTTTCACCATCGCATCATAACCATCGGCCTGCTGCTTGAGCTCCACATGGAATGGGCGCTTAATCAGCTGCCCCTGACGTTTGAGTAACCATTCGCCGCTGACAATCACTTTGCCGTCATAGCGACCGTGGAAGCCGGTTACGTTCACATTCAGAGTATCCTGATCGTTCGCCAGCGGCTGCGAGGCCACAACCCATCCGGGCAATGCGCTACTCAGATTAGCCACCAGGGTATTACGTAACTGCTGATCCAACGGGCTGGCCCATAGGTTACTGGTAGCAATAACGTACTGCACATCGCTGGTCTGATAAACCACGCCGTTACCGGCGAGGTAATCAGGTACCGCAACCTGCTCTATCCACAGCAGATGGGTGCCCGGCTGGCTCACAGCCTGCACGGCAGGCGTTGAGCTTTGAGGTAGCTGGTAATACGTTTTTCCATCGTCGCTGCTGCTACAGGCCGTTAAGGCTAGAGCAGCAATCAGTGGGAGCCATTTTTTCATTCTTTTGCCCTCTTCGGCTGGGGATCTTTTTTATCCTTCGCTTCAAAGACCAGCGAATTGCTCTTGTCGTTAAGCGTGCGCAGCACAGGCTGTAATTCACGCAGAACCTGATCAAGACGCTGCATATCTGCCACCATCTTGTTGTACGCCGCAGACCCCGGCTGGAAGCCTTGCATGCTGCGATTAAGCTCACGCAGGGTAGACTGCATATCCTCAGGCAACGATTGCATCGACTTATTCGCGGTGATCTTGTTCAGATTATCAAGCGTCTGCTGTAGGCGCTTCATGGTTTTCTGACTTTCAGCAAGGGAATGGGTGGTTTGCTCAATCATCGGATTGAGCGGCAGGTTGTTAATCTTATCCAGTGTTTCCAGCAAACGCTGCTGGATTTGCGCCAGGCCGCCGCTCATAGTTGGGATGATGGGATAACCATTAAAGCCTGGCAAATCGGTGATCGGCGGGGCTTTAGGATTGAAATCGAGATCGATAAACAGCGCCCCGGTCACCAGGCTGCCGGTTTTCATCGAAGCCCGTAAGCCACGTTTAATCAACGAAGCCATGTTGTCCTGAATATGAACATCATCGCCAACCAGGTTCTGCAAACGCTCAGGTTCGAGGCGAATCAGAACCGGAATACGGAAATCATCGTTGATTTTCTGGCGCATGCCTTCGGTAAAGAATGGCACCTTCGCCACTGTCCCGAGGCGGATCCCACGGAATTCAACAGGTGCTCCTGGTTGCAGGCCGCGCACGGAATCTTTAAAGAACATCAGATAATCGATATGCTCGGTATACAAGGAGTCCTGAATGCTTTTCTGATCGTCAAACAGATTGAATTCGCTGCCCGCTTTCACCGGTTTACCAAGATCCCAACCTTCCGGCACGTCAAAACTCACGCCACCGCTAAACAGTGTGGTGAGAGACCCCATTTCGACACGCATCCCCTGGGAGGACATATCAACGGCAATCCCGCTGTCTTTCCAGAAACGCACATTACTGGTGACCAGACGATCGTTTGGCGCGCTGATAAATAGCTGATAACTGATGCTGCGTTTTGCAGCATCGAAAGTGCTGGTTTCAACCGACCCCACGCGATAACCCCGGAACAGAACCGGGTCGCCAGCAGAGAGCTGGCCTGCTTTGTTACTATCGAGCGTAATGCGAATGCCTTTTGCATCCGGCGGTGCCAGGGGAGGGGCATCCAGTAAATCATACTTATTTGCTTGCTCCCCCTTGCTGCCAGGCTGTAGCTCAATATAAGCACCTGAAAGCAACGTTCCCAACCCGGAAATACCCTCGCGCCCGACCTGCGGTTTCACCACCCAGAACACCGAGTCCTGATGCAGAAGTTTTTCCATGCCCGAATTTAAACGAGCGGTAATTTCAACATGCAGCAAATCATCTGACAGCACGGCGCTTTCCACGACGCCAACATTAACGCTGCGGCTTTTAATCATGGTCTTGCCACCCTCAATGCCTTCCGCATTGGTCGTGATAAGCGTCACTTGCGGCCCTTGATGGCTGTAGTGATAAAATAAGATCCACGCGCCGATCAGCACGGTAACGATAGGAAAAATCCATACCGGGGACCAGTTCTTCACCTTTGCTACTTTTGCTTCCCCGCTTTTATTTTCCATGCTCAGACAACTCCTCATGCGTTGAATCCGGTGCGCGATCCCATGACAGGCGAGGGTCAAAGGTCATCGCCGCAAACATTGTCAAAATAACCACTAGTGCAAACATCACGGCGCCGATCGCCGGGTAGATGCTCATCAATCCCCCCATGCGCACCAGAGCCGACAAAACGGCAATCACAAAAACATCAATCATCGACCAGCGGCCGACAAACTCGACGACTTCGTAGAGTAGATGCATGCGCTCGCTGTCACGCTCCCCATGCCCTTTGGCATCCCAGCACAGCCAGGCAATCGCCAACATCTTGAGCGTGGGAACCATAATACTGGCGATGAAAATCACCCCGGCAACGGGATATGAGCCTTCACTCCACAATAAGATAACGCCGGCCAGAATCGTCGACGGAATTTTGCTGCCCAGCACTTCGGTTATCATGATGGGCAATATATTCGCGGGTAGATAAAGCATAATGGAGGTCAGCAAGAGCGCGAGCGTCCATTGCAAACTATGACGGCGGCGGACATATCCTTTCGTGCCACAACGCGGGCAAATTTCCCGGTCTTCCGGCACGATGGCGGTGCAACATGAACAGGAACGTAGCCCCTGACGAATACCCGCAACGCCAACTTTTAGCGGCGCGTCGATCGCCGGCGGCGGCGCAATATCATCCCATAGCCAGCGCCTGTCCACGCACTGAAAAGCACGCAGCTGCAAAAAACAAAACAGGCACCAGGGAATAAAGCTGCTGCCAACGCCAATATCACCGTAGGCCATGAGTTTAACGAAGCTGACCAGCACGCCAGCGAGAAAGATTTCCGCCATACCCCAGGACTTTAGCTGGAACAGGATACGGGCCAGGCGTTTTTTCAGCGCCAACGGTATAGCCGCCTGGTTGACCAATAACAAAATGGCGATCAAACAAAATGCCGGCACCGCTTGTACAAACGCCATAAAGAAGGTGCCGAGGCTGGCATAATCTTCATTAAACAGCACCCCAGGGATCTCAAGCAGTGAAACTTCACTGCTGATGCCTGCGACTTTCATGTTGATAAAGGGGAACAGATTGGCCAGCAGCAGCATAAACAGCGCAGCCAGCGCATAAGCGGTAGGACGTTGCCGTGGCAAAGCCCATTGGGTGATAAGGGTGGTACCACAACGCGGGCAGACGGCCTTGTGGCCGTCCTCCAGTACTGGTAAGGCTACCAGTAAATCACATTGCGAGCACAATATGTGTGAACGATGATGATGCGTGGCACACATATCGTGTCTCCTTGTGTTACGCGCCGTTTTTCAGCGCTTCAAGATATTCCCAGCGTTCAAAAGCCTCTTCCAGTGCTTTTTCCGCCGCAGACATGTCGCTCAATGTTTTTTGCGTAACATCATGTGGCTGGTTAAAGAACTCAGCATCGCCAACCTTCGCCTGAAGCACTTCCAGCTCGGCCTCAAGTTGTTCAAGACGCTGTGGTAACTGCTCTAATTCACGCTGCAGGTTATAGCTTAGCTTGCTGCTCGCGCGTTTAACAGCCTCCGCCTTTGCCGGCTGGCTGTTTTGCGCTTTATCTGTCACCGGCTGGCGCAAAGAGTGGGCAGAAGACTGCTGGCCTTTGGCATCGTGATAGCCACCCACATAGCGGCCAATTTTGCCTTCGCCTTCAAAAATCCAGCATTCGGTAACGGTGTTATCCACAAATTGACGATCGTGGCTCACCAGCATCACGGTGCCCTGGTAGCCATCGATCAGCTCTTCTAATAGTTCGAGCGTTTCAACATCCAGGTCATTGGTCGGCTCATCGAGAATCAGCAGGTTGCTTGGCTTCAGGAATAAGCGCGCAAGTAACAGACGGTTACGCTCACCGCCTGACAACGCACGTACAGGCGTCATCGCGCGTTTGGGATGGAACAAGAAGTCCTGCAGGTAGCCCAGAACATGGCGTGGCTTACCGTTCACCATCACTTCCTGTTTGCCTTCCGCAAGGTTGTCCATCACGGTACGGTCTGGATCAAGCTCGGCACGGTGCTGGTCAAAGTACGCCACTTCCAGTTTAGTACCGCAGTGTACGCGCCCGCTGTCGGCTTCCAGTTGCCCCAACATTAGTTTCAACAATGTGGTTTTGCCGCAGCCGTTTGGCCCCACCAATGCGATTTTGTCGCTGCGTTGCACCTGAGCCGAGAAGTCTTTGACCAATGCGCGTTGTGCAATGGAGTAGCAAACATCTTCCATCTCAAAGACGATTTTGCCGGAACGAGCGGCCTCCTCGACCTGCATTTTAGCGCTGCCCAGCACTTCACGGCGCGCGCTGCGTTCGTTACGCATCGCTTTTAACGCGCGAACGCGCCCTTCGTTACGGGTGCGACGAGCTTTAATGCCCTGGCGGATCCAGACTTCTTCCTGCGCCAGCTTGCGATCGAACTCGGCATTTTGCAGATCTTCAACGCGCAGCGCTTCTTCTTTCGCCAGCAAATACTGGTCGTAGTCGCCTGGGTAAGAAACCAATTTGCCGCGATCGAGATCGACAATGCGCGTCGCCATATTGCGAATAAATGAACGGTCGTGGGAAATAAACACGATGCTGCCCTGGAACTCTTTCAGGAAGCCTTCCAGCCAGTCGATAGCTTCAATATCCAGGTGGTTCGTCGGTTCATCCAGCAGCAATACGCGCGGAGAACTCACCAGCGCACGGCCCAGCGCCGCTTTACGCAACCAGCCGCCGGAAAGCGCAGACAGCTCAGTATCCGCATCCAGGCCCAGCTGCAGCAGCACTTCGGTAATACGGCTTTCGAGCTGCCAGAGGTTCTGGTTATCCAGAATTTCCTGAATACGCGCCATCTCGTTGAGGTTTTTATCACTCGGATCGGTCATCACTTTATGAGAAATATCGTGATAGGCCTTGAGATGTTCCGCCTGCTCTTCCACGCCTTCCGCAACGAAATCGTAAACCGTGCCCGCCACGTTACGCGGGGGATCTTGCTGCAAACGCGCAACGATCAAATCTTGCTCGTAAATCATGCGGCCGTCATCCAACGGCACTTCACGATTGAGGATCTTCATCAGCGTGGATTTACCCGCGCCGTTACGGCCAACCAGACAGACGCGTTCGTTTTCTTCGATATGGAGTTCAGTGTTATCTAATAGCGGCGCGTCGCTAAACGACAGCCAGGCACCGTGCATACTAATTAATGACATGACAATTAATCCTTGGCGACGTGAGTCACGAGCCAGCAGTTATGAATTTGGCGATTACGGGCAAAGTCTTGCGACAGGGTTTTTTGCGTGATTTCCTGAGCGCTCAGGCCGAGGTTAGCCAGCCCGTCAAAGTCCATTTTGAAGCCGCGTTTATTGTTGGAGAACATAATGGTGCCGCCATGGCGCAACAGGCGCTTCAGGTCTTTCATCAGCACCAGGTGGTCGCGCTGGACATCAAAAGATTCTTCCATACGTTTTGAGTTTGAGAACGTCGGTGGATCGATAAAGATCAGATCAAACTGTTCATCGGTTTCACGCAGCCAGCCCAGGCAGTCAGCCTGAATCAGACGGTGCGCGCGGCCGCTCAAGCCGTTAAGACGTAAGTTACGCTCCGCCCACTCCAGATAGGTACGCGACATATCGACGGTGGTTGTCGTTTTCGCGCCGCCCAGGCCCGCATGAACGGTCGCACTGCCGGTGTAAGCAAACAGGTTAAGGAAGTCTTTCCCTTTGCTCATTTTGCCCAGCATCTGGCGCGCAATACGGTGGTCGAGGAACAGACCGGTATCAAGGTAATCAGTCAGGTTGACCCACAGACGAGCGTTATATTCGCTCACTTCCATGAAGTCGCCCTTCTCATCCATTTTCTGATACTGACTTTTCCCTTTCTGGCGCTCGCGGGTTTTCAGGATCAGGCGGTTGGATGGCAATTCCAGTACAGACATTGTTGCTGCAATCACATCAAACAGACGCTGACGCGCTTTGTTGGCATCAACCGTTTTCGGCGGCGCATATTCTTGAACCACAACCCACTCGCCGTAGCGGTCAACAGCAACGTTATAGTCTGGCAAATCGGCATCGTAAATTCGATAGCATTCGATGCCTTCCTGGCGCGCCCATTTGTCGAGTTTTTTGATATTTTTGCGCAGGCGGTTGGCGTAATCATCAGCAATCTGGCCTGATTGCGCACCCGTGCTGGTAGCCGATAATTGATAGTTTTTCTGCACGCAATCCAGCGGACCGTTCTTCGCTTTGAACTGGCGTTCAGCACGCAGCTGCAGGCAGCTCAACAGATCGGGCGATGCGCTAAACAGCGACAAATTCCAGCCGCCAAAATGGCTCTTCATGTTGCGGCCAAGCAGGCTGTGCAGCGCGATCAGCGCAGGTTCGCTGTCCAGGCGCTCGCCGTAAGGTGGGTTACTGATAACGGTCCCCACCGGGCCTTCCGGCAGCGGGTTGTTCAGCTTCGCCACATCTCTGACTTCATAGCTGATGATATCGGCCAGACCCGCGCGGCGGGTGTTGGCACGCGCGCGTTCGATTACGCGTGAATCATTATCCGAACCGAAGAAACGCGAAGTATATTCACCCAGGCCTTTACGGGCGCGAACCTGCGCTTCAGTGGTAATTTCTTTCCATAAATCCACATCGTGATTCGCCCAGCCCAGGAACCCCCAGTGCTTGCGGTGCAAACCCGGGGCGCGATCGGTGGCGATCATCGCCGCTTCGATCAATAACGTACCGGAGCCGCACATGGGATCGAGCAGCGGCGTGCCAGGCTGCCAGCCTGAGCGCATCACGATGGCGGAGGCCAGCGTCTCTTTTATTGGCGCAGCCCCGGTGCTGTCACGGTAGCCGCGCTGGTGCAGCCCTTCGCCGCTTAAATCCAGCGCAATGCTGGCGGTGTCTTTATTCAACCAGACGTTAATACGCAGGTCTGGCTGTTCACGTTCGACGTTTGGACGCGGCAGGTTTTTGCGGGTAAAGGAGTCAACAATCGCATCCTTCACTTTTAATGCGCCGTACTGGCTATTACGAATGACGTCGTTCAGGCCGCTGAAATGCACCGCGAAGGTGGCATCCGGGCCAAACAGCGCAGGCCAGTCGATGGTCTGTACGCCGAGGTACAAATCCAGATCGCTATAAACACTGCATTCGTTTAAAGGCAGCAGAATGCGGGACGCAAGGCGGCTCCACATCAGGCTTTGATAGAGCAGACGTGAGTCCCCCTGGTAATGTACGCCGCCCTGAACCACCTGGCATGCTTGCGCACCAAGGCCCTCCAGTTCAGTTTTTAATAGCTCTTCAAGCCCACGCGCCGTACTGGCAAACAGAGAATTCATATCGTCACTTATCAGGTGTAAAAAGAAAATTGTGGCGCATTATAGCCAATCCGCCACGCATGTCATAAAGTTGGCCTCTTATATTGCCTATTTATTTCTGCATGGAGCGCGCGATGATCGTCTTATCCCAGCTTTATATTCACCCGGTGAAATCGATGCGCGGACTTGCCCTCTCCCATGCGCTGGCAACCAGCAGCGGTTTCGCCTGCGATCGCATCTTTATGCTGACCGAACCCGACGGCACTTTTATTACCGCGCGCACCTCACCGGAAATGGTACTGTTTACTCCAGCAATCACTCACGATGGTTTGTTCCTGAGCGCACCCGACGGCAGTTCCGCCTGCGTACGTTTTGCAGATTTTCAGCCGCAGGCCGAGCCGACCGAGGTCTGGGGAAACCATTTCACCGCGCAAATAGCGCCTGATGAAATCAACCAGTGGCTGAGCGGCTTTTTCTCGCGCCCCGTTCAGTTACGCTGGCTGGGCGCAACGTTAACGCGCCGCGTAAAACGCCATCAGGAAGTCCCTTTATCTTTTGCCGATGGTTATCCGTTCCTGCTGACCAATGAAGCTTCACTGCGTGATTTGCAAAACCGCTGCCCGGCAAGCGTTAAAATGACGCAGTTCCGCCCGAATATAGTCGTTACCGGAGCACAGCCCTGGGCAGAAGACAGCTGGCAGGTGGTACGCATTGGTGGCGTCATGTTTGATGTCGTCAAACCCTGTAGCCGCTGTATTTTAACAACCGTCAGCCCGGAACGTGGGCGTAAACACCCGAGCGGCGAGCCGCTGGCAACTCTGCAGCAATTCCGCACCGCGCTTGATAATGGCGACGTTGATTTTGGTCAGAACTTAATTGCCCGTAATAGCGGCGTTATCCGCGTTGGCGATGAGCTGGAAGTATTAGCGACGAAACCCGCAAAAGCTTATGGCGCAGGGCAAGTTGAGCCGGGCATTCAACCTGAATCACAGCCTGAAAGCCGCGTTGAAATTAACTGGCAGGGCCAACAATTTCACGGCAATAACCAGCAAATTTTGCTGGAACAGCTCGAACAGCAGGGTATTCGCGTCCCCTATTCTTGCCGGGCGGGCATTTGCGGCAGCTGCCGAATTAAGTTAGTCAGTGGTGAAGTTAAGGCATTGAAGAAAAGCGCTATCAGTAATGACGGCACGATTCTGTGCTGCAGCTGTATTCCGGCGGGAGACGTAGAGCTTTCAGGGAATTAAACAGCCTGATCGAGGTTAAGCTCATTTCTTAGCGGGTGCGGCCTTAATCTGTCATTCATCACTTTTATTGCATCACCCAACTGCATGGTGCGGCCAGCCAGTTGTAGACCCGGTTGCGCCAGTAAGCAGAGCGCCGCGTTATCGCCCGTTTCGACCACCAGCAGATTGACCTGCTGCATATCATCACTCAACCAGACGCAGGCCGCATCGCCCGCAGCGGGCTGCCAGCTTTCCCCATGGGAGATAAAGTGCCAGCTTTTTGGCATTTGTGGCTTCAGATAACGAATCGCCACCAGCGCATTTAATACCAGTTCCGCACGCTGTTCTTTGCTTAACAGCAGGTCGCGACATTTTTCTTCAAAGGAGAAGAACAAAGCGGCATCGTCAACGCAAAAACCTGTGTTTTCAAAGGCATCAGGGGTAAGCATCTTACGTGGAAAACGGGAACGGAACAGCATGCCATTGGCTAAATCGAGCATCATGCGATCGTGCTCTTCGTCATAATACCAACGCCAGTTATCGTCCGGTTTCATCCGCATAATTATTTGCCTTTTCGTCTTTTTCTGCGCTTTAAAATATCCTTATCGCCGCTTCGTAAATCAACATATTAATAAAAGACCAATATGTTCAAATTAGCAACAGTGATGGAATATAAAACAACCGGAGCAGGAAATAAAGCTCCGGTTATCTGGAAAGTAAAATGATTACAGACCTGAAATGATTTCTTTAATCAGCGGTGGGCCTTTAAATATGAAGCCGGAATATATTTGTACCAGCGAGGCCCCCGCCGCCATTTTCTCACGTGCTGCAATCACTGAATCAATACCGCCAACACCGATAATCGGTAACCGACCGTTTAATTCTTGTGATAAACGGCGAATAATTTCAGTACTTTTCAACTGCACCGGGCGGCCGCTTAATCCCCCCATTTCATCACAATATTTCATGCCCTGAACCAGGCTACGATCCAGAGTAGTATTGGTCGCAATGACCCCATCAATATTATGGCGAACTAAGCTATCGGCTACCTGGATCAATTCCTCTACGGAAAGATCCGGCGCGATCTTCACCGCCACTGGCACATATTTGTGATGCAACGCCTGAAGTTCCTGCTGCTTATTTTTGATGGCAGTTAACAGATCGTCCAGTGCTTCACCATATTGCAGCGTGCGTAACCCTGGAGTATTTGGCGACGAAATATTGATCGCGATATAACCGGCATACGGATAAATTTTATCCATACAGATCAAATAATCGTCTTTCCCTTGCTCTACGGGCGTATCTTTATTCTTACCAATATTGATGCCCAGTATCCCGTCGAAATGGGATTTTTTGACATTCTCGACCAGGTTATCAACGCCATGGTTATTGAAGCCCATGCGGTTGATCAGACCTTCGGCCTCAACCAGACGAAAAATGCGCGGCTTGTCATTTCCAGGCTGTGGGCGAGGCGTTACGGTGCCAATTTCAATGGAGCCAAAGCCCATTGCACCCAGCGCATCAATGCATTCACCATTTTTATCCAGGCCTGCGGCCAGGCCTAATGGATTCTTAAAGGTCAATCCCATGCAGGTAACGGGTTTAAACGGCACATTTTGCCGCACCAGCCATTCGAGTGGTGTACCTGATACACGACGCAATTGCTGGAATGTCACTTCATGAGCGCGCTCTGGATCGAGCCTGAAAAGGGCTTTACGAACGAAGGGATAGTACATGAACTCTCCTGGATTCCCGGTATGCAAACCGGGGCCGTATTATTCACGATAACTGCGCTGAATGGAATTGACCTGCAACAAAAAAGGCTCAATCAACGCAAACGTTTTCTTCTCTCCCGTCTGTTATGCGTTTTTTAGAATTTCTATCCCGGATAAATCATTTAGTGGAATAACAGTTCTGCGCCACTATCACCCTCAATTGTTATCAATACCACCTAAATGTGAACAATTAGTTATAAGGAAACGCTATGCGAGTGATAACCCTGGCTGGAAGCCCGCGCTTCCCCTCCCGTTCCAGCGCGCTGCTGGAATATGCCCGCGAAAAATTAAGCGCTCTGGATATCGAGGTGTGTCACTGGCACCTGCAAAACTTCGCGGCTGAAGATTTACTGTACGCCCGTTTTGATAGCCCGGCGCTGTTAGCGTTAACCGAACAGTTGCAGCAGGCTGACGGCGTAATTATCGCCACCCCCGTCTATAAAGCGTCGTTTTCAGGCGCGCTAAAGACGCTGCTCGACCTGCTGCCTGAGCGCGCGCTGGAGAAAAAGGTGGTTCTGCCTTTCGCCACCGGCGGCACCGTCGCGCATATGCTGGCTGTGGATTATGCCCTGAAACCGGTGCTTAACGCGCTGAAAGCTCAGGAAATCCTACATGGCGTCTTTGCTGATGACGGCCAGATTGCGGATTACCAGCATCAACCCGTGTTCAGCAGCAATTTACATCTGCGTCTTGACGACGCGCTGGAAACTTTCTGGCAGGCACTGCATCGCCGCGATTTTATTATCTCTTCCCCTTTTAGCACTCAAGGAGTGGCTCATGTTTAACCTGCTAAAACAAACGGCCCCCTGGCTAATGCTGGCGGGTGCACTGAGTCTGAGCGCTACGCTTCACGCCGCCGAACCCGGGCCGGAACAGCTGCGGATTGGTTATCAAAAAGGCTCAGTCAGCATGGTGCTGGCAAAAAGCCATCGGCTGCTGGAAAAAGAGTACCCGCAAACCAAATTCCAGTGGATTGAGTTCCCCGCCGGCCCGCAAATGCTGGAGGCGTTGAATATTGGCAGTATCGATTTGGGCAGCACCGGTGACATTCCGCCCATTTTCGCCCAGGCGGCAGGAGCCGACCTGGTTTACATCGGTTCTGAACCGGCCAAACCAAAAGCCGAAGTGATTCTGGTGCCGGAAAACAGTCCGCTTAAAACCGTGGCCGACCTGAAAGGGCATAAAATCGCCTTCCAGAAAGGCTCCAGCGCCCACAACCTGGTATTGAGGGCGCTACAAAAAGCCGGGCTGAAATTTACCGATGTGCAGGCCGCTTATTTAACACCAGCCGATGCTCGCGCCGCCTTCCAGCAGGGCAACGTGGATGCCTGGGCGATTTGGGATCCGTACTACTCCGCAGCGCTTTTAAACGGTGGTGTTCGGGTATTAACCGATGGCAGCGGGCTAAATCAAACCGGTTCGTTTTACCTCGCATCCCGCCCGTATGCCGAAAAAAATGGCGCATTCCTGCAGCAGGTACTGAAGAGATTCAGCGACGCCGATGCGTTAACCCATAGCCAGCGTGATGCAAGCGTTGCGCTACTGGCAAAAACCATGGGGCTGCCTGAAAACGTCATCGCCACCTATTTCGATCACCGCCCGCCGACGGTGATTACCCCGGTCAGTGCCGAAACCGCTGCGAAACAACAGCAAACCGCAGACCTGTTTTATGACAACCGCTTAGTGCCTAAAAAAGTCGATATCCGCACCCGAATCTGGCAGCCAACAGCCACTGCTAAAGGAGATAAATCATGAGCTTGAATATATTTTGGTTTTTACCTACCCATGGCGATGGCCATTACTTAGGCAGCAACGACTCCGCGCGCCCGGTTGACCATGGCTACCTGCAACAAATTGCCCAGGCGGCAGACAGAATCGGCTTTACTGGTGTACTGATCCCAACGGGTCGTTCATGTGAAGATGCCTGGCTGGTTGCCGCATCCATGATCCCGGTGACGCAGCGTTTGAAATTTCTTGTCGCGCTACGCCCGAGCGTAACTTCCCCAACTGTCGCCGCACGTCAGGCCGCAACGCTCGACAGGCTTTCCAACGGGCGCGCTTTATTTAACCTGGTGACCGGCAGCGACCCGGAAGAGCTAGCCGCAGATGGCGTATTCCTTAATCATCAGCAGCGTTATGAAGCGTCCTCCGAGTTTACCCATGTCTGGCGTCGCGTGCTGGAAGGCGAAACGGTCGATTTTGAGGGCAAACATATTAAGGTTAAGGGAGCGAAACTGCTGTTCGCGCCGGTACAACAGCCCCGTCCACCGCTCTACTTTGGCGGCTCTTCAGAGGTGGCGCAGGATCTGGCTGCTGAGCAGGTTGATCTCTATCTCACCTGGGGCGAACCGCCGCATTTGGTGAAAGAGAAAATCGAGCAGGTTCGCGCAAAAGCCGCCGCACACGGACGCACCGTACGTTTCGGTATTCGCCTGCATGTGATTGTGCGTGAAACGAATAAAGAAGCGTGGGACGCCGCCAACCGTCTGATTTCCCAACTTGACGATGAAACTATTGCCAAAGCGCAGGCCGCTTTTGCGCGCACCGATTCCGTCGGCCAACAGCGCATGGCGGCGTTGCACGGCGGCAAGAGAGACAACCTGGAAATCAGCCCGAACCTGTGGGCGGGGGTCGGCCTGGTACGTGGCGGCGCAGGTACTGCGCTGGTAGGCGATGGCCCAACGGTTGCGGCTCGCATCAACGAATATGCAGCCCTGGGTATCGACAGCTTTATTTTCTCCGGTTACCCGCATCTGGAAGAAGCGTATCGCGTGGGCGAATTACTGTTCCCGCATCTGGATGTTGCCATTCCACAGATCCCACAACCGCGCCAGGTCCATGAAAAAGGTGAAGTTATAGCGAATGACTTCATCCCGCGCAAAACTGCACAAAGCTAAGGAGCCGCCAATGACCCAGACAACGCACAAACTACTATTGCGGCTGGCCCCGTGGGCGCTGCCGGTGGCGGTTATCGCCATCTGGCAGCTTTCATCAAGCGCAGGCTGGCTCTCCTCGCGTATCCTCCCTTCGCCGGAAGGGGTGGTGGTGACATTCTGGAATCTTTCCGCGAGCGGTGAGCTGTGGCAACACCTGGCAATTAGCTCATGGCGTGCGGCGATCGGTTTCAGTATTGGTGGATCGCTGGGTTTAATTCTTGGGCTGATTAGCGGCCTGTCGCGCTGGGGGGAACGCCTGCTGGACAGCTCAATACAGATGCTGCGCAACGTCCCGCACCTGGCGTTAATTCCGTTGGTGATTTTGTGGTTCGGCATTGACGAGTCGGCGAAGATTTTCCTGGTGGCCCTCGGCACGCTGTTCCCGATTTACATCAATACCTGGCACGGTATTCGCAATATCGACCAGGGCTTACTTGAGATGGCACGCAGCTATGGGTTGTCTGGCGTTAGCCTGTTTGCCCAGGTGATTTTGCCCGGCGCGCTGCCGTCGATAATGGTTGGCATTCGTTTCGCTTTAGGCCTGATGTGGCTGACTTTAATCGTGGCCGAGACCATTTCAGCGAGTTCGGGAATTGGTTACCTGGCGATGAACGCCCGCGAATTCCTGCAAACCGATGTGGTGGTGGTCGCCATTATTTTGTACGCCCTGCTCGGCAAACTGGCCGATCTCAGCGCGCAATTACTTGAACGTATCTGGCTGCGCTGGCACCCGGCTTATCAGCTTCAGGAGGAGAACGCATGAATACCTCTCGTTTAAATCAGGGCACTCCCCTACTTCTCAACAACATCACCAAACGCTACGGCAATAAAACGATTCTTGATGAACTCGGATTACATATTCCCGCCGGGCAGTTTGTTGCGGTGGTCGGGCGCAGCGGCGGTGGGAAAAGTACCTTGCTGCGTTTGCTGGCTGGGTTAGAAACGCCTAATGCTGGAACGCTAATTGCCGGAAATGCCCCGTTACGCGATAGCCAGGATGAAACGCGTTTAATGTTTCAGGATGCACGCCTGCTGCCGTGGAAATCAGTGATTAATAATGTCGGCCTGGGACTGAAAGGCAGCTGGAAAGATGCGGCTACAAGCGCGCTTGAGGCGGTTGGGCTTGCGAATCGAGCCAGCGAATGGCCTGCCGCCCTGTCTGGCGGGCAAAAACAGCGCGTGGCGCTGGCCCGAGCGCTGATTCATCATCCACGGCTATTATTGCTCGATGAGCCTCTGGGCGCGTTGGATGCCCTGACGCGTATCGAAATGCAGGAGCTGATCGTCTCTTTATGGCAGGAATACGGATTTACGGTGCTGCTGGTCACGCATGATGTCAGCGAAGCGGTGGCGATGGCAGACCGGGTTTTGTTAATTGAAGAAGGGAAAATTGGTCTCGATTTGACCGTTGATTTACCTCGCCCACGCAAGCTCGGCGCTGTCCGGCTGGCTGAACTGGAAGCACAGGTGCTGGAACGCGTGATGAAACGGCAAAGAGTGAAAGAACCGGAGCGCGTGGTGCGCACCGGTTAGTGGTTTTGCCCTAACTCTCAGGGAGAGGGTTAGGGTGGTTTTTAAGCCAATGCTTTAGAAATCTTCTCAAACAAATCGCCAGACAAATTCTCCAGCCCTTTCAACTGCTCCAGCGCCGCACGCATCATTTCCTGACGTTTTACATCATAACGTTTCAGACGAATCAATGGCTCAATCAGACGTGAAGCCACCTGCGGGTTACGGTGGTTCAGCTCACTGAGCATTTCCACCATAAACTGATAACCGCTACCGTCGAGTGCATGGAACGCCGCCGGATTCCCCGCCGCAAAAGCACCAATCAGCGAACGCACACGGTTCGGGTTGCCCATGCTAAATGAACGATGGTTCAGCAATTCGCGCACTTTGCTGAGTGTGTCAGCCGCAGGGCTTGTCGCCTGCAATACAAACCACTTGTCCATCACCAGACCATCCTGATGCCATTTCTCATCAAACGCCGCCAGCAGCTCTGTGCCGCAAGGCAGCTGTGCAGCAACGGCAGCTGAAAGCGCAGCGATAGAGTCGGTCATGTTATCAGCGCGTTGATACTGGTTGCGCACCAGTTGTTCAGCAAGCGGCCGCTCGCCAAATGCCAGATAACGCAGACAAGTGTTACGCAATGCGCGTTTGCCGATATCCGCATGCTCCACGCGGTAAGCATCTAGTTTGTTGGCGTTGTAGACCGCGAGGAACTCGTCCGCCAGCTCGTTTGCCAGCGTGCGGGTTAATGCCTGATGCACTGTTGCAATCGCCTGTGGATCGATTTTCTGGAACAGTTCGGCAATTTCGTTTTGCGAGGGCAGCGTCAGAATTTCTGCCGCCAGCGCCGGGTCGATTTTCTCATCCAGTAGAATCGCTCGGAACGCATCGGCGACGTGCAGCGGCAGCGATAGCGGCTGCCCCTGCTGGCAGCGGTTAATATTCAACTTGATATAAGTGGCCAGCAGGCTTTGTGCCGCATCCCAACGGGAGAAGTCGTTGCGCGCGTGGCGCATCAGGAACGTCAGCTGCTGATCGCTCCATTTATATTCCAGTTTCACCGGCGCTGAGAACTCGCGCAGCAAAGATGGCACCGGCTGGAAATAGACGTTATCGAAGACAAACGTCTGCTCTGCCTGCGTCACATTCAGCACGTGATGAATCGGATGGCCATTTTTCTGCAATGGGATCACTTTGCCTTCGTTGTCATACAGTTCAATGTCGAACGGAATATGTAACGGATGCTTGTCCTGCTGCTCGGCGGTTGGCGGCGTGTGCTGGCTGATAGTCAGCGTATACAGCTCTTTTTCCGGGTCGTAGTCATCACGCACGGTAACGACTGGCGTACCGGCCTGGCTGTACCAACGGCGGAAGTGAGACAGGTCAACGTTTGAGGCATCTTCCATAGCCTGTACAAAATCATCACAGGTTGCCGCACTGCCATCATGGCGTTCAAAGTAGAGCTGCATCCCTTTCTGGAAGTTCTCTTCACCCAGTAAGGTGTGCAGCATACGGATCACTTCTGAGCCCTTCTCATACACCGTCAGCGTATAGAAGTTGTTCATTTCGATAACTTTATCCGGGCGAATCGGGTGCGCCATCGGGCTGGCATCTTCAGCAAACTGCGCAGCGCGCATGGTGCGTACGTTCTGAATGCGGTTAACCGCACGCGAGCCGAGATCGGAGCTAAATTCCTGGTCGCGGAAAACCGTTAGCCCTTCTTTCAGGCTTAGCTGGAACCAGTCGCGACAGGTGACGCGGTTGCCGGTCCAGTTATGGAAATATTCGTGGCCGATAACGCGTTCGATATCGAGATAGTCTTTATCCGTCGCCGTTTCGGCACGCGCCAGCACGTATTTAGAGTTAAAGACGTTAAGCCCTTTGTTCTCCATGGCGCCCATGTTGAAGAAATCGACGGCGACAACCATATAGATGTCGAGATCGTATTCGAGGCCAAAACGGGTTTCATCCCACTTCATTGAGGCTTTCAACGACGTCATCGCCCAGCCGGCGCGGTCAAGATTGCCACGGTCGACAAACAGCTCCAGCGCCACATCGCGGCCTGAACGCGTTTTAAAGGTATCGCGCAGCACGTCGAAATCACCGGCCACCAGCGCAAACAGGTAGCACGGTTTTGGGAAGGGATCTTGCCACTGTACCCAATGACGGCCGTTATCCAGTTCACCTTCGGCAATGCGGTTGCCGTTAGATAACAGGAACGGGTATCTGGATTTATCGGCAATGATTTTGGTGGTGAAACGCGCCAGAACGTCTGGCCGGTCGAGATACCAGGTAATATGACGGAAACCTTCCGCTTCGCACTGGGTGCAAAGCGCATCACCGGAAAGGTAAAGGCCTTCGAGCGCGGTATTGGTGGCCGGGCTGATTTCATTGACGATAGTCAGCGTGAAGGCTGCTGGCAAAGAGTCGATAATCAACGCGCCCTCTTCCTGGCGATACTCTTTCCAGGCCGCGCCATTTACCTCAATCGAAACCAGCGTCAGATCTTCACCATCAAGGCGTAGCGGGGCACCCGCCGCGCCCTGGCGGGTAATTTGACTGATAGCGGTGACCAGGGTTTTTGTGGCATCAAGGTCAAAGGTCAAATCGATATCGGTAATCGTGTAATCCGGCGCACGGTAGTCGTGGCGATATTTGGCTTGTGGCTGTTGTGTCATAAAAAACCTTATATATCATCCGTAAGTTTGCGGAGTTCAGTCTATTCCTGTTGCCCTGATGTTGCCACGCAGAATCATCAACTTTTCAGGGCCTCTCACGCGATTTGCTACATATATGTAACAAAAGGCCCCTGCGACCAGCGGCACAGAAAGTGCGCACGTGTTGTGATCCTGGTTTAATAAACAGATAATCAGGGTATACTCCTGCGTCTTTTATCTGCTTAGCCCTTGATGGAAACGCTCCTGTGAGAGGATGCTGCAACGCGCCATGACTCGATACGCTTCCCCAATTTTGCAAACGCTGCTGGATACTGACGCCTATAAGCTTCATATGCAGCAGGCGGTTTTCCACCGTTATCACGACGTGAGCGTCGCGGCAGAATTCCGCTGCCGCGGTGACGACCTGCTGGGCGTTTATGCTGATGCTATCCGTGAACAGGTCGATTTAATGCGCCACCTTGCCCTGAGCGGCGAGGAGTTCACTTATCTTGAAAGTCTGCCGTTCTTTAGCGCAGATTATCTTAGCTGGCTGCGTACGTTCCGCTACGACCCCTCTCAGGTTCACATCAGCAATAACAACGGTCATTTAGACATTCGTCTGAGCGGCCCGTGGCTGGAAGTGATCATGTGGGAAGTGCCTCTGCTTGCGGTAATCAGTGAAGTGGTGCATCACCACCGTTCGCCTGGCGTGACCCCGCACATGGCGCTGGAGCATCTGGAAAGTAAGCTGGCGCAGTTCAACGAGCTGACGGCGGATATCGATCTTTGCGCATTCCGTCTGATGGACTTCGGGACGCGCCGCCGCTTCTCGCGCGAAGTTCAGGAGGCTATCGTGAACCGCCTGCAGCAAGAAAGGTGGTTTGTGGGCACCAGCAATTATGACCTGGCACGCCGCCTGAATTTAACGCCAATGGGCACTCAGGCGCACGAATGGTTCCAGGCACATCAGCAAATCAGCCCGGTGCTGGCAAACAGCCAACGTGCGGCACTTCAGGCGTGGCTTGACGAATATCCCGATAAACTGGGTATCGCGTTAACGGATTGCATCACCATGGATGCTTTCTTACGCGACTTCGATCGCTCTTTTGCCAGCCGCTATCAGGGGCTGCGCCATGACTCCGGGGACCCGGTTGAATGGGGTGAAAAAGCTATCGCGCATTACGAAAAACTGGGCATTGATCCCACAACCAAAGTACTGGTGTTCTCAGACAATCTGGATTTACCGAAAGCGGTTGAGCTGTATCGTCATTTTTGCACCCGCGTCAATCTGAGTTTTGGTATTGGCACTCGCCTGACCTGCGATATCCCCCAGGTGAAACCGCTGAATATCGTTATCAAGCTGGTGGAATGTAACGGCAAGCCGGTGGCGAAACTTTCCGACAGCCCGGGGAAAACCATCTGCCACGATAAAGAGTTCGTGCGCGCCCTACGTAAAGCCTTCGATTTGCCTCAGATTAAAAAAGCCAGCTGACGCTAATAAACCTGTGGCCTGCCTCACTCCCACAGGTTTCTTTCATCTATCGCGACAACACCTCTCTTTATTGTATTTCTGCATCTCCATTGATTTTTCTGCTTGTCAGTCGGCGCGCGACAGGTAACATAGATGACCCCCGTTTATGGGGAGTTATTTTTTTTGTCACTGACTTTTTAATAGAGAGAAAAATATGAGCGTTGTGCCTGTAGCCGACGTACTCCAGGGCCGTGTAGCCGTTGACCAAGAAGTCACCGTGCGCGGATGGGTGCGTACTCGTAGAGATTCAAAAGCTGGTATCTCCTTCCTCGCCGTCTATGACGGTTCCTGCTTTTCTCCTGTACAGGCCGTCATAAATAATTCTCTGCCTAATTACAATGAAGACGTACTGCGCCTGACGACCGGCTGTTCCGTGGTGGTCACCGGTAAAGTGGTTGAATCTCTCGGCCAGGGCCAGAGCTTTGAGATCCAGGCGACTGAAGTTGAAGTCAGCGGCTGGGTTGACGATCCCGATACCTACCCGATGGCGGCAAAACGCCACAGTATTGAGTACCTGCGCGAAGTGGCACACCTGCGCCCGCGTACCAATATGATTGGCGCCGTCGCTCGCGTGCGTCATACCCTTGCTCAGGCGCTGCACCGTTTCTTCCATGAGCAGGGTTATTTCTGGGTTTCGACCCCGCTGATTACGGCGTCCGATACCGAAGGCGCAGGCGAAATGTTCCGCGTCTCGACCCTTGATCTCGAAAACCTGCCGCGTACCGATGCCGGCAAAATTGATTTCGATAAAGACTTCTTCGGTAAAGAAGCGTTTCTGACCGTATCCGGCCAGCTGAACGGTGAAACCTACGCCTGCGCGTTGTCCAAAGTCTATACCTTTGGCCCAACCTTCCGCGCGGAAAACTCCAACACCAGCCGCCACCTGGCTGAGTTCTGGATGTTAGAGCCAGAAGTCGCTTTTGCAAGCCTTGACGACGTAGCGGGCCTGGCCGAAGCCATGCTGAAATATGTCTTCAAAGCGGTGCTTGATGAGCGTATGGATGATCTGCAGTTCTTCGCCGAGCGCGTTGACAAAGATGCCGTGGAACGTTTACAGCGCTTCATCGAAGCTGATTTTGCCCAGGTGGATTACACCGACGCAGTAACCATTCTTGAGAATTGCGGTCAGAAATTCGAAAACCCGGTCTACTGGGGCGTTGACCTTTCTTCCGAACACGAGCGTTATCTGGCTGAGCAACATTTCAAAGCGCCTGTGGTCGTGAAAAACTATCCGAAAGACATTAAGGCCTTCTATATGCGCCTTAACGAAGACGGTAAAACCGTTGCGGCAATGGACGTGTTAGCCCCAGGCATCGGTGAAATCATCGGAGGCTCTCAGCGTGAAGAGCGTCTGGACGTGCTTGATGCGCGGATGGCCGAGATGGGCCTGAATAAAGAAGACTACTGGTGGTATCGCGATCTGCGCCGTTACGGCACCGTTCCCCACTCCGGTTTCGGCCTTGGGTTTGAGCGCCTGATTGCCTATGTCACCGGCGTACAAAACGTTCGCGATGTGATCCCATTCCCGCGTACGCCACGTAATGCAAGCTTCTAAGATTTGATTTTTACTCAGGCCAGCATTGCTGGCCTTTTTTCTTCCCGTCTGTTCCCCCCACCTTCCAGCTTTACCTTCACTAAGAATGTCCTGCAATACAAACGTAAAAAATAACCCTACTTTTTCCTTGCATCTTTATTTTGCGCATTGACTTAGCACATATGGTCAAAATCCACACAGATGTCTGGACATCCAAAAATTACTCAAAGAATGTACAAATGTAAGCAATATATGCACAAAGTTTTAACTTATTAAAATTAAACATAAGTAATTCATATACATATATTTAAATGGAGGGTTTTTTAGCCGAAGCGGCAAGGAAGTTTGAGGTGGTTCACAAAGTTCCGTAAAATACACAATTTATTACAAAAACTTTCTTTTTGTAACTCACTCTCGATGTTTGTAGCACTTTCGGGCTAGCGAAACGGTTTCATGGATGGAAAGATGCCTGACAGATACAGAAAGACACCAAACTCTCATCAATAGTTCCGTAAAGAATTATTGACGGCAGTGGCAGGTGTTCACAAAAAACCTAATGAGGGTAATAAATAATGATGAAGCGCAATATTCTGGCAGTGGTTATCCCTGCTTTGCTGGCAGCTGGCGCAGCTAACGCTGCAGAAATCTATAACAAAGACGGCAATAAACTGGATCTGTACGGTAAAGCTGTAGGTCGTACTTCTTGGACAACTTCAGGTAATGGCGACAACAGCAGCCAGGATGCATCTTACGGCCAATTAGGCTTTAAAGGTGAAACTCAGATCAACAGCGACCTGACTGGTTACGGTCAGTGGGAATATCGTGTTGGCGCTAACAAACCTGAAGGTGAGCAAAGTGCAGGTAACACCCGTTTAGCATTTGCTGGCCTGAAAGTTGCTGATGCAGGCTCTCTGGACTACGGCCGTAACTACGGTGTGGTATACGATGTTGAAGCTTACACCGATATGGCCCCATACTTCTCGGGCGAAACTTGGGGTGGTTCTACCGATAACTTCATGACCAACCGTTCAGCTGGTCTTTTAACTTATCGTAACACTGATTTATTCGGTCTGGTGGAAGGCCTGTCATTCGCTGTTCAGTACCAGGGAAAAAATCAACCTGGCACCATCGACAAGCAAAATGGTGATGGCGTAGGCTACTCTGCTTCATATGATTTCGAAGGCTTCGGTGTTACTGCGGCATACAGCAATGCTGACCGTACTAACCAGCAAGAGCAGCGTGATGGTAATGGTAAACGTGCGGAGGCTTGGGCTCTTGGTGCTAAATACGATGCGAACAACATCTACCTGGCGACCATTTACTCTGAAACCCGTAACATGACCAACATTGTAAGTGCAACTACTGGCACTGAAATGGCAAATAAAACTCAAAACTTTGAAGTTGTTGCACAGTACCAGTTTGATTTCGGTCTGCGCCCAGCAATCTCTTATGTACAGAGCAAAGGCAAACACCTTAACGGTGCAGACAGCACTGCTGATCTGGCTAAATATGTTCAGTTGGGTACAACTTACTACTTCAACAAAAACATGAACGTCTATGTTGATTACCGTTTCAACATGATGGATAAGAATGATTACAGTGCTGCCACCTATGGTATCGGTACTGACGACCAAGCTGCTGTTGGTCTGACTTACCAGTTCTAATTATCCCGCAACTTTGTTGCCAGGATAGTTTAAAAACAGGGCTCCGGCCCTGTTTTTTTATGCCTGAAAAGGTGAAAAAAATGAGTTGTGACGACACCCGTTTCTTTTTATTGCAAACGGTTGGCATTTGCTAAAACAGCAGTTAACCTGAGAGCGTTACTCCCTCGCTATCACAATGGAAACTCGTCATGTTTGAGAACATTACCGCAGCCCCTGCCGACCCCATTCTTGGTTTGGCCGATCTGTTTCGCGCCGATGACCGTCCGACTAAAATTAACCTCGGTATTGGTGTTTATAAGGATGAAACGGGCAAAACTCCGGTTTTGACCTGCGTAAAAAAAGCGGAGCTTTTTCTGCTGGAAAATGAGAACACCAAGAACTACCTCGGTATCGACGGTATTGCAGAATTTGGCCGCTGCACCCAGGAGTTGCTGTTTGGAAAAGCTAACGCGCTGAGTGCGGCCCATCGCGCCCGCACAGCACAAACCCCTGGCGGCACCGGTGCGCTACGCGTTGCTGCAGATTTCCTCGCTAAGAATACTAAAACCGCGCGCGTGTGGGTCAGTAACCCGAGCTGGCCGAACCACAAAAGCGTGTTCAACTCTGCGGGCCTGGAAGTCTGCGAATATGACTACTACGACGCGCAAAATCACTCGCTGAATTTCGAAGGTCTGGTTAACAGTCTGCAAGCCGCGCAGGCTGGCGATGTGGTTCTGTTCCACGGCTGCTGCCATAACCCAACGGGTATTGATCCCACCGCCGAGCAGTGGCAAACCCTGGCAGAGATGTCGCTGGCAAAAGGCTGGTTGCCGCTGTTTGATTTTGCCTACCAGGGCTTTGCCCGCGGTCTGGAAGAAGATGCGCAAGGGCTGCGTATTTTTGCGGCGAGCCATAAAGAGCTGATTGTGGCCAGCTCCTACTCTAAAAACTTTGGCCTCTACAATGAGCGTGTTGGTGCCTGTACGCTGGTTGCTGCCGATGCCGATACCGTTGACCGCGCATTCAGCCAGATGAAATCTGTGATTCGCGCTAACTATTCAAACCCACCCGCACACGGTGCGGCGGTAGTGGCAACAATCCTCAGCAACGAGGCACTGCGCACTTTGTGGGAGCAGGAGCTGACTGACATGCGTCAGCGTATTCACCGCATGCGTCAGCTGTTCGTTAACACCCTGCAGGAAAAAGGCGCTAACCGCGACTTTAGCTTTATCATCAACCAGAACGGCATGTTCTCATTCAGCGGCCTGACCAAAGAGCAGGTACTGCGCCTACGTGAAGAGTTTGGTGTGTATGCGGTAGCATCAGGGCGCGTCAACGTGGCGGGAATGACGCCAGACAATATGGCTCCGCTGTGCGAAGCCATTGTCGCCGTGCTGTAAGCCAGTAGCAGACAATAAAGCCGCTTATCTAAGCGGCTTCAGACTGATGGCAAACTCACGTGTTTCGCAAAACGTACATAGACCATCA
>NZ_RPOH01000085.1 GCF_003818135.1 Buttiauxella warmboldiae | reverse complement strand
CACATGGTGGGGCGCTGCAAGTCTGCAATCACATTCGCCACGGTAAACGTTTTGCCGGAGCCGGTCACCCCCAGTAAAGTCTGGTGGGCAAGCCCGTCCTCCAGCCCCTCTTCAAGACGGCGAATGGCCTCTGGCTGGTCGCCAGAAGGTTTGAAGGCTGAATGTAGTTTGAACGCTTTACTCATGAAGAGGCTACCTGATGAAGAAACGAGCGGGCCGGAGGATAATTTTACCCGGCACAGGAAATTTTGCCAGCAAAAGATACTGGATGAAAAACCAGTTCCCATAGCCTGATGAGAAATCCTATGTTTTTCGCCAAACGAACAGCGACCATCAATAAAAAAACAAGGAAAATCAATTTATTGATTTTCGACCGCGCGCCATAAACTCCTCACAAAGAAGAAAAAACCACCTTTTTCCTTCTTTCTCAGCAACCTACTTCCGGCTTACGGATTCATGATACCGGCTGGCCATATCCTCTACCTTGCCAGTAAATGACTCGACTATCAGCTGTTGCAACCGCTCAAAACGGTTATCCCCAGATTTTTTTAACTTTTAACATTTGTCAAGCGGCGTCATAAAAGCGTAAGCATCATCTGTGGCACTTTTATTGCAAGGATTGATTTTATCCAACCCTTTAATTTTAAACGGTTATTTAAGAAAGTCTGGTTTCGCGTCAATTCATGTGCAACCCGCGCCCGCTCTAGCTTACCGCAAGTTTTCTAACTCTAATACACACGGTTATCCACAGGAATAGTGGATAACTGCTCTCAGCCCTTTTGCGGCGCAGACCGCAAAAAACCCTGTATTCCCTGTGCCGGAGCTGAAAAATATTTTTCATGATTTTTTTTCCCCTTTTTTACCGCCCTGGTTACTGCCATTTCTTATGATCCTGCTCACGAATCGCACACTTTAAGCCAGGGGGTCGGTATTGCACCAAACAGAGCTGCGGCCAGGCACCGACAAAGTGCAGCCTGTTGCCTGGGCCGTGGAGCACAGCGGGTTTATTCAGCTTTTTTCATAAGGCTTTTCTTAAAGTGAGCGTCTTCAGGAGAGCCTGCAGGTTAATGGCAAGGGAATTGCAAAGCTTATCCTTCAGGCCCGGGTTACGCAGGTAGCTGGGTTGTTCACCTCATCAGAAGGAGAAGAGCGATGTTGAGTCTGCGGGCGGTTAATCAGTTTTATGGCACAAGCCATATTCTGTGGGATCTGGATCTTGAGCTGACGCCAGGTGAGTGCACCTGCATCATCGGTGCGCCGGGGATGGGGAAAACCACGCTGGTTAACTGCATTACCGGTTACTTACCCGTGCAAAGCGGCAGCATCACCTGGCTTGAAGCGGGGCAGCCGCCACGGGATTTGCTTACGCAACCGATTGAAGGACGGACGGCGCTGGGAATCAGCTATGTGGCGCAGGACAGACGAATGTTTTGCCAGCTGAGCGTTGAAGCTAACCTGCAAATTGCGCGATTAGCGACGCAAGCATCGTCACGCAGCATTCCGGGTATGGTGTATGAGCTTTTCCCTGAGCTTTATAGCCTGCGCCATGTGCGCGGCGCAGAGCTGTCAGGGGAGCTGCAACAGCAGCTGCTTTTGGCCCGCGCGCTGATGACGGAGCCGAAGCTGCTGATTCTGGATGAGCCCACTTTGGGCAGCGGCCAGCGCTTTATTAGCGAGTTGGGCAACACCATTCGCCGGATGAGTCGTGACTTTGGCCTGACGATCCTGCTGGTAGAGCAAAGGTTATCTTTTATTCGCCGCGTGGCGGATCGCTTCTGCGTGCTTCACCGCGGCCGTAACGTGGCCCAGGGAAATGTTGCGCTACTCGATGACAAGCTGCTCTCCAGTTGGATAGATCCATGATGGTGTGTCGCACAACGGCAAGAACAATTCATCCGTTTCTGCCGTCATAACGGCCCGAGCTGCTGCTGAATTTTTGTATCGAGACCGGCCAGTTCCCGTTGCAAATTACACTGCCGTGCCACAGCGGATAATTCCAATAGCGGTAAAGGCACTTTTGATACCCCTGCTTCGCGCATCCAACGCAACACTGGCTCCAGATGCCAAATCGCCGTTTTACCATCGTGTACCGGCTGCGGGAATGCTTCCCGGCCGACCATGACTTTGCGCATATACTGCCGTGAAAAACCCAGCAATTCGGCAATGTCCGTTAACCCAACCAAATCAGGCATCACCTCAACTAGCGCAGCGCCCGGAATAATTCGCTTTACGTCGTTAATCGCTGAAACCACCGCCTCTGCTGCACCCTGCGCTTCACGAATAAAATTCAGCGCAATACGCCCGGTTACCCCCACGCCGACCAGTGCATCGTCGCAGCCTTGCGCTCCCAGAGTTTCAACCCACCGCATGGGATTGTGGTTTTTTTCTGGCAATGTAAAAACCAGGGTAAAAGTAAATTCGGACATCTTCTGCTCCTTGAAACTTAATGTCTGATGGCTGGCGGCATGCTGGGTTAACTATTTCTGTTGGCTACAGTTATCGACCACACGTCGAATTTGCCTGGCATGATTGCAGGCACTGCGCGGGGTAGCCCAGATGCAGCTAATACAAAACTCACCGCACCGACAGGCTTTATCATTCCACGGGCAATACATTTTTCCCCAGCAGTGCGAACCGCCTGGGCGAACGGACCAGCCCTGACATTCGGCATAGCTTAACGCTGCTTCAATATCCTTATTAGGGTGCATTCGCCGCTTCATAAAACCTCCGCTGGATACTCTCAAAAAAGTTGTCACATGACAACACAGATTGAAAGATAATCTACCCCTGGCGAAATATTGTTCAAGAATAAGTTCAGGCGGATATTGATTTCAGCAAGAGCGCCCGAAAGATTTATCGGGCGTTGCAGAGATGTGCTGTGGATTTGCAGGCTATGCCGAAAGAAGAGAGATATCCAGATGCGCAGCTAAAACGGTTCGATCGTCAAGATGAGGGTAAAAAGGGATCTCACCCAGCAGAGGCGCGTTTAAAACATCGCGCAGCGTGGCGATATATTCTGCATGCCGTTTGCCGGTGGGCTGCACGTCGTTGGCAATCCAGCCGGCCAGACAAAGCCCCGCGCTCTGCACAGCCCGCGCCGTTAACATCGCGTGGTTGATGCAGCCAAGTTTTACCCCTACGACCAGGATCACCGGCAGCTGCTCTGCCACCACCCAGTCAGCAAACGTTGTGGTGGCGGAAAGCGGGGTAAACCAGCCGCCCGCCCCTTCAACCTGTAGCCAGTCGGCCTGCAAAGCCAGCGCGGCAAGGCCCGCCGAAAACTGCGAGAACTCAAGCGGGCGCTGCTCTGCCGCACTCACGATATGTGGCGATGTCGGTTCCAGAAAAGCAAACGGATTAACCTGCTGGTAGCTGAGTTTGACGCTGCTGTTGCGCTGTAGCGCCAGCGCATCGCTATTGCGAATCCCCTGCTCCGTCATCACGCTACCCGAGGCCACCGGCTTGTAGCCTGCGGTGCGGTAGCCCGCATTTGTTGCGGCCTGTAGCAAAGCACAGCTGGCCACCGTTTTACCCACTTCGGTATCGGTTCCGGTCACAAACCATTTTTTAATCACGTTCAATCACTCCACAAACGAGCTGCCAGCTAAGGGGAAATTGCCCCTCTTCCTGCGGCCAGGCGAGACTTAATTTTTGCAGCTGCTGGCGCGTCATTAGCGATGTTTTGCGCCCCTCGTGAAGATGCGTCGCGCCAATGCCTTTTAGCGACTGCATCGCACTCACCACGCTTGGGTAGCTCTGCCTGATCTGATGGGTCTGCAGTGAGAAACGCCAGCCTTCGCACGCTTGCTCAATCTGCTCAAAGGTTAAAAACCGGTTGACATGCAGACGTTGATCCACCGCCTGCCACGCGGTATGCAGTTCGCAAAGCGACGCTGCCGCAAGCGTGGTAAAGGCAACGCAGCCCCCGGGGCGCGTAACACGATACAGCTCGCTTAAACCACGGCGTAATTCACCGCACCACTGCACGGCGAGGTTGCTCCAGGCAAGATCGACCTGCTGGTCGGCCAGGTTTATCGCTTCGATATCCCCTTCAAGGTAGCTATCGGCCGAGTGCTGCAGCGCCGCCTGGCGCAGCATCCCCGGAGAAAGATCCAGCGCCATAACATGGCAGCCTTTTTCACGCCAGCGGCGGCTGTACCAGCCGGTGCCGCATCCGGCATCCAGCACCGTGGCGATTTCCCGCTCTGCAAGCCTCTTTTCCAGCAGGCGACCGCTTGCGCGCTGCAGGTCGGCATGGCTGTCGTAGGTGGCTGCCGCGCGACCAAATGCGGCAGCCACCGCCGCTTTATTAACGCGTTGCGTCATACAGCGCCTCCAGAAGCCTGTCGATGTCCTCAGGGGTATGGCTTGCGGTTAACGTCACGCGTAGCCTGGCCGTGCCGGGCGGCACCGTAGGCGGGCGAATTGCCGCCAGCCAGAATCCGCGCTCGCGTAACGTTGCAGCCAGATGCACCGCCTGCTGATTTTCACCGACAATTAACGGCTGGATAGCGGTCTGCGAGGCCATCAAGCGCAGCGGTAACTGTGCAGCCCCCGCACGAAAACGGGCAATATTGGCCTGCAATGTTGCCCGTCTGGCATCATCACGGCGAATAACCTCCAGCGCCGCCGATAGCGCACAGGCCTGCGCGGGTGGCATAGCGGTGCTGTAAATCAAATGGCGGGCGAATTGCAGCAAATAATCAGCCATGGATTCACTGCACAACACGGCGGCACCGCTTACGCCAAAAGCTTTGCCGAACGTCACCACCAGCAGGTCGGGTTTCACCTGCTGCTGATAGCAGCTGCCGCGCCCCTCTTCACCTATCACGCCAATGCCGTGGGCATCGTCAACCATCAGCAGCCCCCGCGCATCACGAGTGGCCTGCGCAATCTCTGCCAGAGGGGCGGCGTCGCCATCCATGCTGAACACACCTTCGGTGATCGCCAGTTGCAGGCCCTCCGTCGGCTGTGCCAGCAGCGTTTTCAGCGCTGCAACATCGTTATGCGCAAAACGCCGCAGCTGCGCCGGGCTGTGCATCGCCGCTTCCAGCAGCGAAGCGTGGCTAAGCTTATCGGCGATAATCCTGTCTGATTTTTCCGCCAGCGCGGCAAGCAATGCCTGGTTGGCGGCAAAGCCTGAGATAAACAGCAGCGCGCGCGGGTAGCCCAGCCAGTCGGCCAGCTGCTGTTCAAAGCGCTGATGCGCCTCGTGATAGCCGGTGACATGCCCGGAACCGCCGCTGCCAACGCCGTAACTTTCTGCTCCCTGCTGCCAGGCGCTAACGACGCAGGCGTGCTGGCCGATCCCCAGATAGTCGTTACTGGAAAAATTCAGATAGCGGGTCGCGTTTTGCACCAGGTAGCGCCCGCCCCCCTGCAGGTTGACCTGCCGGGTGCGAAAACTGTCGTTAGCGCGCCGCTGCGCGAGCGCGTTATCAATGCGTTGCTGCCAGCTCATACTGCCGCCGCGTTGTAGTAATTCTCCGTATCCGCTGAGAGCAATTGGTCGGTCAGCTGCTGTTGCTGTTCGTTATCGCCCGCATGCGTGGTGGTTTGCTGCGGGTTAAGCCCCAGCTTGCGGAACAACTGCAGATCTTTGTCCTCTTCCGGGTTCGGGGTGGTGAGCAGTTTGCAGCCGTAGAAAATCGAGTTTGCGCCCGCCATAAAACACATGGCCTGAGTTTGCTCGCTCATCTGCTCGCGCCCGGCAGAAAGCCGCACGAAAGAGGTCGGCATCATGATGCGCGCCACGGCAATGGTGCGGATAAAATCAAAGGCATCAACATCTTCGTTATCCGCCATCGGCGTGCCTTTCACTTTGACCAGCATGTTAATCGGCACGCTTTCCGGCGGCGTCGGTAAATTGGCCAATTGCAGCAGCAGGCCAGCGCGGTCAGTAACCGTTTCCCCGAGGCCAACAATACCGCCGGAGCAAACTTTAATCCCGGCATCGCGCACTTTGTCCAGCGTGTCGAGGCGCTCCTGATAGCTTCGAGTGGTGATAATATTGCCGTAGAATTCCGGCGAGGTATCGAGGTTGTGGTTGTAGTAATCAAGCCCTGCCGCCGCAAGCCGCTGGGCCTGGGCGTCGGTTAACGTGCCGAGCGTCATGCAGGTTTCCAGCCCCATCTCCCGCACGCCCTGCACCATTTGCTCAAGGTATGGCATATCGCGATCGTTAGGGTTTTTCCACGCCGCCCCCATGCAGAAACGGGTTGAGCCGGCCTCACGTGCTTTACGCGCCGAGTCGAGAACCTGCTCCACTTCCATCAGCCGTTCGGAGGCAAGCCCGGTTTTGTAACGCGCGCTTTGCGGGCAATATTTACAGTCTTCCGGACAGGCGCCGGTTTTAATCGACAGCAGGGTGCTGACCTGCACATGGCGCGGATCGAAGTACTGGCGATGCACCGTTTGTGCTTCAAACAGCAGTTCGAGAAGAGGTTTCTCAAATAAAGCAGTGACCTGCGACAAAGTCCAGCGTGCGTGGTGAGCCATGGGGCATCTCCAAAAGGGTGTTGTTAGCCGTTGATTGGGGTTATACTCGTAAACCTAAATCTTTTTTAATTGGTTTACAAGTCGCCCTATGACCCCTGCTGATTTAGCGTTCGACCAACGACACATCTGGCATCCTTATACTTCCATGACCCGGCCGCTGCCGGTTTATCCGGTGGTGGCCGCCTCGGGCTGCGAACTACAGCTTGCTGAGGGTAAAACTCTGGTTGATGGCATGTCCTCCTGGTGGGCGGCGATTCATGGCTACAATCACCCGCGCCTGAATCAGGCGATGAAAGATCAAATTGACCAGATGTCGCACGTTATGTTTGGCGGCATCACGCACCCGTCAGCCGTGGCGCTGTGCCGCAAGCTGGTCGCTATGACGCCGGAAAAGCTTGAATGTGTCTTCCTTGCCGACTCCGGCTCTGTTGCCGTGGAAGTGGCGATGAAAATGGCATTGCAGTACTGGCACGCCAAAGGAACGCCACGCCAGCGCTTCCTCACTTTCCGTCACGGCTATCACGGCGACACCTTTGGCGCGATGTCGGTCTGCGACCCGGATAATTCGATGCATAGCCTGTGGCAGGGGTATCTGCCTGAGCATCTGTTTGCTCCCGCGCCGAATTGCCGTTTCGACGACGAATGGGATGAAATGGATATCGTGCCGTTTGCACGTTTAATGGCCGCCCATCGCCATGAAATTGCCGCCGTGATCCTCGAGCCGATCGTTCAGGGCGCAGGTGGTATGCGCTTCTATCACCCGGAATGGCTTAAGCGCATTCGCCGCATGTGTGACCGCGAAGGGATCTTGCTGATTGCCGATGAGATTGCCACCGGTTTTGGCCGCACCGGAAAACTCTTTGCCTGCGAACATGCAGGGATCGCAGCGGATATTCTCTGCCTTGGCAAAGCGTTGACCGGCGGGACCATGACGCTTTCCGCCACGCTGACCACGCGTCCGGTTGCAGAAACCATTAGCGGCGGCGAGGCTGGGTGCTTTATGCATGGCCCAACGTTTATGGGCAATCCGCTGGCCTGCGCCGTTGCCACCGAGAGCCTCGCCTTACTTGAAGAAGGCCACTGGCAACGGCAGGTTCAGGCGCTGGAACAGCAGCTGCAGGCCGGGCTGAAACCTTTGCTGGCGTGCGAACAGGTGGCGGATGTTCGGGTGCTGGGAGCCATTGGCGTGGTGGAAACCCATCACCCGGTAGAGATGGCGGCGCTGCAGGCCTTTTTTGTTGCGCAAGGCGTGTGGATTCGTCCTTTTGGACGATTAATTTACCTGATGCCGCCGTACGTTATTAGCCATCAACAGCTGGCAAAACTCATCAAAGCCGTGGCAGAGGCCGTGGAAAATCCGGCGTTTTTCAAGCGCTGAGCACCAGCAGGCCGCTCAAGTTTGCACTACACTTCGAGGATCTTTTCACGCGCCCGACAGGGAGATTTCGATGAAGATCCTCATGGTTTTAACCTCGCACCACCAGCTGGGCAATACCGGCAAACCCACCGGCTTTTGGCTTGAGGAGTTTGCCGCCCCTTATTATGTTTTCCATGACGCCGGGCAGGAGATCACGCTCGCCTCGCCCGCCGGCGGGCAGCCGCCGCTTGATCCGAAAAGTGACGAGCCGGATGCACAAACTGCTGACACCCGCCGCTTTCGCAATGACCCCACCGCGCAAAAACTGTTAGCCAATACCGAACCGCTTGCGGGCATTCGCGCCGAAGATTATGACGCGGTATTTTATCCCGGCGGCCACGGCCCGCTGTGGGATCTGGCGGAAGATAGCTATTCCATCAGCCTGCTTGAGCAGTTCTGGGCGGCGGGTAAACCAGTGGCGGCGGTGTGCCATGCTCCCGGCGTATTACGCAAAGTGAAAAAACCTGACGACTCACCGCTGGTGAAAGGCAAACGGGTCACGGGCTTCACCAATAGCGAAGAAGAGGCGGTGGGCTTAACGGCGGTGGTGCCGTTCCTGGTGGAGGATGAGTTGAAAAAAGCCGGAGGCCTGTTTGAACGCGCTGAAGACTGGGGGGAATTTGCGGTGGTTGACGGGCATTTAGTCACCGGGCAAAACCCGGCCTCTTCGACGGTTGCTGCCGAAGAGCTGCTGAAATTACTGAAACTGTAATGAAAAGGAGCGGCAATGAAACTGATAAGCAAGGATATTAACGAGGGCGACAAGCTGCCCCAGCGCCATGTCTTTAACGGCATGGGCTATGAAGGCGACAATATTTCTCCGCATCTGGCCTGGGACGAGGTGCCTGCGGGAACCAAAAGCTTTGTCGTCACCTGTTATGATCCCGACGCCCCAACCGGTTCCGGCTGGTGGCACTGGGTTGTGGCAAATCTGCCTGCGGATACGCGCGTATTGCCCCAGGGCGCAGGTTCAGGTTTAGCGGCCTTGCCAGAACCCGCGGTTCAGACGCGTACCGATTTTGGCAGCGCGGGCTACGGCGGCGCTGCGCCACCAAAAGGTGAAACCCATCGCTATATTTTTAGCGTGCACGCCATCGACGTGGAGCAGCTTGAGGTTGATGAAAACGCATCGGGTGCCATGGTGGGCTTTAACGTCCATTTTCACTCGTTAGGAAGCGCCTCTATCACCGCGATGTTCAATTAATCCTTTTTTATGAAGCCGATTTGCACAATCGGCTTCCCGTTTCGCTCAACATAGTATAAAAAAGCAGGCTTTCCGTTCCCCTTTTAAAATTGCATTGCAAGGAGCAAGCCTTGAACACATTTTCGCTTTCTCGTCGGGCAGCCGCGCTCGCTTTTGCTGTGGCTTTGTCTGCCTGTAGCTCAACGCCTCCGGAAGAGCGCCCTTCGATACAGGTGGCGCCAGGGACTCAATCACGCCCGATTTTATCGGCCGATGAAGCGCAAAACTTCGTTCAGGCGCGCTACTTCTCAGCCAAAAATAAAGATGAAGCACCATGGGCACCGTCGGCTATCCGCACGCCGCAGCAGCCTGATTTTGTCGTGGGCACCGCCGGTGGTGAAGGCGTCACGCATACCTCGATTCAGGCAGCCGTTGATGCAGCGCTGATAAAACACAGCAACGCCCGCCAGTACATCGCCATTCAGCCGGGCGAGTATGTCGGTACCGTTTATATTCCAGCCGGTTCCGGCAGCGTGACGTTATACGGCACTACTGCTAACGCCAGCGATGTAAAAATCACCCTGTCGCTGGATTCAGAAATTGATGTGAATAGCTGGCGTCGTGCGGTCAACCCAGCAGGCAAATATATGCCGGGTAAACCAGCCTGGTATATGTTTGACAGCTGCCAGAGCAAGCGTAACGCCACCGTTGGCATCATGTGTTCTGCCACCGTCTGGTCACAGAACAACGGCCTGCAGCTACAAAACCTGACTATCGCCAACACCCTGGGCGACAGCGTGGATGCCGGTAACCATCAGGCAGTGGCGCTGCGCAGCGACGGCGACAAAGTGCAGTTGCACAATGTTCACCTGCTGGGCCGTCAGAACACCTTCTTTGTCACCAACAGCGATGTGCAAAACCGTCTGTTAACTGACCGCCAGCCGCGTACCCTGGTGACCAATAGCTACATTGAAGGCGATGTGGATGTGGTTGCAGGCCGTGGCGCGGTGGTGTTCGATAACACCGATTTCCGCCTGGTCAACAGCCGTACCGCGGAAGGCACGGTGTTTGCACCTGCTACGCTGCCAAACATCTATTACGGTTTCCTCGCGATCAACAGCCGCTTTACCGCCGCTGGCGATAACGTTGCACAGCTGGGCCGCGCCTGGGATGTGGAAGCGGGTGAAAACGGTTATGCCGCAGGCCAGACTTCTAACGGCCAGGTGGTGATCCGTGACAGCCTGATCAACGAAGGCTTCAATCGCGCGCAGCCATGGGGCGATGCCGCGGGCTCTAAACGTCCATTTGCTGGCAACATCGGAACTCAAGGCGAGAAAAACGAAATTCAGCGCGATCTGAATGACGCTAACGCAAACCGCCTGTGGGAATTCAACAACCGTGGCCCCGGTAGCCTGGTGGTTAGCGAATAAGCTTTCCCTATCTGTAAATGTAAAAAAACCTCGCGATTGCGAGGTTTTTTTACATTAAGGCCATCAATTAGTGGGCGTTAACCACCACCCACATCGGCCCTTGCCCCACGGCATAACGGCCTTTTTCTTCCAGCAAGCCTTGCTCACCGGTAATTTGATAAACCGCGATATGGTGCGATTTCTGGCCTGCGGCAATCAGATATTTACCGCTGTGGTCAAGGTTAAAGCCGCGCGGCTGCGTTTCGGTTGCCTGATAGCCTTCCACCGCCAGCACGCTGCCATCTTCTGCGACGCTAAATACCGTGATGATACTGGCGGTACGGTCACAGGTGTAAAGATGGCGACCATCAGGAGTGATGTGGATGTCTGCCCCCCAGCGGGTATCTGAGAAGCCCGGCGGCATCATATCCAGCGTCTGTACGCATTCAATTTTGCCCCTGGCATTTTTCAGCTCCCATACGTCCACAGAGCCATTCAGTTCATTGACGCAGTAAGCGTATTGTTGATTCGGATGGAACGCCATATGACGCGGGCCAGCCCCTTCAACGGTGGTCACTTCTGCCGGAGTCTGCGCGAGGAGTTTACCGTCGTCAGAGAGCGTGTACTGGCAAATGCGATCTTGCTTGAGCGCCGGCACCCATAGCGTGCGGTTGTCCGGGGAGATATTCGCCGAGTGGCAACCTTCCAGCCCTTCCACCACATCCAGCACTTCACCTGGCAGGCCGTCATTAGCGAGACTCACTACGCATACGCTGCCTGAATTATAAGAAGCGCTAAACAGGAAGCGCCCCTGGCGATCGGTAGAAATGTGCGTAGGGCTGCCGGGAATGGCCGCCACGCCCGCTTCGGTAAGCGTGCCGTCATCCGCTGTAATGCGATAAGCAATTACGCGGAACTCAGGGCGCACGCCAACATACAGATAACGTTTATCCGGGCTAATCACCATCGGCTGCACCTGGCCTGGCACATCGACGACCTGCACCAGGGTCAGTTCACCGCCTGGATTAAGCTGCCAGACGTGAATTTGCTGGCTTTCGGGGCTGGCGGTATAGACTGTTTGCTTCATGAAATCTCTCTCCTCCCAACGTCTTGAGTAATAGTCACAAGAGTAGCGCCTTTTGCCGCACCGCGTAGTCATTTTGCACAACGCCGCAGCCGGTGTAACATCGGCACCAGCCTTATGATCCTGAATTTGACTGGAACCCTAAATGACTTATCGCGTAATCGCCCTCGATCTCGACGGCACCCTACTCACGCCGCAAAAAACCATTCTTCCTGAATCACTGGCCGCTTTACAGCGCGCGCGTGAGCTGGGGGTGAAAGTGGTCATCGTCACCGGCCGTCATCACGTTGCCATCCATCCTTTTTATCAGGCACTGGCGCTGGATACACCTGCAATTTGCTGTAATGGCACTTATTTGTATGATTACCATGCAAAAAAGGTTCTGGCGTCCGATCCGTTACGGCCTGAACAGGCCAGCCAGCTGATCGAATTGCTCGCTATCCACAACGTGCACGGGCTGATGTATGTCGATGACGCCATGCTGTATCAGGAAACCACAGGCCACGTGTTACGTGCTGAAAACTGGGCTAAGTCACTGCCGGAATCGCAGCGTCCGGTATTCCATCATGTCCATTCCCTGCGTGAGGCGGTACATCAGGTGGAGTCAATCTGGAAATTTGCGCTGACGGATCAAGACACCGTGAAGCTGCAAAATTTCACGCGGGTGGTTGAGCAAGAGCTTGGGCTGGCCTGCGAATGGTCGTGGCACGATCAGGTCGATGTGGCGCAAAGCGGCAACAGCAAAGGCAATCGTCTGGCGCAGTGGGTGGAATCACAGGGGTTATCCATGAGCCAGGTGATGGCGTTCGGCGATAACTTTAACGATTTAAGCATGCTGGAAAGCGCCGGGCTTGGCGTCGCGATGGGTAATGCCGATGAGGCGATTAAAGCGCGTGCCGATTTGGTGATTGGCACCAATCTGGAAACGGGTATCGCTGCGACGCTGTATCAGCATCTGCTGTAGCGGATAAACGGCGGGTACACAGTCACCCGCTCACCACTCACGCCGTTATCGACACGCTTTTAATTTGCGCGTACAGCCACTGGCCCGGTTTAATCATTAACTCATCCCGTGCCCAAGGGCTAATCCGCGCCCACAAGGTTCTGCCCCCCACTTCCAGCTGCACTTCAACCTGGCCTTCATGGTCATAACATTGTGCGACTTTGGCGCGTAATACATTACGAATACTGCTGTTTACCGGCGGCTGGAGGATCAGGGAAACATCCGTCGCCTGAATGCGGATGCGTAGCGAGGTCTGTAATGGTTTATCCAGTTTATTCACCCACAGATGCTGATCGCCAAGGGCAAGAGCGGTCATCGCATAATGGGGATGATGTTCCAGCAGCGTCACTTTTAGCACGCTGCTTTGCTGCTCTTTCGGCAGCCACGGGTGCATTACGCTGCTGCCCCACACCTCTTCGAGATTGCCAAAGGCTTTCACTTCGCCGCCATCAAGCACCAGCACCTTATCGGCTAAATGAAGGATCTCTTCGAGCGAGTGGCTGACATACAGCATCGGGATATTAATTTCTCGCGCCAGACGCTGCAGATACGGCAGCAGCTCGCGTTTGCGTGGGATATCCAGCGACGCCAGCGGTTCATCCAGCAGCAGCAGATCTGGTGAGGTTAGCAAGGCGCGGCCAATCGCCACGCGCTGTTTTTCCCCGCCGGAGAGACTCCAGGGGAACCTTTCCAACAGCGGCTCGATGCCCAGCAGCTCAACGAGCTTGTCGAACTGGCCGCCAGCCCGTCCCGGCATGCCATATTTCAGATTGCCGCGCACGCGGTAGTGCGGGAACAGGCGTGCATCCTGAAATACATAGCCAATACGGCGCTTTTCAGGTGCCAGAAAGCGTTTATTTTCGGCATCGCTCAGCACGCGATCGTTAAGAACGATTCGCCCTTGCTGTGGCTGAGTCAGGCCGCTTATCGCATTAATCAGCGATGTTTTTCCCGCCCCAGAAACGCCAAATACCGCCGTAATGCCCTGCCCCGGTAAGGTTTCATTAATCGCCAGGCGGTGGCTACCCAGCGTCTGAATAAAGTTCAGCTCCAGCATCAGAGTGCCCCTGTCCGTTTCCGGCTCTGGCGCGCCAGCCACTCCGCCACCAGTAATGAAGCCAGCGCCAGCACAATGGAAATCACGCATAAACGCGCCGCGGCGCTTTCGCCGCCGGGAGTCTGAATCAGGGTATACATCGCGGAAGGCAGGGTGCGGGTCTCGCCAGGAATGTTGGCAACAAAGGTTATCGTTGCGCCAAATTCGCCGAGCGAGCGGGCAAAGGCCAGCACCGTTCCGGCGATAATTCCCGGTAAAGTTAGCGGCAAAGTGATGGTGCAGAACACGCGCCAGCGCCCGGCACCCAGGGTGCGAGCGGCCTGTTCAAGTTTGATATCCACGCCTTCGAGTGCCAGACGAATGGCTCGCACCATCAGCGGGAACGACATTATCGCCGCCGCCAGCACCGCACCGCGCCAGCTAAAGGCAAAGGTGATGCCGAAAACATCGTAAAACCAGGCGCCGATAACGCCGCGTCGCCCCATGACAATCAGCAGCAGGTAACCCACCACCACCGGCGGCAGCACTAACGGCAGGTGAATAATACTATCGAGCAAAGCCTTGCCCGGGAACCGGCATCGCACCAGCAGCCAGGCAAAGAAGATGCCAAAAGGGAGACTAAACAGCACCGCAAGGGTCGAGACTTTCAGGCTCAGCGCTACCGCCTGCCATTCGGGATCGGTCAATATCATTATCGAGTTGTAAATCCGTAACGTTGGAAGATAGCTGCGGCTTCCGGCCCCTGTAGCCAGCGGTAAAAGGCGCTAACCGTTGGGTTATCGCGGCCTTTCACTATCGCAAGCGGGTAGGCCACTTTTTGGTGCGAGCCTTCAGGGAAGGTGCCCACAACCTTCACGCCTTTGCTTGCCACCGCATCAGAACCGTAAACAATACCTAGCGGCGCTTCACCGCGTTCAACCAGCGCCAGCGCGCCACGCACATCTTCTGCCGGCGCTAATTTTGGCGCGAGCCGATCCCAGGCACCCAATTTTTGCAGCGCTTCTTTAGCATAAATGCCAGCCGGAACGTGGTCCGGGTCGCCAACCGCCAGACGGCCGTCTTTGAGCAAGGAAGCCCAGTTAGTTTTTGCATCAATCTTCACCTCGCCAGCTGCGCTGGCTGCCGGTGCCACCACCACCAGGCTATTGCCGAGCAGGGTTTTACGGGAGTCGGCCTTCATCGCGTCTTTACTGACCGCGTAATCCATCCATTTCTGGTCGGCAGAAATGAACAGATCGGCAGGGGCACCGGCTTCAATCTGGCGCGCAAGCGTCGAGGAGGATGCGAAGGAAGAGGCGATGTGAACCGCGGTGCCTTTCTTATATTGCGTGGCGATATCCTGCAGCGCATTGGTTAACGATGCCGCAGCAAAAACGGTGATTTTGCTGTTATCGGCAAATGCCTGCCCGCTCATAGTGATGCTCAATGTCGCGCCTAATACCAGAGCGACCCACTGCTTAGCCATGTGTGACTCCACTGAATTTCGTTATGTACTGAGTAATATAACGATGCAGGCAAAGAAATTACAGAACTTATCGGTGCAATCGACGGGAAGCCGATCTGCCTGTCAGGCATAAGCCACTATAGCTAAAGCAAAAATAGCGTTGCAAGCCCCGGGAAAACAAAAAACCAGCCGTTTAAGAGTGGTTTTGTGGTTCATCTTCCCGGCGTGATTAATTCCCGGTTCGGGCCACCGCATCACGCGAAGCATGCTCACGCTCGTGCCCGGTCAGCTCGCTCAGCTGGCCATGACGCATTTCCAGAAGGCGATCGGCATGAATAAAGTAGTGATCGTCATGGCTAATGGCGAAGATGGTTTTGCCCATTTGCTGCATTAACGGCAGCAGGGTCTGGTAGAACTCGCGGCGGAAATGTGGGTCCTGGTCAGCCGCCCATTCGTCGAGCAGGATAATGTCGCGCTCTTCCGCCAGCGCCAGCAACAGCGCCACGCGCTTACGCTGCCCTTTCGACAGTTTCAGATTGAGGATGGTGCCGTTTTCCAGCTCCAGCTTATGGCTCATTTTCAGGCGTTCAAGCCAGCCCGCCACCAGCTCAGGATTCGCCTGCTCCCCTTGCGGGCCAAGCAGGCGGTCAAACAGCCAGACGTCGGTAAATACCGCAGAAAACAGCTTGCGATAATCGTCCTGATTACCGGCATCAATTTTTTTACCGTCCAGATAAATCGCACCCGATACCGGCTGGTAAAGCCCGGTCAGCAGCATCGCCATGGTGGATTTACCGCTGCCGTTTCCGCCGATCAGAAAGAGCAGCTCGCCACGCTCAATCTTCAGATTCAGCGGCCCCACGGAGAAAGCGTTGTCTGCGTACTGGAACACCACGTCGCGCATTTCGAGCGTTTGCCAGCCAACCGGCTCTTTGCTGCGCGGGAAGGCCGCTTCGTACGGCGCCAGCTGGAATTGATTGAGCTTGTTGAAGGCGACCTGCGCCGTCAGCAGCGTCGGTAATGCCCCCACCGCAGACAGCATCGGGGTACGTAAGAAAAGCAGCGTCAGGGAGAAGGTGGCCGCCACGTTGGTATCCGACCAGCCGAGGCTGTTCGCCATCCAGAACACCAGGCCTATCACGCCCAGCATCATAATGTTCGACCAGTTCACCGCGCTCAGGTGGTAGGTATCAGCGCGAATAATATGGCTACGGTAATCGTTGGCATGAGGAATATAGGTGTCTTCATAGACGCGTTCCGCACGCTCGCGGTTTAACGCCAGCTCTTTGCGCCCTTCAATCACGGTCTGATAATCGTTATAAAGCTGGTCTTCAATTTCACGCAGTTGCGCCAGGTGTTTATAAACCCGCGCGACCAGTACATAGCCGCCATAGATGGTCACTGCGACCCAAATCGCCGTGACACCGAGCATTTTTGGCGACAGCCACGCCAGATAAGCCGCTGAACCGAAGGTCAGAATAATGCCCTGAACCAGCTCCGGCAGGCGCACAAAGGCAATGGTAATGTTGCGCACATCGCTGGTTAAACCGGCCAGCAGGGCCGCATTGCCAAGCTGTTCAACGCGTTCAACATGGGTATCCATCAGGCGTTTAATAAATTCGCTGCGCAGACGGAAAACGAAATGGTGGCCGAGCGTGGTCAGTGCCAGTTGCGAACCCAGGGTCACCGCCATTAAGAGCAGTAACAGGCCGAGAAATTCAGGCAATACCGCCAGAGAAATATCAGGCGTTTCAATCAGGCGCTGATTAATAAAGGCGATTAAGCCGATACCCAGCGCCGCACTGAGCAGGCTAAGAGCCATAACCCACAAAAAAGGCCAGCGATACTGCCGGTAAACCACACGCAAAAGTTCCATCACTCACTACCCGTCAAACGAAAACAGCGAGCAGTGTAAACGCCAGACCTATAACAGCAAGAATAATTCTTATTAATATTCGCTTTAACGAGTGCAGCGAAAGGTCAGATTGAAGCGAAACTCGTCAGTCGCGGGATGGCGACCTGCTTTAAGCGGCAAAATACCATGATAAAAAAGCCGCGATGGCCCGCCCCACACCACTACGTCACCGTGTTCGAGCATCACTCTGGTCAGCGGGTCGCTGCGCTTTAGCCCACCAAACTGAAACACCGCGGGCAAACCAAGAGACACCGAGACAATCGGCTGTTGCAGATTGCGTTCGTCTTTATCCTGATGCAGCGAGAGCTTTGCCCCCGGCGCATAACGGTTAATCAGGCAAGCATCAGGGACAAAATCGGCATATCCCGCAGCCTTTGAGGCCGCATCCGATAGCTGGCGAAAAACAGCCGGCATTGCTGGCCACGGCTGTTGGGTCTGCGGGTCGATTGGCGAATATAAATAACCGTGTTTATCGGTTGTCCAGCCCGCTTCACCGCAGTTAGTCATCGCCACCGACATGGTGTAACCGCCGGGAGTGACCATCTGGCGAAACGGTGATTGTTCCGCCAGGCGGAAGATTTGCGCAATCAGGCTTTGCGCGTCGGCGCAGGCAAAACGACGCAGAATAACCGCCCCCTCTGCCAGCGGCTCCTGCCACGGCGCTTCATCGGCAAATAAATCGAGCATTATTCCTCCTGCTGCCGGGCCTCAATCTCAAGAAGCTGGCGCTTGCGCTCAATACCCCAACGGTAGCCGGAAAGCGCGCCATCGTGACGCACCACGCGGTGACAGGGAATAATCACCGCCAGTTTATTCGCGGCACAGGCTCCCGCCACGGCACGCACCGCCTGCGGTTTGCCGATACGCCCGGCAATATCACGATAGCTGGCGGTTTGCCCGGCGGGGATATCACGCAGCGCCTGCCAGACCTGCTGTTGAAAGGCGGTCCCCTGAATATCGAGCGGCAGGGCCAAATGCTGCCCTGGATGCTCAAGCACGCTCACCACCTGCACCACCTGCCGGGTGAAAAGTTGGTCTCCGGCCATTAAAGAGGAGTGCGGGAAGAGAGCTCCCAGCCGATCAATCAGCTCTTGCGCATGGCTACCTAATAGTATGGCGCAAATACCACGCTCGCTCTGCGCGACCAGAAACTCGCCCAGCTGGCAACAACCGACCACAAACTGAATCACGGCACGCTTCCCACCCTGCCGATACTGTTTTGCCGTCATCCCCAGAATGCCATCGGCCTGCTGATAATAAGCGCTGCCCGATTGATAACCGGCATCAAAAAGCGCCTGCGTCACTGTTTCACCTTGCGCGAGCTGCTCGCGCAGCCGTTGTGCCCGCAGCGCTTTTTGCCAGGCGTGGGGCGTTAACCCGGTGACTTGTTTAAACAGGCGATGAAAATGGAACGGGCTCATTGCCACCTGCGCCGCAAGCTCGGCAAGCACCACGGGCCTATCGCTGGCCTCGAGAATGCGGCAGGCCCGGGTGATGCGTTCAATGCGTTGCTGCGCCAGCGGCGGCTTCTCCGGCTGGCAGCGCTTGCACGGGCGAAACCCCGCCTCTATAGCGGCGGTAACATTATCAAAGAACAGCACGTTTTCGCGTAAGGGGTGGCGTGCGCGGCAGGAAGGTCGGCAGCAGATGCCGGTCGTTTTCACCGCAAAGACAAATTGCCCATCAGCGCGGATATCGCGGGTTTCCACGGCCTGCCAGCGGCTTTCATCGCTGGCCTTGTCAAAAAGTTGTTTCATGACTGGCTCCTGTTTTTGCTGTCATGGTATGACTTTGACAGCATAGGTGTGCTGAGAAACCCGCAATCTTGCTTTCTAATTTTACTCGCTGAGTAAGAAGGTTTTAAACTGCGGTGACATCCACGTAGTAAAACTCTCGCCCTCTTTGGCGATCAAATAGACTGCCAGCCCCTCTTTTTCTGCGACCTGTTTCGCTTTTTCCGTACCGAGCACCATCAGGCCGGTGTCCCATCCATCAGCTTCCATGGCGGTCGGGGAAATCACGGTTGCCGAAACGAGTTTGTGCTGAATTGGCTGGCCGGTTTTGGGATCAATCACGTGCGACAGGCGCTTGCCATCGAGTTCGTAATAATTGCGATAGCTTCCGGAGGTACTGATTCCGTGGCCATTGAGATCGACCACCGCCTGTACCGCGTTTTCACGGTCGGTAGGTTTCTGGATAGCGACTCGCCAGGCTTTGCCATCAGCGTTAGTGCCACGCGTTACCACGGCGCCACCGACGGAAACCAGGTAACGGCTAATACCGTTTTGTTCCATTAAACGCGCCAGATGATCGGCCGCGTAACCTTCGCCCATCGTCGAAAGATCCACATACAAGCCAGGCAAATCTTTTTGCAGGAACTGATCCCCTGCCTGGTTAATCACCGTCAGATGATGCAAACCGGTTAGCGCTCTGGCGGCGTCAATTTGTGCCTGATCCGGCGTTTTGACGGGTTGTTTATCCGGGCCAAATCCCCACAGATTCACCAGCGGCCCGACGGTGATATCCATCGCGCCATCGGTTTTCGCCCCAATGCGCAGCGCCATGGTGACAATATCGCTCATCGCATCAGCGACCGGATAAGGTTCGGTCGAAGTTGACTGGTTAAAACGCGAAAGCGCCGAATCTTTTTTGTAGGTCGACAGCAGGCGGTCATCGCCATCAAGCTGCGCCTGAATTTTTTCACGCAGCTCAGCTTCGCGGGCCTTGTCAACTCCGGCGAGGCTTGCGCGCCAGTATGTGCCCATGGTTTTACCTTCCAGCACCATGCCGGAATGGCCTTTGGCCGTTGGGTTATCGCAGCCCGCTAAAGCGCCCAAAACTATGGCAAACAGGCCATAGCGTAGTAATCGTAAGTCCATTGTTTCTCTCTCCTGTTGGAGCGCAAAATGGTACACCAACTGGCAAAAAATTGGCTTAAAAGTGAAGATTGTTGAGGGTTCAGACGTAAAAAAGCGCCCGGAGGCGCCTGTTACAACTCACACTGCTTATGCAGGAATTAGAACTGGTAAACCAGACCCACGCCTACGACGTCGTCAGTACCGACGCCTGCGGCACGAGTGAAGTCGTTTTCATCCAGCAGGTTGATTTTGTAATCAACGTAGGTGGACATGTTTTTGTTGAAGTAGTAAGTCGCGCCAACATCAACATATTTAACCAGATCCTGGTCGCCATAGCCTTCGATGTCTTTACCTTTAGACTGCAGGTAAGCCACGGAAGGACGCAGACCAAAGTCGAACTGGTACTGTGCCACCACTTCAAAGTTCTGTGCTTTATTTGCAAAGCCCAGGTCACCCGCGCGAGTGGCGTTGTAAGTCTGGGTGTACTGAGTAGCCAGATAGATGTTGTTAGCGTCATATTTCAGACCGCCGGTGTAAGTTTCAGCGCGATCGCCTTCGCCTACAGCCATGTTGTTCTGGTCAGTAGTACGCTTGGAGCTGGAAATCGCTGAACCGATACCGAAGCCTTCGCCCAGATCGTAAGTCAGGGAGCCGCCGACGCCGTCACCGTTCTGTTTCAGAGCGCCACGGCCGTTTTGAGTGGAACCTTCGCCAGAAACGCTGCCGTTTTTACCCTGATACTGAACGGCAAAGTTCAGGCCATCAACCAGACCAAAGAAGTCGGTGTTACGGTAAGTTGCCAGACCGTTAGCACGCTGCTGCATGAAGTTATCAGAACCGTAAGTATCGCCGCCGAACTCTGGCAGCACGTCGGTCCAGGAGGTAACGTCGTAAACCACGCCATAGTTACGGCCGTAATCGAATGAGCCAAAGTCAGTCACGCGAATACCTGCGAAGCCAAGACGAGTCCACGCCTGATCGCTGCTATCTTCGGTATTGTTAGCCTGAACGTTGTATTCCCACTGGCCGTAACCGGTCAGCTGGTCATTCACCTGGGTTTCGCCTTTAAAGCCGAGACGGATGTAAGACTGATCGCCGTCTGCACCTTTATCATCGGAGAAGTAATGCAAACCATCGACTTTACCGTACAGATCTAATTTGTTGCCGTCTTTGTTATAAATTTCGGCCGCATGAGCGGTGCCTGCTACCAGCAATGCTGGAACCAGGAGGGACAGTACTTTAACTTTCATGTTATTAACCCTCTGTTATATGCCTTTTTATATACCACTGCTTACTGATTAATTTACTAATCAGTCGGCTAAATCATTGTCCAAAACAAATACGGATTAATCCAATCCGAATATGATACTAAAACCACGGAGATGTTTCATTTATCCACTGAGATGTTTCAAAATGTAATTTCAAGGGAACTTTTTTCCGCACAAAAAGACAATAATATAAGCACAAATCGTCAAAATAAATATACTCTCAATTAAAATCAATAGGTTACAAAAATAAATAGCGGTAGCACTGAATGATAAAACACAACTCTTAGCTTTCTATAAAATAACCCTCGCTATCATCATTAAGTTATTTATTACCGTCATTCAGGTTTGAATGTCTGTTTATCCCTAATTTCCACCGGATGCTTGCATCCGGTTTTTTTTACCTTTCTTTACCTCACGCCGCATCGTTTTGTGCTACTCCATGCAAATAAATAACATCTATTAACAAATCCCCCGCTGCGCTTATAGAAAAACTTGACGTTATTTTGAGAACTTTCTTAAAAAAGCCAACCTAAATAGACAATGATTTCATAAGAAATAGTTGTACAGGGAAAATTAATTTGTACAAAATTACTCCGCCAGGTTGATGGAAATATCCTCGGCCACTGGCGTTATTTTGACTACTTATCAATAGTCTGGAAAAGTAGCGATTTCGAATTATACTCGTTGAGTTTTCAGGACTGAAACGATGACGCCGGCGCGGGTTACAGGTATCCTTGCTAAGGATGCGTTGGTTTAATTGCTAACAGCGATATGCCTGCCGGCTTGCCTTGCAGAGCTATGGATTTTTTTTAAGTGGCGAATGCTCGCCGGGTTGCGCGCTAACAATGAGTCAGTCAGACCGTATGATCCCTAATAAATTTTCGCTTATTCCCGGCAATATCACGCGCTTCTTCCTGTTATTGATAGTCGTGCTGCTGGTTGCCATGGGCGTCATGGTACAAAGCGCCGTCAACACCTGGCTTAAAGATAAGAGCTATCAGATTGTCGATATCACCCATGCGCTGCACAAGCGGGTTGATACCTATCGTTACGCCACCTGGCAGATTTATGACAATATTGCCGTTTCAACGGCCCCGGCAAGCGACGGTTTACAGGAAACTCGCCTGCGTCAGGATGTTTACTATCTGGAGAAACCGCGCCGCAAAACCGAAGCGCTGATCTTTGGCTCCCACGACGGCTCCACGCTTGATATGACACAACGCATCTCAACTTATCTTGATACGCTGTGGGGGGCCGAAAACAACCCGTGGTCGATGTACTATTTAAACGGGCAGGATAACAGCATGATCCTGGTCTCCACCCTGCCGTTAAAAGACCTTTCATCTGGCCTGAAAGAAAACGGGGTGAGTTTAATCGCTGATTCCCGCCGCGCTGAAATGCTCCAGCAGGCAAACGCGCTGGATGAAAGGGAAAGTTTTTCCCAGCTGCGCCACCTTGCCTGGCAAAACGGCTACTACTTTACCCTGCGGACTACCTTTAATCAGCCGGGACATCTGGCAACCGTCGTGGCATTTGATTTGCCCATCAATGATTTAATACCGCCGGGTATGTCGCTCGATAGCTTCCGCCTGGAGGCTCGTGATGTTCCCGCCGTGGCCAACGGCGCAGAAAAAGAGGGACCCGACAGCATCACCATTAATTTTAACGGTGCCAGGATTGAAATAGCCTCCCCGCTTGCTACCACCCATCTGCGCCTGGTCTGGCAGGTTCCACTCGGCACCCTGCTGATGGATACCTTGCAGAATATTTTATTGCCGCTGCTGCTTAATATCGGCCTGCTGGTGCTGGCGCTGTTTGGCTTCACGACTTTCCGTCAGCAGGCTGCGCGTCCTGTTGACGCCCCAAACGGCAATGGCGAATTACAAATTCTGCGCGCGTTAAATGAAGAGATTGTCGCGCAATTACCGCTGGGCCTGCTGGTACACGATCTGGATTCAAACCGTACGGTCATCAGCAATAAGATTGCCGACCACCTGCTGCCGCACCTGAATCTGCAAAACATCATTGCGATGGCTGAACAGCACCAGGGCGTGATCCAGGCGACCATCAATAACGAACTGTATGAAATTCGCCAGTTCCGTAGCCAGATTGCCTCGCGTACGCAGATCTTTGTGATTCGCGACCAGGACAGAGAGATCCTGGTGAACAAAAAGCTAAAGCAGGCTCAGCGCCTGTATGAAAAGAATCAGCAGGGGCGTATGGCCTTTATGCAGAACATTGGCGAAGCGCTGCAGCGGCCGGTGAAAAATATCGCCGAGCATGCCAGCGCGCTCAATACCCCTGAGGCGCGCACAGTTGCGAATGAAGCGCAAAGCATGGTGCGCCTGGTGGAAGAGATCCAGCTGCTCAATACGCTGGAAACCGATAGCTGGAAAACCAGCGCCGCCCGGTTCGCTATCCAGCCGCTAATTGATGAAGTCGTGCTTGAGATGCTGCCGATTATCAAACGTAAGGGTTTACAGCTGTTGATTAACAATCATCTGGCGGCTGATGAAGAGCGTCACGGCGACCGGGAAGCATTGCGTAAAGTACTACAGCTGCTGCTGCATTATTCCGTGACCACTACCCAGATTGGCAAAATCACCCTGGATATCAGCGAAGAAGAGTCCGGGCCCGAGCGTCTGCTGTTCCGTATTCTGGATACCGGCGAAGGCATTAGCGCGGGCGAAGTCGATAATCTCCACTTCCCGTTCCTTAACGAAACCAGCGAAGATCGTTACGGGCGTGCTAACGGCTTAACGTTTTATTTATGCGATCGTCTGTCGCGTAAGCTGGGCGGGTATCTGAATATCAAAACCCGCGCGGGAATTGGTACCCGCTACCACCTGCACATCTGCATGGCAGCCGAACCCCAGCATGAGGAGCAGGAAGAAAAACTGCTTGATGATGTGGTGGCGATGGTTGATATCACCGCCAATGAGGTGCGCAATATTGTGACCCGCCAGCTGGAAAACTGGGGGGCTCACTGCATCACCCCCGATGAAAGACTGGCCAGTCAAGAGTTTGATATCTTCCTGACCGATAATCCGTCTAATCTTACATCTTCCGGTTTGCTTTTAAGCGATGATGAGAACGGAATGCGTAAGCTTGGCCCGGGCCAGTTCCGGGTGAATTTTAATATCAGTAATGCCATGCAGGATGCGGTGCTACAGCTGATAGAAGAGCAGCTGGCGCAGGAAGGCATTTCCGCGTCGCCGCTGGGCGGCGATGAAAATGCCCAGCTTCACGCCAGCGGCTATTACGCGCTGTTTGTTGATACGGTACCGGAAGATGTTAGGAGATTGTATACTGAAGCTGCAGCGCACGATTTCGCCGCGCTGGCGCAAACCGCACACCGTTTAAAAGGGGTGTTCGCCATGCTCAATCTGGTACCAGGCAAGCAGTTATGTGAAACGTTAGAGCATCACATTCGTGAAAGTGATGCTGCCAACATACAAAAATATACCAGCGATATTGACGCTTACGTCAAAAGTTTGCTGTAGCAAGGTAGCCTATTAGATGAACAGTATGAACGTAATTATTGCCGACGACCATCCGATTGTCCTGTTCGGCATTCGTAAATCTCTCGAGCAGATCGAGTGGGTGAATGTTGTCGGTGAATTTGAAGATTCCACAGCGCTTATCACTAATCTGCCAAAGCTTGATGCGCATGTTTTGATAACCGATCTCTCAATGCCCGGCGACAAATATGGCGACGGCATTACGCTTATCAAATATATCAAGCGTCACTTCCCTCACCTTTCGATAATCGTTCTGACCATGAACAATAACCCGGCTATTTTGAGCGCGGTATTAGAGCTTGATATCGAAGGGATTGTACTCAAGCAAGGCGCGCCAACCGACTTACCAAAAGCGCTGGCCGCGTTGCAGAAAGGTAAAAAATTCACCCCGGAGAGCGTTTCCCGCCTGCTGGAAAAAATCAGCGCGGGTGGCTATGGCGATAAGCGTTTGTCGCCTAAAGAGAGCGAAGTGCTGCGCCTGTTCGCGGAAGGTTTCCTGGTGACGGAGATCGCCCGTAAGCTCAACCGCAGCATCAAAACCATCAGCAGCCAGAAAAAATCAGCCATGATGAAGCTGGGTGTTGAAAATGATATCGCCCTGCTGAACTATCTCTCCTCGGTGAGCCTGTCGCCGGCTGACAAAGAGTAAGCCAGTATCGGATGCCGCTTACGCTAGTCCGACGCACAAGAAAGCAAGGTTCAGATAAGGTGGATGCGCATCAGCGGCATCCACTTTTTTTATCTTTTACTTCCGTCCGTTACGCACCCGCGCCGCATAAAGATCGACCGTCTTCCTGAGGATCTCGAGCGTTACCGGTTTGGACAGGCAGCTATCCATCCCCGACTCAATACAGCGCTGCTTCTCTTCGGCCAGCGCATTTGCCGTCACGCCCACGACCGGCAGGGTTAAGCCCAACTGGCGAATGCGCTGCGTCAGGCGGTAGCCGTCCATGTTCGGCATGTTGACGTCGCTTAGCACAATATCAATGTGGTTCTTACTCAGCACATTGAGCGCATCGACACCGTCGTTTGCCGTTTTGCACTGGTAGCCTAGCGATCCCAGCTGATCTGCCAGCAGGCGACGGTTGATAGGATGATCGTCAACCACCAGGATCATCATGTCATCATTGCGTTCTTCATTGCTGGTGGAAACCGGCGCTTCGGTATCGCTGCCCGGCAGGTTAACCGTAACGCTATAGATCCGGCCCAGCAACAGCATAATATCGTGAGGTGCTGCGAGGCTATGCAGCCAGCGGCGCGGTGAAGCCTCTATCGGAATACCGATATGGCGACGGCAGAAAACGATCGCCGCACGCCCTTCCCACTCTTTTTCCAGCTCATTATCGGCAATCAGAATATCGTCGCTGTCCGGCGTTTCGCCCTGATACTGTCGGACATCAAACGAGTTTCTGAGCAGCAAAGTTTCCAGAAAATGGTTTAGCGAAGCATTGCGCACGGCCAGCCAGCAGCGCTTATTTACCAGCCCTTCCACCTGCGCCTGTTCGGCATACCTGGCGCCATATAAAGGAATACGGATCGTAAACTGGCTGCCCATGCCCACTTCGGTATCAACCGAAATATCGCCATCCATCATGCTGATTAATTTCTCGCAGATGGCCAGCCCCAGGCCGGTGCCCTGGAAGTTATGCTGCACGCCAGTGCCCACCTGGAAGAACGGGTCGAACAGGCGCGTGACCTCTTTAGCCGGAATGCCCACGCCCGTATCGCGCACGCGTAAAGAGAGGTAATCGCCCTGCACGCTGACATGCAGAACAATGCAGCCGATATCGGTAAATTTGATGGCGTTACTGAGCAAGTTGGAAATCACCTGCTGTAAACGCATCGGGTCGCCCTGCAGCGTCAGCGGCACATCCGGTTCAATAAAGCAGTACAGGCCGAGCTGTTTACGCACCACCAGCGGCAGATAGTTCGCGGTGATGTGGCTCATCACCTCGCGCGGTGAAAACTCACGCGGCTCTATTTTTAACTGCTCAGATTCTATTTTTGAGAAGTCGAGAATATCGCTGATGATTTTCAGCAACAGGCTGGAAGAGTTATTCATCGCCGTCACCAGGCGATCCACTCCTTTCGGCAACTCTTTGGTCTGCAGCAAATCCAGGTTCCCGATAATCCCGTACAGCGGGGTACGCAGCTCATGGCTGACGGTGGCAAGGAACATCGATTTTGACTGGCTCGCCTGCTCAGAGGCCTGCGCCATTTCCTGTAGCGACTCTTCCATTTTGACGCGCGCGCTGACATCCACCAGCACGCAAATCGCCACGTTTTCGTTACGATAGCGCGAATGAACAAAGCTTATCTGCAGATTGGTATGGCTGCTGGTCAGCACGTCAACAAAGTTAACCTGCTGGCCGCAAATAATTTGCGTCAGCCGCTGCCGGTCTTCATGGGTCAGCATATTGAGGTAGTTATGTGCCAGCTCATTACTCAGAATATTGGTTCCGTCCTGAGTACGCAGAATACAGATGCCAACCGGCGCCGAGGCCACGATTTTGCGATTGAACTGCTCGTGCTCTTCAAGGCGCAGGGCATCGTTTTCCGCCGGAATAAATATCCGTTTTTCATACATGCGCGCCAGGGTAAACAGCACCACCCCAACCAGAATATTCAGCAGTAGCGCATTGAGGATCAGCATGCGGATACTTTCCAGCACCATATCCACGGGTACCGAATAGACCACGCTCATCGATGACGGCGGCAAGTTTTTCTTGAGAATAAATTGCTTAAAGCCCGCGGTATAGCCAAACCATGAGCGCTCCTGCAGCCATTTTTCATCGGGCTGAATACGCGTTTCCGGGCCGGTCAGGGAGATCAGCGGGTGGCTGTTTTCATCGAGAATCGTCACGCCAATCGGCATTGAACCCGGTGACAGGAAGTTTTCCATACGGATGGTTTGCTCTATCCCCAGCAGCGCCTGCAGGCGATTAGCCAGATAAACCGGCGTCAGGGTATAGAAATAGCCAATCCCCGGGCGCGAACCCTGGCCAATCCAGTAGATGCTATTACTGCGCTCGTCCTGAGGCGCGTTGCGGTACTTCATAATGCGCGCGTGCAGCGTTTTCAGCGCCTTTTCGCGCTCCAGCGGCATCTCACGCAGGCCAAAATCCGCCATGCACAGATTGTCGCCGCCAATTAAGAAGACGCGATTAAGATCGTAGGCCGCGGAGAAGTTGTCCCGCCAGTAGCGCAGAAACCACGCCAGCGACTGCAAAGAAGAGCGCCAGCTGGAGCTAACCGCCGAGCAGTCAGAATCCGGGAATAACGGCATAAAGTTCGGAGGATCGACTCTATTGTCTTCATTTTCCACCGCCGGTAACACGCCGTTGCTGGCGGTAAGGCGATTTTCCGCGATGTACTTCAGCTCTTTCACCACATCAGACGTACGCTGGATATAGCGCTGCGCCTGGTCGAAGCTGATATTAAACTCCTGACGAATTTCCGACTCTTTTTGGTGCAGGGCATTCACGATATAGAACACCGAAAAGAGCGCAACCAGCAGCCAGAGTAATAAAGCCAGGGCCCGAAACAGGTAGCGGGAGACTTTTAGCGTGGTGCGAAAAGAGACAAGATATTTCAAATTGAGCCCGATCGTGGAAAATGGCCAAACGTTGGATGCCGTTAAGGTAGCCGCAAAAATGGCGGCCCGCAACCAGCGCGGCTGCTTCTTATTGCCCACAAATGGCCCTATTTCATCGACTTCGCCGATAAGCTGGATTTGCAGGTTGTCCAGCAGCGTAGTGACACATCGCGGCGAGAGTTTTTTAAGGTGCGCACAACAGCATTAATACTGATATGCAACGCCCGTGCGGTATCACGGATACCTGAGTGGTTCATGACAAGATCAATGATTTGCTCTTTCATTCCCGGGTGGCAGGCGCGAATGCGAGCAAATGCACTAGCACGCAAACATGCTCAGTCAAACTGCCAGTAAAGCGGCGAACCGTAAACTTCCACGAAATAATCAATCACTGCCCGTACATTTAACGGAGGGTGCCGCGCGTTGGGATAGATGGCGGCAACATGCTGTGGCTCAGTTTTAATCGCGGCCTCGAATCCGCCCATAACTCTGACAAGCAGACCCTTTTTAAGACTGTCGCCAATAAGCCAGTCAGGAAAAAGAACCATTCCCATACCTCCCTGCGCACTGGTAAGTAAGGATTCAGCGTTATTGGAAATGAGTAAGCCAGCAACAGGATAGTGAGTCCAGCTGCCGCCGGGTTCCCTGAATAGCCAACGATTCGGGCCAGATGATCCTTTGTAAACCAGGCATTTATGTTGATGGAGTTCGGCAGGTAATTCTGGATTGCCATATTTTTCTATATAGCCAGGTGAGGCAACCAGATGATAACGCTGGGTTCCAAATATACGGGCATGGAAAGTGGAATCGGTTAGTGTGCCAATTCTGAAAATCAGGTCAGAGGCATCTTTGAGCGGGTCGATATAATCATCCGTCTGTGTCAATTCAATCAGCAATCGTGGGTAGCGGGCTGAAAGAGCGGTAAGCCAGGGCGCAATATGGCGCTGGCCAAAGAACACAGGCGCGTTAATTCTAATTAGCCCTGAGGGTTCCAGGGATCTGTCCAGCATCTCTTTGCGGGCTTCGCTCAGTTGGTCAGTCATTGTCCGGGCATAATCAATGAAGAGTCTGCCCGCTTCCGTAGGAATAACTGCTCGGGTATTGCGATAAAAAAGCTGCTGCCCAAGCGTGTCTTCAAGTTGAAGAATCACACGTGAGATCATCGACGCTGAAACTCCTTCACGTCTTGCTACAACAGAGAAGCTCTGTTCCTCAAATACACCGATAAAAAATATCAGCGTGCGAAAATTTATGGCACCAGGATCGTACATTATTCTGATTCCTGCAAAAGTGTTTCCTGAATTATACCGTTTTTCATTATAGCTCGCTGCTATACGATCCCGGGCCAAATTACCGGAGAGTGTTATATGCAGCTTATATTGATATTACTCGTTATTGCGGGCGGGATGGGGCTATCTGTTGAAGCTGGGTTATTGGGACCGCTGGGAAGCGAGGTTGGAGACCTGTGGGCAACATTTAGTATTTTCGGCGTGGGTGCTGCGCTCACATTTCTGTTGATGCTGTTCTTTAGCCCACGCAACAGCGCTTCATTTTTTACTCAGCCATCATGGACTCTGCTGGGGGGCATCCTTGGCCCGATTTACGTCGTTATCCTGACGGTTGCAGTTCCCAGCATCGGCATTGCGATGACGATGATTGGCATTCTGGCAGGACAGGTTTTCAAGAGTCTGATGATTGACCACTACGCCCTGTTTGGGACTGCCCATCGGAAAATTGACAGCAAACGTATTATTGCGCTGATATTTATTATTGCCGCGCTATTCCTTGTGGCAAAAATCTGAGGTAACTCTATGAATATAGTAATGATTATTCTGGCTGTCATCGGCGGTGCGGTTCTGAGCATGCAGGCGGCAATTAATGGCAAATTAGGATCTCAGGTTGGCGTGTTTCGCAGTGCATTTCTGACGTTCTCCGTAGGCGCACTGGTGACGGCGCTGCTCATTTTCTTCTTTGAACCAAAGCATGCCCTGACCTTGTTGGACGTGCCGAAATGGCAGTTGCTTGGCGCATTTTGTGGTGTTCCTTACATCGTCGTGATGGTCCTGGCTGTTCAGCGTATTGGTGCGGCTGTTGCCACGGTTGCGGTCATTTTTGGTCAACTGGCAATGAGTATGCTTATTGATAATTTTGGCTGGTTAGGCAACGAGGTCATTCACTTTTCAATGAGCCGCCTTGGTGCGGTGATTTGCCTGGGCATCGCCCTTTTCTTCATCTACTCCAGCAATAAAGCTAACACTTTGGCAAAATAAGAAGCGCCGTCTGTAAACAAAAAGTGACTAAGCCCATGGACTTACGCTGATTACTGACGCAATCGCATTGTGAAATACCGGATATAACGAATAAACCGCAAGATGCAGACTGGAGCATCTGAAAGTGATGATTAATTCTGGAAGCCAGAGAGTCCGTTATATCCGGCAGCGCCCGGCTAAAAAAACAAAATATGACCATTACCTAAATTTAGGTACAGGCTCCCTACAAGATTGCCGTAATGGTGGCCTGTATTTATCGGATCGCAAGCTATTACGTTCAGAACTTTTCGCTAATCTTAAAGTGCATCAGCACCAGGGTCATATCCGGTGAGAACAGATCGTATTCTTCAAAAAAGCGTTGATGCTCGCGACGCCAGTAAGCCAGACTGCGGTCGCCCTCACCTTCTGCCAGAGCATGAGCTTCATTGACCTGCTCGAAAGTGGTCATCTCCACCGTGGTCAACTCTATCGCGCAAACCGGCTTATTCTTGCCGTCCACCACCACAAAAATATCCCCCGGCTGTGCAATGCCCTCGCCATCCAGATTGGCACAGGTAGCCGTTTTCACGCCGTCCAATACCAATTTAGCCAGCTCATCGGCCTGCTGCTCTGTATCACCGAATGCCCAACGCTCTACATCTTCATACTTTTCAGGAATGGCCATAGTTTTACCTTTATCCGTTAAATCAGGTCGACACCTGATAGTAAAATACAAAACGCCCGATGCAAGGCATCAGGCGTTTTAAGATGAATCATATCAAACGACAATCCGGATTATTCGTCCGCTTCGTCGTCCGCGGCTTCATCACTGTCTGCTTCCGGTGCGATTTCATCATCACCTTCGGCAACGCTACCGTCGATAGCATCCAGCTCTTCTTCGTCGACCGGCTCTGCAACACGTTGCAGACCCACCACGTTTTCATCTTCCGCGGTACGGATGAGGATCACGCCCTGGGTGTTACGGCCAACCACGCTCACTTCGGAAACGCGAGTACGCACCAGAGTACCGGCATCGGTAATCATCATGATCTGGTCGGTATCTTCCACCTGCACCGCGCCAACCACGCTGCCGTTACGCTCGGTGACTTTAATGGAGATAACGCCCTGAGTGGCACGCGACTTGGTCGGATACTCATCGGCCGCCGTGCGCTTACCGTAACCATTCTGCGTCACGGTCAGGATTGAACCTTCACCGCGCGGAATAATTAAGGAAACGACTTTGTCTTCGCCCGCAAGCTTGATACCGCGCACGCCTGTTGCGGTACGACCCATGGTACGAACGGCGTCTTCTTTGAAGCGCACCACTTTACCAGCCGCCGAGAACAGCATGGCTTCGTTGCTGCCGTCGGTCAAATCAACACCGATCAGCTCGTCACCTTCGTTCAGGTTCACGGCGATGATGCCCGCAGAACGTGGACGGCTGAAGTCGGTCAACGCGGTTTTCTTCACGGTACCGCTGGCGGTAGCCATAAACACGTTAACGCCTTCGGCGTATTCACGCACCGGCAGAATCGCCGTGATGCGTTCGTTCGCTTCCAGCGGCAGCAGGTTGACGATTGGACGTCCACGCGCGCCGCGGCTCGCTTCCGGCAGCTGATAAACCTTCATCCAGTACAGACGTCCGCGGCTGGAGAACAGCAGAATGGTGTCGTGGGTATTGGCAACCAACAGGCGGTCGATAAAATCTTCTTCTTTAATACGTGCTGCGGATTTACCTTTACCGCCACGACGCTGCGCTTCGTAGTCGGTTAGCGGCTGATATTTCACATAGCCCTGATGGGATAGCGTCACAACCACATCTTCGCGGTTGATCAAATCTTCAATGTTGATATCAGAGGTATTGGCGGTGATCTCAGTACGACGCTTATCGCCGAACTGATCGCGCATGGCTTCCAGCTCTTCGGTGATCACTTCCATCAGACGCTCGGCGCTGCCCAGAATGTGCAGTAACTCAGCGATCTGCTCCAGCAGCTCTTTGTACTCGTCGAGCAGTTTTTCGTGCTCAAGGCCGGTCAGTTTCTGCAAACGCAGATCCAGAATCGCCTGGGCTTGCTGCTCGGTCAGGAAATACTGGCCGTCACGAATACCGAACTCTGGCTCCAGCCACTCTGGACGCGCGGCATCATCGCCCGCACGTTCCAGCATCGCCGAAACGTTGCCCAGATCCCATGAACGGGCAATCAGGCCAGCTTTCGCTTCTGCCGCATTTGGCGAGTGGCGAATCAGCTCGATGATCGGGTCGATGTTCGCCAGCGCAATGGCCAGACCTTCGAGGATGTGCGCACGGTCGCGCGCTTTACGCAGTTCAAAAATGGTACGACGCGTCACCACTTCACGACGGTGACGCACGAACGCCGAAAGAATATCTTTCAGGTTCATGATCTTCGGCTGGCCCTGATGCAGCGCCACCATATTGATGCCGAAGGAAGTCTGTAGCTGAGTCTGCGAATAAAGATTATTCAGCACCACTTCGCCCACCGCATCGCGTTTGATTTCGATAACAATGCGCATGCCGTCTTTATCAGACTCGTCACGCAGGGCGCTGATGCCCTCAACGCGCTTGTCTTTCACCAGCTCGGCGATTTTCTCAATCAGGCGCGCTTTGTTAACCTGGTAGGGAATTTCGTGAACGATGATGGTTTCGCGGCCCGTTTTGGCATCGGCTTCTACTTCCGCGCGCGCGCGGATGTAAATTTTACCGCGGCCGGTACGGTACGCTTCTTCAATGCCACGACGGCCATTGATGATAGCGGCAGTTGGGAAGTCAGGGCCTGGGATGTGTTCCATTAACCCTTCAACGCTAATGTTCTCGTCTTCAATAAACGCGAGGCAGCCGTTGATCACTTCAGTGATGTTATGGGGCGGGATGTTGGTTGCCATCCCGACTGCGATACCGGACGAACCGTTAACCAGCAGGTTAGGAATTTTGGTTGGCATAACATCAGGAATGCGCTCGGTTCCGTCGTAGTTATCGACGAAATCAACCGTGTCTTTTTCGAGATCGGCCATCAGCTCGTGAGCGATTTTCGACATACGGATTTCCGTATAACGCATCGCAGCGGCGGAGTCACCGTCCACAGAACCGAAGTTACCCTGGCCATCTACCAACATGTAACGCAATGAGAATGGCTGCGCCATACGCACGATAGTGTCATAAACAGCGGTATCACCATGGGGGTGATATTTACCGATTACGTCACCAACAACACGGGCGGATTTTTTGTACGCTTTATTCCAGTCATTGCCCAATACGTTCATGGCGTAAAGTACGCGACGGTGTACCGGCTTGAGTCCATCGCGGACATCTGGCAGTGCGCGGCCGACAATCACCGACATCGCGTAATCCAGATATGAGCTCTTTAGCTCTTCCTCAATGTTGACCGGTGTAATTTCTCTGGCAAGGTCGCTCATGTATCCGCTATCCCTCTACTGTGTCCCGGATTCAAAGGTCGCAAATTATAACACAAGCGGCCCGCCGTGGGGAAACCAGAACACATTCGCCTGCGGAGAATTGGCTGATATACTCCCGCCACGAAACGAGCAAGGAGTGAGTAGCCCCATGAATGCCGAAAACCAACCGGTTATCCAGAACGTCGACCATAATGAAATCGCCAAATTCGAAGCCGTCGCCTCACGCTGGTGGGACTTAGAGGGCGAGTTTAAGCCTCTGCACCGCATCAACCCGCTGCGCCTGGGTTATATCAACCAGCGGGCGGGCGGATTATTTGGCAAAACGGTGCTTGATGTCGGCTGCGGCGGTGGGATTCTGGCGGAGAGCATGGCGCGCGAAGGGGCGAACGTCACCGGGCTGGATATGGGGTTCGAGCCGTTACAGGTCGCCAGGCTGCATGCGCTGGAAAGCGGTATTCAGGTGGACTACGTTCAGGAAACCGTTGAGCAGCACGCCGATAAATGCGCCGCAAAGTATGACGTGGTGACCTGCATGGAGATGCTGGAGCACGTTCCCGATCCGAAATCGGTCGTCACCGCCTGCGCAAAACTGGTGAAACCGGGCGGCCACGTCTTTTTCTCCACGCTTAACCGCAATGGCAAATCCTGGCTGATGGCGGTAGTTGGCGCAGAATACGTTCTGCACATGGTGCCAAAAGGCACCCACGACGTTAAAAAGTTTATCAAACCCGCAGAGCTTCTGGCCTGGGTTGATGACACACAGCTGCGCGAGCGTCATATGACCGGGCTGCATTTCAACCCGCTAACCAATACCTTTAAGCTTGCGCCGGGCGTTGACGTTAACTATATGCTGCATACCCAGGGCTGATCCTGCCTTGCCATAATCTAATCTGATGAAAATTGCGCAGCATCAAGTTGCGCAATTATCCATTAAGCCGAAGAAATCAGCACTCGATCAAAAATATCATTTTTTTCGCATCCCATTGACAATTGTCACAGGCCTTATGTGGCGTGGACTGCGCGAAATTCCGCTTGTCACAACCTTAAATTCGTCCCGAAATCAATACTTGTTCTCAGCCGATTAATTACTAGAATACTCACCATATAGCGTTCACGCATTCCACAACCCCCTACATATAGTACTTACCCACAAGAGCAGCCACTAGAGGCCACCTGTGGATGAATGGGGCATTTTTCATTTCACGGACAGGTACACACTCACATGAATCACAGTCTGCTGGTTACAAAACGTGACGGTCGCACCGAGCGTATCGATCTGGATAAAATCCATCGAGTTCTGGACTGGGCCGCCGAAGGCTTAAATAACGTCTCCGTTTCACAGGTTGAACTGCGCTCGCACATCCAGTTTTATGACGGCATCAAGACCTCTGATATTCATGAAACCATTATCAAAGCGGCAGCGGATTTAATTTCTCGCGAAGCGCCTGATTACCAGTACCTGGCCGCACGCCTGGCGGTTTTCCATCTGCGCAAAAAAGCTTACGGCGAATTCGAGCCGCCTAAACTCTATAACCATGTGGTGAAAATGGTTGAGATGGGCAAATACGATAGACATCTGCTGGAAGACTACACGGAAGAAGAGTTCAGGCAGATGGACGATTATCTCGACCATGAACGCGACATGAGCTTCTCCTACGCGGCGGTTAAACAGCTCGAAGGTAAGTACCTGGTGCAGAACCGCGTTACCGGCGAAATCTACGAAAGCGCCCAGTTCCTCTATATTCTGGTTGCCGCGTGCCTGTTCTCAGGCTACCCGCGTGAAACCCGTCTGGGCTATGTGAAGCGTTTTTACGATGCGGTTTCCCTGTTCAAAATTTCTCTGCCTACGCCGATTATGTCCGGCGTGCGCACCCCCACTCGCCAGTTCAGCTCTTGCGTACTGATCGAGTGCGGCGACAGCCTGGACTCGATTAACGCCACTTCCAGCGCGATTGTGAAGTATGTCTCCCAACGTGCGGGCATCGGCATCAACGCCGGTCGTATCCGTGCGCTGGGCAGCCCAATCCGCGGCGGCGAAGCCTTCCATACCGGCTGTATCCCGTTCTACAAACACTTCCAGACCGCGGTGAAATCCTGCTCCCAGGGCGGCGTGCGCGGCGGCGCGGCGACGCTGTTCTACCCGATGTGGCACCTGGAAGTGGAAAGCCTGCTGGTGCTGAAAAACAACCGCGGCGTTGAAGGCAACCGCGTGCGCCACATGGATTACGGCGTGCAAATCAACAAACTGATGTACACCCGTTTATTGAAAGGCGAAGACATCACCCTGTTCAGCCCGTCTGACGTCCCAGGCCTGTACGACGCCTTCTTTGCCGATCAGGACAAATTCGAGCAGCTGTACACCCAATACGAGAAAGACGACAGCATCCGTAAACAGCGCGTGAAAGCCGTGGAGCTGTTCTCGCTGATGATGCAAGAACGTGCGTCAACTGGCCGTATCTATATTCAGAACGTTGACCACTGCAACACCCACAGCCCGTTCGATCCGGCTATCGCGCCAGTTCGCCAGTCTAACCTGTGCCTGGAAATCGCGCTGCCGACCAAACCAATGAATGACATCAACGACGAAGACGGTGAAATTGCACTGTGTACGCTGTCGGCATTCAACCTGGGCGCAATCGAAAGCCTCGATGAACTCGAAGAGCTGGCGATTCTGGCGGTACGCGCTCTGGATGCGCTGCTGGATTACCAGGATTACCCAATTATTGCCGCGAAACGTGGGGCGATGGGTCGCCGTACTCTGGGCGTAGGCGTAATTAACTTCGCCTACTACCTGGCGAAAAATGGCGTTCGTTATTCCGACGGTAGCGCCAACAACCTGACGCACAAAACCTTCGAAGCGATTCAGTATTACCTGCTGAAAGCGTCGAATGAGCTGGCTAAAGAGCAAGGCCCTTGCCTGTGGTTCAACGAAACCACTTATGCCAAAGGCATTCTGCCTATCGACACCTACAAGAAAGATTTGGATGCCATCAGCAACGAGCCGCTGCATCTGGATTGGGAGCAGCTTCGTGAGTCGATTAAAACTCACGGCCTGCGCAACTCCACGCTTTCCGCGCTGATGCCGTCTGAAACCTCGTCGCAGATCTCTAACGCCACCAACGGTATCGAGCCACCGCGCGGCCACATCAGCATTAAAGCGTCGAAAGACGGTATTCTGCGCCAGGTGGTGCCAGATTATGAAACGCTGAAAGATAGCTATGAGCTGCTGTGGGATTTGCCGAACAACGACGGTTATCTGCAGCTGGTTGGCCTGATGCAGAAGTTTATCGACCAGTCGATCTCTGCCAACACCAACTATGACCCGACGCGCTTCCCGTCTGGCAAAGTGCCGATGCAGCAGCTGCTGAAAGATTTGCTCACCGCCTATAAATTTGGTGTCAAAACGCTTTACTATCAGAACACCCGCGACGGGGCGGAAGATGCGCAAGACGACCTGGCGCCTTCTATCCAGGACGATGGCTGCGAAAGCGGCGCATGTAAAATCTAACTTAAAATCCCCTCACCTTGTTGAGGGGATTTTTTCGACGCATGACAGGATTTGATTTCATGGCATACACCACTTTCTCACAGACGAAAAACGATCAGCTCGCTGAGCCAATGTTCTTTGGCCAGCCGGTTAACGTGGCACGCTACGATCAGCAAAAATATGACATCTTCGAAAAGCTGATCGAAAAACAACTCTCCTTCTTCTGGCGTCCGGAAGAAGTGGACGTCTCCCGCGACCGCATTGACTATCAGGCCCTGCCCGATCACGAAAAACACATTTTCATCAGCAACCTGAAATACCAGACGCTGCTGGACTCCATCCAGGGCCGTAGCCCGAACGTGGCCCTGCTGCCGCTGATCTCCATCCCTGAGCTGGAAACCTGGGTAGAAACCTGGGCGTTCTCCGAAACCATCCACTCGCGCTCTTACACCCATATCATCCGTAATATCGTTAACGATCCAGCGATTGTGTTTGACGATATCGTGACTAACCAGGAGATCTTAAAACGCGCAAAAGATATCTCCGGTTACTACGACACGCTTATTGAGATGACCAGCTACTGGCACCTGCTGGGCGAAGGCACGCACAGCGTTAACGGCAAGACCGTGACCGTGAATCTGCGCGCGCTCAAACGCCAGCTCTACCTATGCCTGATGAGCGTCAACGCGCTGGAAGCGATTCGCTTCTACGTCAGCTTCGCCTGCTCCTTCGCCTTCGCCGAGCGCGAACTGATGGAGGGCAACGCCAAAATCATCAAGCTGATTGCCCGCGATGAAGCGCTGCACCTGACCGGAACGCAGCACATGCTGAACCTGATGCGTTCCGGTGAAGACGATCCTGAAATGGCGGAAATCGCGCAAGAGTGCCGCCAGGAGTGCTATGACCTGTTCGTGCTGGCTGCCGAGCAGGAAAAAGAGTGGGCAAGCTACCTGTTCCGCGACGGTTCAATGATCGGCCTGAACAAAGATATTCTCTGCCAGTATGTTGATTACATTACCAACATTCGCATGCAGGCGGTTGGCCTCGATCTGCCGTTCAAAACCCGTTCAAACCCTATTCCCTGGATTAACGCCTGGCTGGTGTCTGACAACGTGCAGGTGGCACCGCAGGAAGTGGAAGTCAGCTCTTATCTGGTCGGCCAGATTGATTCGAATGTGAATACCGACGATTTAAGCGATTTCCAGCTGTAATTTATGAGTCGTATTACGCTACGAATCACCGGAGCACAGCTCCTGTGTGACGAGGAACACCCTTCCCTGCTGGCGGCCCTGGAATCTCACCGGGTCGCCGTAGAGTACCAGTGCCGGGAAGGGTATTGTGGCTCCTGCCGCACGCGTTTACTTGCAGGCGAAGTCAAGTGGCTTACCGAACCGCTGGCGTTTATCCAGCCCGGTGAAATCCTGCCCTGCTGCTGCCAGGCACAGGGCGATATTGAGATTGAAATGTAAAAGGCCTCCGATAAGGCCTGTTACATTTCAGACTGCCATAAAGAAGGAAAACCACGCTTTTCCTTCTTTGTCAGCCAGCTCATTTAGCTATGTTGCTGACTAAGCACGAATCACCTCAACCACATTCACCCAGCCGTGTTCAGCCGCCACATCCCAGCCGTTGAGCCAGCGACGCAGCATATTTAGCGCCATCATCGCGCAGACTTCCTGGCGTGTACGCAGGGCATGGCTGGTGACGCTGAACTTCACTTGCAGGCCGTAACTGCCTTGTGGCGTATGAAGCGCGAAATTCAGGCGATCGTCCTCCAGCTCCCCCACCACCAGCGCCAGCGCGCTACCC
>NZ_RPOH01000084.1 GCF_003818135.1 Buttiauxella warmboldiae | reverse complement strand
TTTTCAGCCTGAACCGAGATTTTAAGTCGATGGTTACAGATAACCTGTAACGGTTGATGAAACAGAATATGCCTGGCGGCACTAGCGCGGTGGTCCCACCTGACCCCATGCCGAACTCAGAAGTGAAACGCCGTAGCGCCGATGGTAGTGTGGGGTCTCCCCATGCGAGAGTAGGGAACTGCCAGGCTCTAAATTAAAGTTGTATCCTGGTGATACGGGGCAGTTCTCTACTCTCAGAGAGTAGGACAGGCGAAGCCTGAACGTTGCGAAGCAACAGCCCGTAGGGTGAACGAAGTTCATCAACTGCCAGGCTCCAAATTCAAAGCAGTAAGAGCCAGAATGTGACATCTGGTGGTAACAAGAAAGAAATTCGGTGGAGCGGTAGTTCAGTCGGTTAGAATACCTGCCTGTCACGCAGGGGGTCGCGGGTTCGAGTCCCGTCCGTTCCGCCACTTATTTAAGCCCTGAGTCTTTTAGACTCAGGGCTTTTTGCTGTCTGAAATTTGCAAAATATCTCTATTGCTACAGGTGTAGATTCTTCTATTAGAGGCATAAGTTATGCTGGCTGTCGCTTAGCGGGTTAGCCCGGAGAGTCTGACTCCAGGATAGGGTTCATTTTCCTTGCAGCCCCTGCGAGGTCTGTTGCACATATTCGCTCAGGAAATCAATAAATGCCCTGATGCGGCTACTGACGGCTCTATCGCTGTAGTACACCGCGCTGAAAGGCATTTCCACCGGCAGCAGTCTGTCTGTCAGCAATTCCACAAACTTCCCTTCAGCTATTTCTTTATTAATCATATAGTCAGACAAACAGGCAATGCCATTGCCGGCCAGGCATAGCTGCTTGAGGGTTTCACCGCTATTCGAGGTGATTCCCGCCGTAATGTCATAGCGCAGCCCGTCAGCCTGGGCTACTGGCCACTTATTCAGACTCTCCGTCTCTGAGAAACCCAGGCAAAGATGATCCTGAAGATCCTCTGCCTGCTGCGGCATACCGTAACGTGCTAAATATTCCGGGGAGGCGATAATTTTACGTTGGCTGGTAAAAAGCGGCCTCGCCCGCAGCGTTGAATCAGTCAGAGTGCCCGCACGAATGGCTACATCCACTTTACGCTCAATCAGGTTAATGAAGGTCTCCGAGGAGACGAGAGATAGCGTTATTTCCGGGTAGCGCTCGCGAAAGGGGTTAATTAGCGGTATTAAAAGGTGCAACATAACAGGGGTGGCGGCATCTATACGCAATAAGCCACGCGGGCTTTGCTGCGTCTCCATCAGCTCATTTTCCGCTGCCGCCATCTGCTGCAAAATTTGCTGTACACGGCGGAAATAGCGTTCACCTTCCTCGGTGAGACTCAGCTGGCGTGTGGTGCGATTAAGCAGCGTAACACCCAACTTCATTTCTAGTTTCTTCACCGAGCGGCTAACTGCGGAATTAGCCAGTTCAAGTTGTATCGCCGCACGGCTAAAACTTCCACTTTCTACCACGGCGACAAAGATCGCCAGTTCTTCCGAGGACGCCTTCATTGTTGCTCCTGAAGCAAAATTGTATTGATATTTTACCTTTTTTTGTTATTTAACCATCGTGCCATACTGGGTGTCATCAAAAGACATCTGGTATAGAGTAAATCATGTCTCTGGCGCTCTGGGCACTGACTATCATTGCATTCGCAATCGGTACCGCCAAATTTGTTATTGTTGGGCTGGTACCCACCATTGCCGATCAACCCTATCAGCACAAGGTTGCTAGCAGGGACTTACGGTTTGGTTCGGTAATGGTTTGAATTGGTCGTTGAAACTCGGCAGCAAAGCCCCTATAACTGAAAGATAGCCTTCGATCTGGAGGCTTCTTCAGGTTAGAGGTCATCAGTAGAAACGTGCGCAAAAATACTTATGCCATGAGATATGTTGCCGGTCAGCCAGTAGAACGCATTCTGCCTCCTGGCTCGTTTGCCACTATTGGCCAGGCATTGCCGCCCGGAGAACCTTTACCCAGTGAAGCTTCTTTAAAAGTACTAGTGTGGAATATTTTCAAGCAGCAGCGTGCCGAATGGCTTTCAGTGCTGCAAAACTTCGGTAAAGATGCCCATCTTGTGCTGTTACAGGAGGCGCAAACGACTCCCGAGCTGGTCAGGTTTGCCACCAGCAATTATCTGGCTGCCGACCAGGTGCCGGCATTTGTGCTGCCTCAGCACCCATCAGGGGTGATGACGCTTTCTGCTGCGCATCCTGTTTACTGTTGCCCCTTACGCGAACGTGAGCCCATTTTACGCCTGTCTAAATCTGCATTAGTAACGGTTTACCCGTTGCCTGATGGACGCTTGCTGATGGTGGTTAATATCCATGCGGTGAATTTCAGTCTTGGCGTCGATGTTTACAGTAAGCAGCTCGGGCCGATTGGCGATCAAATCGGTCACCATACCGGGCCCATTATTATGGCGGGTGATTTTAATGCGTGGAGTCGTCCGAGGATGAATGCGCTATACCGCTTCGCGCGTGAGATGGCTTTGCGTGAAGTCCGTTTTACTGACGACCATCGCCGTCGCGCTTTTGGTCGCCCACTTGATTTTGTATTTTACCGCGGCTTAAACGTGACGGAAGCCTCTGTGCTGGTGACTCGCGCCTCCGATCACAACCCTCTGCTTGTCGAGTTCTGTCCCGGCAAACCTGAGCTAAAGTAAGAGATCTAATGCTGTGAAACAGAAACAAAAAAGGCACCCGAAAAGGTGCCTTTTTCTTTGATTAACAATCAGGTATCAGGTGTAGAGTTGTTGCTTACGAACAGCGTCAACCGATCGCCTGGTTTCAGATTGTCCGTATCATCGTTCCAGCGCAGAACATCCTTGATGTTCACACCGTGACGTTTTGCGATACTCGACAAGGAGTCACCCTTACGCACCTTATAAGTGATGCTATCGTTATTAGCTAAACGCTGTGCGTCATTTTTAACGCTAAGAGTTTGGCCGACTTTAATGTGTGCGCCGCGGATACCGTTCCAGCTCTGCAAATCTTTGGTGCTTACGCCTAAGCGCGATGCAATGCTCGATAAGGTATCACCTGAACGAACACGATAAGATTTACTGCCACCGATGGAGACGCTGTTATCAGCGACCATGCTCGGTTGCACAGCTGCAATTTCACCCGCAGCCAAAGAGGCTTTTAGCCGTTCGGCATGCTTTTTAGGCACCATCACATAACGCTGATTGTTACCCACAGTCGAAGTTTTCACCCCGGCGTTGAAGGTTTTCAGCGTGCTTAGTGGCATCCCCGCCATTTCCGCAACCTGAGCAAGCCTGACCGGATCGCTCACTTCCACACGCGCTAACGCACGGCTTTCGTCGGTGGTCGGTAAGCGTACCCCATACTTTTTGCTGTGTTTGAGAATATCACTCAACGCCAGCATTTTTGGCACATAAATTTTGGTTTCCCGTGGCAGTGAAAGCGACCAAAAATCCGTAGGTAAGCCACGAGCTTTATTCGCTTTCATTGCCTTCAGTACACGACCTTCGCCGCTGTTGTACGCCGCCACGGTTAACAACCAGTCGCCGTCAAACATCTTGTTCAGACGCTGCATCATATCGAGTGCGGCAGTGGTGGAAGCCACTACATCACGACGTGCATCGTATGATTTGGTCTGCTTTAAACCATAATTACGCCCCGTGCTTGGTACAATCTGCCAGATGCCAGCGGCATTCGCAGAAGAGGTAGCGTGGGGGTCAAAAGCGCTCTCCACTATGGGTAGCAGTACCAGTTCCATTGGCAGGTTACGTTTCTTAACTTGCCCGGCAATCCAGTACATATACGGCTCTGCCCGTAATGTTACATCGTGGAGATAGCTCTTATTCTTCAGGTACTTCTGTTTCTGTTCGCGGATCCGGGTATTCTCCGGTATCCCCATCTTTAGCTCGTCGCCAATGAAGTTCCACAAGTTCTGGTTATCTGCGAGGTATGTCCCATCGTCCATCCATCGCGAACCCGTGTACTTTCCTGCTTCATCTTGACCCGCTGCAGACAGACTCTGTGCGTGCTGTTGGATGTTGCCGTCATGCCTTGACGCCTGGCACCCCACAAGCAGGACAGAGGCGAGTAATATCGCTTTTGCCTTCATGTGTGTGTGTCAATCGTTGCTTAAAAGACGAGCAAGAATACCTTCCGCTTTCCTGCAACACAACCAGAATATTCAGAAAGCATCTTTCTTTGCCCTTAACCAGGCGAATATTTGCTGTGGTTGTTGCAAGTTTGCCTCTCTGCTGGCTTTTTCTTTTAAATCAATATCATCGGTTCTGAGAAATAAATTTATTTCGCGCTCATTTTGCAGGGAACTCGGTAAGGTTGAGTGGTTTTTTGCACGTAACTCCTTAACTTTTCGACAGTATCGGTTTAATGCGTCATCGCCGGGAAGAATAGATAAGGAAAATTTTATATTTGAAAGCGTGTACTCGTGCGCACAGCAAATCAATGTTTCAGCGGGTAGTTGATTAAGTTTTTGAAAGGATTGATACATATCTTGTGCAGTACCTTCAAAAAGCCTGCCGCAGCCGCCGGAAAACATTGTATCGCCGCAAAAAAGATAAGGGGCACTATAGAAACAGAGATGTCCTGAAGTGTGACCGGGTGTAGCAATTACGCTAAATTCATACTTTAAAATATTGACCGTATCACCTTCTCTGACTACCCGGTTCGTTCCCTTATCTTGCGTCTCTTCGGGACCGTATACCACAAGGCCCGGGTACTTTTTGACAAGTTCTTTTACGCCGCCAACATGGTCGTGGTGGTGGTGCGTCAGTAAAATGGCTTCTGGCTGCCAGTGATTCTCATCAAGCGCTTTTAACACCGGATAAGCCTCACCCGGGTCAACGATGATGCATTTACCCTGTTCATTATTGAGAACCCAGATGTAGTTGTCCTGCAATGCGGAAATACTGTTAAGATTCATAATTCAACCTCTTTGAATTGCGCTAAGTAGGTAGTGATGAAACCGGCAAGGATACCTGAATATTTCAGTTCACCGCATCACTGGGGAGAGCTGCCCTGGGGCGAGTACTACCGTGAGGCGCTGGAAACACAGCTTCAGCCATGGCTTGCGAAGATGTTTGGTTTCCATCTGCTGAAGATTGGTCATTTAAGCACTGAAATTAACACGGAAGCCTGCGCTATTTCACATCAGGTTAATGTTGCTCTACAAGGCGAACGGCTGCAGGTGAATGCCGATCCGCTACATTTGCCTTTTGCGGCTAAATCCGTCGATGCCTGTATGCTGGCTCATACCTTACCCTGGTGCCAGGATCCTCATGGGCTACTGCGCGAAGCCGATCGGGTGTTGATCGATGATGGATGGTTAATGCTCAGCAGCTTTAACCCGGTGAGCTTGTTGGGCCTGGGCAAAGCCGTGCCATTTGTCCGTAAGCGGATGCCCTATCATTGTCGGATGTTCACGCCGATGAGGCTGGCTGACTGGCTGGCGCTGCTCAATTTTGAAGTGATGCACCAGCGCAGTTTCCAGGTTTTACCCTGGAGTAAACAAGGTGGCAAACTGCTCAGCGCTCACCTTCCGGCATTGGGATGTATGCATGTGATTGTGGCGCGTAAGCGGACTTTGCCACTTACGCTTAACCCCATGAAAAGCCGCAAAGCAAAAACGCCCATTCGTTCAGCGGTGGGCGCAACCCGGCAGTTTCGTGAAACGACTAAAGCGTCGTCGTCTCCGGCTGATAGCCCACATCCTCGCGAGTTGGATTAGAGGCCGCCTCGCGGGCGAGAACATCACAGCGTTCGTTCTCAGGGTGACCGGCATGGCCTTTCACCCATTCCCAACTGATTTTATGCTCGCTTAATGCGGCGTCCAGGCGCTGCCATAAATCGACATTCTTGACCGGTTTTTTATCGGCCGTTTTCCAGCCGCGTTTTTTCCAGTTATGAATCCACTGGGTAATTCCCTGACGCACGTACTGGCTGTCGGTGCTTAGTACCACATCGCAATGTTCAACCAGCGCTTCAAGCGCCACGATTGCCGCCATCAACTCCATACGGTTGTTGGTGGTTAAGCGAAAGCCTTCGCTAAAAGTTTTTTCGTGCTGTTTATAGCGTAAAATAGCCCCATACCCACCCGGCCCCGGGTTACCGAGGCATGAACCATCGGTGAAAATTTCTACCTGTTTGCGCATCTCTGGTAGACTTCCTGTGATTAAAAAAACCAAGTCTGACATAAACGAGCGCCATGAGCACAGCAATTACACGACAGATCGTCCTCGATACAGAAACCACCGGTATGAACCAGATCGGTGCTCACTACGAAGGGCACCGTATTATTGAAATTGGCGCGGTTGAAGTGATCAACCGCCGCCTGACGGGGAATAACTTCCATGTCTACTTAAAGCCTGATCGGCTGGTGGACCCGGAAGCGTTCGGCGTGCATGGCATTGCCGATGAGTTTCTGGCAGATAAACCCACCTTTGATCAGGTTGCCGACTCGTTTATGGATTACATCCGTGGCGCAGAGCTGGTTATCCATAACGCATCGTTTGATATCGGGTTTATGGACTATGAGTTCGGCAAACTCAAACGCGATATCCCAAAACCAATACCTTCTGCAAAGTTACCGACAGCCTGGCGCTCGCCCGTAAGATGTTCCCGGGCAAGCGTAACAGCCTTGATGCGTTATGCTCGCGTTACGAAATAGACAATAGCAAGCGTACGCTGCACGGCGCACTGCTCGATGCCCAAATCCTGGCCGACGTCTATTTAATGATGACCGGCGGGCAAACGTCGCTGAAGTTTGCCATGGAAGGGGACGTGCAGCAGCGCAGTGGGAATAACGGGATTGAGCGTGTTGTGCGCCGCAGTTCCGGTATCCGCGTTATTCGTGCCAGCGAAGCCGAGCTGGAGGCGCATGAATCGCGGCTCGACCTGGTGGAAAAAAAGGGCGGAAGTTGTCTGTGGCGGATGTAAAAACAGCGTTGATGGAGTAAAAATCACCACTCCGGTGAAATTAACGGCAAACGATTAGTTTTATAAGAAAAAACGTTGACGCTCACCGGAGCTATCCGTATTATCTGCCTCGTTCCCGACGGGGAACAAAACGCGGAGCGGTAGTTCAGTCGGTTAGAATACCTGCCTGTCACGCAGGGGGTCGCGGGTTCGAGTCCCGTCCGTTCCGCCACAATTAGAAAGCCTGAATCAGCAATGATTCAGGCTTTCGTCGTTTTACTCCTTCGAAACCCCAGCTTGTTCGCTATATCCCACATCACAGTGACTTTTTCAGCATGCGCCAGCCAGCGCTAGCGGCCAACACGCCCATAATCTTTAACCGATCAAACTGATGTGTGCGGCGACTATGCGCCAGCCGTAAGGAAATTTGACCCAGGTTTGCATCTGGCGGCCAATCTTACCGCTGCCTTCGCCGGTAAATTCCGTGCTGGCTACCGCCATGTCATCACCGTAAGTGGTGATAGTGGTATTTTGCAAAAGGCGCTCTGATCCTGGTGAAGAGCGGGTATTTCTGAAGGCTCTAATTTCATCAATGCCATACAGATTCTCACTGATGCCGTAACGCACGGTGCGCGGATCGGACCAGAATAACTCATCCAGTACCGCAACATCGTTGTTGATTAACGCCTGCTCGTAGCGGTAAAAAGCGGCACTCACCTCATTGACGATTGCCGGGCGATCGATATTGTCTCGCATCATAATATTTACCTTACCTGGTGGTTTCCCTGCCAGCATACCCTGTATTTCAGGCAGATGAGTGGCCCGGGGAAAGAATCAACAACCCGATACTGGCTTTCATGGGCAGATCGGCTCCGTTCATACGCATAGTTTGCTGGTCAATTAGTGTGGCATTGCACGGGGTGTGGAGGCGATAAGCAGATCATATTTTTTATCTGCTGCCGTTTTTAATCTCCCCTGGCGGTGGACGACGCACAGGGGAAGGCGGGGGAAGTTACAAACTAAAAGGGTCGGCATCCTGCCAGGCGGGGAACTTGTCACGATATTCCTGTAACGCAATCAGTGACAAATCAGCGTCAAGACGCATTGCCTGATGGGCTTCGCCATTCGCCAGAATTTCCCCCTGCGGGTTAATGATCTTACTGTCGCCACGGTAATGATGCCCGTTACCGTCAGTGCCAACGCGGTTGCAGCCAGCGACATAGGCCTGGTTTTCAATCGCCCGAGCAATCAACAAACTTTGCCAGTGCAGCGACCGTGGGGCAGGCCAGTTAGCCACATACAGCGCCAGATCGTAATCGTTGCGGTTGCGTGACCACACCGGGAAGCGCAAGTCGTAGCAAACCTGCGGCAGAATACGCCAGCCGCGCCATTCAACAATGACCCGTTCGTTGCCTGCCTGATAATGATGATGCTCATCCGCCATGCGGAACAGGTGGCGTTTATCATAGAAATGCACTTTGCCATCAGGCTGTACCAGCAGAAAACGGTTTACCGGCCCACGTTCGGTCTGGAGAGCGGCGCTTCCGGCAATCATAGCCTGAGTTTGCTGGGCTTTAAACTGCATCCAGTCAATCACTTCTTCTTCCGTAAGCGATTGTGTGGCGGCCTCCATAGCAAAACCGGTGGTGAACATTTCAGGCAGGATAATCAGGTCGCGGCCGTGAATGCTATCCAGCTGCACATCAAAATGACGCAGGTTAGCTGCGCCATCCATCCAGACTAGCGGCTGTTGCAGCAGAGTAATTTTCAAACCAGACACCATCGGAAGCCTCATGATAAGCAGTGTTGTATTTACTTTAGCATGAGTTCGCTGGCTTTTGTTGGGCAATAAAAAACCCCGCGAGCGGGGTTTTTAGAGCATAACCTGCTTATGCGGCTTCAATCTTACGATGCTTTTCCGGCACCTTTACCGGCAGGGTTGCCAGCTCCTCCGGCTCAAACTCATCGACGTTGATACTGCGCAGACGGCTGGCTTCCGCTTTGGTGAGGATCGCCGCTTCTTCCGCGTTGATTCGCCCTTCCGCCAGCCACTGCTTAGCTTGCTCATCCAGGCGGGTAAACGAGAAATTACGCCCGGTTTCTTTGCTGATGCGCAGATGAATGGGCTCAGCGGCCATGACGTCCATCAGCGCTTCTTCCAGCAGACCCGCCGGGTTGAACTCGCCTGGCGTCAGGTATTGGCCACGCCCGATACGTGAACGGGTTGCCGATGGGATCTGCATGATCTTCGCCAGTTTATGGTCCAGTTTGTCCGATGGTGCGTTGTAACGGCGGCCCAATGGGAAGATAACGACACGCAGCATGCTGGCCACAAATGCGTTCGGGAAGTTACGCAGCAGGCCGTCAATCGCTTGTTCTGCCTGATACAGCGCATCCTGCACGCCCCAGTGCACCAGCGGTAAATCTGCTTCGTGGCGGCCTTCGTCCTCGTAGCGTTTGAGCACTGAAGATGCGAGATACAGCTGGCTCAACACATCGCCCAGACGTGCGGAGATGCGTTCGCGACGCTTGAGGCTGCCGCCCAACACCGCCATTGATACGTCTGAGAGCAACGCAAGGTTAGCGCTCAGGCGGTTCATATACTGATAATAACGTTTGGTTGAATCTCTGGTCGGCGTGGCGCTGGTCAGACCGTTGGTTAAACCGAGCCACAGGCTACGCATTTTGTTGCTGCCCACGTGACCAATATGCTTAAACAGCAGCTTATCAAATGCGTTAACGTCGTTGTTTTGTGCCGCCGTCATCTCGTCGAGAACATATGGATGGCAGCGAATAGCGCCCTGGCCGAAGATAATCATGCTGCGGGTCAGGATATTGGCGCCTTCAACGGTGATTGCGATAGGCGCACCCTGATAGGCACGGGCCACAAAGTTTGAATTACCCAGCATAATGCCTTTGCCGCCGACGATATCCATCGCATCCAAAATGGCGCGCTGGCCGCGGTGGGTACAGTGGTACTTCACGATAGCCGACAGAACCGCCGGTTTTTCACCGAGCATAATCCCATACGTAACAAGTGAAGCCGCTGCATCCATCACGTATGCGTTACCGGCAATACGCGCCAGTGGTTCTTCAATCCCTTCCATTTTACCGATAGAGATCCTGAACTGGCGGCGGATGTGGGCATAAGCGCCGGTTGCCATAGCAACCGATTTCAATCCGCCGGTTGAGTTGGACGGCAGAGTAATGCCACGGCCAACGGAGAGACATTCAACCAGCATACGCCAGCCCTGACCGGCCATTTTCGGCCCGCCAATGATGTAATCGATCGGGACGAAAATATCTTTACCGCGGGTTGGGCCGTTCTGGAACGGTACGTTGAGCGGGAAGTGGCGTTTGCCAATTTCCACCCCCGGGGTATGCGTTGGGATCAACGCGCAGGTAATACCGGGATCTTCTTCATCGCCCAGCAAATGGTCCGGGTCGGAGAGTTTAAATGCCAGACCCAGAACGGTGGCGATAGGCGCCAGCGTAATATAGCGCTTGTTCCAGGTCAGACGCATACCGAGAACCTGCTGGCCCTGCCATTCGCCCATGCAGACTACGCCGGTATCTGGGATCGCGCCTGCATCGGAACCTGCTTCCGGGCTGGTCAAGGCAAAGCATGGGATCTCTTGCCCGCGCGCCAGGCGCGGCAGGTAATAATCTTTCTGCTCTTCGGTACCGTAATGTTGCAGCAGTTCACCCGGGCCTAATGAGTTAGGTACGCCGACGGTTATCGCCAGGATCCCGGAAACACCAGACAATTTTTGCAGCACGCGAGCTTGCGCATAAGCGGAAAACTCCAGCCCACCGTACTCTTTTTTGATGATCATCGCGAAGAAGCGATGTTCTTTTAAATAGGCCCACAGCTCTGGCGGTAAATCGGCCATTTCGTGGGTGATCTGGAAGTCATTCGCCATACGGCAGGCTTCCTCAACCGGGCCGTCGATAAAGGCTTGCTCTTCTTCAGTCAGCTTTGGCTGCGGGTAGTTATGCAGTTTTTCCCAGTCAGGCTTACCGCGGAACAGGTCGCCTTCCCACCAGGTGGTACCGGCGTCGATAGCCTCTTTTTCGGTGCGCGACATGGGCGGCATGACTTTGCGGAAGCTACGGAAGACCGGGGCGGAAATCAGCGATTTACGTATTGGCGTGAAGACAAACGGCACCATCATAATCGCCAGCGGGACCAATACCCAGATTGACCAGATTCCGACGAAACCAAGCGCTGCCGCCCACGCCAGCAGAATGGCGCTACTGAGCAGTAAATTGACCTGGTGATAGAAAAGCACACCGAGGAGCACAACGGTTGCGACAATACTCAAAATTAACATAAAGGAAACTCCCTTGCTTGTAGGAGGTCTGACCACTTAGATGTATTGGTTTTAGTTTATGTGCTTTTCTTTAGCAATGTATTCACAAAATAATTACAACCTCGCTCACATTGTTAGCGCACAAAACGGCAAATGCAGGAGGATATGGCGATTCTCGCGCTATCCGGTAAACTGCCGGGGTTAATCAATCGAAAACTGCTCAAGGACATCCTCATGTACCAGGATCTTATTCGTAATGAATTGAATGAAGCAGCCGACACCCTGGCTAACTTCCTGAAAGATGACGCGAACATTCACGCTATTCAGCGTGCAGCCGTGCTGTTAGCGGATAGCTTCAAAGCCGGCGGTAAAGTGTTGTCCTGCGGCAACGGCGGTTCGCATTGCGACGCCATGCACTTTGCTGAAGAGTTGACCGGGCGCTATCGCGAAAACCGTCCGGGCTACCCGGCCATTGCGATTTCTGACGTCAGCCACATTTCTTGCGTGAGCAACGATTTCGGCTACGACTACATCTTCTCCCGTTACCTGGAAGCGGTAGGGCGTGAGGGCGATGTGTTACTGGGGATTTCCACTTCAGGCAACTCCGGCAATGTGATTAAAGCGATTGAAGCCGCCCGCGCTAAAGGCATGAAAGTCATCACCCTGACCGGCAAAGACGGCGGCAAAATGGCGGGTGAGGCGGATATCGAAATTCGCGTGCCGCATTTTGGTTATGCCGATCGTATTCAGGAAATTCACATCAAAGTGATTCATATCCTGATCCAGCTTATCGAAAAAGAGATGGTTAAGGCTTAAGTTTTGCCCGACCTTGTCCCCTCTCCTTCAGGGGAGGGGGAGGGGGCTTAAAAGTCGTGGGAGGTTAATATGTGCGAACTGCTCGGGATGAGCGCCAACGTACCAACGGATATTTGCTTTAGCTTTACCGGCCTGGTGCAGCGGGGTGGGGGAACGGGGCCGCATAAAGACGGCTGGGGCATTACTTTCTATGAAGGTAAAGGTTGTCGTACATTCAAAGATCCGCAGCCGAGTTTTAATTCTCCCATCGCAAAACTGGTGCAGGATTATCCGATCAAATCCTGTTCGGTGGTCGCCCATATTCGCCAGGCGAACCGTGGAAAAGTCGCTCTTGAGAATACCCACCCTTTTACGCGTGAGTTATGGGGCCGCAACTGGACCTATGCCCACAACGGTCAGCTCAAAGGCCACCGCTCGCTGGATACCGGGCCATTTCGCCCCATTGGCGAAACGGACAGCGAACAGGCCTTTTGCTGGCTGCTCCATAAGCTGACGCAGCGTTACCCGCGCACGCCTGGCAATATGCAGGCCGTGTTCCGCTATATCACCGAACTTGCGCTGCAGCTGCGGGAAAAGGGCGTGTTCAATATGCTGTTGTCAGATGGGCGCTACGTGATGGCGTTTTGTTCCACCAACTTATACTGGATTACGCGACGGGCGCCGTTTGGCGTGGCAAAACTGCTGGACCAGGATGTGGAAATTGACTTTCAGCAAGAGACCACGCTTAACGATGTGGTCACGGTGATCGCCACTCAGCCCCTGACGGGTAATGAAGCCTGGCACAAAATTGCGCCAGGCGAGTCGGAACTATTTTGTTTCGGGGAGCGGGTAGTTTGATGCCAGCTGCGGCTGTGTCGTTGCAACAGGCGGCTTACCAATCACATAATTACCGTTGACGACTGAAACGGCAGGCGGCTGGCGATTCGCCACGAAGTAGTCATAACCCGGCTTCAGCTGTTTCCAGAAGTTGATGTAATAAGAGTACTTATGGCGCTGCATGTTGGCATCTGTCATGCGGAAGGGGTAGATGCTGACCTGTACGCCCGGCTGGCCGAAGACCAGCGCACCGGTAACAAACTGAAAAATCTCATCAATGTTGGTGTCCGTCATGGCATAGCAGCCAACCGACACGCAGGCACCATGAATCATCAGATACTGGCCTTGATAACCGTGCTGGCGATCGAACTCGTTCGGGAAGCCGATATTAATGGCTTTATAGAAACGGCTATCAGGCTTTAGCTGGCTACGGGTTACGTGATAAAAACCTTCAGGACTTTTAAAGTCACCCTGACGCTGTTTTGGCCCTAAGCCGCCGGAATAGTTGCAGATGCTATAGCTGTCGAGCAGTTGATACTGTTCGCCCATCTTCACATATAGCTCCAGCGTGCGCTCTTCCTTAAATATCTGAATATAAACAGGAGAGCCCATAAGTTGCTGCTTGAATTCTTTACTGACGGGCGTGGTTGAGGTATTGCCGCTCAGAAAGCTTGCAAACGACATACACGGCATCAGAAGCATCGCAATAACGAGTGCGATCTTACGCATACTGCTTTATTCCTTGATAAAACTTATACCAAATGCCAGGACGGCAAAAAGAGACCCGAAATCAGAATGCTCTGGATTAGGAGCGCTCACATTAGCATCGTTGCGAATTTTCGCAAGCCTGAAACGGATCCCTGGTACATATAAATAGCCGTTAAGTAATATGCCGATAAAGCGGGATCGGGTATTTTTTGCGTAACAGCTCGCATTGCTGCATATCTTTGCGCTGATTTCTGCCCCTTATAGCCGCTAATGATGGTAAAATCCCCGCCGAATGTTGACCTGCGGATATGAACGGAAACTATCCATCAGTCAGCTGCCCCGGTTATCCGGGCGGCTTATACCTCCCTCTCGCAATAGTGAATGGATGCGTTTCCTGTTTTATCCGCCTTATGTGTCGCATCGGTTGAACCCTGTTTCGACCATCCGTTGTCGGCTACAGTTTTTTGTCGGTATGTTTAAGCCAATTTTAAACGTGATAACCTTATGATAAAAATCAAAAAAGGGCTGGATTTGCCTATTGCCGGCTTGCCGGAGCAGCAAATTCATGACGGCCCGGCGATACCTTTCGTGGCCCTGCTCGGTGAAGAATACGTGGGTATGCGTCCTTCTATGCTGGTGCAGGAAGGCGACAAGGTATTGAAAGGGCAGCCTCTCTTCGAAGATAAAAAGAATCCTGGCGTGCTTTTTACCGCGCCTGCGAGTGGAACGGTAGCGGCCATTAATCGTGGTGAACGCCGCGTACTGCAATCCTTGGTGATTGAGGTGCAAAGCGATGATCAGGTGGTTTTCGAGCGTTTCACCCCTGAAAGCCTTGCCGGGCTGCCGCGTGAAACTGTCCAGGCGCAGCTGCTCTCTTCAGGCTTGTGGACTGCGCTACGTACCCGCCCGTTTAGTAAAACGCCGCAGCCCGCCAGCGTGCCTGCCGCCATTTTTGTGACGGCCATTGATACCAACCCGTTAGCTGCCGATCCGCAACCCATCATTCGTGCGCATCGCGCCATGTTTGATGCGGGATTAACGGTATTGTCCCGGCTGACCGATGGCAAAATTCACGTCTGCCAGGCGAGCGGTGGCAAGCTGGGTGGCCATTCCGTCGGGCAGATTGCTTTTAATGAATTTGCCGGTCCACATCCTGCTGGGTTAGTCGGAACGCATATTCACTTCCTGGAGCCGGTCAGCCTGCAAAAAACAGTCTGGCATCTTAACTACCAGGACGTTATTGCCATCGGCAAACTCTTCGTTGAAGGCGAACTGTGGACCGAACGCGTCATCGCGCTAGCCGGGCCGCAGGTTAACAAGCCTCGCTTGATCCGCACCCGTTTAGGGGCTTCACTCGAAGCGCTGACGGCCGGCGAACTCGCCGCGGGCGAAAATCGCATTGTTTCCGGTTCGGTACTCAGTGGAACCCATGCTGCAGGCCCGCGGGCCTGGCTTGGCCGTTTCCACCTGCAGGTCACCGTTCTGAAAGAAGGGCGTGAAAAAGAGCTGTTTGGCTGGGTGATGCCAGGGGTCGATAAATTCTCGATTACCCGCACGACAGTGGGCCACTTCCTGAAGCGTAAATTATTTAACTTCTCAACAGATACCAACGGCGGCGAGCGTTCAATGGTGCCCATTGGTAACTATGAACGGGTGATACCGTTGGATATTCTGCCAACCATGTTATTGCGCGACTTACTGGCGGGAGACACCGACAGCGCGCAGGCGCTGGGGTGCCTGGAGCTGGATGAAGAAGATTTGGCGCTTTGTACCTATGTTTGCCCTGGGAAATACGAGTATGGCCCGGTGCTACGCGAGGTGTTAACCCGCATCGAGCAGGAAGGATAAGTCATGGGCTTGAAGCATTTATTTGAAAAACTAGAGCCGCACTTTACGCAAGGCGGAAAGCTAGAAAAATATTACCCGCTCTTTGAAGCGACGGCGACGCTGTTTTATACGCCAGGCATCGTCACGCCGGGAGCCTCCCACGTTCGTGATGCCATCGATCTGAAGCGCATGATGATTCTGGTGTGGTTTGCGGTCTTCCCCGCCATGTTCTGGGGGATGTACAACGTCGGGCTGCAAACTATTCCGGCGCTGAACAAGATGTACGGCGCAGAGCAGCTCCAACAGGTGATTGCTGCTGACTGGCATTATGCCGTTGCGCAGTGGCTGGGGGTGAACTTCACGCCTGATGCCGGCTGGATAAGCATGATGACCCTGGGTGCGGTCTTCTTCCTGCCAATCTACATGACGGTATTCCTGGTCGGCGGTTTCTGGGAAGTGCTGTTTGCCATCATCCGCAAACATGAAGTTAACGAAGGTTTCTTCGTGACCTCCATCCTGTTTGCGCTGGTGGTTCCGCCGACGTTACCTCTCTGGCAAGCGGCATTGGGTATCAGTTTCGGCGTGGTGATTGCGAAAGAGATCTTCGGTGGGACAGGGCGTAACTTCCTCAACCCGGCACTGGCGGGGCGCGCGTTCCTGTTCTTCGCTTACCCTGCGCAAATCTCTGGTGATTTGGTGTGGACTGCGGCGGATGGTTTCTCCGGTGCGACTCCGCTTTCACAGTGGTCTCATGGTGGCGGCGAAGCATTAGTTAATGTTGTCACAGGCCAACCTGTCACCTGGATGGATGCTTTCCTGGGTAACATTCCGGGTTCCATTGGTGAAGTTTCCACGCTGATGATCCTGATTGGCGGTGCCATTATTCTGTTTGGCCGCGTAGCCTCCTGGCGCATTGTGGCGGGCGTTTTGCTCGGCATGATTGCCACTGCAACCTTGTTTAACTTCATTGGTTCTGCAACCAACCCGCTATTTGCGATGCCGTGGTACTGGCACCTCGTGTTGGGTGGCTTTGCTTTCGGCATGATGTTCATGGCAACCGACCCGGTTTCAGCCTCGTTTACCAATAAAGGTAAATGGTGGTACGGGGCACTCATCGGTGTGATGTGCGTCCTGATTCGCGTCGTTAACCCGGCCTATCCAGAAGGGATGATGCTGGCGATCCTGTTCGCCAACCTCTTTGCGCCATTGTTCGATTACCTGGTGGTGCAAGCCAATATCAAGCGGAGGAAGTCGCGTGGCTGAAATGAAAAGTAACGATAGCATTGGCAGAACGCTGCTGGTGGTGCTGGTGCTTTGTCTGGTGTGCTCCGTGGTGGTGGCCGGTTCAGCCGTTGGTCTGAAATCGCGTCAGCAGCAGCAAAAAGCCCTGGATAAACAGCGCAACATTCTGGACGTGGCAGGCCTTGCCACCCCAAAGATGAGCGGCGAGGCGGTGAAAACGACTTTTGAATCCCGCATTACACCGCGTTTGTTGGATCTGAAATCTGGTGAAATGCTCGATAAAGACCCGGCTAAGTTCGACCAGGCCGCCGCACTGCGTGACCCGCAGCAAAGCGTAGAGCTTGCGTCAAATGATGACCGCGCCGGGATCAAACGCCGCAGCAACATCGTGGAAATCTATCTGGTGCGTGACGAGCAAAACAAAGTGCAGGAAGTTGTCCTGCCGGTTTATGGCAAAGGTTTGTGGTCGATGATGAACGCTTTTGTCTCCCTGCAAACGGATGGCCGCACGGTGAAAGGCATCACTTACTACGATCAGGGGGAAACCCCCGGGCTTGGAGGGGAAATTGAAAACCCAACCTGGCGGGCGAAGTGGGTCGGTAAGAAATTGCTGGACGACAACGGCCAGCCAGCGCTACGCGTAGTAAAAGGCGGGGCGCGTCAGGGCGATGAATACGGGGTAGATGGTTTATCCGGCGCCACGCTTACGGCAAATGGAGTACAACACACTTTTGATTTCTGGATGGGTGAGCTTGGTTTTGGCCCTTTCCTGAAACAGGTTCGTGAAGGAGCGCTCAACAATGGCTGATATGTCAGACATGAAAGAGGTCAAGCGGGTACTGGTTAGCCCGCTGGTGGATAACAACCCTATTGCCTTGCAAATACTCGGCGTTTGTTCGGCGCTGGCGGTGACGACGAAACTGGAAACCGCGTTCGTGATGACCATCGCGGTAACAGTGGTGACCGCGTTTTCCAGCATGTTCATCTCAATGATCCGCAACCTGATCCCAAACAGTGTGCGCATCATCGTGCAGATGGCGATTATTGCTTCGCTGGTTATCGTCGTGGATCAGGTGTTGCGCGCTTATGCTTACGAGATCTCCAAGCAGCTATCGGTGTTTGTCGGTTTGATCATTACTAACTGCATCGTTATGGGGCGTGCCGAAGCCTACGCCATGAAGTCACCGCCGCTGGCGAGCTTTATGGATGGTATCGGTAACGGCCTCGGCTATGGCGTTATTCTGCTGCTGGTGGGCTTCCTGCGTGAGCTTATCGGAAGCGGCAAGCTATTTGGTATCACGGTGTTAGAAACGGTGCAGAACGGTGGCTGGTATCAGCCAAACGGGATGTTTCTGCTGGCGCCGAGTGCATTCTTTATTATCGGCCTGCTTATCTGGGCACTGCGTACGCTGAAGCCTGCGCAGCAGGAAAAGGACTAACTGACTATGGAACATATGATTAGTCTGTTTGTGCGCGCGGTGTTTATCGAAAACATGGCGCTCGCGTTCTTCCTCGGCATGTGTACTTTTCTTGCGGTTTCCAAGAAGGTATCCACGGCATTTGGCCTGGGAATTGCGGTCACCGTTGTTTTAGGGATTGCAGTACCTGCGAATAACCTGGTTTATAACCTGGTGCTTCGTGACGGCGCGCTGGTTGAGGGGGTAGATCTTAGTTTCCTCAACTTTATCACCTTCATTGGCGTGATTGCCGCCCTGGTGCAAATCCTCGAAATGATCCTCGATCGTTTCTTCCCGGCGCTCTACAACGCGCTAGGTATCTTCCTGCCGCTGATTACCGTTAACTGCGCCATCTTTGGTGGCGTGTCGTTTATGGTGCAGCGTGATTACAGCTTTGGCGAATCCATTGTTTACGGTATCGGCTCCGGCGTGGGCTGGATGCTGGCAATCGTCGCGCTGGCTGGTATTCGCGAAAAGATGAAGTATGCCAATGTGCCCGCAGGATTGCGTGGTTTGGGAATTACCTTTATCACCACTGGATTAATGGCGCTGGGCTTTATGTCATTCTCCGGTGTGCAGCTATAAGGGCGAAAAAGTATGGAAATTATTCTTGGCGTGGTGATGTTCACGCTAATTGTTCTGGCTCTGGCGCTGATGATTCTGTTTGCCAAGTCAAAGCTTGTGAACTCCGGCGATGTGCTGATTGAGATTAACAACGAGGCAGATAAACAGTTTCATGCACCGGCAGGTGACAAGCTGCTTAATACGCTGTCAAACCAGGGGATTTTTATCTCCTCAGCCTGCGGCGGCGGTGGCTCATGCGGGCAGTGCCGGGTGACGATTAAAGAAGGCAGCGGTGATATTCTGCCAACCGAGCTTTCGCATATCACCAGGCGTGAAGCGAAAGAGGGGTGCCGTCTTGCCTGTCAGGTGGCGGTTAAGCAGGATATGAAAATTGAGCTGCCGGAAGAGATCTTCGGCGTGAAAAAATGGGAATGTGAGGTTATCTCTAACGATAACAAAGCAACGTTCATTAAAGAGCTGAAGCTGCGCATTCCTGACGGCGACGTAGTGCCATTCCGTGCGGGGGGGTATATCCAGATTGAAAGCCCGCCTCACGAAGTGAACTATCAGGACTTCGACGTTCCTGAGGAGTACCGTGGCGACTGGGATAAGTTCAACCTTTTCCGCTTCAAATCAGTGGTGAAAGAGCCGTGTGTTCGTGCTTATTCCATGGCGAACTACCCGGATGAAGCCGGCATCATTATGCTGAACGTGCGTATCGCTACGCCACCGCCGAATGTGCCAGATGCGCCTCCGGGCATTATGTCCTCCTATATCTGGTCGTTGAAAGCGGGTGACAAAGTGACCATCTCCGGGCCGTTTGGTGAGTTCTTTGCCAAAGAAACGGATGCTGAAATGGTGTTTATTGGCGGTGGCGCCGGTATGGCACCAATGCGTTCACACATCTTCGATCAGCTTAAACGCCTTCACAGCACGCGTAAAATGAGCTTCTGGTACGGAGCCCGTTCTCTGCGTGAAATGTTCTATGAAGACGAGTTTGCAAAACTGGCGCAGGAAAACCCGAACTTCACGTTTAACGTGGCGCTTTCCGATCCGCAGCCTGAAGATAACTGGACGGGTTACACCGGCTTCATTCATAACGTATTGTTGGAAAACTATCTGCGCAGCCATCCGGCTCCGGAAGATTGTGAATTCTATATGTGTGGGCCGCCAATGATGAATGCTGCGGTGATCAAGATGCTGAAAGAGCTGGGCGTTGAGGATGAAAATATCATGCTCGACGACTTCGGCGGCTGACGGGAGCACCTATGCTGACGGTATTTTTAGCCACCTTCGCCATTTTTATTCTGGTGATATTCGGTATGTCGCTGGGCGTGATTGTGAAGCGCAAAACGCTTCAGGGAAGCTGCGGAGGGATTGCCGCGCTTGGCATGGAGAAAGTTTGTAATTGTCCTGAGCCATGCGATGCGCGTAAGAAACGCATCGCGAAAGCTGAGCGGCAGGCAAAACTTCAGCAAAACCGCATTTTATAAGCCTCTGAAACCTCCCGTATGCCGGGAGGTTTTTTTTACCGCGACTATAGCGACTTTCCTCTCCTGTTATTTTAACTGTATACTTATCCAGTAAACTAACGGGTGTAAAAAGTATGCGTAAAATCATTCATGTCGATATGGACTGCTTTTTTGCCGCCGTAGAGATGCGTGATAACCCGTCCTTACGGGATATCCCGTTAGCGATTGGCGGCAGCGCGCAACGGCGTGGCGTTATCAGCACCGCTAATTATCCGGCGCGAAAATTTGGCGTGCACAGCGCGATGTCGACGGCAATGGCGTTTAAATTATGCCCGCATCTGACGCTTTTACCGGGGCGTTTTGACGCATACAAAGCCGCCTCGAACCATATCCGTGAAATATTTAGCCGCTACACCACGCTTATCGAACCCCTGTCGCTGGATGAGGCCTACCTGGATGTGAGCGATAGCCTGAACTGCCACGGTTCAGCGACGCTGATGGCCAGGGAAATTCGTCAGGCCATCGCCGATGAGCTTCATCTCACTGCTTCTGCGGGTATCGCTCCGGTAAAGTTTCTTGCCAAAATCGCCTCTGACCTGAATAAGCCCAACGGGCAATATGTGATAACCCCTGATGAGATTCCCGGTTTTTTGCAAACTTTGCCGCTGGGGAAAATTCCGGGCGTGGGCAAAGTGACGGCGGGAAAGCTGGAAAGTTTAGGGCTGCGCACCTGTTATGACGTACAAAACACCGATTTAGCCTCATTACTGAAACGTTTTGGTAAGTTTGGGCGCGTGTTATGGGAACGCAGTCAGGGCATCGATGAGCGCGAAATAAACAGCGAGCGGCAGCGTAAATCAGTGGGAGTTGAGAAAACGCTGGCTGAGGATATCCATGAGTGGCAGGAGTGCGAGGCCATCATTGACTTACTCTACCCCGAGCTTGAGCGACGTCTGAAAAAGGTGAAACCCGATTTACTGATTGCCCGCCAGGGGATCAAACTCAAGTTTACTGATTTCCAGCAAACCACCCAGGAGCATGTCTGGCCGCAGCTCAATAAAGCAGATTTAATTGCCACCGCGATGAAAACGTGGGAAGAGCGTCGGGGTGGGCGAGGGGTAAGGCTGGTGGGGTTACATGTTACGTTGCTGGACCCGCAGATGGAGCGCCAGCTGGTGCTCGGGCTATAAAAAGCCAGGGAAATCAACTTATTGATTTTCAGCGGATTGCCACATGCAAATCCTCTCATTGAGAGGATTTGCATGGCTAACGGGTGGCTTACTTAGCAGGAATGGCTTTCAGCAACTCAGTCAGCAAGATCCAGTACTGGCCTACGCTTGCAATATGAACTTGCTCATCCGGGGAGTGCGGGCCGGTGATGGTTGGCCCAATAGAAACCATATCCATCTCCGGGTAAGGTTTCTTGAACAGACCACACTCCAGCCCCGCATGGATAACCATGATATTCGGCGTCTTGTTGAACAACTTCTGGTAAGTTTCACGCACCAGATGCATCACCGGAGAGTTGGCATCCGGCTGCCAGCCAGGATAGCTGCCTTTCGCCACGGTTTGTGCGCCGGCAAGCTGGCCCAGGGCGTTAAGCATGTCAACTACGTACTCTTTACCGCTATCAATCAACGAACGAATCAGGCAGATAATCTCTGCATTTTCGTCAGTCATGGTGACCACGCCCACGTTTAACGAGGTTTCCACCACGCCTTTAACCGCGTCGGAATTACGGATAACGCCGTTTGGCGTAGCGTTTAGCAAGCCGAGGAAGGTATCGCGGCTTTTGGTCGTCAGCGCTTGCTTATCGCTGGTGGCTGATTCAAGCACCACAGTGATGTTCTTCTCAACTGCAGCCAGCTCGTTTTTCAGAATTGACAGGAACTCGTCAGCCAGCGATCTCAGCTGCTGCGCCTGGTCAGCAGGAACGGCAAGGGTCGCAAAACCTTCACGTGGAATAGCGTTACGCAGCGTACCGCCATTCAGATCGATTAGACGTACATCCAGCTGTGCGGCGTGAGCAAACAGGAAACGCGCCAGCAATTTATTCGCGTTACCCAGACCCAGATGGATTTCACCGCCGGAGTGGCCGCCTTTCAGCCCTTTAATGGTCAGCTTATAGGTTTCGTAACCGGCAGGAACCGCTTCACGCTGCAGCGGCAGGGTAGAGATAAAGTCAATCCCGCCCGCGCAGCCCATATAGATTTCGCCTTCTTCTTCAGAATCGGTATTGATCAGGATATCGGCTTGCAGCCAGCCTGCCTGCAGACCAAACGCGCCGTCCATACCGGCCTCTTCGGTCATGGTCAGCAGCACTTCAAGTGGGCCATGAGACAGGCTCTCATCAGCCAGCACCGCCAGCGCGGATGCCATACCGATGCCGTTATCAGCACCTAGCGTCGTACCGCGTGCTTTAACCCACTCACCGTCGATATACGGTTGAATCGGGTCTTTAGTGAAATCATGGACGGTGTCGTTATTTTTCTGCGGCACCATATCAAGGTGAGCCTGCAGGACGACCGCTTTACGGTTTTCCATCCCCGCGGTGGCAGGTTTACGGATCAGGATATTGCCCACCTGGTCGCGCTCAACGTGCAGGCCTTTTTCTTTTGCCCATGACAGAATATGTTCCGCAAGTTGTTCTTCATGATAGGAAGGGTGCGGAATAGAACAGATTTTGGCAAAAATATCCCACAGCGGCTGTGGAGATAATTGAGACAATTCAGACACGATAAGTCTCCTTGACATCGACTCTGCTGGCTAAGGGGGTTCGCAGAGCGCAGGATTGATCTTAATAAAAATACAACACAAATAAGCATTGTGCGCTGGTCTGAGAATACCACTATAACTAAGGCTGTGACGACCTAAAGCAGGTAAAAACGAGGGGGGCAGGCCTTGAGCACTGGTTTTTAGTGCGCCAGATCTCTATAATCTCGCGCAACCAAAACCCCTTTGAACATTTTTAAGCCGTTAATAACTGGCTGGGATAATTTCACATGAGCGAAAAATACATCGTCACCTGGGACATGTTGCAAATTCACGCGCGTAAACTGGCAAGCCGTCTGCTTCCTGCTGAACAGTGGAAAGGCATTATTGCTGTTAGCCGCGGTGGCCTGGTTCCTGGCGCACTGCTGGCGCGTGAACTGGGGATTCGTCATGTTGATACCGTCTGCATCTCCAGCTATGACCACGACAACCAGCGCGAGCTGACCGTGCTCAAACGCGCTGAAGGTGACGGCGAAGGCTTCATCGTGATTGATGACCTGGTCGACACCGGTGGCACCGCTGTGGCTATCCGTGAAATGTACCCGAAAGCGCATTTCGTCACGATCTTCGCCAAGCCTGCTGGCCAGCCATTGGTTGACGATTACGTTATCGATATCCCGCAGGATACCTGGATTGAGCAGCCGTGGGACATGGGGGTTGCCTTTATTCCACCTTTAGCTGGTCGTTAATAGCCTCAGGATTTGCATTGATTTACGCCCGGCATCGCCGGGCGTTTGTGTTATTTAGCAGCCGACAGAGTACAATGGCCCCATTTCTGACGTTTGTATGGAGGCAGATAACGATGTCGCAGGCCAATCTTAGCGAAACCCTGTTTAAACCGCGCTTTAAGCACCCCGAGACCTCGACCTTAGTTCGGCGCACTAAGCATCAGGCTGCCCCTGTTATCCAGTCGGCGTTGGACGGTGCTGCCGTTCCCCAGTGGTACCGCATGATCAACCGCCTGCTTTGGGTCTGGCGCGGCGTTGACCCACGCGAAATCCTTGAAGTTCAGGCGCGAATCGCTGCTAACACCGGCGAGCGCACCAGCGATGATTTGTTTGATACGGTGGTGGGTTATCGCGGCGGTAACTGGATCTATGAATGGTCGAAGCAGGCCATGGTGTGGCAGCAGCGTGCCAATCAGGAAACGGACCAGGTCCGAAGCGGCAAATACTGGCTGCAGGCGGCTAATCTTTATAGCATCGCCGCCTACCCACATTTGAAGGGCGATCAACTGGCGGAGCAGGCCCAGGTTCTGGCCAATCGTGCTTATGAAGAAGCCGCACCTCGTCTTGCCGGTGGTTTACGGGAGCTTGAATTCCCTATCGCAGGCGGCGGTACCATCACCGGGTTCCTCCATATGCCAAAAGAGGGGCAGGGCCCTTTCCCGACGGTACTAATCTGCGGCGGTCTTGACGCCCTGCAAAGCGATTATTACACCCTGTTTGAGAAATATTTTGCCCCTGCAGGGATGGCGATGCTGACCATCGATATGCCGTCGGTTGGTTTCTCCTCTAAATGGAAACTGACCCAGGATTCCAGCCTGTTACACCAGCACGTTTTAAAAGCGTTGCCAAATATCCCATGGGTTGACCACACCCGCGTGGCGGCGTTTGGCTTCCGTTTTGGCGCCAACGTCGCCGTGCGCCTTGGCTATATCGAAGCATCGCGTCTGAAAGCGGTGGCCTGTCTTGGGCCGGTGGTGCATAGCTTACTTAGCGATGCCACACGCCAGGCGCAGGTGCCGGAAATGTATATTGACGTGCTGGCCAGCCGCCTTGGAATGAATGACGCTTCGGATAACGCGTTGCGCGTGGAGCTGAATCGCTATTCATTAAAAACCCAGGGCCTGCTGGGGCGCCACTGCCCAACGCCGATGCTCTCTGGCTACTGGGTAAACGATCCCTTTAGCCCTGAAGACGACTCGCGTTTAATCACTTCGTCATCTGCGGATGGTAAGCTGTTAGCGATCCCGTTTAACCCGGTGTATCGAAATTTTGACAAGGCGCTGAAAGAAATTACCGGATGGATCAAGCAGAGATTACGTTAATGATTTGCTAAATTTCAGCGGTTTGGTAAAACAGTTGCTTCACAACAGGAGATCGCAATGACGTTACCGAGTGGACACCCGAAAAGTAGATTGATTAAAAAATTCGCCGCGCTTGGCCCCTATATCCGGGAAGAGCAATGTGAAGGTAACCGTTTCTTCTTCGATTGCCTGGCTGTGTGCGTCAACGTGAAGCCTGCGCCAGAAAAGCGTGAATTCTGGGGCTGGTGGATGGAGCTGGAAGCGCAGGAAAAGCAATTTACCTACACTTACCATTTTGGTCTGTTTGACAAAGACGGGAAGTGGAGCGCAACCTCGGCAAAAGACGAGGAAGTGAATGAAAGACTTGAACAGACTTTACGTGGCTTCCATGAACGTTTGTTTGCGTTGTTGAATACTCTCGAACTTGCTCTGGTACCTGCGGAAGACTTTACGGAAAAACCGGTTAAGCTTTCTGCATAAATTAACCCCTCCGTCCTTTGATGAGAACGGAGGGGTATTTACAGGTTAGAACTGATAAACCATACCTAATGCGACGATGTCATCATTTTTAATACCCAGCGGGTTATTGTCATCCAGCTGGTTAATTTTATAATCGACGAAGGCCGACATATTTTTATTAAAGTAGTAGGTTGCGCCAACATCAATATATTTAACCAGGTCGGCATCACCAATATTTTCAATATCCTTGCCTTTCTGCTGCACATAGCCCAATGATGGACGCAGGCCGAAATCGAATTGATATTGAATAACCGCTTCAAAATTCTGCGTTTTATTGGCAAAGCCCCCAGAAATTGGGGTCATATTACGTGTTTCAGAATACATGGATGCGACATACAGATTATTCGCATCGTATTTTACGCCCGTCGCCCAGGCATCAGCCCGATCGCCATTACCACGTGTCGTAGCCTGCTGTGCGTCGGTACGGTCAGATGTGGTATAGGCGCCGCCCAGCTGGAAGTCACTGCCGCCAAAATCATAGGTCAGCGCGCTACCGAAACCATCACCATTTTGCTTAGACACATCACGGCCTTCGTTTTTGCCCTGATATTGCAGCGTCATGTTCAGGCCATCTATCGCGCCAAAGAAATCTGTGCTGCGTAATGTAGCCAGGCCAGACGCACGTTTAGTCATAAAGTTATCTGTTTTGGCAGACGAGTCACCGCCAAATTCAGGGAACATATCGGTCCAGGCTTCCACATCATATAACGCACCAAGGCTACGGCCATAATCAAATGAACCAACATTGGCATATTTTAGCCCGGCAAAAGCATAACGTGTTTTCGTCGTGGAGCTGCTTTCGTCTTTATTTCCTGAAAACTCAGCTTCCCACTGACCATAACCGGTCAATTGGTCATTGATTTGCGTTTCACCTTTAAAACCAAAACGAACATAAGTCTGGTCGCCGTCCTTGCTGTTGTCATCGCTTAAGTAATGCATTGCTTTAACTTTGCCATAAACATTAAGCTTATTGCCGTCTTTATTATAAATTTCTGCCGCCTGAGAAGAAGTTGATGACGCAAGGAAACCTAATACCATTAATGCCAGCGTGGACTTTTTCATTTTTCATCCCAATAAGTATAAGTGTGGTACGCGCTAAATTAATCGGGAAATATCCCGTTAAAAACGCAGAGAGTTTTATCGTCTGGAGATGAAGGATTTATGACAGAATAAGATAAAGACTAAATAAAATTAATTAATTTGCAACGTCATAAATGTGTAAAACTTTGCCGCTACGTTAGCTGATCCTTTAGCCTGTGGCTGGCGCTTTCCTTTTCAGGAGAGTTGGCAAGCCGCACCAGTCCTGTTACAACGTCATCTGGCATTTTAATTTTCCCATTTTGTTGAAACGGCAGAGAATCATGAGTGATAGCCAGACGCTGGTGGTTAAACTAGGCACCAGCGTATTAACCGGTGGCTCACGCCGCCTGAATCGGGCTCATATTGTTGAGCTGGTGCGCCAGTGCGCGCAACTTCATGCCTGCGGGCATCGTATCGTTATTGTGACTTCCGGGGCGATTGCCGCGGGACGTGAGCATTTAGGCTACCCCGACCTTCCCGCCACGATTGCTTCAAAACAATTGCTGGCGGCGGTAGGGCAGAGCAGGCTGATCCAACTGTGGGAACAGCTCTTTTCTATCTATGGTATTCACGTCGGGCAGATGCTGCTGACGCGTGCCGATATGGAAGATCGCGAACGTTTCCTGAACGCGCGCGATACCCTGCGCGCCCTGCTGGATAACAACATCGTCCCCGTCATCAATGAAAACGATGCTGTGGCGACGGCTGAAATCAAAGTTGGCGACAATGATAACCTTTCCGCGCTGGCCGCCATTCTGGCTGGTGCCGATAAGCTGCTGCTGTTAACGGACCAGCAGGGGCTCTTCACCGCCGACCCGCGTAATAACCCAGCCGCAGAGTTAATCAAAGAAGTGCATGGCATTGATGATGCGCTGCGTGCCATCGCGGGCGACAGCATTTCCGGCCTGGGAACGGGCGGCATGGGTACCAAGCTGCAGGCTGCCGATGTTGCCTGCCGTGCCGGCATTGAGGTAGTCATTGCCGCAGGGAGTAAACCTGGCGTAATCGGTGATGTGATGGCAGGGACCGCTGTCGGTACGCGTTTCCATGCACAGCAATCTCCGTTAGAAAATCGTAAGCGCTGGATCTTTGGTGCCCCCCCTGCCGGTGAAATCACGGTTGATGATGGCGCGCTGGCGGCGATGCTTGAACGCGGCAGCTCTTTATTGCCTAAGGGGATTAAAAGCGTGAAAGGAAACTTCTCTCGTGGGGAAGTTATCCGTATCCGTAGCCTTGAAGGCCGTGATGTCGCCCACGGTGTTTGCCGTTATAACAGCGATGCTTTACGCCGCATTGCGGGCCATCACTCCCAACAAATCGATGAGATCCTTGGCTATGAATACGGCCCGGTGGCGGTTCATCGTGACGACATGATAGTTAACTAAGGAGCAGGCAATGCTGGAACAAATGGGTAAAGCTGCCAAAGCAGCCTCTTATCAGATGGCGCTGCTCTCGAGCCGCGAAAAAAATCGCGCGCTGGAACGTATCGCAGATTATCTGGAACGACAGGCTGAAAATATCCTGACGGCTAACGAGCAGGATTTAGCGCAGGCAAAAGCTAACGGCCTGAGCGAAGCGATGCTCGATCGCCTGCTGTTGACACCGGCGCGTTTAAAAAGCATCGCCGATGATGTCCGCCAGGTGTGTCATCTGGCCGATCCCGTCGGCCAGGTAATGGATGGCGGCATGCTGGATAGCGGCCTGCGTCTTGAGCGCCGTCGCGTGCCTTTGGGCGTGGTGGGCGTGATTTATGAAGCACGACCGAACGTCACCGTTGATGTCGCCTCGCTGTGCCTGAAAACAGGCAATGCGGCAATTTTACGCGGTGGGAAAGAGACCTGGCGCACCAACGCCGCCACGGTAAAAGTTATTCAGCAAGCGCTGGCTGAATGTGGGTTGCCCGCAGCGGCGGTACAGGCAATTGAAAGCCCGGAGCGGGCGCTGGTCAATGAAATGCTGCGTATGGACAAGTATATCGACATGCTGATCCCGCGTGGCGGTGCCGGGCTGCATAAGCTCTGTCGTGAACAATCCACTATTCCGGTAATCACTGGTGGCATTGGCGTGTGCCATATTTTTGTTGATGAAAGTGCTGAGTTTACACCAGCACTGAATATCATCGTAAATGCGAAAACACAGCGCCCGAGCACCTGTAATACTGTTGAAACTCTGCTGGTGCATCAGGGAATTGCCACAACTTTCTTACCCGTATTAAGCCAGCAAATGGCAGAGTCCGGTGTCACGCTCCATGCTGATGAAAAATCTTTGCCACTGTTGCAAAACGGCCCGGCAGAAGTGTTGCCGGTAAAAGCGGAAGAGTACGATGATGAATGGCTGTCGCTGCATCTGAATGTGAAAGTTGTCGCCGATATGGATGATGCCATCGATCACATTCGGCAGCATGGCACCCAGCACTCCGATGCCATCCTGACGCGCACGCTAAGCCATGCGAACCGCTTTGTGAATGAAGTCGATTCCTCAGCGGTTTACGTCAATGCCTCTACGCGTTTTACCGATGGTGCGCAGTTCGGCCTGGGGGCCGAAGTTGCCGTCAGTACGCAAAAGCTGCATGCCCGCGGTCCTATGGGGCTTGAAGCACTGACAACCTATAAATGGATTGGTTTCGGTAACGATACGATTCGTGCATAGCCAGTCGGCCGATCGTCACCAGGAAGGAAAACCGCACGTTTTCCTTCCTGATCCATCCAGGGCCAATCTGCTCTCTTATCAGGAAGCCGGGCTGATTTTCGGCGTAAAGCCGCTTAATTCCGCCACCAAATCATTCACGCCGTTGCTCATATTCACAAAGCGGGTTAACGGTGAGCGGGTGACAACCACAAATACGCCGACGTTGCTTTCCGGTACCATCGCCATATAAGTGATAAAACCACCGCCGCCGCCTGTTTTCTGCACAATGCCAGGGCGGCCGTTTTTCGGTGCCATATAGACCCAGCCAAGCCCCAACGCATCCGCTTTTCCTGGTACATCCATACCGATAATTTTGCTGAGCTGAGCACGCTGATAGATCAACGACTGCATTCTGTCGGCCTGGGTATTGCGGCGATGGAAATCAGAGCTGAGGAACTGCTGCATCCAGCGCATCATGTCGTCTGGGGTGGAATAAACGCCACCGCTACCTATTGCCGCCAGAGCGTTATCGCACGGGCTGGCCCCTTTTTCGGCTACCATCAGGCGCTTACACTGATCGGGTGAGGGGGTAAAGGTAGTATCTTTCATACCCAGCGGACGAGTGATTTGCTCTTCGAACAGGGCGGGATAAGGTTTACCTGCCGCGCGGCTGAGCGCATCGGCGAGCAAATCAAAAGCCAGATTTGAATAGGAGGCGATGGTGCCCGGCACGCTTTTTAAACTGGCGGTGGCAAGCCAGTTCCAGCGCTGTTCACGAGTCGGCCAGGTAAACACGGTTCGATGCGCCGCCCCGCCTGGCTGTTCGCGAGGCAAAGCGCTGGTATGGGTTGCCAGATTGACAAGGGTGATAGGTTTACCCTGGTAGGTCGGGACCCTGGCTCCAGCCGGAGCATACTTGCTCAACGGATCGTTAAGCCGCACTTTTCCCTGATCCAACATTTTTACCAGCATCTCACTGGTCATCAGCTTGGTCAGCGAAGCGATGCGAATAACCGAGTCAAGCTGTGGGCGCACGTTATTACCGGGACGGGTTTCACCAAAGCTGCTGAACACACGCTGATTGCCATCGATAACGACGATAGCCATGCCGGTTGCGCCGCTGCCGTAATAGATATGGTTGGCATAGCGGTCCACAATCTCTGCGGCAAAAACAGGATCGGGAGAGGTTTGTGCAAAGCTCAACATTGGCAGCGCAGCAATAACGAGCGCGGCAAGGCGCGGGAGACGAATTTTCAACGCGGATAACCCATTAAACGAAGTGAAGCGAGATTAATCGTATTTATACTACGCTATGGTGCTGCGCAAACGTGGAAAAAGAGGTATGGAATAAGAAAAAACGTAACGCGCCATTTCAGCGAGGCTATGTTGCCTGCCGCACCCGCCAGGCAGCAGCCAGCAAGTTTATTTAAACAGCCTGTTTTTTGAGTAGCCACATGCTCATAACTGCTGATGCTGACACCAGAAAGCGAAATATCTAAAAAAAACTGACAACATCTATACATGGCTTGATCAAAAAGTGCGTATGATCGGAAGATCTTTGATTACACTGCTGCAACTATTACCGCCAGGCGGCGTCTTAGTCATAGCACCATGCTGTACCGCTAATGAATGACTTCCTTATGCGATACACACTTATTACGCATACAGAAGCTGATAATGTCCCGTAAACCACACTTCCGAACAGAACTCCTGCACCCCCGCTACTGGCTGACCTGGTTTGGTCTGGCTATTTTATGGCTGTGGGTGCAACTGCCTTACCCCGTCCTGCTGAAAATGGGCGATCTGATTGGCCGAACCTCGATGCGTTTTCTCAAACGCCGGGTTTCTATTGCCCGCCAGAACCTTAAACTTTGTTTCCCGCAGTATACCGATGCGCAGATTGATGCCATCGTTGAGCAGAATTTCTCGTCGCTTGGTATGGGCCTGATTGAAACCGGCATGGCCTGGTTCTGGTCAGATGCGCGCGTGCGTAAGTGGTTCGAAGTCAGCGGGCTTCAACATATTACCGCGGCCTGTGAAAAAGGGCAGGGCGTGATGGCTATCGGCGTGCATTTTATGTCGCTGGAACTGGGGGGCCGCGTGATGGGTCTTTGCCGTCCGATGATGGCAATGTACCGTCCGCACAATAACAAAGCGATGGAGTTTGTGCAGACGCGTGGCCGTTCGCGCTCCAATAAAGCGATGTTGGATCGCCGTAATCTGAAAGGGATGGTAAAAGCGCTTAAATCGGGCGAGGCCGTCTGGTTTGCCCCGGATCAAGATTACGGCCCCAAAGGCAGTTCTTTTGCCTCTTTCTTTGCGGTACAACAGGCTGCAACCACTAATGGAACCCACACCATAGCTCGCCTGGCAAAACCCGCCATTCTGACTATCGTTCTGATCCGCAAGGCCGATGGGTCAGGCTATCAGCTGGTTATCGAACCGGAGTTTTGTGACTACCCGCTCGATGATGAACAGGCCGCCGCCGAATACATGAACCGTAAAATTGAACATGAAATCATGCGCGCCCCGGAGCAGTATCTGTGGCTGCATCGGCGCTTTAAAACCCGGCCGCAGGGCGAACCTAAGCTTTATACCGTTTAAGGCCCAATCAGCCGGTGATTTGTGTTATCGCACAAAGCCTGGAGAAATACTCCGTGGCCACCAGATAAACGAATTTGTCGTTTGCGGTTGTACAACGGTTTATTGCGTGGGCGCTACTATTAAAAACGGCGCCAGTCGCGGCTATGCGATAGCTGTCGCTCTTGATGCCCATACCACAGCAAATCGTCAGGCAGCGTTTGCTGAAGTGTTGATCGAGCATGACAACGATGTCTGGCGTGACTTTATCATTCCTGGCAATCCCCTGCGGGTAAAAACGACCGCAGAGATTCTCAGCGAGTGGTAAAACAACATGTAGCCTGATATCTCTTGATACAACATTTCGCGAGCCTTATTGTGCCCGACGGTTCATAACAATAAGAGTTTGTTTTCAGGAGTGTTGTAGATGTTTAAATCGTTTTTCCCACGCCCGACAGCGTTTTTCCTGTCGGTTTTTATTTGGGCGCTGATCGCCATAATCTTCTGGCAGTTTGGCGGAGGGCAGTGGCTTGAGCATATCACCGGCGCGGGTGGCGAAGCGCCAATCAGCGCCGCCCGATTCTGGTCGATGGGCTATCTGGTGTTTTATGCTTATTACGCACTCTGTGTAGGCGTGTTTGCTCTGTTCTGGTTTATCTACAGCCCGCACCGTTGGCAGTATTGGTCCATTCTCGGCTCCTCGCTGATCGTTTTCGTCACCTGGTTTCTGGTGGAAGTGGGGGTCGCGATAAATGCATGGTATGCCCCGTTTTACGATCTCATCCAGACGGCCCTTAGTACGCCGCATAAAGTGACCATCGAACAGTTCTATCATGAAATTGGTGTGTTTCTGGGGATTGCGTTGATTGCCGTGATTGTTGGCGTGATGAACAATTTTTTCGTCAGCCACTATGTCTTCCGCTGGCGCACCGCGATGAACGAATACTATATGGAGAACTGGCAGCTGCTGCGCCATATCGAAGGTGCCGCGCAGCGTGTGCAGGAAGATACCATGCGCTTTGCCTCGACGCTGGAAAATATGGGCGTCAGCTTTATTAACGCCATTATGACGCTTATCGCCTTCTTACCGGTGCTGGTGACTCTTTCCGACCACGTTCCTGAGCTGCCTGTTGTTGGGCATGTCCCTTACGGTCTGGTGATCGCTGCTATTATCTGGTCGCTGTTGGGGACCGGTTTGCTGGCGGCGGTGGGGATCAAGCTGCCAGGGCTTGAGTTCAAGAATCAACGTGTGGAAGCGGCTTATCGTAAAGAGCTGGTTTATGGCGAAGACGACCCTTCTCGTGCCTCTCCGCCAACCGTTAAAGAGCTGTTCGACGGGGTTCGCAGGAACTATTTCCGCCTGTACTTCCACTATATGTACTTCAACATTGCCCGCATTCTCTACTTGCAGGTTGATAACGTATTTGGCCTGATCTTGCTGTTCCCGTCGATTGTGGCGGGGACTATCACGCTCGGTCTGATGACGCAAATTACCAACGTATTTGGCCAGGTTCGGGGTTCATTCCAGTATCTGATAAATTCGTGGACCACGCTTGTGGAACTGATGTCTATCTACAAACGTCTGCGCAGCTTTGAGCTGACGTTGCAGGATATTCCGCTCAAAGCAGGTGAGCCGGTGTAACACTGAGTCGGGCAGGTCACTTCTGCCCGATTAATTCATTCCCCGCAGCTGAAGTTTATTGATAAACGTCTGGTCACAGAACGGCTATTATTTCGTCGAACCAGCAAAAATAATCCCTACGGAACGCGATGACAACTTTGACCTTTAGCAGGCAGCATGGGCTTTTCACCCTCGGCATGGCAGCGTTATTTGTGCTGGCGGGGTGTACGACTAAAACTGCCCCCTCGGTTTCGGAAACCACAAAAACGGTTGATGTCGAAACCGTGGTAAAGCAGAAAATTCCTGCCAGCGTAAAGAATCGCAGCGGCTGGGCGAAAGAGTTGGCTACCACGTTTAAGAGCCAGAACATCGCCCCAACCGAAGAGAATATCTGTTCGGTACTGGCGGTGGCGCAACAGGAGTCTAATCTGGTGCCCGATCCCTCGGTGCCCAATCTCAGCAAAATTGCCTGGCAAGAGATCGACCGCCGGGCCGAGAAAATGCATATTCCGGTATTTCTGGTCCACACCGCTTTACTTATCAAATCGCCGAATGGAAAAAGCTATAGCGAACGCCTGGATAGCGTCAGAACCGAAGGGCAGCTCAGTGCGATTTTTGATGATTTCATCGGCATGGTGCCGATGGGGCAAAAATTATTTGGCAACCTGAACCCGGTACATACCGGTGGCCCGATGCAGGTCAGTATCGCATTTGCGGAGCTTCATACCGAGGGGTATCCGTGGAAGATGGAAGGCACCGTCCGCCAGGAAGTCTTCTCCCGGCGTGGGGGTCTATGGTTCGGTACTTATCACCTGCTGAATTACCCGGCAAATTACCCTCAGCCGCTATACCGTTTTGCAGATTTTAACGCCGGGTGGTATGCCAGCCGCAATGCTGCATTCCAGAGTGCGCTCAGCAAAGCGAGCGGGGTGAAGCTGGCGCTGGATGGCGACTTAATTTTGTATAATACCGATAAGGCGGGCAGCACGGAGCTGGCGGTCAGGAAACTGGCAGGCCAACTTGATATGAGCGAAAGCCAGATCCACCGGGCGCTGCAGAAAGGCGACAGCATCGACTTCGAGAGCACGGATTTATACCAGCAGGTTTATGCTCTGGCGGAGAAAAAAGCGGGTAACAAGTTACCGCGTGCAATACTGCCGGGGATTACCCTTGAAAGTCCAAAAATTACCCGCAATCTGACAACGGCGTGGTTTGCTAAACGAGTTGATGAGCGGCGCGCGGCCTGTATGAAACGGTAAGTGCTAAGCGGGAACGCAGAGTTATCGGCTCTGCGTTTACTCATTTTTGACTTAGAAATGATGGCGATGGTGAAATTTTACCGCCAGCCCCATCAAACTTAGCAGCGCGCAGCCTGCGAGAAACGGCACCAGACCAAAGACGGTGCTGACTACCAGCCCCATTTCAATACGTGGACGTGTCGCATCGTTGCTCTGGGCGAGGTGTTCAAGCACGCCGGGTGCGTGAACCACTAAACTCAGGAACTGCATACCCACCCAAAAGCAGAATAAAATGAAGACCGCGTAAGCCAGATTACTGCGGGTAGATCCCTCTGTTTTGGTTATTGAAACGGGCTCAACAGGAACCACCTGTTTCGACAAACTCATCTCAGCCATCACGACCTCTCACACATAGCTAAAGCAACTCGAATCCGGATGCGATTGCGATGAGTCTGGCAGGTCATCTGCTTTGTCAATATCAGATTGTTGGTAATTTTGCGGGCAGAATATTCCTGGTTTATCAATCTATGTTTTAGATCACATATCTGTAACTTAGTGGCTAGTTAGGTAACAATCTTGCGCCTGCTGCGCAGTAACGTGCGGTTTCTCGCCGCGGCCTGTGCGACAATAACCGCTCTTTTTTGTCCTGACGGATGGCACCATGTCTGCGAAAACATTATCTGCAAAAATGCGCCGTGACTGGCACTATTACGCCGTAGCGATTGGCCTGATCTTTATTCTCAATGGTGTGATTGGCCTGCTGGGGTTTAAAACTGAAGGCTGGCAGAATTACGCCGTGGGGCTGGTGACCTGGGTGATCTGTTTCTGGCTGGCGGGGTTTATCATTCGCCGTCGTCCGCAACCCGAAGAGACGGCGAAAGAGTAGGCTCAGGCGGTAATTGAACTCTTCAGAGCGCAATCTTGCCGGTGGCGCTCAAGGGCCAGCTCAATTAAGCGCGTAATCAGCGTCTGATAATCTAAACCGCTTGCCTGCCAGAGTTTTGGGTACATGCTGATATTGGTAAAGCCCGGTAGCGTGTTGATCTCATTAATAATGACATCACCTTCGTCCGTCAGGAACACATCCACTCGCGCCATTCCGCTGCATTCCAGCGTCTGATAGGCACGTATTGCTATCTGGCGAATCTTATCGTTAATTTCCGCCGGAATTGCCGCAGGCACCACAACCTGTGCGCCTTTATCATCAATGTATTTGGTGTCGTAAGAGTAAAAATCGTGGCTTACCACCACTTCGCCACAGGTGCTGGCCTGCGGCTCATCATTACCCAGCACCGCACATTCAATTTCACGGCCTTTAATACCGTTTTCCACCACGACCTTATGGTCAAATTCGAAGGCTAACGCAACCGCCGCAGCGTACTGCTCAGGGTGGCTCACTTTGCTGACGCCGACAGACGAGCCCTGGTTGGCAGGTTTAATAAACAGCGGCAGGCCCAGTTTGGCTTCAACTTCGCTAAAGCGGGTTTTGTTATGGTTTGCGCGGGTGAGCGTAATAAACGGCGCGATATTCAGCCCGGCATCGCGCAGCAGACGTTTGGTGACGTCTTTATCCATACTGACGGCAGAGCCGAGCACCGCGGAGCCAACAAACGGCAGGTTAGCCATACGCAGCATCCCCTGCAGGGAGCCATCTTCACCTAAGGTTCCGTGAACAATCGGGAAAATGACATCAACCGGCGGCAAAAGCTGAGCGGAGGAGGAGTCAATCAGCTGGTTTTCAGTCAGCCCTGGCACCACGGCAACATTCGTTCCTGAACGATTCAGGGCGATCAGCGCCGGGTTTTCTGCGTTTAACAGATAGCTGGACGCATCATTGATATGCCACTGGCCCTGTTTATCAATGCCCAGCAACACCACTTCAAATTTTGACTTATCAATGGCGTCGACGATATTTTTCGCCGACTGTAACGACACTTCGTGTTCCGCTGACTTGCCGCCAAACACGATACCCACCCGCAGTTTTGCCATGCCCAAACCCATCCTTAAACTCAACAAAGGCGGACAACATATCATGCTCATTACGAGGATTCATGTGCTTCCTGCCGCTTAAAACCGCGTAACTTCTATAATGATTATTCCGTAAACAAAATCAGGTGATGGAATGGCGAAAGGAGTAAAAAGAGTGATGGGTTTAGCCATTATGGTCGCCGCAGGGTTCTGGCTGTATGAGCGCCTGCCCGCGCAGTACAATCCGTTTACGCCGCTCTCCATTGACGACCCGCCGACGCTGGTGACTACCTACAAATTGCGCCAGATGGCCAATCATCCGCAGGCATGTCTTGCGCTGTTAGAGCAGGCGAAAGCCCGTGGGCAACTGAATTTCCGCAGCAGCGCAGACGCTAAGGGCAATTGCCCGCTGACGAATGTCGTGCGGGTGCAGGATTTTGGCAGCGTAGGGCTTAGCAGTAGCTTTCTGGCAAGCTGCCCGCTCGCACTCAGTACCACCATGTTTGTTCACCAGCGTGCGGTGCCGCTCGCGCAGATAGAGGTTGGCAGCAAGCTTACGCGCATCAATCATCTGGGCAGTTTCGCCTGTCGAAATATTTATCACCGTGAGGATGCTCGCCGCAGTGAGCATGCAACAGCCGATGCTCTGGACGTCAGCGGTTTCCGTTTTGCCAACCAGCAGCAAATTAGCGTGCTGAAAGAGTGGAAGGGCAGCGGAAAGGGGCGCGAATACCTGCATGCGGTATTCAAAAATGGGTGCCCCTTTTTTGGAAACGCGCTGGGGCCCGAGTATAACGCCGCCCATGCCAGCCACTTCCACCTGGGAATGCGTGGCTATGGGCTTTGTCGATAAATTTGCACTGGATGATAAACGTCTTGCCGTTTTGTCAGCACACTCATAATAACTTGCAGTTATTACTGAGCTATTTTTTATTTAAAGAGCGCACCGAATAAGCCTGTTCTGTTGGCAATAACGTTGGCGATTAATGTCAGAAATGGAATAACTCTTTAGTGATATTTTTGCGTTTAGATGCAGATCGTTAAAGTAGTGGAAAAATAATTTTGCCACCCTCTAGGCAACTGGAAATCATAATGCTAACGTCATGCTTCACATCTCTGGTGGCTGGAATTATGAAAAATCTTATTTCTGAATTACTGGCTAAACTTGCCGAAAAAGAAGCTGAGTCGAAAGAATTCGTGGCGCAGATTGAAGCGCTGGAAATAGTGGTTTTTGCGATGCTTGCCAGAATGGAACAGGGTGACAGGCAGGCTATCGTCACACATATTGAAGATGCTTTAAACGAAACCAGGCCAGATGATGCCGTCTCTGTGTATGATACCGCGCTGCTGAAACAATATTTATCGCGGCTGTTAGCCGATCCCTGTATTGGATAGTCGCTATTTCTGTTTTATTAATTGCTTAATTATTTATTAGCATAATTTAAGCAATGCGCTAGCCCATATTCTTATCTCAATGTGGTTTCTCGATATTACCTGCAAAATTGCGGCCGCCAGCGTTGTATCCGGGTAATAAGTTACGCAATATCTGGCTTAACCGTTCGCGTTTTTCGCCACCAGCGACCAAAATTAACGCACCACAATAAAAAGGATGGTGCTATGAAAAACGTATTAGCGATCGCGTTACTGGCGGGAGTCGTCGGGTCTGGTATGGCTATGGCGGCAGAGAAAACGATGACGCCGCAGCAGCAGCGTATGACCACCTGTAACCAACAGGCTAGCGCACAAACCCTGAAAGGGGATGAACGTAAGGCCTACATGAGTCGCTGTCTGAAAAACAGCCAGTCGGCGCCAGCAGATAAAAGCCTGACGCCACAACAGCAGAAAATGAAAGAGTGTAATGCCGAAGCGGGCAGGCAAACATTGTCCGGCGAGGCGCGAAAAACTTTCATGAGTGCTTGCCTGAAAAAACAAGTCCGATAGCCTGAATGGGTGAGCCGGCTCGCTGGCTCACCCAAAAATCATACTTTCCCCCGGCGCAGACTTCCTTCTGGACCCTTCCTGACCACGTGGGCCTGACTGAAGGGCGAAAAACGGTGCGATTGACGCCGGGGACAAGTTCGCCGCGTTAAGCCTGAGCAATGCGTGAGCGTCAATGTTGCTGACGCTCATCAAGATGTGACGAAGAGACAGCCAGGGCAGGAGAGGGGCGCGAATTATGCTTTGCCTAAGTGCTCGGATTTCGCCATGCATTTCACCACGGCCTCCATCACTGCGGCTCTGAAGCCTTTCTCTTCCAGCACTTTTACCGCTTCAATCGTGGTGCCGCCCGGCGAGCAAACCTGATCTTTCAGCTCCCCCGGATGCTGCCCGGTTTCCAGTACCATTTTGGCAGACCCCATCACCGCCTGGGCGGCAAACTGATACGCCTGTTTACGCGGCATTCCGCCGAGTACTGCGGCATCAGCCATCGCTTCGATAAACATAAACACATAAGCCGGTGCTGAACCGCTGACGCCAACGACCGGATGGATCATATTTTCCGTTACCACTTCCGCAAGCCCGAAGCTGCGGAAAATATTCACCGCGTCGGCGATATCTTCTGACGTCACCAGCGCGTTCGGCGTAATCGAGGTCATGCCCGCGTTGACTAACGCCGGGGTGTTGGGCATGGCGCGGATAATTTTGCGATCGTGTCCCAGCGCTTTCGCCAGTGAGCCCAGCGTCACGCCCGCGGCAATTGAAATCACTACGGTATCTTTATTCAGGCTGGAGTTGACTTCGCCCAGCACCTTTAGCATCACGTTGGGTTTCACCGCCCCGAAAACGATATCTGCGATTTGTGCCACTTCCTGTGCGCTTTGCGCCGCATTCACGCCGTATCGATCGCGCAATGCCGCTACTTTGTCCGGCGATGGCGTGTAGACCCAGATATTGCCTGGTAGCACTTGTCCACTGGCTATCAGGCCGCCAAGAATGGCTTTTCCCATGTTGCCGCAACCGATAAACCCAATTTTCTTATCCAAAGTCCCACTCCATCGTTTTGAGTTGTGTGATGAGCATAGCTTAACGTGATTTCTGCGGCTTCGGCTAACCAGGCGCAAAGATAAAGTTGGCGATTCTGAAAAAGCACGGCAAGATCGCCCCATTCCTACCGACTATCAGGAGTCGTGATGCAAATTTGGGTGGATGCGGATGCGTGTCCAAAAGTGATTAAAGAAGTGCTGTTCCGTGCCGCAGAGCGCGCGCAAATCATGGTCACGCTGGTTGCCAATCAGGCAATAAAAGTTCCAGCGTCGCGCTTTATCCGCAGCCTGCAAGTGGCCTCCGGTTTTGATGTAGCAGATAACGAAATCGTACGCCGCTGTGCGAAAGGTGACTTAGTTATCACCGCAGACATTCCTCTGGCCGCCGATGTGCTGGAGAAGGGGGCTATTGCATTAAATCCTCGCGGCGAGCTTTATACGCCAGCCACCATTCGTGAACGCCTGACGATGCGTGATTTTATGGATACATTAAGAGCCAGTGGGGTACAGACCGGCGGGCCGGACAGCCTTAACCAGCGCGACCGCCAGCTGTTTGCCAACGAACTGGAAAAATGGCTGCTCACTGCCAGTCGTTCAAAAAGCGCTTAATACCGAGGTAACGCTACAACGCGTACTAGCTTGCTGGTATGATGATGCTCTTTGGCGAATTTCTAAGGATTAGCCACCGATGACTCAACCCATTTATTTAGTCGGCGCGCGAGGCTGCGGCAAAACAACCGTCGGTGTTGCTTTAGCGCAGGCATTGGGCTGTAACTTTGTTGATACCGACCACTATCTTCTCACCAGCACCAAAATGAGCGTCGCCGATATTGTGGCTCAGGAAGGCTGGGAAGGTTTTCGTCGCCGTGAATCTGCTGCCCTGCAAAGTGTTACCGCACCCGGTACGGTTATCGCTACCGGCGGCGGTATGGTTCTGGCGCAGAGTAATCGTCAGTTTATGCGTGAACAGGGTGTAGTCATCTATTTGCGCGCCCCGGCGCAGATCCTGGCTTCCCGTTTAGCGGCATTCCCGGAAGAAGGCCAGCGTCCTACGCTTACCGGCAGGTCGATTACCGACGAGATTGTCGAGGTTCTCGCGGCGCGTGAAGCGCTGTATAACCAGGTCGCGCACCACGTGGTTGATGCCGCCCGTCCTCCGGCGGAAATTGTTGAGGCGGTGCTCGCCGCATTGCATACGGCTAGAGCCTGCTAATTCTTCGCTATACTTAACGCTCATTCATCACCAAAGGAAGAGCGATGGCGAGCAGACCTCCATACCCCCGGGAAGCGCGTATTGTTGCCGTTGAAAAGGGTGCAAAAGACCAAACGGTCACCTGGTATCAACTCCGTGCAGACCATCCCCACCCTGATACGCTGATTAGCGAGCACCAAACCGAACAGGAAGCGCTGGATGCCAGGCGGCGTTATGAAGACCCGCAAAAAACGTAATATCCCGGCAAGGATGCCATGACTCCCTCCTCGTATTGCAAACCGGCTCAATGGCCTGACGATAAAACACCACTTTCAGTTAATTCATTTGTTAATAGTTAATTAACGTGATGTTGTAATGATGCCGTTGGCGTTTCGTTGACGATTCCGGCAGATACTCTGCAACTATGCTGCTACGCTTTGTGGTTGATTATTGAGCGACCTTCAGCAGAGTATCCTTTATGAGGATTGATACCAGTACAGCAGTGGAGAGCTGATATGGGACAAAGGCGGAATGAAACATGAAACAGACATTGGCAATCATCACCATCGGTATTGTCCCGGTCAGTGAGATACTGCCGCTCCTCACCGATCATATCTCTGCCGAGCAAATCAAGCTATGTAGCCTGTTCGGCACTCTTGCGGATGATGAAGTGATGGCCAAATATGCGCCAGCAGCAGGGGAAGAGCTACTTTTGACGCTTTTATCCGGTAATCTTTTGATCTCGCTGGGTAAGAATAAAGTGGAGCAGGCTTTGCAGGCGGCTATCGAAGTGCTCGATAGCCAGGGTTTTGCCGTCATTTTACTGATGAGTTCCCACCGTTTCGCAAATCTTACGGCGCGTAATAGTATTTTGCTGGAGCCTGAGCGCATAATCCCGCCTCTGGTGGCCTCTATTGTTGATGGTCACCAGGTTGGTATTATTATTCCTGTTCCTGAGATGCTGAAATTCCAGCATAAAAAATGGCAGCATTTAGCCAACGAACCGCTGTATGAGCTGGCAAACCCGGTTCATGGAACCGAGCAGGAACTCATCGATGCCGGAAAAAAACTGGTTAATAATGGTGCCGATGTGCTGCTGTTGGATTGTTTAGGTTTTCATCAAAAACATCGCGATTTGCTGCAAAAATCGTTACAGGTTCCGGTATTGTTATCGAACGTGCTGATTGCGCGTTTAGCCGCGGAGTTGCTTACCTGATAGCGGGCAATAATTTACGTGACAGGCTCTCAGGATCCCCTCTATATTGTTTTTTCAACTATTTTAAAAGGGGCTGGCTATGCTTCAAAGTAATGAGTACTTTTCCGGTAAGGTGAAATCTATTGGCTTTACCAGCAGCAGCACCGGCCGCGCGAGCGTTGGGGTGATGGTTGAAGGTGAATACACTTTCGGTACTGCTCAACCTGAAGAGATGACGGTGATCAGTGGCGCATTGCACGTTTTACTCCCGGGCGAAACCGAGTGGAAAACTTATGCGGCGGGTAGCGTGTTTCATGTTCCCGGGCACAGTGAATTCCATTTACAGGTGGCTGAACCCACTTCCTATCTTTGCCGCTATCTGGCTGATAAGTAAAGTTTCATGCCCCTTTTCCCTGTGGGAAGAGGGGCGCACTAGCTTAACGTTCGGCTTCCCCACCTAACGCTTCAACCAGATTTTTAATCAACGCCGCCAGCTCGCCGGTCATCAGAATAAAATCGGCATCAAAGCGCTGGCCGAAATCTTCACGATCGATATCATCATTCTGCTCTCGCAGAGTATCGGCAAATTTCAGGCGTTTGATCGAGCCGTCATCAGCAACTAAAAACTGAATACGTTCCTGCCAGTCGAGCGCTAATTTGGTGACCACTTTATCGGCTTCGATATGTGCTGCGATCTCATCGCATACCAGATCCTGCTGCTTACAGCGAATCACGCCGCCGCCTTCCAGGATCGCTTTTAGTTCAGCCTCATCCATCAGCGCAAAACCTGCAGGCACGTCACCTGAACGAACCCACTCCGTCAGCGTCAGCTCAATCGGCGTTTCCAACGCCAGCGGCACAACCGGCAGCGAACCAAGGCTTTTACGCAGCAATGCTAACGTGTCTTCAGCTTTCTTCGCACTGGCGCAATCCACCATGATCAAACCGTTTACGGTATCAATCCACATCATGGTTTGATTGAAACGGCTAAAAGCGCGCGGCAGTAAAGAGTGCAGCACTTCATCTTTCAGCGAATCTTTCTCGGTTTTTTTTAGCTTACGAGCCTGCTCGGCTTCAAGACGGCTAATCTTCGCTTCCAGTTCTTGCTTAATCACCGGGGCCGGGAGAATTTTTTCTTCTTTACGGGCGCAAATCACAATCTGCCCGTTGGCGACATGGGTTAATGCATCGCTGTGTGACCCCATTGGCGGCACCCAGCCGGTTTTGGCCATATCCTGACTACCGCAGGGGGTGAAGGTAAACGCGGCCAGCTGTTTTTCCATCTCATCCGCTGAAAGCGTGATGTCACGGCTTAAACGGTAAACCATTAAATTTTTGAACCACAGCATGATTATTTCCCGGACTGTCAGTTAAACGCAGCGGGCATGATAGCGAATCGGCCGCTGTGTTTCATTGCCTTTACGGTGGCACACTTCTATTCTGTTGATAACACTAATTAAATGAGGGCATCGTCGTGCGCATTGGTATCGACTTAGGTGGGACAAAAACAGAAGTTATCGCGCTGGCGGATGACGGCCAACAGCTTTTCCGACATCGCCTGCCGACGCCGAAAAATGATTATCAGCAAACCATAGGCACCATCGTTGAGCTGGTGCGTCTGGCAGAAGAGGCCACGGGTGAAAGGGGAACTATCGGTATCGGCATTCCCGGCTCTATTTCGCCGTATACCCGCGTGGTAAAAAATGCCAACTCCACCTGGCTTAACGGCCAGCCTTTCGATAAAGACCTGTGCGATGCGCTAAGCCGTGAGGTTCGCCTGGCAAACGATGCCAACTGTTTTGCCGTCTCCGAAGCCACCGACGGGGCGGCAGCGGGCGCGGCTATCGTTTTTGCGGTGATTGTGGGGACAGGGTGTGGATCGGGTATCGCCATTAACGGACGCAGCTTAATTGGCGGCAACGGCACCGCGGGGGAGTGGGGCCATAATCCACTTCCCTGGATGGATGCAGACGAGCAGCGTTTTTGTGAAGAAGTGTCATGCTATTGCGGTAAACAGGGCTGTATTGAAACCTTTATTTCAGGCACCGGTTTTAGCACTGACTATCAACGTCTGAGCGGCAAGCTGCTGAAGGGCAGTGAGATTATGCAATTAGTGGATCGGCAGGATCCGGTTGCCGAGCTGGCGATCGCCCGCTATGAAATGCGTCTCGCCAAATCGCTGGCGCACATCGTCAACGTTCTCGATCCCGATGTTATCGTGTTGGGGGGCGGGATGAGTAATAACGACCGGCTGTATCAAACGGTGCCGCAGCTGGTGAAACCGTGGGTATTCGGTGGCGAGTTCGAGACGCCAATCCGCAAAGCGGTACACGGTGATTCCAGCGGCGTGCGCGGTGCGGCATGGCTGTGGCCGCTGGAGAAGTAATTTTTGTCCTGACCTTCCTCTGAAACTATCTCTTATGCATAAATCCCCGGCCTGTTCGCCGGGAATTTTTTGACTAAGAAAACCTCAGCCAGGTTGCTATCTCTTAGTCACATCTTTTTATGAGTGTCAGCAACACTGATGCTAATGTCTTTCTAAGGCTTAACGCGACGCCCTTGTTCCCGGCTTCAATCGCACCGTTTTTCGCCCTTCAGTCGGGGTCACGTGGTCGGGAACCACGTGAGTGAGCGATCGTCGGGAACGGGTCGCGAACGACCCC